>NZ_CP126095.1:4800000-5432743 GCF_030123105.1 Paenibacillus sp. G2S3
TTATAGCAATAATGTAAAGCCAAAGTGAGCTCCACGACTCCAAGATTGGATCCAAGGTGCCCACCGGTTGCTGTAAGCTTCTCAATCAGAAATCGACGGATTTCCTCCGCAAGGGTAGTTAATTCATCGATGGACAGTGATTTCAATTGTTGTGGATCATTTATTTGTGGAAGCAGCACGTATAGTTCCCCGCTTTCCTAGATGTTGTAAATTATATAAAACCCATTATAACACAAACGAAACGGCTGTCGAAATACAGCCGTTTCGAAAGTTCTTAATTAGTGATCACGCGCCATTAAATAATCTGCAATTTCCAGCAGGCGCTGTTTGTCATGAAAGCCGCCGTTCAGCACAGCATTACGGGCTGTTTCTGTAAGCTGCTTCACTTCTTCGCGCGAGGCTTCGAGGCCAACAAAATAAGGATAGGTTACCTTATGCTGCTTGATATCACTGCCTGTTTTTTTGCCAAGTTTACCTTCGTCACCAACCAGATCTAGAATGTCATCCTGGATCTGAAAAGCGAGTCCAACGGCTGTTCCAAATTCATGCAATGCCTCAAGCTGTTGCTCGTTAGCACCTGCAATACGACCGCCGGCTAGCAAAGAAAAGATAATCAAATCTCCTGTCTTATGCAGATGAATGTATTTCAGCTGTGCATGATCGGTTAGACCCTGCTCGCCTTCCATATCTGCAATTTGCCCCCCGACCATACCGCGTGGACCTGCCATTTCCGCCAAATCCTCTACAATGGATAATGCACTTTCAGCGGGAATGCCAAATTTACGCGAGGCTTGTACTACACTATAAAAAGCATGGGTCAGAAGCGCATCGCCAGCAAGAATTGCTGTCGCTTCCCCAAAGACTTTATGATTCGTCAGCTTCCCGCGCCGATAATCATCATTATCCATGGCAGGCAAGTCATCATGAATCAACGAGTAGGTATGTACCATCTCAATAGCAGCAGCGACAGGCAAGGCAGCCTCTCTACTTCCTCCGAGTGCTTCACAAGCGGCAATCACCAGCAGTGGCCGGAGGCGTTTACCCCCAGCCATTAGTGAATACATCATCGCTTTCTGTAAATTCTCCGGAACTTTCCATTGCGTAGGAAGAATAGCCTCTAATTCATGTGAGACTACGTCACCAATAGACGCAATGTAATCCTCCAGTGGCTGCCGTTGTGATTCTCCTGCGGTGCTTCTCTCAAGATCATGATCAAATCGAGTCATCGGCGTCCCCTTCCAGACGTGCACCAAACGGCTTCTTGCGCAGTTCTCCGTCCTCTAGGGTAATCATTTCGATCTTTCGCTCTACCTGCTCAAGCTTGCTGCCGCAAAGCTGAGATAACTTCATGCCTTGCTGAAATAAATCGATGGCCTTCTCCAGGGGAACGTCGCCGTGTTCAAGCTCACGTACGATTTCCTCCAGCCGGTCCATGGCGCCTTCAAAATCAAGCTCCGCTTCCTTCGTCATCGTCTTTGCCATCCTCCTTCATTCCCCATACCTGGCAGTTCAGCTGTCCGTCATTCATCTTTATCACTACAAGATCGCCAAGCTGCACTTCGGTCAGCGATTTAATTAAATGCTCTTCTGCTTCGTCATAGACTAGGCTGTAGCCTCTCGACATGACTTTAAGAGGGCTCAGCGCATCCAGATGACGAATCTCCGCTACATAGCGAGATTTCTTCTCCTGCAAGCGTGCCTGCATCGCACCCATCAGCTCACGGCGAATGCTCTCGGTGCGCTGACGTGCAGCAGCAACACTGCTCTGCGGATGGAACCGCTGCAGACTATGATGCAGCACAGCTGTGCGCTCGCGGGAACGGCTGAGCCGTGCATCCGCAGAGCGCTGGAGCCGTTCACGCAGCTGATCCAGCCGCTGCGTGTGCTGCATCAGCGAGCGGCGCGGGCCTGCCAGCGCCAGCGAGCGTTCCAGCCCCGCGTGACGCTCGCGTCCGCGCTGGGCACGTCTTTGCAGCGCTTGGCGCAGCCGCTGCTGTTGCTGGCGAAGCTGCGCAGCAAGCTCGCCGGCGTGTGGCACGGCCAGCTCCGCGGCCGCTGTGGGCGTAGCCGCGCGGAGGTCGGCGGCGAAATCGGCAATCGTGAAGTCGGTCTCGTGGCCAACGGCCGAGATGACCGGAATCCTCGATGCCGATATCGCTCGCGCGACTTCCTCCTCGTTGAACGCCCACAGCTCCTCGAGCGAACCGCCACCGCGGCCGACAATAAGCACGTCGGCCTCACCCATACGGTTCAGCGCTCCAATCGCCTTCACAATCGAAGGTGCGGCGCCTTTGCCTTGCACCAGTACGGGATAGATTACAATAGCCACCTGCGGGAACCGCCGCTGGAGTGTAATCACGATATCCCGCACAGCTGCTCCTGTTGGCGAAGTAATCACGCCAATGCACTTTGGAAAGCGAGGCAAAGGGCGTTTACGCGCTTCTGCAAACAACCCCTCTTGCTCAAGCTTACTCTTCAGCTGCTCATAGGCTAAATATAGACTACCAATTCCATCAGGCTGCATATGTGTGGCATAGAACTGATACTGCCCGTCCCGTTCATATACAGTCACATTACCTCTAGCAATTACCCGAGCACCTTCCTTCGGGATAAAGGGTAGGCGCTGGTTATGAGAAGCAAACATAATCGCCTTGATCCGGCTGCTCTCATCCTTTAGCGTGAAATACATATGACCGCTACCGTGATGTGTAAAGTTGGAAATCTCTCCGCGAATCCATACATCCGAAAGTAAATTATCCGAGTCTAGCTTCATGCGGATGTAACGGTTGAGTTCTTTTATCGAATAGACCTGCCGCTCTGCCGCCATGAATCCTACCCCTATTCCAGGCCGTGACGGCGTTTAGCCGCAATCAGCGTGTTGCTCATCAGCATTGTAATAGTCATCGGTCCAACCCCACCCGGAACAGGTGTGATGTAACCGGCAACTTCTTTTGCACTATCATAATCAACGTCACCCGCAAGCTTACCGTTATCCAAACGGTTCATACCCACATCAATGACAACAGCACCCGGCTTCACATACGAAGCGTCAATGAAATTGGCGCGTCCGATCGCAACTACGAGAATATCCGCTTGACGGCTAATCTCTTGCATATTAGCTGTACGGGAGTGGCACATCGTTACAGTAGCATTTTCACGTTGCAGTAACAAAGATACTGGCTTGCCCACAATATTACTGCGGCCAATGACCACAGCATGTTTACCAGCCATACCTGTTCCTGTACGTTTGATTAGTTCAATTACACCAGCAGGTGTACAAGGAAGCAGACTGTCAGCACCAATCACTAGGTTACCTACATTTACAGGATGGAAGCCGTCAACGTCTTTCTCCACGGAGATAGCATCAATAACAGCTTTTTCCTCAATATGCTTAGGCAACGGAAGTTGAACCAGAATCCCATCAATATCATCGCGTCCATTAAGCTGCGCTACGAGAGCCAGCAATTCTTCTTGAGTAGTAGACTCATCCAGTTTATGCACTTCCGAATGGAAACCAAGGCTGATACAGGATTTCTCCTTATTGCGAACATAAACTTGTGATCCTGGATCTTCACCTACTAGAATTACTGCCAGACCGGGCTTCACGCCACGTTTCGCCAGTTCAGCAACCTCCTGGGCAATACCAATACGAATTTCCTCAGATACTTGTTTACCACTGATGATTGCTGCTGTCATGATAGTCTCTCCCCTTTTATATACTTTACTATTACTAATGTATAAAAAAATTAAGAATGGTCAGCTTTAATTGTATCTATCTCCTGAATCATCTTACCAAGCACACCGTTTACAAACTTGCCGGAATCATCCGTTCCAAAATGCTTAGCCAAATCAATAGCCTCATTCACAGCAACCTTAGCCGGAACATCATTTGCGAACACCATTTCATACGCCGCAAGACGTAAAATCTGACGATCCACACGTGACAGACGGCTCATTTGCCAGCCCTTCAAGTAATGCTCAAGCATATCGTCAATAGCAACCTTGTGCTCCCACACACCGTTTACATGCTCCACCACATAGTGCTTGAGCTGAATTTCGTCCGTAATTACACGATCGGTTTCATTTTCCTCTGAAGCTTCCTCCAGCAGCATTTCTACGGCATCCGCGCTTTCTACATCGTTCATTTCCATCTGATACAGGCTTTGGACAATAATCTCTCTCGCTATACGTCTTTTCATGTGTTCCTCCTAAAATCTTATATCGCATTAACATCTTTATTCAACCTTCTATAACGTCGGGCAACCATAAATATAACTGCACACCACTAGTGTAATAATAATTTAGACTTTATTCACATCGCCTATAATTATTTTAAGCCCAAATCCTTCGAATTCTATCCCTAATCCTTAGAGGATTATTGTCCGATGTCCGTTAAAGATAACTTTCACAATTTAAAAAAACCGCAAAGCCTTTCTTCCAGGGGCATTGGACAACACAAACTTACGGCTTCCTGCTCCGGGAAAAAGACTATCGCGGTTCACTTGAAGGGACGCCAGCGTCCGGATAGACGCGCAATCAGCTCTTGCCACTGAAACAGTGGAGCCTCTGCGTTATCCTTTCTTTTGCCGAACGTATATCCGATGAACACTACCAGTGCAAAGAACAACATATCCCAAAAACCGCAAATTAAATATATCAAACCTAGACCAATGCCGAAAGTCACTCCGGCGATTCTACCCCCGTGACTTTCCCATACTTCTTTCCAAGACATAAGGGAAATTCACCTCTATTCCACTCGACTTTTGAAGCTTGGAGACTGCGTAAGGTTAGCAATATATACAGACACATCCGCAACCGGAATACCGGTTGTCTCCTGCACAAAATCATGCACCTGACGTTGCACTTCTGTGGTTAGTAGCGGCAATGAATGCTCACCGTCCACTACTGCGCGAATTGTAATTTCAAGGCCCGCCTGAGAAACGCGAATACGCGATTTGAGATCTCTGATTCCCTTCACTTTACCGGCAGCCTTAAGACTCAGATTCTCAATGGTCTCCACTGAAATCTGGATATCCCCATACTCTGTACGCTGATCAACAGAAGGTAAAGAAGCGCGATCACGACGCAAAGAGATGTAGAAAAATCGGATGCTCAGAAGGAACAAGACAACTGCTACTACAATTGCAGTAATATAAGCTGCTGGTCCATTCTCAATCTCCAAAGTTTTAGGAATAGCACCGCTCAAGAGGAGGATGGCAATAACAGATAATATTCCGATACTTAAGCTGTAGACAAACAGCAAAAGTCTGTCCAAAATTTTTGCCACGAGTCTCATAACCTCCTTAAATTAGAGTAAACCCTCGACTTTGCTGTCGGGGGTTTATGGAAGAACGACGACTGTTATTTCACGCGAAGAACCGTTTCAGCTTCCTCGTTCTTGTCTACAGTGTTGTTGTTCTTGAATTGTACATCATGAATATGCACATTCACTTCCACAACAGTCAGACCAGTCATAGTCTCGATGGAACGCTTAACATTACGCTGAATTTCAGCAGCCACTTCAGGAAGACGGTTACCATATTCAATGATTACAGAAACATCCACCGCAGCTTCGCGTTGTCCAACCTCTACTTTAACTCCTTTGGACAAGTTCTTACGTCCGAGAAGCTCAACAATACCGCCGGCGAAACCACCGCTCATGCCAGCTACACCTTTAACCTCAACGGTCGCTAAACCTGCAATCACCTCGATCACTTCAGGAGCAATCTGGATCTCACCGATTTCTGTCCGTTCGTATTCTGTCGGCAATGTACTCATTTTAGACTTCACACCTTTCAACAAAGATTCTCATAAATTCAAGCGTAAAGCACGTCTCTTATTAAACATACTATATCATTTGACGAACTTTATGACAAACAAAGCGAAGTCGTCCTAAATTTCATACTCTTCCAGAAACTTGATGTCAAAATTACCATCCAGAAATACAGGATGCTCCAGCAGTTTCTGATGGAAAGGGATCGTAGTATGGATTCCTTCCACCGCGAATTCAGCCAAGGCGCGCTTCATCTTTGCAATCGCTTCCTGACGTGTGGGTGCCCATACAATCAGCTTTGCAATCATAGAATCATAGAAAGGGGAAATCGTATAACCAGGGTACGCTGCGCTATCTACACGAACACCGAGACCTCCAGGCGGCAAATAAAAGCCAATTTTACCTGGTGAAGGCATAAAATTACGCTCTGGATCTTCCGCGTTGATACGGCATTCAATTGACCAGCCATTAATTACGATATCTTCCTGTGTAAAAGACAAAGGATTTCCTTCTGCAACAGAGATCATTTCCTTGATCAAATCCACACCCGTAACCATTTCTGTTACCGGATGCTCCACCTGGATACGAGTATTCATCTCCATGAAGTAGAACTGTCCATCCGGTCCAAGCAGAAATTCAAGCGTCCCCGCTCCCGAATAGTTTACGGCAAGTGCTGCGCGAACTGCAGCATGACCCATCGCTTCACGGATATCCGGTGTAAGTACAGAACAAGGTGCCTCTTCAATCAGCTTTTGACGGCGACGCTGTACGGAACAGTCGCGTTCACCTAAATGCACTACATTACCATGCTTATCTGCAATAATTTGAATTTCTACATGCTTCATACCTGTAAGGTACTTTTCCAAATATACACCAGCGTTACCAAACGCCTTCTGCGCTTCCTGTTGTGCAGCAGTAATCTGCTTCACCAATGATTCCTCGTCCTCAGCAATCCGAATGCCCTTACCCCCGCCACCTGCGGTAGCCTTAATGATAATCGGGTATCCGATATCACGACCCAGCATGACGGCTTCCTCAACATCACCTACAAGGCCATCTGAGCCCGGGATAATCGGAACTCCAGCCAGCTTCATGGTTTCCTTCGCCACAGCTTTATCGCCCATACGGTTAATTGCATCTGGAGATGGCCCTATGAAGATAATATTGCAAGATTCACAAATCTCTGCAAAATCTGCATTCTCAGCTAAAAATCCATAACCAGGATGGATGGCATCACATTCTGTTAAGGTGGCTACACTCATAATATTTGTAAAGTTCAGATAGCTGTCCTTGGACGGCATCGGACCGATGCAGTAAGCCTCATCAGCCAACCGGACATGCAGTGAATCCCGGTCAGGTTCCGAATAGACCGCGACGGTGGAAATGCCCAGTTCTCGGCAGGCCCTAATAATGCGGACCGCGATTTCGCCGCGGTTGGCAATCAACACTTTTTGAATGTTCATGCGTTTCCTCCCAAAGTTTTGCGAAGCTTCCGCTCCATTAGTAATCTGCGGTATTTATTCCGGTTTAACCAGGAATAGCGGTTGACCGTATTCTACAAGCTGACCATTCTCGGCTAGTACAGACACGATTTCACCTTTAATTTCCGCTTCCAGCTCATTCATCAGCTTCATCGCTTCGATAATGCATACCGTTGTTTTCTCACCAACACGGTCTCCAACATTAACGAACGATGGCATTTCCGGAGAAGCAGCACTATAAAACGTTCCCACCATTGGAGATACAATTTTATGTAGTTTGCCTTCTGCGACGGCTTGTGGCTGCTGCGCTGGAGGAACCTCACTGATTACTGGATAGGACACTTGCTGCACGCTCTGCGGCTGCGGGGCAGGCGTAAAGGGATAGGCATTATAAGGAGTCGCCTGTACTGCTATTCCATCAGCTTCAGGGCGATCCGGTTTACGAATTGCAAGCTTCATTCCTTCGCTTTCGATCTCCAACTCATGTACAGAGGAGGTCTGGTCCAGCAATTTAATTAATTCCTTAATTTCGCTCAACTTGAACATACATCAGTTCACTCCTTCAGCTTTCTCTCAAAGCCACTTCTTAAGCGGACAAGATAACTTTATGTATTATATCATAAACGCTAGAAATGGAAAGAGCCCGGGATAACCCGAGCTCTTTCGTCATTTTCCCTATAATTTTTCGTCTTATTATTTCTCAGAAACGTATTGAACACTAACTTTATCCTGAGACACACTCAGTTCTTTCATTACGAGATCAACGATACTAACCGCTTGTTTCACATCCAGCTTGTCACTGAGTACGACTACTTTATAGCTGTCTCCAGCTTCTTCCTTCACGATGGCTTCCCCATATTTTTGTTGAAGCTGTTCTTCGATACCCGTAATTTTAGATTCTTTTTCTTCAAGGTTAAGGAGCTGCTCTTGAGCAACCGCGTTATCAGCAGGTGTCTTCTCCATATCGTTAATCAAAGCGAGTAAGTCTTGTTGGCTCTTTAGATTCTTTTGCTCACGTTCATACAGATAGTTAGTGAACATGCTGCTCGCCGATACACTTTGTGAAGCTACTTCATCCAGGATTTCTTTATCATTCTTAGCAGGGGTTTTGGATGTTGTAGTAGCTGCGGTATCTGTAGCCGCTGTATCCTTAGCAGCTGTATCCTTAGCAGCTGTATCTTTAGTTTTACTGGAGTCTTTCGCAGCAGTGTCCGTCGAAGCTTTTTCTGAGTTACCACTGTCTGTTGCAGCTTTACTGCTATCATCCTTAACAGCAGTAGTTGCACTGTCATCAGTAGTTGCACTGTCATCAGTAGTTGCGGTAGCTGCACTATCGTCAGTGGCAGTGTTGCCGCTAGCTTTATCTACGACTCCTTCATCAGCAACTACATCTCCTTGATTGACCACTTCGTTTACAACGATACCTTTGTCGCCAACCGTTGGTAATGCTGCATTTGCTGTGTCTTTTTTCAAGGAGTCTACCTGCATAGTTCCTGCTGTGTCTTTTGGAACCGATGCACCTGAATCTTCAGTAAATAAATAGTATGCCGAGAGTACAACCATCAAACTGAGCATAGAAACCAACCATATTGTTTGTCTTTTGCCGTTCATTCTTTATTCCTCCTAAAATTTAATCTAGTGGCTGCTTCGGAAGCACTCACTTCTTAACTTTCTCCTGCTACTCTTGTTTGCGTGGTACTACTGAAATGCGCTGGATTGGGACATTCAAGCCTTTTTCTATTGCTTGCTCTATAAGTCCACGAACGACTTTGTTCTCTGCCCCTTTGGCAACTACCAGTACGCCGCGTACCTGAGGCTTAATCCGCTTCGTCACAATAGGTGTTTCATCACCCGATTGCGAGTAGGTTACGATTTCGCCATCCCTCGTATATTGTGTCGTGTGACGTTTTCCACCACTGGCATCCGTCTCCTCACTAAGCTGCTGGGAATCGTTCATATTTCGCACCACGACAATTTCTTCCGTGGATTCCACAGTGACCATGATATCGACGGTACCGACGCCAACGATTTTTTCCAAAATCTCCTTCGTCCGGTTCTCCAGTGTCTGTTCAATGCTCTCGAACGAGTTAGTCGCTCCAGGATCACTCTGCACCAGCGCCGTTTGGGAGGACTGATTCAGCGGCGGCTCACGCCCCGTATTTTCGTTATCAATCTTTTTCACATTGACGAAGGAATTAAACAGCATAATCGCTGCGCCCAGCAGACCCAGAATGATTAGCCAGCGAAAAGTATGGCTTCTCTTCGGACTGCCAGCCCCGCCCCCAGCCCATTGCTCCAGCTTTTTCAGCCAATTGCCCACTCCTATCCCTCCTAAAATTGATAGTTTAGAAGCTAGAGACTCATAACTTGACGTTATTCATACCGCCGCTATCCACTTGAATTACTTTGGGATCCAAATCCCATTTTTGTTCCAACAGCTTTACGATAGAATCCGTTTCACTTGAAGAGGTGTTATCTTCTGTTACATTTCCGTTCACTGCTTTGGGTTCATCTGCAGATGCCGATCCATTCTCTGGATTCGTACCAATTTTTACTTCTACAGGCTCTACAGGAGCGATTGCAATCGGCGGAGCAGCCGCTGCGCTGGAAGTACCGGAAGCACCTATGGAATTAGCTGTTGCTGGGGACATTGAGACCTTCACTGCAGAGATGACAGGAATATCTTCGTTGCCAGAGCCGCCGGATTTCCCCATGCCAAGCGTTACAGCGACATTAACCCCGCGTTTGCCGGTCTCGCTGATGATCTGCTCCCTCATTTGCTCAGCAACCTCTTCTGCAGCCAGCTTTAGGCTTTGATCCTGGCGCCCTTGTGCAAGCTTTTGACCATCTGCCAGAATTTTTTCCAAAGAAGGATCTCCACTTCCCCCTCCTGTGAACAAACCCCCTTCTTTCTCCTGCCGCCCCATGGCTATACTCAGCTCGGCTATTGCATCACCTTTAAGGAGAGAGACGATCGGGCTAAGCATCGTAAGTAGGATTAGGAGGCTCAGCACCAGCCTCGCATAACGCTCCATGGATTTGCTTGGGAGCAGTAATTCAACGAATGATGCTAGCAGCACGACAAGTATGATCTCTCGTAGCCAATCGCCCAACCAGCTCATCGTTTCCCTCCTAAATGTTTTGTTAGCATAGCCATCAAGCTCACCTCATCATGACGGTTAAATTGCCAGCCGTTAGCATGATCGTGACAGCCATAAAAAACATTAACGATACAGCTGCCAAAGCAGCGAATACGTACACCATGCTTTTTCCGATCGTCTGAAGGCAGACCACAATCGGTGTCTCTCCTAACGGCTGCATTACAGCAGCAGCTACATTGTAGATCAGAGCAAGCACCAGGATTTTGATCGCTGGAAAAGCGCAAAGGAACAAAATGATGATCACACCGGATAGCCCAATAGCGTTCTTCACCAGAAGTGAAGCTGAGATCACTGTGTCTGTAGCATCTGCGAACATTTTTCCGATGACCGGAACAAAGTTGCCTGTAATATATTTAGCGGCCCGAATCGTAACACCATCTGTCACTGAACTCGTAATTCCCCTGACTGAAATCACACCGAGGAACACAGTGAGCAGTACGCCTAGCAATCCAGCCCCGATATTTCTTAGCAGATTCGCCAGCTGGGTCAGCTTGTATTTCTCTGACAATGCACTTACGAGATGCAGCACCGCCGAGAAGAATAATAGTGGAAAGACAATGGTGTGGATCAAGGTGCCAACTGTATGAATCATAAAAACAATTAGTGGATGTGTGACTGAAACGGTGACGATGTTCCCCATGGAAGCTAGTAACGCGAAGAGCAGCGGAATCATGGCCATCATAAAATCAATCATCCGGTCGATAGCATCCTTCGCATAACCTATAGCGACATTGAAGCTGTTCACGGCAATAACGAGCACTACCATATAACAGAGCGTATAAGCCACCTTGCTGACTGTTTTTCGCTCAAAAGCGGTTTGTAGCGTCTCCAGTATCATGCTGAGCACACTGACCATGACAATCGTGACCAGCAGCCTTCCGTTGTACAGCACCTCATGCCACATAAAACCAAGAAGCCCAGATAATACACCCTGCAAGCTGAGTCCCTTATCCCCTGGAAGCAGCATGTCCATAAGTGATGGTGTTGCCCCGTCTGGAAAAAAACCTCCGTAATCCTTCATCAGTTGATCCCAGTACGACTCCACCTTATCTGTGGGCAGATTGTTCACCTGACCCTTGACCCACTGGTCTACTGGGGAGGAGTTCCCAGATCCAGGTGCTGGAGTTGCTGGAGAAGCTATGGCCACCTGAGCTGTACCTGCAAACCATAGAATGAAAAAGCATGGGAGCAGCAGCAGTATTATTTTTAACTTTGGAGGACGAAAAACACTGCGCTCTTCCATAACTTCTCCTCCCTAATCGTTGCTTAGCTTTATTGGGTTGCTTTAAGCAGGTAGCAGCTTCATGACCGTTTCAATAATGATGCTGATAATAGGTACAGCTAGTACCATAATCAGTACTTTTCCGGCAAGCTCTATTTTGGAAGCAATCGATTCCTGTCCTGCATCACGCACGATCTGTGCTCCAAATTCAGCGATATATGAAATTCCGATGATTTTGAACACGGTCTTTAAATAGATCATTTCCATACCCGACGACTCTGCCACCCGCTCCAATGTGGAAAGAATCATTCCAATCTTGCCGATTAGAAACAGAAAGATTAGAATCCCTGTGGCCGTAGCGAGGAGGAAGGCGAACATCGGTTTTTGTTCTTTCAGCACGAGAATCAATATGGTCGATATCAGCCCTATTCCAACAACTTGAATGATTTCCATAGCACGCCTATTGAAAAAGAAAGATCGTTTTTATTTCCTGTAGCAGTCCGTCCAGCATTCGAATAACCATAAACAGCACGACGACGAACCCGATCACCGTAACCCAATGTGCGAAATCCTCTTTTCCCATCTGTTTAAGCACCGTGTGTATCATGGCGATAATTATGCCAATGCCGGCAATTTGAAAAATCGCATTGACTTCAATATTCATTCCTGGCACCTCGCTAAAAGATCAAAATGACGATCAATGCTCCAAGCAGCAGACCCAGGCTTTTACTCAATTTTTCATATTTGCCTTGATCCTCTCTGGCCACCGACTCCTCCTGCTTCAATTGCTGCAATGCTAACGCGATATGAGTGCTCTGATTCGACCTATCGCTTGTGCCGAGAGTACAACTGAGCTGGCGGAGAATCTCTTTTTCTGTCCCCTTTAATGCGGTAGACTTCCAATGCGCCTCCATAGCCCTCTGTATGGCATCCTGGGCGCTTCGATCATGAGGTGGGCTCATCTCCTCAGCTGTTTTAACAAACAACGTTTTGAGTGGTTCCTTAGACTGAATTCCAATACGCCGCATAGCTTCAGGCAATGGGGTAAAGCCGTACATAATTTCTGTTTCCAGCCGCTGTAGCGCTGCTATTAAGCCTCTAATATGTCTTGGCCTGTCTGCATATTGCTTTGCAAATTGGAGCCCTGCCAGCGTGCCAGCCAGCACAATCAGCACGGCACCGAATAGCTTAAGCATGTAAATCACCACCTAATCGATCCCCGGGAGAGATAAGAAGCAATCCGCGTTTCTGCCCATCCAGAATACGAAAGGTGAGTCCCGCTTCTGTGCGATGCAGAATGACGTATCTCTCGAACATCTTTTGTTCCAATAGCCCGCCAAGCCCCGGCCTACGAGCCAGTTCTATTACCTCTTTACCGTGAGCCGAAGCAACGACTGATATTCCAGCATGCAGCGCTTCGGTGACTGCATCGGCATCTTCAGGACGACCAATCTCATCAGCGATTAATACATCAGGTGACAAGGAACGAATCATCATCATCATGCCTTCAGCTTTGGGGCAACCGTCGAGGATATCTGTGCGCGGACCTACATCAAAGGCGGGAATCCCGCGTCTGCTTCCGGCAATCTCAGAACGTTCATCGACAATCCCTACCTTCAAGCCGGGTCTTCCGCCTTCACGCTTTCCCAAATCTCCTAGAGAGATTTGTCTTGCAATATCGCGAAGAAGTGTTGTCTTCCCATGCTGTGGGGGCGAGAGGATCAAGGTGTGCAGCATTCGCTGCCTCCCCTTGTCCAGCAGATAAGGAAGCACCTTATCCGCGACACCGGGAACCTCACGGGCTATGCGGACATTGAAGCTTGTAATGTCTCGTAGATGCTCCACACCACCACCACTTAGCACCGTCCGACCAGCCAGTCCTATTCGATGGCCGCCGGGAATCGTAATAAATCCCTTCCTCAGCTCTTCTTCCATCGTATATAGTGAATGGTTGCTGATCAGATCTAGCAGTCTATGACTGTCCTCTCGATCCGGCCTATACGCTTCTTCCGGCCTTTGCGTCAAGCTGCCATTTGCTCTTAGAAAGTGATATTTACCTGAATAGTTAATCTCCAGCGGACGACCTTCACGAACCCGAATCTCTTCCACCATTCCAAGTAGCGGAAGGGGAAGGCACTTTAAGAGTGCTCTTACCTTTTCAGGAAACAATTGCAGCCAATCATCTGCCATACAAAGTACCCCCAAGTTGTCCTCTATCTAAATGCTTTATTCCATATTTATGCTTGTACGCGCTCAATATGCCTATCATCTATCATTTTTTTAGAATCCCGATTAAGAGAAAGGCTACACCACAGCCGACCCAGCCCAGTTTGCTCCAGGACAACTGCTGAGCCATCCCTGTAAGTCCGATTGCTGTCGTCAATATCAAGATCGTTGGTCCTACCAAAGCTAGTCCAGAATTGACTGCGAGCGCCTTATCTACCTGATTCAACCGCAGCATAATCAGTGCAGCTATAATCTCCGCACTACCTGAGAACAGCCGAAGAGTCGCCATCCAGCTTACATACTTGTCCAATCCACTTCACTCCTAACTTTTACTAATTCATACCAAATGATATTCAGGGCTTGTTTGTCCTTCTCTTATCCATGGATATGCGAGAATTACTCACTTTAGACAAGAAGAAATGACAGAATTACAAGTCCTACTGTGAAAGAGTTCATAGTGCACCCCTATATAAATAAATATAATCAGTACGATAAAATTATTTTTTACGAACACTTCCATCTGTGGTATCCTTGTTAATTGGAAATATAGTGGGTTTATATTTTCAAAAAGAGCAGACTATAAAGACATAAGAAAAAGAGGGGATTTGTGTCATGCAAGTTCGAAGTTACGGGTTACCGCAAAACATGCGGACCGTAGTCAAACCACTTAAGGAAGTAGCTATCATTATTTTTTCAGCCTTTTTAGTTGCAAGTGGGATGCGATTGTTTCTAATTCCTCATCAGCTTCTGAGCGGTGGGGTAGCAGGGGTGGCTTCGGTCGTCGGTTATTTAACGGATCCGAAGTATATCTCTAAGCTTTATTTTGTAATAAACCTTCCTTTAATTGTCTGGGGATTTATTGCAGTGGGGAAAAAATATATCTTACTAAGCTTGCTTTCCGTCGTGGCTACCACCTGGTTCATGACTATTATTCCTGAGGTGCAATTGACCAAGGACCCGATTCTTGCAAGTATTTTTGGCGGAGTAATTATTGCTGGCGGCGTTGGTTTTTCTCTCCGTACTGGGGGCTCTTCTGGGGGATTTGATATATTAGGCTCAATTATTTCACGTAAACGGGATATTCCCATGGGGAATATCATGTTCTTAATGGATGGATTAGTTATTCTGAGTTTAGGCTTCTTTAAAAGCTGGGATTCCGCCTTATACGCTATGCTTTGTATTTTTGTAAAGAGTAGAGTAGTCGATATGATCCATATTCGCCATGTGAAGCTAACCTGCTTCATCGTTACCAAAGAACGGGAGATGATGCTAATCCGTCTCAGAGAGTTACCTCATGGCATCACTGTCGTCAATGCAGAGGGTGGATACAGTCATGAGGGAAATACCATGCTTATGACGGTAACGACTCGGTATGAACTTGCAAATCTGCGGAGAACTATTCTCGAGGCAGACCCAAGCTCCTTCGTCAATGTTGTGGAGACTGTAGAGATTCAGGGCCGGTTCAAACGATTAGGATAAATTCAGGGGCTCATCTCCCATGCTGTTATATAAATGAAAAGGAACGCTGCATTCAAATCTGCAGCGTTCCTTTTCATTTATAAGTGATGCTATTTACTTATTTTTTACTAGCGGAAATATACCAGTCATTCACTTCCTTAGTAATTTGATCCCCACCAGATTTCTTCCAGTTAGCCACCATCGTGTCGAACTCTTCGATAGGAGATTGACCATAAATGATCTTGGAGTACGTTTGGAGTACCAGTTTCTTCAATAACTCATTCTTGGATTTCATGGTTTCGGTCAGAGGTCCTTGGAAGTAATTCTTCATACGGATATCCTTCTGCTCCATGACGATCTTCATCGCTTCAATGTTCTCCGGTTTACGAACCGCAGCGGTTGCAATCTCATACGGTGTTTCCGGCGTATCACCGTTTGCCAGCTTGCTCATTGTTTCTGCGTACAATCCTGGCTCACGAGCACCATCAAAAGTAAGGGAATAGTAGATAGGCTCAACCAAATGTGTACGATCACCATAGCCTGGGAATAGATCTGGATATTTCGCTGGATCTTTGACTACAGTACCATCTGCTTGCTTGGCATAGTCATAACCTTCAGCAAAGCCATTTTCGAAAATGCTACCCTTTTGTGGATTCGCCCAGTTATCGAATAAGAAGTTATAATAACGCAGCAATGCTTCAGGATTCTTCGAATCCTTATTGATTAGCATCCATCCGTTAACAGACGGATTACCACTTTGTGTTCCTATTTTGCCATCAGGACCTGCCGGAATAGCATAAGCTTTATATTTGGCACCAGGAACGTTGTTCAGCAGATCGCCAAACGGCCAGTCAGGAAGCCAGTTACGGCCTACAATTGCACCCGCTTGACCTTTGGTGAATTGTTCATAGCCACCATTTTCATCGACAAGACCTGCATCTTTGGTGATGTAGTCTTTTTCCATCCATGTCTTCAGTGTAGTAAGCGCCTGCTTAGCACCTGGATCGATCGAACCGTAGCTCAGCGTACCATCTGCACCTTTGTTCCATTGTTCTGGCAGTGTACCGAAATCACCGAACAACCAGCTAATATCAGCAATCCAGTTCAAGTAAGTGTTTTTGAAACCCGTCGCAAGACCAAGCGTATCCTTCTTACCGTTGCCATCAGGATCTTTGTTTACAAAAGCGTCCATGATGGTCTCAAAATCAGCTAGTGTCTTAGGAGCCTGCAGACCCAGCTTATCCATCCAATCTTGACGCAGCCAGAGCACCATGTCGTCATTATAAGCGTAATCCAGAACCGGAAGCGCCATAACCTTGCCATCGCGTGTTACTGGTAACAATGTATCCGGATTAAGCTCCATACCCTTCTTATATACATCGCCAGCATACTTGTCGATCAATCCACCAACATCTGTGAACTGTCCGGAGTCAATCAGCATATTGACCGTTTCCATATCGCCGCGGTAAGTGATCACGTCCGGCATTTTATCACCTGAAGACAACATAAGTCTAATCTTCGTCTGATAGGCTTGGTTGGTGTCGGTGACAACCCAATCATATTTTACATCAATGCCTAGATTATCTTTCATGTAAGTGTTAAGTACGTTGTTCTCCATACTCTCGCCGGTTTTATAGTAATAGTTGTTACCAATAGCCTTAACTGTTGTAAGTGTGATTGGCTCAACATATTTACTGCCATCCCAACCGGTTTCGTCAACATTACTTTTTGGCTGTGCCGCATTATCAGTGGTGCTGTTTTCTTTTTTTGTCGCATCGTTTGAAGCTGCCGGACTGTTGTTATTATTGCTTGAGCAAGCCGCCAGACTTAGCGTCATTATCGTAACCAGCATTATGTTGCTTATCCGTTTGTATTGCATTTTCTTCTTTTCCCCCTAGAACGTATTGAGAGCGCTTCCCCCTGCTCTACATATCAAACTATAATTCTCGATGAAAAATTTGGAAATACCCGATATTTGGTGCAGATACTAATTTTTTTATCTTTTTACTATTACTCTTTAATCGCTCCTAATACGATTCCCTTCACGAAAAACCGCTGCAGGAATGGATAAATCAACAGTACTGGCAGCATGCCTATGAAAATCTGTGCAGCTTTCACTGTGCGCTGAGAGATATTCAGCAGATCACGAGGATTCGCAGTCAGCTTACTGAAATCCTGCGATACAATAACCGTCTGTAGGAATGTAGCAAGTGGATAGTTACGGTAATTGTTGATATATAGTAAACCATCAAACCACGCATTCCAGCTACCTACCACCGAGAACAACGACAATGTGGCAATGGAAGCCATAGCCAATGGGAGATACACACGGAACAGCACGGTAAAGTGCCCTGCTCCATCAATCAATGCAGCCTCCTCCAGCTCTTTTGGCGTAGCCTTGAAGAAATTCATGAGCAGAATCATATTAAATACTTGCACTGCACCCGGTAACACAAGCGCCCAGATCGTATCCATCATATGCAAATTCCGTACGACCATATATAAAGGGATCATCCCGCCTGTGAACAGCATCGTGAAGACAAAATACCAAGCGTAGATGTTACGACTTTTGAGTACTGACGAATCTTTAGATAATGAATAAGCGGCAAGGGTAATCACGCTCATGGTCATAAATGTACCCAGAATCGTCCGACCCACTGAAATAAAGAATGCACGCAAGAAATTGGGATTGTTCAAGGTTTTAGTGTAGGATTCGATATTAAAATCGACTGGCCAGAGTCCGACCAGATGAGCATTAGCCGGTGCGCTTGCGCTGAAGCTGATCGCTAAAATATGAATAATCGGTAGGATACAGAGCAGTCCAGCAATGACAAGTATGCAATAGTTAAGTATTGTGAACAGCTGGTATCCTCTTGTTTTGTAATACATCCCTGAACCTCCTAGAATATTTTATAGTCCGCCAATTTGTATGCCACTCTGTAACCAACCACTATGAGTAAAAAGCCAACCAATGATTTAAACACGCCAACAGCCGTAGCGAAGCTGTACTGGCCATTTAATATACCAGTCCGGTATACAAACGTATCAATGATATCGCCTTTATCGTAAACTAGCGGGTTATACATATTAAAGATTTGGTCAAAACCAGCGTTAAGAATATTACCAATAGCCAAAGTCGCAACGACAATGATGATAGGTACCAGCGATGGAATCGTTACGCTTAGCGTCTGTCTCCAACGGTTCGCACCATCTACCTCCGCCGCTTCATAGAGAGATGGATTCACTCCGGCTAACGCTGCCAAATAGACGATCGTACCATACCCAAATTGTTGCCACACATCGGTCACCACCACGATAAATCGGAACCAGTTGCCGCTGGCTAGAAATAGGATGGGCTCCATGCCAAACCAATTCTGTAATACGGAATTAATCATCCCGTCGGCGGATAACATATCCGTCAAGATGCCTCCGAGAAATACCCAAGAGATGAAATAAGGTAAGTATACGAGCGTTTGCACCGTTCTTTTAACCGAATTTCTCCGGACCTCATTCAACAGAAGCGCAAATGTAAACGGCACGATGACATTCAATATAATTTTCAAACCGGCGATCAGAACGGTATTAACGATAACTTTCTTACTGTCCGGGTATTCAAACATAAAGCGAAAATGTTCAAGTCCAACCCATTTCGATCCCCATATTCCGTCATAAGGCTTGAAGTCTTTGAAAGCGATCACAAGTCCTCCAAGTGGCAAATAACCAAAGATGAACTGAAGCACAACAGCAGGTATCAACATTACATGGAGTGGCCATGTTCGTTTTAGGAATCCTTTCAGCCAGGGCCGTGAGACCAGTGTGCCTTTTACATTCATCTTTTTTGCTGTTTCCATCCCCATAATCCTCTCTACCGTCATTTTTTTAGGATTGACATCTGCAACATCATCCTGCAATAGTAAGTATACAATCGCCTTATAAGGTCGTCTGCGCCGAGAATTTTGGAACAATGCCTGATTTTTTGTTTCCTTACTTCATGAAGCGAAGGAGTCGCAAGCATGAACACACGCTTTAATACATTTACAAAAATCATCTCTTTGGTCCTGATCCTACTAATTCCACTCGTGGGACTATATTGGTTCTCCAACCAGACAAGCCTGCGCGTGGTCTCGGACGAAATTGAGAAATCGATGTACAAGGATCTTACATACTTTGCCGTGCAGACTGACAATGTCGCTGGACAGCTCTCTAAAGGCGGACTCATCCTCAGCGAAGATATCAATGTACGCGCGCTCGAATTCATCGAAATTATGACACTGTATGAGCAGACTAATGAAAAGCTCAAAATTGATGACAAGCTGAAACTTGTAATCGCTTCCTCAACATGGGACACAACCCTTAGCATCTATGCCCCCGACACACGAACTTTTGTTTCCTCCAATGTTTCCAATGTGTTTGACAACAACCAACTACGACGCAACTTCTCTCGGACTTGGAAAGTAACGACCGATGTACCCTCCTTCTATCGTGGGCAGCAACGCTTTGTTCGTCATATTACCGAGCCATTTAATTCCTCCTTGGAGCAGGCGAAGCTAATTGTAGAAATGAGCTTTCCTGCCACGGATTTGATCAAGGCGCTGGATCGTTTCAAAAAAGGAGGGAAAGGCGACCCTTTCTTTATTTCGTCCGATCATAGTGTGATACAAGCCATAGATGCGGATGAGAAGCTACAGAAAGAACTGATTGAAAAGATCGATTTGAAGGTGCTCGCTAAACATCCGTTCACTCGACTTACACTCTCCGGAAGCGAATACGCTGTCAGTTGCGTCTGGATGCCGGAGCTCAGACAATATCTGGTAGATTATTTGCCAATTCAGGATGTAGTGCGGCCGATTACAACAAACAGCTATTTATTCTACGGCTCGATTTTCTTCTTGCTTGTAGGTAGTACTATCGCAGCGTACTTTCTATACAACACCGTTCAAGTGCCTATTCGTGAACTTATTCGTGGAGTACGCAGAGTCAAACGTGGGGATTACACAACGATCAATGTCTTGCATCCAAATAACGAATTTCACTTTCTACTGGTCAGCTTTAATGATATGGCCACACAAATTGAACAGCTTATACAGAATGTTTACCTGGAGCAGATTGCTTCAAGGGACGCTAACCTGAAGCAGTTGCAATCACAGATTAATCCGCATTTCCTATACAATTGCTTCACACTCATTCGCAGTCTGACGCGACTAGGTGAGAAAGAGACGGTTATGCAGCTGACGATGCACCTCAGTAAATATTACCGCTATACTACCTATTCAGAGCGGCAAACGGCTGAGCTGAAAGAGGAGATCGATTTGGTTCAAAGCTACCTAGCCATTCAGGCGATCAAAGTTCAGGATTTAAAATACAAGATTGATATCCCCAGTGACTTTGCAGGGCTTAAGCTACCCCGTCTTATCCTTCAGCCACTGGTTGAGAATGCCGTATTGCACGGTATAGAACCGGTAGGCTGCGGAAGTATTCATATCAGTGCCTATGTCAACGAAGAGTATAATATTATCGCAGTACAGGATGACGGTATTGGTCTTACGGAAGAAAAGCTTATCTCATTGCAGCGGCAAATTGCCTTTCCTCCTGTCGAAGATAAGGGCTGTGCTTTATGGAATACACGGCAGCGGATACAACTGCAGTTTGGGAAAGAAGCTGGGCTGCGTATTATCAGGCGGGAGGAAGGCGGAGTTGAGACCCAGCTGTACTGGCCTAATCAGTCAGATTACGATAGTGCCTCATAATTAGCTTACAGCAAGGAGGAACATGAAATGCACCAACTGTTAATCATAGATGATCAGACAGCACTTGCAGATGATTTAGCTGATATGCTTCCATGGCACGAAATAGGCGTCGACATTGTTCATAAAGCCTACTCTGGACGTGAAGCACTAGAACTACTCTATGAACATTCAATAGACGTCGTTGTGACTGATATTTGCATGCCGGGAATGTCTGGGCTCGATCTCATTGCCGAAATCAAACGTAACTGGAAACATACTAAATGCATTCTGCTCACAGGTTTTGCCGATTTTGAATATACCAAGCAGGCGCTAAAGCTGAGATCCAGTGATTATCTACTTAAACCTGTTGAAGACGAAGAATTAATGAGCTCCGTTCGCAAAGCACTAGACGAGCTTGAACAGGAGTGGCAGGAGATCATTTCGATCCAAAAAATTAATTATACGCTTAGAGAGCAGCTCCCTAAGCTGCGGGAATATCTACTGCGAGATCTGATTACCGGCAAGCAGGACCCTGCCATCGGTCCACTTTCAACAAAACTTCAACTGTATGAAGTCCCCATTACCAGAGGTGCTTCCTATAGCATGATGCTGCTGAGGATCGACACAACAGAAGGCGAGTACGATCAGAGTGATGAAACACTCATTGAATATGCTCTGACTAACATTGCCGCTGAGCTGTTCGGCCCCCGTATGGTGCTATGGCATTGTACAGATATGCACGGATTTATCGTCTGCTTACTGTCAGACAAGTCCCTTCCAAATACGATGGAACCAACAAAGATAAGCGACGAAGAAGAACTCGACGTCTGGATTGAAACACAAGCCTTTCAGCTCCAACGTGCGGCTAAATCCTACTTAAAGGTGGGCGTATCCGTTCTAACGAGTAAAAGAGGCCAATTCCCGCAAAATATCCGGACCATGTATCAGTCCTCACTGGCGAGTTTCAGGCATTTTATCGGAAGGGATACGGAATTGTTCATCTCACTAGCCAAGGATCCGAACCGCGGTGAAATGCAACAGCTAAATGAGCTCTACCTAACGCCGACCCTCGGCTTGCTGTTGGAAATGGGTCAATGGGAAGCAGCCAACGAGAAGCTGGCGGCAATCCTGAAAGAGCTGGAAGAAGAATGGCGAGACTCGCAAGAGCATATCCTTGAAGCTTATTTTGCCATTGCCTCTTCCATTTCTTCTCTTATTCATCGCACAAAAAAATGGCTGGCCGACACGATCGGTGAAGATTTCTACACCGTTACTAGCGGGCAGCCTATGCAAACAGTCGATGAGCTACGCAACTGGAGTGAACGGGTCATCGCCAGCTACCGCCGCTCGGTCAGCAGTGTGGAGAAGGATTCCCGAAACTCCATTATCCGCAAGGTTCAGGATTACATCGCGCAGAACCCGGGTACAGCTTCGCTACAGACGATCTCTTCAAGTGTATTTCTGAATCCTTCATATCTCTCGAAGATTTACAAGCTTGAGACTGGTGAAGGAATCAGTGAATATACGCTTCGTGTTCGTATGGAGAAAGCAATCCTCTTGTTAGAGCAATCACCTGAAAAAATCTATGAAATTTCAAACCTGCTTGGCTATCAGAAACCCAGCTATTTCATTCATCTCTTCAAGAAGCATTACGGCATAACGCCGCAGGAATATCGCAACAAACTCGGTTTATAAGTCTAAACAAGAAAAACGCCTGACGTCGTCCTTGGAGGTAGAGTTACAAGCTGAGTACATCCGTAATTCCATACTCGTATCCATATACACCTTCGTAGTGAGGTTCCGCTTACGGACCGAATGACTTTATTTCGATGAAATGAGCACATATATTAGGGACGGACCGTATTGCACTTATTCCTAATAACAAGCCCCTTCCCGGGTGATCTGGGGCGAATAACAGCGCTGGCTCATTTACGTTACCGGCGGCACATTGTATTCGATTTTTCGCATACATTTGGCTCGTTTACGCTACCGGCGGCACATTGTATTCGGTTTTTCGCATACATTTGGCTCGTTTACGTTACCGGCGGCACATTGTATTCGGTTTTTCGCATACATTTGGCTCGTTTACGTTCCTGGCGGCACATTGTATTCGGTTTTCCGCATACAATTGGCACATTTACGTTACCGGCGGCACATTGTATTCGATTTTTCGCATACATTTGGCTCGTTTATGTTACCGGCGGCACATTGTATTCGATTTTCCGCATACATTTGGCTCGTTTATGTTACCGGCGGCACATTGTATTCGGTTTTTCGCATACATTTGGCTCGTTTACGTTACTGGCGGCATATTGTATTCGATTTTCCGTATACATTTGTCCGTAGGCTCGACTAAAACATGCATTTCGGAGGATATAAGTTCCGCTCGGTTTTTAGAATCTGACGGATGACTCCTCGTTTATTTCATGTCTCCTGCTTCTTCACGTTCACCCCTCCTTCCTCTTTCTTCGGAGTTATCCACATTTTTTGTATTGTATAATTTCCTAAACAATAAAAAAAGATGCTTACAGCCATTTAGCTGTAAGCATCCCTTTTTATTTCCCCAGCAGTTCTTATCGGCGATCCTTAGGACCTCCGACGAAAGCCTGCTCAGTTGTATCAAGATTGTAGGCGGTATGAAGCGCCTGTATGATAGATGGCAAATTGCCTGATTCAATAACGCAAGATACTTTGATCTCAGAAGTGCTGACCATCTTGATGCTTACACCCTCTTGGGAGAGTACATCAAACATTTGAGCAGCTACCCCTGGATGGCTGACCATACCAGCACCAACGATAGATACCTTCACCAGGTTATCCTCGGAGGTAACTTCACGATAAGGCAAAGTTTTATGAATTTCTTTAATAACTTCCTTCGCCCGATCCAGCTCATCAAGAGAAACTGTAAATGAGAAGTCAGCCTGCTCATTCTGTACACCACTTTGTACGATGATATCTACGTTAACGCCCTCTTCAGCGAGCTTGCCGAAGACCTGAGCGAGTACACCTGGTACATCAGGAACTCCAAGAATACTGACACGTGCTACATTCTTATCAAATGCAATACCACTAACTACGATTCCCTGCTCCATGCTTGTTTCCTCCTTCACAACGGTACCTTCATTATGATTAAAGCTCGATCTAACGACCAGCTTAACTTGATGACGCTTAGCGTACTCCACTGCACGTGGATGTAATACAGCTGCTCCCAGATTGGCAAGCTCTAGCATTTCATCGTAAGAGATTTCCTTCAGCTTACGTGCCGTCTTCACGATACGTGGATCTGTGGAGTAGATACCATCTACATCGGTATAGATCTCACATACGTCTGCTTCAATAGCAGCAGCCAATGCTACGGCTGTAGTGTCCGAACCACCACGGCCTAATGTGGTAATCTCACCGTCCACAGTCATCCCCTGAAAGCCTGCAACGATCACGATCTGTTCACGTTCCAAAGACGCTAATACACGACGTGGGTCAATTTCATTGATGCGAGCTCTGCCGTGGGTTTCGTCTGTTCGGAATCCAGCCTGCCATCCTGTATAAGAAACTGCATTCCGCCCGATCCCATGCAGGGCAATGGACAATAGAGCGACGGAGATTTGTTCTCCTGTCGTCATCAACATATCCATTTCACGTGCGGGCGGCTGCCCGTTTAGTTGCTTCGCCGTATCGATCAAATCATCTGTTGTATCCCCCATTGCAGATACAACCACAACGCAGCGATGTCCCTCATCTTGCTTGTCTGCGATGCGCTTGGCGACGCGTTTCATTCGTTCAGTGTCGCCGACGGAGCTGCCTCCGAATTTCATAACATAAAGTGACAAAGTCCCATTCACTCCCCATATCGGTCTATGTAGTTGCTTCTAATCGGTTTCCCGCTTTAAATCAGTATAATACGAAAACAGTGCCTTGCGTTAATGGTTTCATAAAAAATTTATTAAATTTCTCCGCTGTATAAAAAAAGATAAGGGCAGCATCAACCCTTAAGCTGTGCTTATTTTACTCATCTTCCAGTATTTTAATGTGAGGTTTCCTTAACACATTTATCCGTTACTTTTCATAAAAAAACCTCCACCGTATAAACGGGGAGGCTGTTCTGGTAATATCTAGGTTATTGTTCTGTTTCCTACGCGCGGGAAATATATTTACCTTCACGAGTATCAATGAGCAAGATGTCTTCTTCGTTGATGAACAATGGAACCTGAACACTATGTCCGGTTTCGAGCTTGGCCGATTTCGTAGCGCCTTGAGCCGTGTTACCTTTAACGCCAGGCTCAGTTTCAACAACCTTCAACTCTACGCTGGTAGGAAGGTTGATTCCGAGAATCTCACCTTTGTAACTAACGATGTTTACAGTCATGTTCTCTTTAAGGAAATTCAATTCCCATTCCAATTGCTTTTCGGACAATTCGAATTGGTCATAAGTTTCGTTATCCATGAATACATGGTCCGATCCACTTGCATACAGGTATTGTACACCGCGGTTTTCGATAATAGCACGGCCAATCGTTTCACCTGCACGGAATGTGCGCTCTACTGTGTTACCGTTACGCAAGTTCTTAAGCTTGGAACGAACAAAAGCTGCGCCTTTACCTGGCTTAACGTGTTGGAAATCAATAACGGTAAAAATATCTCCTTCTACCTCTACGGTCAAACCTGTCTTAAAATCATTTACTGAAATCACTAAAAATCCCTCCAAAATTCATAATTAAGCTAATACATCCCACTTACTTACAGTACTGTATATTCTTTAGACGAATGGGTCAGCAGCGATATTCCGCTCTCCGTGATCACAATGTCGTCTTCAATACGTACTCCGCCAATTCCCGGCAAATAGATACCAGGCTCCACAGTTACGACCATCCCCGGCTGCATAATATCGTCACTAAGCTTGGACAACCGCGGCCACTCATGAACTTCCATTCCAAGTCCATGACCTGTGCTGTGTCCAAATTGTTCACCATATCCGTAGCTAGCAATGATATCACGTGCCAAGGCATCACATTCCCGTCCGGTCATACCCGGTTTGATATGTGCTAAGGTATGTAGCTGAGCTTCCAGCACAATATCATAGATCTCTTTCAGCTTCGGATCCGGTGCTCCGAGAGCGATGGTTCTTGTCACATCTGAGCAATAGCCATCAAGTAATGCACCAAAATCAAGGGTAATGAATTCATTGCCTTGAATTACACGGCTGCTTGCTACGCCGTGCGGCATGGACGAACGTTCGCCTGAAGCAACAATCGTATCAAACGATGAAGAAGTTGCACCATGGGTACGCATATAAAATTCCATTTCCAAATCAACATCGCGCTCAGTCATACCCGGCTTGATCACGTTCAGAATATGACTGAATGTAGCATCGGCCAGATCTGCTGCACGTTGCATAACCGCAAGCTCTTCCTCATCCTTGAACATACGAAGGTCTTCCACAGCTTTGGAAATTGGAACTAACACTGCTGGCTTAAGTGCTTCTGCATATGAGGTGTACGCGCTGAATGAAACCTCATCCTGTTCGAAACCGATACGTACCTCTTTACCAGAAGGCAGAAGCTCACGAACTGTATCAATGAACTTAGTTGCATGTTCTACAACTTTAACCCCCATTGCTTGGTCCGCGGCCTGTGTCATATACCTGAAGTCAGTCAGCAGATAACAATCATCACTTGTCACCAGTACATAACCGGACGATCCGGTAAATCCACTTAAATAGCGGCGGTTATAACCGCTAGTTATCAACATTGCATCCAATCCTTTATCCTGCAAAACCTTACGCAGCTTGGAGACACGCTTGTTACCCATTTTCATTCTCCTCTCGAAATAGCCACATTGTATTTTAACATAGGGATATCCCCTTGAGAAGTTTTTTCGCGCCGTTAGGCAAGCGCTGTACTTTGCTCACGCTTCCGTTCGTCCGTATACTCAATTGCTGCTGTATATCCAATGAACATTCCCCATAGTAGAAAAATGCAGAACTCACTAATGACCGTGTTCCATGGCAGCTTGAATGGGGGCTGCATAAGAAACATCTGAGAACCAGGAATAAATATTATCGACCACCATAAAATGCCGTAGACCAGCCCAGGCCAAGGTCCTTTCAGCTTGCGCAGAAGTAGTACATAGAGCATGGAAGCGATGACTGAAAATACAATAAACATCATATATCCCACGAAATGTCCAAACGCTGTTGTCAAAAACTCATGTCTGAAAAAAGGCTCTGCCATAAAGCCAGGACTGACTTTGGTAAAACTTAACCAATAGACTAGCCAATGAAGCCCACCCCAAATTAATCCTGCAAAAAAACCTAATTCCAGTGCGAAAAACCAAATATTTGTATGCCCCGATTGTTGTTGATGAGATTTACTCATGAAATTGCCTCGCTTTCTTTATTTTCAATGCCGATTTATCTCTCGCTCTCTAGAAGATAGTATGTACAGCAAAAGGCGATCCAACTAGTAATGTCTTCAAAAATTAGTTACAATGTATTATATAAATCATATTAAATACGAGAAGGTGAATTGGTTGTCCCAGGAAACTCCCAGTTACGGCGGCCAAGCCGTCATTGAAGGTGTCATGTTCGGCGGTAAGCATATCAATGTAACAGCCGTTCGACGTAAGAATCAGGAAATCACATTTTTAGAAGTACCCAAAAGCGATAAGAGCTGGGTCACGAAACTGCGCAAGATTCCGCTGCTTCGCGGCCTTGTCAGTATTATAGATGCCAGCGCTAAAGGCTCTAAGCACTTGAACTATTCAGCCGAATCCTACGCTGAAGATGAATTGGAACCGGAAGAACTGGAGAAGGAAAAAGCGAAGCCGAAGAAAAAGGATGAGGGCTGGAGCCTTGGAATGATTTTTGGTGTTGCTGTAATGGGTATTCTCTCCTTCTTGTTCGGAAAGCTCATATTTACACTTGTACCGGTATTTGTAGAGGATTTTTTATTTAAGAATGTATTTGATAACTACGTACTGCACAACCTCATAGAAGGCGGCATCAAAATGATTCTCTTGCTGGTCTATTTATGGGCGATTTCTCAAACACCTGTGATTAAGCGATTGTTCCAGTATCACGGTGCCGAACATAAAGTCATCAGCGCTTTTGAAGCAGGCGAAGAACTGACTGTTCAGAACGTTCAGAAATACAGCCGTCTGCATTACCGCTGCGGAAGTAGCTTTATGATGCTGACGATTATCCTCGGAGTGATCATTTACTCCGTCGTCCCTTGGGATAATCTTTGGGAACGTGTAATCCAGCGAATTATCTTGTTGCCAGTCGTAATTGGCGTATCGTTTGAAGTTCTAAAGGGAACCAATGCAGTAAGAGAAGTGCCAGGCCTTAAATATTTGGGTTACCCTGGATTGTGGCTGCAACTCCTTACAACCAAAGAGCCAAAAGACGACCAGGTAGAAGTATCTATTGCCTCTTTCAACCGTATGCGTGAGCTTGATGCTGCGATTGAAGCAAGAGGATATTCGGAGGCAAGTGTGTCAGGCGGCATATTGGATCCTGCGAAAGGATGAGTGATCTATGATCAGGCATGCTTTAATTTTTTGGATTACGGTTACGCTTGCGATTTTCGGTTTTGTGATTGGAGTCTTGACTGAGCCCTTCTTTACGCTGTCGAAGCTGATTCTCCCCTTAGTCCTGTTAGCAATCATTTATTATGCTTACAAAAAAATGGGGCCAGGCAAATACGCTCGTAGCAGCAGTGGATCTAAGGTTAAAGTGAAGCCTTCCCAGAAGACCATGTCAAAGGTAGCAGGAATTCGCAAGACTCAAGCTGCACCAGGCAAACGCAAAAGCTATCCTTTCCAAGTGATCGAAGGAAGTAAAGGGAAAAATGATGATCAGCTTCCGAAGTATCACTAACTTCACAAGAACTCCAAAAAGCATCTCCACGTTTTAAATAACGTGCGGGATGCTTTTTTCTACTATGGATGCTGCCGCTCGTTATCTTGGTCGCCACTCCTTAAAGAAATCTTCTCCTGCTTTAAGTCCAGCAGCATACAATTCATCGCTTTGCGCTTTTGTAATTTCAAACTGAGTCGTCCCAATCCCTAGCGTAGGAATTTTTACCGTACGAACAAATTTATCCCCTTCAATAAACTTCTCATCATGAGCAGAGAGCATGGTAGTTACCATAGCCTGAAGCATACTGAATGGCCCTCTAATTTTATGAGGCAGTGGATCGGTCTTACCTACCGTTTGATAACCTACCGTAGGAATTCTGCTCCCTGGTTGTTTGCCCCCATTATTCTTGCCGTCAAATAGCCACAAAGGGAAATTACTCAAGAGCCCACCATCCACTACATACACAAACTGCTCGGCAAAAGACTTCCCTCTTGCCGCTTGCCCGTTTAGCCTTAGCATCACAGGATCAAAAAAATATGGAATGCTGCAGCTCATTCGCACTGCCTTTGCCACTTCAAAATGCTCCGGAGAGAGCCCATATTGCTCCAAGCCATCTGGCAAGACCAATATCCTTCCATTTGTGATATCGGATGCGATGATAGATAATTTACCGGCAGGCAGATCACGGAAGGTGATGATACCCTTTTTCAGTAATAATGCTCTTATCCAGGACTCCAAGGCTTCCCCAGAATATAATCCTTTCTTCAATAACACTCGCAGCGCAGGACCAACGATAGCCGTATTGTAAATCGGACCTCGCTTCAGAAACGATGAAAAGGATGTTCCTTGGATTATCCGACACATTTCCTCCCCTTCATAGCCCGCTGCTAGTAAAGTGGCTACAATCGAACCCGAGGAGCTTCCTGCTACCCTTTTAAAAGTCCGGCCAGCCCTTTCTGTAGCTTCGACTGCTCCCGCAAGTGAAATCCCCTTTACGCCTCCTCCTTCAAATACTGCGTTAATCTCCATACAGACAAATCCCCCGTTTCTCATAGATTCTATTGCTTATCTATGAGCACGGGGGAACATTCATGACTCCTTATGAATAACAGCTAAACTATTAGGACTTAAAATAAAAGGTCAACAAGCTCGACAAGCCGAACGGATTGCGGACTACGACATCATTTGCTCTAAACATAATACTACCTGCAACCTCTTCATACTTCTCATTATATTTGAGCTGATTAATAATTTGATCTCCACTTTGCCATTCTGCCTTTTGGTCACTTGCTCCGACCTTATATCCGGCTAGCCCGATGTAGAGCTTAACGTTTGTATTCTCGACTTCTTTTACCCACCAATCTACTAACTTATCATAACGAGCTGTGCTAAAGGACAAACTCCAATAAATTTGCGGCGCGACATAATCAATCCAGCCCTGCTTAATCCATGTCCGAACATCCGCATACATGCTGTCATAAGCAGATACTCCTGCCGTGGTATCCGAACCTGTGCTATCATTTTTAATATTTCGCCATACTCCAAAAGGACTGATCCCATAAGAAGCCTTCGGTTTCACCTTATGAATCTGTTCTCCCAGCTGACGGACAAATTCGTTAATATTATCCCGGCGCCAATCAGCTTTAGAAAGATTGTTCGTATTGTAGGTCTTATAAGCAGCATCATCGGCAAAAGTAACATTTGAAGGATAAAAGTAATCATCCAAATGGACGCCATCAATATCGTAACCTTTAACCACTTCCATCACCGTGTCGATGATATGTTGACGAGCCTCCGGAATACCTGGATTAATGTATTTCTTACCATCGGCATTCACAATCCATTCTGGATGTGCTTTTGCCACATGGTTACTCGCTAAAGCTGAAGTGGAAGCATCCGTTGTTGCACGGAATGGATTGAACCAAGCATGAAACTGCATGCCGCGGGAATGCGCAGCACTGACCATGTAGCTTAAAGGATCATATCCCGGATTCTTCCCTTGTGTACCCGTCAATACCTTAGACCAAGGCACTAATGTCGATGGATAAAGACTGTCTGCTGAAGGTCTAACCTGAACAAATACAGCGTTAAAGCCTACAGCCTTTAGCTTGTCTAACAGATTATCAAACTCCTGCTTTTGTTTCGCTTCATTTCCCGCCGAAGACGTTGAAGGCCAGTCCAGATTAAATACAGTAGAGATCCAGGCCCCCTTCATCTCCTTACCAGTCGATCCACCAGGGATAGTAGGTAGCGTTGGCAGGGTTGGTACTGTTGGCGTCGTTGGTGTTTCTGGATCGACAGATTGTGGCGGTTCAGTGTTGGAGAACAAGGAAATATGCTTATTAACCTGATCCCATAACACCTGCAGTCCCAATTGCTCACTTACAAAACGAATCGGTACCATTACCCGCCCCTGCTTAATCTGCACGGATGTATCCAGCGCTACCGAAGCATCGTTCACCCATGCATTTTTCTGACCGCTAGTCAGCTTGAGGACCGTATCGCCTTGAGTAATCGTTACAGTCTTACTATTTTGATTCCATACTACCCCGGCATTTAATCCTTTACTGATCACACTAATTGGCACCATCGTTACATTGGAAGTTGTGATATACGGGGGCACATCACTAACAAGTGCCTCTCCATCCAGTTCAATGGTAATTTGCACCGCTGCCGCGCGTGCACCAGGAGACCATAAAGGCAGAAACAACATAAGTACTAACAAGCTCAACATCCATTTACGATAATTCATAATTCCTCCCCAAATCTAAAAAATATGTATCCAAAAAAAGAAAAAACGGATAAATCCTTCATGCAGATGAGAGAATGCCTCCTTCAAAAAAGGCGGTGTCTGTCTCTGCAAAAAATATAAGAAGTATCGAATAATGCTCATACTCTCTTATATTTTAAAAAGGACTGTATCCGTTTTGACGCTAAAAACTGGGAAAGGTTGCACTAAACAAAATAGAAACGGCTATACTATCCACTAATTATGCTCACGAAAGCCTTGCTGCGCATAACTTTTAGGACAGTATCCGTTTCGGGAAAAAACATTTCAGGATTCGCTTGCCAGTTCGTTGTGAATCGCATATAAAGTCTGTACACGTTCTTCGTCGCGGCGGAAATATTCTACCAACGTTTCAATACGCGTAATCGAATCCCAACTTAAGTGATGCTCAATTCCTTCAACATCATTATAAATGTATTCCTGCTGTACTCCGATCAATCCGAGGAATTCCTCCAATAGTTGATGACGATCAACTAGACGTTTTCCTACTTTTTTCCCTTTGTTGGTTAGGACAAGCCCACGATATTTCTCATAGATGAGATATTCGTCCTTATCCAGTTTTTGGATCATCTTGGTCACAGAGGAGGGGTGTACTTCCAGTCCCTCGGCAATATCCGAGACCCGCGCATAACCCTTCTCATCTATGAGCTTGTATATGCGCTCCAAATAATCCTCCATGCTGGGTGTTGGCATTAAACTTTACCTCTTTTCTATAATGAGCATGGCGCCGGGCCAAACCTTGCTCTAACAATGATACATGTTTCTAACGCACCTTGGCAAGTCCTTCAAAGGAACTTACAGATGAGTTGCACATGTTTGCCATGCTTCTATTGGGACTGAGTTAGACATAATAAACATACTCGTCATTCAAAAGGAGCGTGAATTTATGACTATAGTGACGCCAGAGCCCGCTACTGTAAAAAGACCCAGAAAACCTACTGCACTTTTTCTTCCTGAACTTGTTTTTTTCGAGCCGAATGCCTTAAATTACCCTAAAGGTGAAAAAATCATGGAATGGGTAAAAGCTAACAATATTCCTTATCGTATGACCACATCACATAATCGTATTATGAATTTCCCCGGTGAAACGGAGGTCGAGCAATATAAAATAGCCAAAAGAACACTTGTTGTCGGCCTGCGTAAAACTTTGAAATTTGACCAATCCAAGCCATCGGCTGATTATGCCATTCCGATCGCCACCGGCTGTATGGGTCACTGCCATTATTGCTATTTACAGACCACCTTAGGAGCAAAGCCCTACATTCGCGTATATGTAAACACAGGTGACATTATAGATGCTGCCAAAAAATATATCGAGGAACGCAGTCCAGAAATCACCACATTTGAAGCTGCCTGCACGTCAGATCCTCTAGGACTGGAGCATATTACCGGCTCTCTGGCAGAACTAATTACATTTATGGCAAAAGAGCCCCTTGGCCGTCTGCGCTTTGTGACCAAATACCAACATGTTGACCCACTGCTTGCTTTGGAGCATAACGGACATACCAGAGTTCGCTTCAGCGTGAACGCAGATTATGTAATCAAAAATTTCGAGCCTGCCACCTCCCGATTTGAGGAGCGTATTGAAGCCGCTGGCAAGATAGCACGAGCAGGTTATCCACTTGGCTTTATCATCGCTCCAATTATTTGGTATGACGGCTGGCAAGAAGGCTACGCTGAGTTACTGGCCAAATTAGCTCATGCCCTCCCCCCTGAAGTTGGAAAAGGATTAACCTTCGAAATGATTCAGCATCGATTCACTAAAACCGCTAAGACGGTAATAGAGAAGCGCTACCCCAAATCCAAGCTTGAGATGGACATGGAAAAGCGCAAAAAGAAATGGGGGCGCTGGGGACAAAATAAATATGTCTATCCCGATGAACAACAAACCGCCCTGCGAGAGTTTATCACAGAGCGGATATTCGAACATTTTCCAGAAGCAGGGATTGATTATTTCACCTAACCTTATCAAGCATAAACACCTTCGGCGTCCTTACAAGGACCTTAGGTGTTTATGCTTATTTTTCAAAAAATGAGCCAATCAGGTGTGATTCCCTGCAGCCAGACTGTGATCCGAAACATTTGATCCGTAAAGAGCAAAACGCCCATAAATACCATGAGAACACCACCAATCTTCATTAGCGCATTCGAATACTTAAGGATACGTCTGGCCCCACCAAGAAAGAAGGCTAAGACAAAGAAGGGTAGCGCAAACCCGATGCTATAAGCCGTAATCAATGTGAACCAAGTGCCAGGCTCGCTTGCGGAAAGTGCGATAATCGCGGTCAGAATCGGACCGATGCATGGAGACCAGCCCGCTGAAAAACCGATCCCAAAAATAAACGATCCCACATAACCCGCCGGCTTCCATTTTAGATCAAGCTTTCGTTCGCGAAGTAGAAATTGCGGCTGAAAGATCCCAAGCAGAAATAATCCCATCACAATAATTAGAATCGCCGATAATTGCCGAATCAGATCACGCTGTCCATTAAAAAATTGTCCGAAAAGTCCTGCGCCAAATCCCAAGGTGTAAAAAACCGCTGAAAAACCTAAAATAAATGCTAATGTATGGGTTATTGTGCGTATACGGACCTCTTTGGTATTGCTGCCTGACTTCAATTGCTGAACGGATAATCCGGTAATATACGATAAATAAGAGGGATAAAGCGGTAAACAGCAAGGTGATATAAACGATGCTACCCCTGCTGCTAAGGCTATTCCTACATTGATATTAGACAAGGTAGCGGCTCTCCTTCCAGCATTCGAGTCACTTCAAGGAAATATTTGTAGCTTTTTCATGTAAAAAAATGCATACCCTATATTTTATTCGCTGTTTATGCTGGTAAACCCTTTTTACCGATCAAAGTCAATACTAATAGAGAGATGAGTAAAAGCACAATGGTAGCACCAGGGGCCAGATTCCAAACTCCTGCAACTACTAGTCCGCCTACAACAGCAATTTCCGAAATGATGACGGAGAGAATGACCGAGGATTTAAAGCTTCGAGACAGCAATAAGCTAATGGCCACCGGAATAGTCAGTAGAGCAGATACTAGCAATGATCCAACAATTTTGATCGCAGTACTGATTACAAGCGCCGTCAGAATGGTAATTAGCATGTTAAGCAGCTTCACTGGCAGTCCACTGACACTCGCAGCATCTTCCTCAAAGCTAAGTAAGAAGAACTCCTTAAAGAACATCGTAACGACTACTACAACTGCTATTGTTACGATCCCTACTACGACTAAATCAGTATTGTCTAGCGTATAAATGCTACCGAACAAGTAACTCATAACATCTGCATTATAGCCTTTTCCTAAGGTGAAAAAGAGTGAGGCTAAAGCCACTCCGCCCGACATAATTATGGCAATCGAGAGTTCTGCATAACTCTTATAAGCCTTGCGCAGCTTCTCTATCGCGAAGGAAGCCACCACTGCAAAAATAAGACCTGCTCCCAGCGGGTAGAATCCGGTTAAAAAACCAAGTGCCACACCCGCTATCGTAACGTGAGCCAGCGTATCCCCAATCATAGATAAACGTCTGAGCACAAGAAAAACGCCTATAAGCGGCGCTGTAATGCCAATCAGAAGACCGCCCGCAAGCGCCCGCTGAAAAAAATCGCTAAATAGAATTTCCAACTTTAACTCTCCTCCGTAGAACAATTGAAACATTTTTAAAAGCTTTTATTAAAATCTTTTTTCGATCCCTCCCAAACCCTCCCTTCCAAGGGAGGGCCCCAAGGGCTCTGCCCCTCAGGACACCCGTTAAGTGCAACTGGCGTAGGAGGTGGGGTTACTGAACTTAAATCAATCTGGGAAAGATCGCTTTCGCCCCTTTCGGGGCACGCTTACAGCGTCGCTGTATCTAGATACGGAAAGGATTAAGAATGAGATCATCTCTGCTCCCATGCTATGTAGAGCTCTGATAGCAGAGCTACCCTCTAGCTACTCAGAGTTTGACTATGACCTAAGAGAGCGTGTGCTGCAGGTTCTCCTCCGTACAATTCTGCAAATCATGAGAATGTCGAGAGAAGAAGTTAATCTTACCGTTCGTTTGCACAGGTTCATTACCTAAGTAATTTTTAATCATGTCGATATCATGCGACACCATCAGGAAGGTCATATGATGATGGGCATGCATATGTGTAATTAAATCAAAGAATCCTGCTTGTGATTCAGCATCAATACCGACTGTAGGCTCATCCAAAATCAGCAGATCCGGATGGTTGATCAGCGCACGTGCCAGAAATACACGCTGCTGCTGACCGCCTGATAGCTGGCCTACTCTTTTCTCTGCAATATCTTGTATCCGCATCACTTCCAGCGCATCTTCACACTGGCGATGCTGAGCCTTAGATACTCTTCGAATAAGATTCTTGTTGTTGTACAAACCAGATAGCACTACTTCACGCACCGTTGCTGGAAACAGCGGGTTGAAGGCGTTCTTTTGTGGAACATAACCTATCCGTTCCCAGTCTTTAAACTTGCGGACAGGCGTTCCGAATAATTTGATTTCACCACTGCTTGCCGGAAGCAAACCAACGATCATCTTCATCAGTGTTGTTTTACCTGCGCCATTAGAACCAATGATACCAAGGAAGTCTCGTTCTCTGACACTATAGTTAAGATTCGAGATCACCTTCTGTTCACCATATGAAAAAGAAAGATCCTGTATATCGATGATATGCTGATGGCAGTCCAAGGATACCGATTGCATGCTTTAGCACCGCCTTTTCCTTATACTTTCCTTTTTATTGTAAAGCCATAATCAGATTTTGCAAATTTTTCTCCATCAAGGTGAAATAGTTATCCCCGTTCTTTTCTTGCTCCGCAGTAAGACCCTCTACCGGATTAAGAACCATAGTTGACACACCAGCTTCAGCTGCTAACATCTTAGCCAGTTTATCGGAGACAAGCTCTTCAAAGAAAATATACCGAATGTTCTCCTCTTTAACCATCTTCGCCAGATTTACTATATCCTGTCCACGCGGCTCAGCATCTGGGGATAATCCCATAATCGCATGCTGCTCAAGCTTATAGTCACGGGCAAGGTAGGCAAAAGCTTGATGAGAAACTACAATTTTGTGGTTAGGCAGCTTGGTAAGCTCCTGTTCAAATTTACTATCCAAAGCCTGTAAACGTTCAGCAAGCTTATTGTAACGCTCTTCATAACCATCTTTATGCTCTGGATCCACGGACTGTAGGCTGTCTTTAATATTGCGGGCCATGATGATCGCTGATTTCGGGCTTACCCAGGTATGGGGGTCTTTATGTAGGCTATCCCCTGAAGAATTGCTATTATGTTCAGTATCTTCCTCATGATGATCTTCTTCGCCGCTTCCACCATGATCATGTCCGTCCTCTTCATCGGTCATTATTAAATCAATCCCTTTACTTACTTCAACGGCTTCCACCTTGCTGCTACTATCAAGTCCTTTTAGAAAATTAGGAACCCAGCCCTCAAGCCCTGCTCCATTGTACAGAAATAGTTGCGCTTTAGAGGTGTTGACAATATCCTGACTGCGTGGTGTCCAATCATGCGGCTCTACGCCAACCGGAAGCAGATTAATGGCATTTATATCATCTCCACCAATTTCCTTCGTAAACTCGTAAATAGGATAAAAAGTAGTTACAACATTTACTTTCCCTTCAACTATACTTCCACTGCTCTTGGGTCCACATGCAGTAAGTGTAAATACAAGCACCAGTGCAAGTACGAGCAGACTTATTCGTGACTTCATAGCAACCATTAAATTGATCTCCCTCTCAAATCGTAATCTTTACTATTAGAAGTATAATAGTAATCATTACGATAAGTCAACAATAAATCCTGATTAGATGACTATGAACCTTATCCCTGCTTTTCCTTTGAAAAAAAGGAATGTTCCCACAGCCTATCCGGCTGAAGGAGCATTCCCTTTCTTATATAACAATTATATATAGATTCTACATAACAAATCTTACTTCACAATAGCTCCATTTGGCATGCTATCTGGAACTGTGGCGATGGTTAACTGATCACCTTTAGAAGCCGCTAAAATCATCCCTTGGGACAATTCTCCGCGCAGTTTCACTGGCTTCAGGTTCACAATACAAATCACTTTTTGTCCTACCAGCTCTTCCGGTGTGTAAAACTTCGCAATACCAGAAACGACTTGACGCTGCTCATAGCCTAGATCCAGCTGCAGCTTCAGCAGCTTGTCGGCTTTCTTTACAGGCTCTGCTGCAATGACCTGAGCTACTCGAAGCTCAGCCTTGGCGAAATCGTCGATGCCGATCTCTTCTTTATGCTCTTCCTCAGGCTCGGATACCACAGGAGCCGCAGGTGCTGCTTCGGTCGCTTCAGCAGCTGGTTTACCAGCGCCCATGGCTTCGGCGATATAAGCTACCTCTTGCTCCACATCCAGGCGTGGGAAGATTGGATTGCCTTTCACCAGCTTTGTTCCTGTTGGAATCAGACCAAAGGTCTTGCCGCTGTCCCAAGACGTTAATTCACCAACTTCGATGCCAAGCTGTTCCCAAATCTTCGCTGGGGTTTGCGTCAAGAACGGCTGCAGTAGAATGGAAGCGGTGCGAAGACCTTCCACAAGATGTCTCATCACGGAAGCGAGCTCAGCTGTTCTACTCTCATCCTTAGCAAGCATCCAAGGCTGTGTCTCATCAATATATTTATTGGTGCGGCTGATAAAGGTCCCGATCGCTGTTAGCGCTACGGAGAACTCCATTTTTTCCATCGCTTCTTCTACTTTGGCATAAGTGTTCTCTGCCGCAGCTTGAAGCTCACCATCAAATGCTGTTACATTTCCTTCATACGCTGGAAGCTCTCCATCGAAATACTTCTCCACCATCGCACCTGTCCGGTTTAACAGGTTACCAAGGTCATTAGCAAGATCATAGTTAACTCGATCTACAAAGCTTTCCGGTGTGAATGTACCATCCGAACCAAACGGTACTTCCCGTAGCAGGTAATAACGAAGTGCATCCAGGCCGTAACGATCAATCAGTGTAACTGGATCTACTACGTTCCCTTTGGATTTTGACATTTTGCCATCCTTCATGAGCAGCCAGCCATGCGCAAATACCTTTTTCGGAAGAGGCTCACCTAGCGCCATTAGAATGATTGGCCAGTAAATCGTATGGAAACGGACGATTTCTTTGCCGACAATATGTACATCTGCAGGCCAGAAATTATCGTACAGACTGCGATCCTCGGAGCCGTAACCCAAAGCCGTAATGTAATTTGTCAAAGCATCGATCCATACGTACACTACATGCTTTTCATCGCCTTTAACCTTAACACCCCAATCGAAAGTCGTACGGGAAACCGCAAGATCCTCCAGACCAGGCTTGATAAAGTTGTTGATCATTTCGTTCTTACGGGATTCCGGCAAAATAAACTCAGGATTCTCCTCATAAAATTGCAGCAATCGATCTGCATATTTACTCATCCGGAAGAAATAACTCGCTTCCTTCACCAGTTCAACCGGATGACCGCTATCAGGGCTTTTTGCGCCAATGATTACGCCATTGTCATCTCGAACGATATCAACCAATTGTGTTTCTGTATAGAAGGTTTCATCCGGAATACTGTACCAACCTTCGTATTCACCTTTATAGATGTCACCTTGCTTGAGCAGTCGATCAAAAATATCCTGAACTACCTTTTTATGACGCTCTTCCGTTGTGCGGATAAAGTCATCATTGGAGATGTCTAGCTTGCGCCATAATTCCTTAATGCCAACAACGATGTCATCTACGAACTGCTGAGGGGTTTTGCCAGCTTCCTCTGCCTTCCGTTCAATCTTTTGACCATGCTCGTCTGTACCTGTAAGATACCTTACATCATAGCCGCGTAGACGTTTGTAGCGGGCCATTGCATCTCCAGCTACGGTAGAATAGGCATGTCCGATATGCAGCTTATCACTCGGATAGTAGATAGGTGTAGTTAAGTAAAAAGTTTTCTTCTCGCTCATTGATTAATCATCCTTTCTTTCATAAAAAGACAAAAAACTCCCGCCCCTATAATGGGGCGAGAGTATAACTCACGCGATACCACCCAAATTTCCTGTCTCTTCACAGAGAACAGGCTTCGCCAGTTCCCTCTCGGGAACTGTCCATTAACGCTGGAACACGCCGTTATCTTACGTGAACCTCAATTGCAGTTCCCGCTCGAACACAGTTCCTCCCGGACCATATTCAATCTAACGCTCCATGCCGGCTTTCAGCTCGTTCCGGCTCTCTGTAATGGACGTACCGATTTACTCATCCGTTCCTCGGAATTCATACTATTATCTGTGAATATACCCAATGGCAAGGGCTCGTGTCAAGTCGCGCGAGCAGAATCCTTCTTCGTGGGGTGTTCCTCAAGAGGCGGAACCGGATCAAGTCCCCCTGGATGGAAGGGATGGCATCTAGCAATCCGCTTGGCAGCAAGCCATGAGCCTTTCATTGGACCATGGACTTCAATAGCTTCTAGTGCATAGGCAGAGCAGGTTGGATAGAAGCGACAAGTGGCAGGCTTAATCGGGGAAATGTACTTGCGGTATACCCGAATGGGAGCCTGAATCGTTCTACGAAGGGTAGCCATCCTTAGACCCCTTTTTTCTGATTAGCTGCTGCGACTAGTTCTTCTTCCCGGTTCTCTTCACATTCTTTGCAATAACCGAACACCTCAAATTTATGCTTGACTACCCGGAATTGATCAGGTGTATCCGTTAAATTCATCGGGCAGAAATTAATCGGGTAGGTTTTCTCGCATTGAAGGCAGATCATATGATGATGGTGATCCTGATGATTACAGCTTCCCTTGAACTTCACTCCGTCTTCAAAGACGATTTGTTCAAGTACACCAAGCTCTTCCATTACACGCAGATTGCGGTACACGGTATCAAAGCTAAGTCCGCTATACTTGCGGCCCATATGCTCATAGACATCCTTCGCTGACAAATAACCCTTATTCTCGCCGAATAACTTGGCAAGCGTTTTGCGTTGGTCGGTGATTCGCAGACCTTGCCCCGACATGACCTCTAATATTTGTTCTGTCGACAGCATACGCTCATCTCCCATAACATTCAGTTCATTTATAATTCACTCTCTTAATAATGCCCCAAAATAAATGCCCCGTCAATGAAACAACCAAGCGTTTGAGTGTTCATCAGAGTTAAATCATACATTTAAATACAAAAAGTCCAGCTGAGTATTCCTTTGCGGAATATTCAGCCGGACTTTTATTTCATGTGAATCCCAAATAACTTAAAGGATGGACCTATTTTGTTATTTCTTCGCTGGCAGTGGTGTAACCAGGAAATTCACCGGCAAGTTACTACCAGAAGCTGCTGTAAACAAAATCTCCACGGAGCCGCCATAATCGCCAGTACGATAAATCACACTGTTCATGTCAGCACTAGAGAGACTTCCCGAAGTCGGCATTTGTACGATTTGACCGTTAACCATAACAGGTCCCATGTAATTACCACCACGTGGATTAAACGTAATCAATGAATTAGGTGCAACACGATCAAATTTGATTTTGTATAACACGCCGAAATTACCTGCATTGGATGCTTCAGTACCATTCATTGGGTCTACGCCGATCAAATTCAAATCACTCGAATTGTCACCGAGAAGAAGTCTTGCAGGAGTTGTTCCTACTTCGTCGGTAACCGTGATGATACGTGTAGAATCAGCATAAGTTCCTCGGTTATGCACCCCATCACGATCCAATATTGGAAGTGTTGGAAGTGTAGTTAGAGGATCTTTATTCGCATCGATCATCATAACATTATATTCAATAGGATAATCGCTAAATAAATCCGCTTGTAGTGATACAATTTCGCCTGGCTTCATGGCAATTTTGTTTAGATCCGTAAGAATCGAGACACTTTCTCCTGGTTGTAGGACCGTTGTCTTATAATGCTCCCTAGTAATCATAGACTTCCAGTAACGTTCCACAGACATTTTACCAGTTCCTTCAGGGTAAGAGTTTGGACCGCCAAAGCCTACATACTCTGTTGTAATTGTCGTAGGGTACAGATTGTTATTCTTAGCAATCACATACACCTTCGTTTTAATATTCATATTATTCTTGTGGTGGACCAAGAAGCGAGTTCCGCCGAATGATGTTTCTTTATACGTGATCCCTTCCGTATTCACTGTTTCTGGACTGTTACTTCGGATAAGGTTATAAGGCTCAGAAGAAAGATTATAAGCTACCTTCTGCCAAGTTGGAACCATCGATCCGTCGATGTTAAATACGCTACCTGGAACACCGAATAATCTATAGAAATCTTCTTTACTGTACAAGATTTCATCTGAAATATTAATGGTCTTCTCAAAAGTGCTGGTTGCGCCATGTGAATCTTTGACTTGAATGGCTACTGTTGCTGGACCTGGCGTGAAGAACGCTTCTGCTTTGTTCGTCCAAGTCACTTCAATTGGATCACCGTCTGGGTCGCTACTCAGATCCGAATAAGTGATCATTTCACCCATCTTGTAGGAGTCCTTGTCAGTAGTAAAATTAGCAACTGGCGGTGTATTAGGTTTAAGTACATTGATGGTCACGGAGTAAGGATCGCTCCACTGTCCATTCGCATCCATAACGGAATAGGACACTACATAAACCCCTGGTGTATCATAGACATCCTGCTTATTTCCATCCCAACGTTCATCGACAATGGCCGTACCATTCGGTGAAGAGCTGGAAGTCACAAAATTCACAGGATCACCAGCATAAATTTCAGTTGGCACTGTAAAAGAAGCTTTAGGCTTCGTGTTCAATGTAAGTATCACTCGTTTTTGCACATTATCAACAGTGTAAGGAATGCCTAACGCTCCAGTGATGGACGTCAATGGAACCATGAAAGTACCTTTGAATTGGTAAGCTGGACCTTTCATCGTCACATTTTTACCGTTAACGGAATAAATCTTACTGTCCGTCTTAAAGCGCATTACGTCGGTTCCTTTGGTAACAATGGTTTCTTTCGTTTTATAATCGTAAATGTACTTCACACCTACGCGTTCTACCATAGCTCGGATCGATACGTATGAGACCCCATTCTTCACGGCCATTGGCTGATTAGCCAAATATTCAACGCCGTTTTGGTACATTTTGTTGCTGTTCATCATAAGTACAAGCTGATTACTAGCTGCAGCACGAACACCATCCGTTGGTATAGGCTGTGTAGTGGTTCCAGGTGTTGCAGTAGGAATTGGTGTAGCCGTTGGTACGGTTGTTGATGTAGGCTCGGTTGTTGTGGCAGGCTCAGTCGTCGGTTCAGTTGTTGCCCCAGGAATTGGAGTTGGAGTTGGTGTAGGTGATATTACTCCCCCTGGTACCTCAGTTGGCATTGGTGGCAATGGGTCAGTTGCTTCTGGCATTAGATTCGTCTCAGATGTAGCAGCTGCTCCTACTGCATTGGTATTACCGGAGGTATTATTGACAGCTTCGGCAAAAGCCGGCACTGCCGAGGCGGCCTGAGAAATGGCCAAAACAGCAACTAACGTTAATTTCTTTAAATCCATGATATAACTCCTCTGCTCCTATTTGTAAATATAAGTAGGTCTCTGTCTTTTTCATACTCCTCTTATATTCCCCGCAAAAACGCAACCGCCCTCATCAGAGCGGAAGAATTGCTTTTTGCCACGTTCGTTATAACAAAACATAGTATTAGACGCATTCTGCCGCAAAAAGTTTCATTTTAAAGTAAAGAAAGATTAACTCAGTATTAAAACAAGCAAAACAACCTTTCAGCCGCTACCCGAAAAATATGAGATTCCACAGCTTTACCATCACAAGTATCCCCGGTCAATATTGCGACTATAAATACCATTCAATTGGATCTACTCCAAAGACGATCCAAGCTGTCTCCATTGAGAATAGATACTTAAAGTTGCAGTATAGGGATCATATTATATTTATATAAAAAAAAGACATAATTATCCTTAATAACTAAGGATAATCATCTCTATGTTTTAAATCATTAATCTTATGTACCTTTTTCACAGCCTCAGGCTGGTCGATAGTCCACGCATCCCCAAGGGAGTCCCCACATCCGCAGGAGTGGGACGACCCCATTCCCACAACGAAGTGTGATTAGGGAGAAGGAACGGAGAGGAAGTTCGGAACTGTAGGAGCGGAGCGTTCGCCTAAAAGCTTTCCTTGGAAAGCTACCTCGGAAGCATATGCTATTCTCGGATTTCAACCGCGAGCAGCGGTTTCCAATCAAGAAATCCGAGGATAACAGCGACCGGAAGTCCAAACATTCCTCACAGTGACGCCGACCTCACCGCGTTTCGATCACGATACTCCTTAGGAGACATCCCCGTCTGCTTCTGAAATACCTTCGTGAAATAACGTCGTTCCTGATAACCGACTCCGGAACCAATCACCGTAATGCTCTTATCGCTGTTTGTAAGCATAAACTTGGCAGCTTCAATTCGCTGTTGCGTTACGTATTCCACGAAAGTCAAAGCAAAGCGGTTTTTAAACAAGAGGCAGAAGTAACTGCCGCTAATCCCGATCTTATTCGCCACTTCCTCAATCCCGATATCTGAATGAAGATTTTCAGTGATGTATTGAGCGGCCAAGTTCATTAGCTGATCCGGTGTTTTTTTACCATTGTCCGCTTCAGGAATCTCCTGAAATAAAGGGATGCTATTATACAGTTTATTCTTAAACTGTTTACTACGGATATTAGCTCCGATCTCACGCACCTTATTGCCAAGTTCCTCATAATGTATCGGCTTACAAATGTATTCCTTTACCCCAAGACGGATCGCTTCCCGGGCATAATCAAACTCCTGATACCCGGTAAGAAGCAGTACCTCACTATCCAATCCTAATTCCCGCAGCTTTCCTACAAACGTTAATCCGTCCATCACTGGCATACGAATGTCGCTTAACACAAGATCGGGTTGCTCCTCTTCAGCAATACGCAAGGCGTCCATACCGCTTCGCGCCATACCGACGACCTCCATCCCCATCTCCTGCCATGGCAACACTCTTTTTAGATTGTTCAGAATTGGGGCTTCGTCATCTACCAATAATACTTTTAGCATAATGATCTTCCCCCTGCTCGTATTTAGGTATGACACATTGAATGATAGTACCATATCCTGGACTGGAACAAATAAATATTCCATACCTGTCACCGTATTCAATGCGGATGCGATCCGCTACACTGCGAATACCAAGACCTCGACGTTCAAGATTCATCCGGTTTTCCCGTTCAACTTCAACCTCTTGCTCCACAGGATCATTCACAATATATTGGAAAATGGACAACTGAGATGGTGTAATCCCAATACCGTTATCTTCAATCCGTAAAATTAAGTCCCCTTGCTTCTCCCAAACCTTCACAGAAACTTGACCTTTGTAATCAATTCCCTCAAATCCATGCTGAATGCTATTCTCTACAAGCGGTTGCAAAGTAAGCTTTAGAATGCCGCAACTCATCAATTCTTGTGGGATATCAATATCGTATTCAAATAAATCCTCAAATCTAAATTTTTGAATATCTAAATAATTACGCAGATGTTTAACCTCTTCATCCAGTGTAATTTCTTCCCGATCCTGAATGCTGATACGTAAAATACTGGCCAGTCTGTAGACCATCTCACTAACTTTCTTGCCTTCATTCTGTATAGCCAGAACATTAATCGACTCTAACGTATTAAATAAAAAATGCGGTTTGATCTGCGCCTGTAAAACACGCATCTCGGCTTGATTCTTGCGACGCTGCTCCACATGGATTCTATTAAACAATCGATTAATTTTATCCATAAGATCATTAAAGCCCTTACCAAGAAGCGTTAACTCGTCATTCCCCTTCACTTCTACCCGCGTAGTCAAATCTCCATCCTCAACACGTCGCATAAAACGAACAATAACGGCAATTGCGCCAGTAATTCGATTCATGAAGAATAGATTGAAGATCACCGCTGCCAAAAAGCAAAGGAAGATAACCCCAACAAACCAGCGTGCAAATACTGTAACTTCACGAGACAAAGTGTTCCAGGAAGTTACAGACACTAAACTCCAAGGATAATCTTTCAAATGATACATAGAGAGAATACTCTTCTCCCCGTTGTACTCCGTTTTAAAACTCTGAAACCCTTTTTTAAAGGTAATCTCTTTATTCGCGAATGAATCAATATCCTGTCCATCCAGTTTTTGATCTGGGTCGAATAGAATCATTCCGTCATCATTTACAAGCATAAACGAAACGTCCTGATTGCTATCCCCAATTTTTAAATTGCGAAATATCGATTCGAGCTCCCAATTTTTGATCTGCACAACGAGGATACCTATGTTCTGAAAGAAGCTCAGTTCCTTCACGAGTCGAATTTGTGTAAACACAGGTTCAGTTCCTGTAAGCTCGGGATACTCATGAGGAGCCAGCCATTTCGGCACGCCATTCAAATCCATTACTTCCTGGTACAAATCACTTTTTTTGAAAGTATCATAGGGTAGCGTTCGGAAATTTTCCTTATTAAAAAGCGACACGATTTCAGAGTTACCTCTACCATTAAAATTGTACAAAAAAGCATAGCTAATCGATGGATGGTTAAACAACAGACTACGGAAATTGCGCTGGCTTGCATTCAAATTGAGTTGCTCAGCATCAGTCAAATCTTGATTAGAAGGATCTTCTGCGCTAAGGGCCATATGAAACACCGAGGTAGCAATTCCGTTGTCTGTAACGTTATCCATATCTTTTAACACATTTGAAATACTGTAACTAATTGCTTTGAGTGAGTATTCCGACTGTTGGCTGTACTTCTTCTCAATAGAGTTATAAGTCACGAAAAACATAAGCATGCCTAGAATAAATAAGGGAATGATTATCAGGCCCAAAAATGCCGTAAATAATTTATAGCGCAAATTCATCGGCTAGTGCTCCTGACTGAGAAAAAAGTTATCCTTTTACGCCACCCGCTGTTACGCCTTCAATAATTTTCTCCTGTAAAATCGCATAAATAACAATTACTGGAAGTACGCTGAAGACGATACCCGCCGACATTTGTGCGTAGTTCATCTGGTATTGATCACGGAATTGAACCATACCAACTGGAAGTGTACGCAGTTCGTCATTCGATAGGAAGTAGTTTGCCAGCAAGAATTCGTTCCAATTGCCCAGGAAATTAACAATGAATACAGTAACCATGGCAGGTACGGTTAGAGGTACAATAATTTTAGCAAAGATACCCGGTGCCTTCAACCCATCCATAACCGCCGCCTCTTCAATTTCTCTAGGCAACGACCGCATAAATGCAGCCAATATTATAATCGTAAATGGAATTGCATTCGCGATATAAGGGATAATCAACGCCCAGTGCGTGTTCAGAATCCCCATCTTACGTACAATCGTATAAATAGGAAGCATCAATGCGTTATTTGGAATGAGCATTCCCACCATAACTAACGAGAATAAAATCGTATTCCATTTGCCTTGGCGCATCCGTGTAACTGCAAAAGCAAACATAGACGCTAGAATGATAGACACTACAGAAGCTAATATGGAGATGTACAAACTGTTAAAAAAGTAGGTGCTGATCTTGGCGTTCACCCAAGCTTCAACGTAGTTATTGAAGACAAACTCCTTTGGAATCCCAAAAGGATTAAGCGCTATTGCATTGTTATCCTTTTTCACAGATGAGAATAACACGAACAGGAAAGGAAATAGAATAACTAGTAGATAAGACAAAAGTGCGACATGTGGCAGACTCTTTTTGAGGGCGCGTGGCATCAGTATTCAATCCTTTCTGTGCGTCGGGCTATCAGCAGCTGATAAAGGGCTGTAACCACCAGTGTAAATACAAAGATCAGGACTGCGATGGCATTACCGTACCCGTATTTAAAGTTAGTAATTGCATATTTAATCATGTAGGTTGCCATTACATCGGTTGAACCAGCAGGTCCACCCTTAGTCATTACAATGACGATATCCGCTGCTTTCATTGCCCCTGCAATGGATAACATGATTACTACAGAGATGATTGGAACGATTAGGGGAAGCGTGATGCGAGTAGCACGTTGGAATCCAGTTGCGCCATCAATGGCAGCAGCTTCGTCCAATTCACCTGGTATCGACAGAATAGCTGCAAGTACCATTACAATATAAAATCCGGTCCATTGCCAAGCATTCGTGATCAGGATGGACAACATTGCGAATCTTTCATCTGACAGCCAGTAAAGTGGATCAATACCAACTAAGCCAAGAACCTTATTTAAAAGTCCAATGTTGGGCTCATAAATGAAGCCCCATAGAATCCCGATAACTGCTGTAGACATAATGGAAGGCATGAAGACTGCTGTCTTGTATAAGCCTTTTAGCTTCTTTACATTTGATATTAATAGCGAGAAGAATATAATTAACGGCACCTGTACAAAACAGGAGAAAAGAATGAACCAACCGTTATTTTTGACGGATATCCAGAATCGTTCATCTCCTAATGCCTTCTCAAAATTACTGATTCCGGCAGACTTGACTGTATCAGATACACCATTCCAGCTAGTAAAGCTGTAATAGATTGAACTGAAGATGGGATAGATGAAGAACATCGTGAACAGGATCAGTGCGGGAAGAATAAAAAGGAAAAATACCAATGGATTTCTTAGTGCTTTATTCATGACTACCTCCGGTTGCTTTGACATCTGGCGAACATTGAATGCTTTAGATTTGTGCAAACACATAAATTCCTTGAGTTTAAAAATGTACCCTGGTTCTAGCACCAGGGTACATTCAGTTTGCAGCTACTTATTCAACTGCTGCGTTTGCTTCTTCTTGTACCTTCTGTAATGCTTCGCCCATCTTCTCTGGAGTCGTCTGACCACCAATCAGCTTTTGAATTTGAATGTTACTGATTTCTGTTGTTACATCAGCTTGAACAAGAGAGTCAAAGGCTGGGAACGAAGATTGTGAGTTGTTAAGTACGCCTACGATTTCGCTCATCAGATCATCAGTAATATTTTCATTCAGAACGTTTTGGTCAATTTTCATTGCTGGCAATACGCCATCTTCAACAAGTCCACGTAATTGCATTTCTTCATTAAACAAGTTTTTGATAAATGACTTCACAGCAGCCAGTTGACGTGGATCTTTCTCAGCAGAAGCAGAGAAGCCATAGCCATTGTTCACGTCACGCATCAATGCAGTTTGGTCGCCCACGCCACCATCAACTGGAGGAATATTGAAGAATCCAACTTTACCGATCAAACCTTCGCCAGATTGTCCAGTTTTAAATACGGAGGATTTCCAAGTACCATCATATAACAGGATTGCTTCACCACTAGTGAATTGTGTTGTATATTCAGCATACTCAAAACCAAGTTCGCCTTTTTTGAAGTATCCTTTGTCAACCCATTCTTTGTACTTCGCAAAGCCTTTTACAACGTTTGGATCAGTCCATTTAGCTTCGCCTGTTGCAAATTTAGCAGTTACATCTGGACCTGCATAACGTGACCACAAGTGGTTAGCTAGCATAAGTGGTACCCAACCAGCCTTAGATGCACCAGCCAAAGGTACTTTTCCGTCAGCCTTGATGTCTGCCAATTGTTGTTCCAATTCAGCAAATGTTGTCGGAGCTTTCCAACCCTTGCTACCGTAGTATTCTTTGTTGTAGAAGAATCCTTCACCAGATCCACCGATCGGCAATCCGTAAATTTTTCCTTCATAAGTAAAAGGATCAAGATTCGAGAATTTATCCTTAATTCCAAGCTCCTCAAGAATTGGAGTCAGGTCAAGTAATTTACCTTCTTTAGCATAGATCTTAGAGTCAGGGCTACCGAACAGATCGAAGATCTCCGGTGGATTACCTGCAGCCATTTCACCACGCAATTTTTCTTTACGGTTTACATCAGAATCTACTCCATCAAGCTTAAAGGTCAGACCCGGTACATCGCCTTCTACCTTTTTCACTACTTCTTGCAGAATAGCCAGACGTTTCTGTTTGTCTGCACCGATTTGAGTGTGACGAATCGTCATTTCGAACGGCTCGCTACTTACCGGTTCTTCTGTTGCTGGAGCATTTGTAGCATCCGCTGAATTCGTCGCGGTAGCGTTTCCATCTCCTTTGTTAGAAGACGCATTATTGTTGCTTCCGCAACCTGCCAGTAAAGCTGATGATACAAAAATCAGGGACAATAGCAAAGTCATACCTTTTTTCATTTCTTGTGACCCCCCATATAATGTTGTGCTTTACATTTCTTATTATAGAAAACAGACTCCATTCTCGTAAGGTTAAGATTCATCTACTATAGGGATAAAAATCTCTAATGAAAGCGGAATCAACTACACAACATGTAATGTAATATAACTTAGTTTTAGTAATTATTACGATTAATCGCTATATTACGTGATCTAACCATACATACACTTAGGAAATAATAATACAAATTTAAAATAATGATATAATATCTATCACAACGTATTTTCGACTCGTTAATTAACAGCTGTAAATATATCATGTTTTTAAAAGAGAAAATACAAAATTACCCCTTTTAAAGGCATCCGACATCCCTCATAACAAAAAAAAGCCGTTCCTTCAGCAGTAATTCACTGAAGGAACGGCCCCACTTAATGTAGGTAACAATTATACCAGCGCTGTCTGCTTACGACCTTCTTCGACCAAGCGGTAAGCCCGCTGAACTTCTTCATCCGTAGGGGATGGCACTCCATCTAATTCATAAGCCTTGCCGAGCATTTCCCATTTATAGATACCCATTTGATGATAAGGTAAGATTTCAAATTTCTCAACGCCATTTAAGGTTCCAATATAACGACCTAAATTGATAAGGTCCTCTTCACGGTCATGAATGCCTGGAACATATACATGCCTAATCCACATCTTACGGTTATGATCCGACAGCCAGCGTGCAAGCTTCAAGGTCCGATCATTAGATTTTCCAGTTAACTTAATGTGTGCATCTTCATCAATATGTTTCAAATCAAGCATCACTAAGTCTGTAACATCTAATAAGTCATTAATCTTGTCACCCTCATTATAACCATTACTATCTAATGTGGTGTGCAAATTCCAACGCTTCTTAACTTCCGTAAATAACTGCTTTACAAATTGTGCCTGCAAAGTTGGTTCTCCGCCGGATACAGTTAACCCACCACCGGATGAACGATAGTAGTTTAAATAAGGCTCGATCTCTGAGAGCACTTCTTCTAGAGTCATTTCTTTACCTTCATCTAAAGCCCAAGTATCAGGGTTATGGCAATACTGGCATTTCAACAAGCAACCTTGCATAAATAAGACAAATCGAATACCAGGTCCATCAACGGTTCCAAAGGTTTCCAAGGAGTGTATACGACCTTTAATCATAGGATGTCACCCTTTCGCCACGTCAGATTAACAGCTCTTTCACGAAGAAGCTCCCTGCCCTTGAGACTGTCACTTCCCTTGATCGCGGCTGTGATATTTAAAATTTTAACGATTCTCAAACAAGATATTACCGCCCTTGTTTCAAGGGCGGTAACTTCCTTGCAATTATTTCAATGTAGTACTTCATTCAAAGATCTTCAATGAATAGGAACGAATTACATCGAACCATGGAACGTACGGTTAATTACATCCATTTGTTGTTCGCGAGTCAACTTGATGAAGTTAACTGCATAACCGGATACGCGGATAGTCAATTGTGGATAATTCTCTGGGTGATCCATAGCGTCCATCAGCTGTTCACGATTAAATACGTTAACGTTCAAATGCTGAGCGTTGTTATGGAAGTATCCGTCCATCATGTGTACCAGGTTAGACTTACAGGATTCTTCGTCTTTACCTAGTGCCTTAGGTACGATGGAGAACGTGTTGGAGATACCATCTTGTGCATCGGAGTAAGGCAGTTTGGCTACAGAGTTCAGCGAAGCCAGAGCACCTTTCTTATCACGTCCGTGCATTGGGTTAGCACCTGGTGCAAAAGGTTCGCCTTTCTTACGTCCGTCAGGTGTAGTACCTGTTTTCTTACCGTATACTACATTCGAAGTAATGGTCAATACCGATTGAGTCGGTACAGCATCACGATAAGTTTTGTTTTTACGGATCATTGTCATGAAGGTTTCAACCAATTCTACTGCGATGCTGTCTACAGCATCGTCATTGTTACCGTAGCATGGGAATTCGCCTTCGGTTTCGAAGTCAATTGCAATACCTTGTTCGTTACGAATTGGTTTAACTTTCGCGTATTTAATAGCACTCAGGGAGTCAGCTGCAACGGACAGACCAGCGATACCGCAAGCCATAGTACGCAGAATATCACGGTCATGCAGTGCCATTTCAATACGTTCGTAAGAATATTTGTCATGCATATAGTGGATGATGTTCAAAGTGTTAACGTAAGTCTTAGCCAACCACTCCATCATCGGTTTGAAGCGTTTCATTACTTCGTCATAATCCAGATATTCAGAAGTGATCGCTGGGAATTCCGGTCCAACTTGTGCTCCGGATTTCTCGTCTTTACCGCCATTAATAGCATACAGCAAAGCTTTTGCCAGGTTAGCACGAGCACCGAAGAACTGCATTTGTTTACCGATGCGCATTGGAGATACACAGCATGCAATCGCATAATCATCACCCCAGTATGGACGCATTAAATCATCATTCTCATACTGAATTGCACTAGTTTCAATGGAAACCTTAGCACAATATTTTTTGAAGCCTTCAGGCAATCTTTCGGACCACAGAACAGTTAAGTTTGGTTCCGGAGCTGGACCCAAGTTGTACAGGGTGTTCAGGAAACGGAAACTGTTCTTGGTAACTCGAGTGGTTCCGTCTTCAGCCATACCACCAATGGATTCAGTTACCCAAGTAGGGTCACCGGAGAATAGATCGTTATAGTCAGGTGTACGCAAGAATTTCACGATACGCAGTTTCATTACGAAATGGTCGACAATTTCTTGTACTTGTTCTTCAGTCAAAGTACCTTCTTCAATATCTCGTTCTGCATAAATGTCTAGGAAGGAGGATACACGTCCCAGGGACATCGCCGCACCATTCTGCTCTTTAACCGCTGCCAGATATCCAAAGTATACCCATTGCGTAGCTTCCTTGAAGTTCGTCGCTGGTTTGGAAATATCCATACCGTGAGCAGCCGCCATTTCCTTCAATTCGCCAAGTGCACGAATTTGCTCGGACAGCTCTTCACGCAAACGAATTACTTCTTCAGTCATGGAATCCACTTCAAGCTCAGTTAGTTGTTGTTTTTTGTCTTTAATCAAGAAATCAATACCGTACAGAGCAATGCGGCGGTAGTCGCCGATAATGCGTCCGCGGCCGTAAGCATCAGGAAGACCTGTGATAACGCCGGATTTACGCACTGCTCTCATGTCTGGTGTATATGCATCAAATACGCCTTGGTTATGCGTTTTGCGAATGTTCGTGAACATATCAACGATGTTTTGTGGAAGCTCGAAGCCATAAGCCTTCGTAGCATCGACCATCATCTTGATTCCGCCGAATGGCTGGATAGAACGTCTGAAAGGAGCGTCAGTCTGCACGCCTACAATTTGTTCCTTGTCCTTGTCAATGTAGCCTGGAGCATGTGAAGTGATTGTGGAGACAGTATCTAGGGAAACATCCCATACGCCGCCTCTTTCTCTTTCTTCCTTGCTCAGTTGGGAAATAATCTTCCACAGTTCAGTTGTGTTACTAGTAGGTCCTACGAGGAACTGCTCATTACCTTCATAAGGCTTAATGTTACTAGCGATAAAGTTGTTAACGTCAACTTTCTTAGACCATTTACCTTTTACAAAATTACGCCATCCCGACTTAACCTCTTGTACATCTTTTTCAATCACCGACATGCTAAATCCCTCCATCTATATTTATTATATTTGTAGAGATCGCGGGCTTGAAGGTTGATCCCGTGTCTCGTGATCCCCAAAAGATGTGGTTGTTCCAAATTTCACAATCAACATTTCATATGTGGGACCGTTGTTTATATAAACATTCTAGTTTATTTTCTATAAAAACACTGTGACAAATATCACCTTTCGAGTGATATTTGTCACCTTTATCTAAGTCCACAACTATCCTATTCTCTATTTAACCATTTGTTAATTATCAAATCTTCCGTAGAATGCATTACGGTATACATCAGCAAGCTCAGATACCAGTGGCAGCTTAGGATTGGCAGTTGTACACTGATCTTCAAACGCACGGTCAGCCAAGTAATCTACACGCGATTCGAAGTCCTTAGCATCAAAGCCCAGTTGTTGGAACGATTCTTCGATACCCAATTTTTTATTCATATCGCGAATCGCATTGATCAGGCTAGTTACACCTTCTTCAGTTGTGCGAGCTGGCAATCCCAGAATACGGGCAATTTCAGCGTAACGCTCATCAGCTACGAAGTGCGAATATTTAGGGAATGAAGCGAACTTCGTAGGTTTTTTAGCATTATAGCGGATAACGTGTGGCATAAGGATCGCGTTAGTACGACCATGAGCGGTGTGGTATTGTCCGCCCCATTTATGCGCCAAACTGTGGTTAATACCCAAGAACGCATTCGCGAAAGCCATACCAGCCAATGTCGATGCATTGTGCATTTTCTCACGGGCAAGCTTGTCACCTTGAAGTGCGGATCTTTCTAGATATTGGAACACCAGTTGAATCGCTTTGATAGCCAGACCATCTGTGTAGTCACTCGCCATAACAGATACATAAGCTTCGATAGCATGTGTCAATACGTCCATCCCTGTATCAGCAACCGCCGTTTTTGGCAAGCTGTAGACGAACTCAGGATCGATGATGGCTACGTCTGGAGTTAATTCGTAGTCAGCCAAAGGATATTTAGTGTGCTGTTCCGTTGTTTTATCGGTAATAACTGCGAAAGATGTTACTTCCGAACCAGTACCCGAAGTAGTTGGAATTGCAACGAATTTCGCTTTATTTCCCAGTTTAGGGAATTTATAAACCCGTTTACGGATATCCATGAATTTTTGCTTCAGACCGTTAAAGTCAGCATCTGGATGTTCATAGAATAACCACATTCCTTTTGCAGCATCCATTGGGGAACCGCCGCCAAGTGCGATGATGCAGTCCGGTTGGAATCTGTTCATCATTGCAGTACCTTTTTCAACTGTAGTTGTCGATGGATCTGGTTCAACTTCTGAGAACACTTCGATAGCTACAGGAGTTTGGCGTTGACGCAGGTAATGTTCAACTCTTTCAACATATCCAAGCTTAACCATCATTGGGTCAGTGATAATTGCAACACGTGTAATATCAGGCATTTTGGTCAGGTACTGAGTAGCGCCTTTTTCGAAATAAATCTTGTCAGGTACTTTAAACCATTGCATATTCACGGTACGACGATTCACCCTTTTCACGTTGATCAAATTGATTGCTGTAACGTTTTGCGATACGGAGTTGCGACCATAAGATCCACAGCCCAGTGTCAGTGAAGGGATATTAGTGTTATAGATATCGCCGATAGCGCCATGTGTCGAAGGCGAATTGACGAGAATACGTCCTGTTTGCAGACGGTTAGAGAACTTCATGATCACTTCTTCGTTGTTGGAGTGGATAGCCGAGCTATGACCCATACCGCCAAATTCAACGATTTCAGCTGCGCGTTCGATACCTTGATCAGCATTCTTAACTTTATAGCAAGCAAGAACCGGACTCAATTTTTCCGCAGATAATGGGTATTTAGTGCCTACGCCTTCGAGTTCTGCTACCAGAATCTTTGTGCCAGCAGGAACTTGAATGCCACACATTTCAGCAATCTTCACTGCCGATTGGCCAACGATTGCTGGGTTAACCGCACATTTATCAACGTTCATTGCACCGCTAGTCAGCTTACCAGCTTCTTCTTTATTAACAAAGTAGCAGCCATTAGCAATCATTTTCTTCTTCACTTGGTCGAAGATTGGTTCTTCAATAATAATCGCTTGCTCGGAAGCACAGATCATACCATTATCGAATGTTTTAGAAAGAATGATGTCCGTTACCGCTTGATCGATATCAGCACTCTTTTCAATGAAGGCTGGTACGTTACCAGGGCCTACACCAAGAGCAGGTTTACCACAGCTATAAGCTGCTTTTACCATTGCAGATCCGCCAGTTGCCAGGATAAGAGCAACGTCTGGGTTGTTCATCAAAGCGTTTGTCTTGTCCATTGTTGGCATTTCAATCCATTGGATACAGTTCTCAGGTGCGCCAGCTTTCACGGCTGCATCATGAAGAATTTTAGCTGCTGCAGCACTACACTCTTGCGCAGATGGGTGGAAACCGAATATAATAGGGTTCCGTGTCTTAATCGAAATCAACGCTTTAAACATCGTGGTGGATGTTGGGTTGGTTACTGGAGTGATGCCCATAACGATTCCGACGGGTTCAGCAATTTTTTGAAAGTTCTCATATGGATTATCTTCAATAACGCCTACTGTTTTATCATATTTAATTCCGTGCCAGATATATTCTGTCGAGAAGATGTTCTTCGTAATTTTGTCTTCGTATACGCCGCGTCCTGTTTCTTCGACGGCCAATTTTGCGAGGTACATATGTTTGTCGAGTCCAGCCAACGCCATTGCATGAACGATTGTGTTAACTTGCTCTTGGTCTAGCGCCATGAACGCCTCATGCGCTTTTTTCGCTTTATCCACTAAATTCTGTATATACTCTTCAGCGGTAACTTGTTTAACTTGGGCGGCGACTTCATTCTTAACTGCCATCTCCCTCGTCCTCCTGTCAATTTTTAGTTGTTTTTCTCTACACATTTATCTTATCACATGATTTCTACCTTGTATAGTGAAATCTTTCACAAAGTATAAAGTTTTTTTGATTTGTTTTCAAAGCGCTTTCATTCGATCATATTATAGTCTTTTTACCATATTATGTGCTATAAAACCCTTAAAATCTTAGAATTATACTTTGATAAGCAAAATATTAAGCCCATTTTGTCCCATACTTCTAAATACACCCTCAAAAAAACATCCCCTACAGCAAAAAAAATTCGATTCTTCTACGCCATAATAATTTCCAGTTTATTATCACTATTTCTAATCATTTATAAATTTATAAATCATCACAACAAAAAAATCGACCCAAAGGGACCGATTTTTTCACTTGCCTATTCCGCTTTAATCGTATCAAAGAATTTCTCTTGAACTGTTTTAGCTGCTGCTTCAAGCTGGCTCTTAGAATCCGTTCCTTTTTTGGAGAACAGCTCTTGAATGACATTAGACATGGTTGCGTAGTAGTCCTGTGTATTGTATTGAGCTTCAGGCTTACCATCCAAAAGTCCCATAATATCAGGGCTGTATTGGTATACGTTTGTATACTTGTCATAAACAGCTTTAGTCTTCTTACCGAACTCAGAATCTGCTGAGTAGTAATCTAAGAGCGGCGGGATAAAGTATTTGCCATCAGCTGTACGTTGTTGAAGAACTGCATCCAATGCTTCCAAACCTTTATCAGAGAAGTAATCAAATGTGATATAACGGAATGCCATTTCTTGCTCGTCAGGTGTTGCATTAGGATTAATTACGAGGTAATCGCCACCAAGTACCCCAGTATGCTTGCCGCCTTTTTCCATAGCAGGCATTGGATATGTGAGCACATCCTCAGGTTTCAGTCCACCTTGATTCAGCGCTTGCTCGATTACGCCATCGGATCCAGCCATTACCATTGCTGTACGACTTTGTTGGAATGCGCCTACAGCATCGCCCCAGCCCAGAGCCCAGTCCTGAGGAATCGCGTTAGCTTCCCATCTAAGTTTCTTGTAGAAATCCAGCGCTTTAATACCAGCATCGGAATTAAATGTAGCTACAACTTTACCGCCTTCAACCTTTTGGATTTCGCCGCCAGCTTCGAACAGGAAGTTGGTCCAGTTCCAGCCTGCTTCGTTACCCTTACCCATTGGAGCAATACCGGAAATACCTTTTTTAACATCAGCTACGCCTTTAGCCGTATTCAGCATATCATCCCAAGTCCAATCCATTGGTGGGACCGCAACGCCTTTTTCATCCAGCATTTTTTTGTTGATCATCGTAGTTGTTACATAACCTTTTTGAGTTACGCCGAAAACTTTACCATCAATGATAAATTGATTTTGCAGTACTGGGTTAATTTGATCCTTAAATTCATATTTATTCCAAAGATCCGTAATGTCCGCAACCCAGCCCTTTTCCACCAGGAATTTAGCTTCTGTAGCGTAGGTGTTAAAGAAGGTTGGTGCTTCATTCGCAGCCATTTTGATTCCGATTTCACTTACATTGTATTGCCAGTCGTCTTTAACGATTTCAACGTTTGGATATTCAGCTTGAAAACGCTTAATCTTGTCATCTTCTTGTGCTCTCACTTCAGTCAAGTCAGGTGTTGGGTAGTGAATCTTGATCGTCACTTTTCTTTGAGTAATGTCATCCACCGGCGCATCCGTAGCGGTTGCTGTATTATCCGTTACCGCATTTGTTGGCGCAGTGGATGCTTCCCCGCCTTTGTTTCCCGCTGTGTTTCCGTTATTGTTGCCGCTGCAAGCAGATAGCAATGATCCGGCTACAAGTACGCTTAGTAGAACGCTAGAGTACTTACGCATTGAAACTCCCCTTTTCAATTCATAATTATCTTACATATTGATCATAAATTAGAAACCGTTTACAAACGAGGTGCATTTATATTCCTTTCATGTGCATGTTTACGATCCATGGTTAAATTCGTCGATAATTGCTTACCCTTTCACTGCTGATAAAGCAACCCCACGCATAATGAATTTCTGGAAAATCAAGAAGACAATAATTGGAGGCAACGATACTATAAACAGGATTGCAAATTTAATATTAGTATTGAGTGCCTTCACATTAATAACGTATTTATAAATCGCTGTCGCAAGCGTATATTTCTCTTCACTATGCATAACTAGAGATGGCCAGAACCAGTCATTCCATGCGGTAGAAAAGATAAAGATCGCTAGTGTAGCAAAAATCGGAATCGATAGTGGCACGGCAATGGAGAAAAAGCTTCTCGGCTCAGAGGCCCCATCAATGCGTGCGGCTTCAAAGATTTCTGGATGAATCCCGTCAAAAAAGTTCTTTAACAATAAAAAGTAAAAGGTGTTCGCACCCGCTGGCAGCCAGAAAGCCGCATACTGATTCAGCAATCCGAGCTCCTTCAAATTGACAAAGTTCGGAATCATGTAGCTGGTAGCCGGAATAAACAATGTCATTAGAAAGAAGAAGTAAATCGCTCTTTTGTACGGAACATTCATACGGGAAATACTAAAAGCCGACATTCCCAATACGACTAGAGTCACAACCATATTCCCTAAAAAGATATAAATAGTGTTTCTAAGGAACATCGGCAGATCAATGTAATTCATAGCATCCTTAAGATTGCTGAAGTGCCATTCCTGAGGAAAAAAATGCGGTGGGAATGAATTCACCTCTTGATTCGACTTCAACCCGTTGAATAACGTCATACAAATCGGGTACAGCATGCTAAAAACCATAATCAAAATGACAATGCACATCAAGCCATAAATGATCTTATTACTTGTTTTTTTCAAGTCGTGTTCTGAAAGAATTCCTCTATCTGCGCTCTTCATCTTAATAGTCCTCCTTGTTAAGCTTGAACTGTAAAATGCCCAAACCACCTAGGACAATGAACATTAACATACCAAGCGCAGTAGCTGTTCCATAATCAAGTCTTGTAAATGCATATTTTACGATTAACAATGCGTAGGTAAGTGTAGTATTATTTGGTCCACCATCAAGCAGCGCCATCTGTGACTGATACCCTTGTGAAGTACCTATAATTTGTAGGATTAGCATCAAAAAGATTAAATTACGCAGTGAAGGCAATGTGATGTACTTTATACGTGCCCATATACCTGCTCCATCAATCTCGGCGGCTTCATACCAATCTCGTGGAATGCTGAGTACTGCAGCCAAGTATATTAGCATCCCTGATCCGAACTGCTGCCACGTCTCCATAAACACAAGGGAAATCATCGACCACCTTGTATCTGTCAAGAAGGCAACCTGGTCCACACCCATCGAGGTTAATAACGCATTGATCGGACCTACCGGATCATAAAGCCATCTCCACAGTCCATATAGAACCACACCAGGCATTACGAAAGGAAGGTAAGCCGCTACACGTACAAAGCCCCCAAACTTTCTAAGCTCTGAGATCATAATGGCAAAAGCAATCGGAACCCAGAATCCAATAATAAGACATAGAAACATGTAATACCCAGTGTTCTTTAATGCGGTCAAAACATCTGGATCACTAAGTGCTCTACTGTAGTTCTCAAAGCCTACAAAGCTGTTCCCTTTAACAAAATCAACATGGTAGAAGCTGTACAGTAAGCCTTTGAAAATTGGAACCCATAAGAACATAATAAAAATAATAACGGCAGGTACGAGGAACATATATCCCCAAAAGTTTTTCTTCCAGCGGTTTTGCTTGTACGGTGTTCCCTTCAGCGTCGCCGGGTTTTCGGTTACTACTGCGGTTTGATTCATCAGACTCCCTCATTCCATTGTTCTTTCAGCATTTTTCGCAAAATGCTTCCTACCTTAAATTGTAGGAAATGAGGGTTGTACTGAACATGTCTATATCTACCGAAGTAAGGAGTGTTTTTACTTCTTCAATTCGCTGGGACTAATCCCATAAAATTTTTTGAAAATTTTACTAAAATGCTCCGGCGATTCATAACCCACACGTTCTGCAATTTCGTATCTGCGAAGATCGGTATTCAAAATCATCTCCCGACTTTCTTCCATCCGGAGCTTGATTACATATTCCCACAGGTTATAACCTGTATTTTTCTTAAATAGGTAACTCAAATAATTGGGGCTAACATGATTCTTCTTAGCCACATCGTGAATCGTCAGTCCTTTTTGCGCATAGTTCTCGTCGATATATTCTTTCGCTTTTTGTACGATCAGATTGCTATGGGTATGAAGCTCTTCTACAGATGGATCACTCGTGTAACTGTTCCAGTTGAAATCCCCATAATAAAACACATAATGGTCACTGTGCGCATTGTTCCAGAGAATTGCATTGGAGGCCTGACGGTTCAAAACGGCCATAAACGAAAGCCCCTTTAAAATCTGGCTGATGCCAATGACCACGTTCAGATGTAAATATTTATGGATATTAAAATGAAGACTACGGCCAAGAATATCTAGTCTATTGATTTGGCCGGCAGATGAATCCTCATAGCTTTTTTCATCCCATTGAATAATGATCGTAATTTCTCCATCCGGTGCATAAAAAGCTATCGAATTCCACTCCTGATCCATTAATTCTTTGGCAATGTTCAGCGCAGCATAATAAAGCAGCCGTCTGTCCCGCATAGTATACTGCTTCTCCTGGTTCACTCCAGACAGGGGTACCTTAAGTTTTAAGACGGAAAAATACGGCCCTTGCAGCTTCAGGTTATCCAGCTTCTGCAAGTTATCTGCTTCAGCTAGTACAACCCCAGGGTCAATGAGCAATTCGTTCAAGAGCTTGCTGTATTCCGGAAGCGGCTCTTCCAGTCGAAAACTTTCATTAATCCCAGACATGAAGACATCTAGTTCTGGAGAGGGCTTACCCATCTTAAGGAGCACATTTCGGACCGAATCCAAAAACTGCTCACTATTCAAAGGCTTAATTAAATAATCCTTAGCCCCGAGCCTAACGGCCATTTGAGCATATTGAAACGTCTCATGAGCAGAAATCACGATGGTCTGTACCCATGGTTTTGTCAATTTGGCATGCTGCATCAATTCAATGCCACTCATTGCACCCATCTGTATATCCGTAACGAGCAGATCAATTTCCTCCATACGGATACAGTCTAACGCTTCAAATCCGCTATTAGCTGTATAAATATTAGAAATATCGAGCCCGGATGAAGCTAATAAATTGCTAAGTCCTTTACAAATCAATGGTTCGTCATCTACTACCAATATATTGAACATATCTGTATGCTCCCCTTCCTTATTCCTGATTCTCTGATTTCGGAAGCTTAACCGTTACTAGCGTTCCGCCTTCTGTACGAGGAGTGTAGCTGATACCATAATCAGAGCCAAAATGTAAATGAATACGCTGGTTAATGTTGCGGATACCATAACCACTAGTGGGATTTGGGCTGTCATCATTTAATACAGCTTCAATGGCTTCGTAATCAACCGACTTATAGCCGTTATCTTCAATAGTGATCATAACGGTTTCGTCCTCACATACTGCAGTGATGGTGATCTCACCATCCTCGCCCATATTTTTAACCCCATGAATAATGGCATTTTCTATTAACGGCTGCAGTGTGATCTTAGGAATTAAATTGCTTTTCGTATCCGGATGAATATCCATTATTACTCGAAATACATAATCATATCGGTGCTGCTGCAGCTTGATATAAGCCGTTGCATGCTCCAGCTCTTCTTCAAGGCTTATTAGCTCCCTCCCCCGACTAAGACTAATCTTCATTAGTTTAGACAATTCCTTGATCATCTCGGCGGATTCGACATTTCCTTCTAAAGAGCTTTTCCAATAAATACTCTCTAGGGTGTTATAAAGCAAATGGGGGTTGATTTGTTGATATAGCAGTTGAAGCTGCGATTCCTTCTGTTTGAGCTCCATCTGGTATTTGTAGGTGATTAATCCGTTCAGCCTTCGGGCCATATCATAGGTAGAAGCAATCAGCACACTGACCTCATCGTTGCTCCCCCTCCGAGGCGTTTCTGGGACACGATTACCCGGCTCGTATTTGCGCACGAAAAAAGCCAGCTTTTGCAGAGGGGTCATTAATGAACGCCAGAAGTACGTAATCATAATTAATCCAAATACAGCATAAGCCACGGTGATATATTGAATAACACTTTTCATTTCATTCTGTTGCTGCAATAGCGCCTTTACTGGAACTTTGTAGACCAGCTTTTGTCCAAGCGCATGGTTATTGTTAACCACATAGATAAAATCAGAGGTAATCACATCCACTGTACCTTCCAAATCCTCAGCAACAACCGTCTCCGGCAATGTAATCATTTCTCCGGTATTATTCGTAGTGGAGGCGAGAACACGATTGTTCAAATCTGTTAAGTAAATTTCGCCGTCAGGCAAAGATATCGATTTGAGAGATTCTCCAATTTTAGAGTCCATTTTTGTGATGACCAAGACGCCAATGGTCTCTGCTTTTCTGGAAATGTTGTTCACAGCTCTCATATATGTAAGTGTCTTTAAATTCTCCGCTTGTGCGCTTAGCCTCTCCGTGAACTTCAGCGAGCCGCGCCCTTTCTTCTGCACAACCTCCTCAAACCAGTAAGGCTCTTCGGCTTTGGAAAAGAAATACACTCCCGCTTTCTTAACCTGTGGAAAATTGGGAGCAAAAAAGTAATAATCACTCGGATCGTATATATAGAGGGAGTAATAGATGCCGTCACCACGTTCAGCCCCCTGTGAGTAACTGACCAACAGCTTTTCTATCGTCTCATATCGTTTGACTCGCTCCAGAATGGTATCTGAACCGCTCATATTAATTTGCTGAATTAGAGGATTCTGAATCACGGTGGTAGTGATTTTATTTACTGTGTCGATATCCCGATTAATGATTGTAAAGTTTTGCTTGTTCAATTCCACATATGCATTCGTAACATGGCGCTTCAGTATTTGCTCCGCCTTCATATTCCCATATATGTTCAAAAAGAAAATGGGAGAAATCATGATTAGAAATAGCAGGATGAGCTGCTGCTTGACGTTCAGCTTTCGAATCAATCTAATCAGCCTAGACAACATTGAGTCACACCTCCGGGTTCAATAACTATATCAAAGTGATAAACGCTTACATATGTTCATTTTAAAGTTTTTTATGGTCATTTGTATGTAGTTTTTTTCTGTTGTGCGGATTATAAGAGCACGGTGATATAGACGTCACTGCGTGGAGTGTTTGGGCTTACGATCGCTGTTATCCTCAGATTTCCTGATTTTATACCGCTTGGCGGTAGAAATCCGAGGATAAAGGCGACCACTTCGTTTCTCCAGCTCCAAACCTCCACTCCGCAACTTCATCACCGGAATTCTTGAAAAACGAAAACAGAAAAAAGGGAGGGAGAGTGAAGGCCACTGCGTGAGGCTATGAGAGGCATTGTTCGCCTCTGTTTTACACTGCTGTGAGCTTCACATATGTTGAACTTTTGGATTACTCAATAAGCGATATTGCTGCTTGTTGTGCGCTCGCACTCTAGTAAAATCTCATCACGATGAGCCATCGGACTCAGATGCAGCTATTTGGTCTAATTTTGCTTTTTCGTCGATTTTTGGACTCCAGTGACGTTATTCGTACCAAACACATGCGAAATGAGGTGTTTTAGGGCACATAGCGACTTTGGAGTCCGATAGGCTCTCAAATGAGCGGAGGTATTGGTAATAACGACTATGAGGTCCGATTGACTGCCTGAGCTTTTAACTAACCTTCTGAATCGCTTTCTGAGCTACACCATACGTTGATCTATCGGACCCAAATGCAGCTATTTGGTCTATTTTCGGCTTTTACGGAGAGTTTCGGACTCCAGTGACGTTATTCATACCAAACACATGCGAAATGAGGTGTTTCAGGGCACATAGCGACTTTGGAGTCCGATAGGTTCTCAAATGAGCGAAATTATTGCTAATAACGACTATGAGGTCCGATTGACTGCCTGAGCTTTAACTAACCTTCTGAATCGCTTCCTGAGCTACACCATACGATGAACCATCGGACTCAGATTCAGCTATTGGGTCTATTTTCGGCTTTTACGGGGAGTTTCGGACTCCAGTGACGTTATTCGTGCCAAACACATGCGAAATGAGGTGTTTTAGGGCACATAGCGACTTTGGAGTCCGATAGGCTCTCAAATGAGCGGAGTTATTGCTAATAACGACTATGAGGTCCGATTGACTGCCTGAGCTTTTAACTAACCTTCTGAATCGCTTTCTGAGCTACACCATACGTTGATCTATCGGACCCAAATGCAGCTATTTGGTCTATTTTCGGCTTTTACGGGGAGTTTCGGACTCCAGTGACGTTATTCGTACCAAACACATGCGAAATGAGGTGTTTTAGGGCACATAGTGACTATGGAGTCCGATAGACTCTCAAATGAGCGGAGTTATTGCTAATAACGACTATGAGGTCCGATAGACTGCCTGAGCTTTCTGCCGAGCTTTTGGAGCTTTATGTCCTGCTAGCTTTCGATGCTGAATACACAGCGTGAGCGCAGGAATTTAAAGCAAAAAAAGACCGACCCTCAGTAGCATCAGCTACCTTGGAGTCGGTCCCATGTTTCTTTTTGATACCTTAGTCTGTCAGCAGCTCATACAATCCTTTTACAACCATATCGGCTTCCTTCAGCACTTCCGGCTTCCCTATACCTACTACCTTCATACCTGCAGCCTTACCTGCTTGAACGCCTGCCTCCGCATCCTCGAACACGACACATTCATCCGGCTGTAAGCCCAGCTCCTGACCAGCAATCAAGAATACCTCCGGGTCTGGCTTGGCAAGTGACACTTTGTTACCGTCAACAACGGCATCGAACAGATCCGTGATGTTCAGCTTATTCAAAATAAACTCTGCATTCTTACTAGCTGAACCTAACGCAATTCCAATCCCGCGCGTTCTCAGTCCAGTTAAGTATTCTTTGACTCCGGGAAGCAGTTCCGACTCCTCAAGCTTAGAGATGTACTCTACATATAGGCGATTTTTCTTCTCCGCCATCGCAAGCTTCTCCGCTTCTTCAAATTGTAAGCCGCCAATCTCCAGAAGAATATCGAGCGATCTCATTCGGCTCACACCCTTAAGGCGTTCGTTATCCTCCTCTGTAAATATAAAGCCTAGCTCGTCAGCAAGACTCGCCCAAGCCAAATAATGATATTTGGCCGTATCTACGATAACGCCGTCCAGATCGAAAATGGCGCCTTTCATATTTTGCAGCATGAATTTACTTCCTCTCCGTTGTTAATGAATGTCTATACTGTTGTTTCGGCCAAGATAAGCCGCAAGCTCTCACCTGCACCACAGGACTTTCCTTCTCTCCCTTGTACGGAGAACACCAGAGTCCCGTTGTAGTCGGCTGCTGTGGTAACTGTAACCTCATCCTTGCTAATCCGCAGCTTAAAGGTATCCCCCCGAAGCGTAACCGGAAGCTCAACAGACTGCCAATGTTTAGGCAGTGAAGGTTTGATATGGACAGTTCCCCCATCATAATCCAACCCAGCAAAACCAAGCACCGCAGCCATCCACGCACCACCATTCGCGGCTGGGTGGGTACCACCGATATATAAATCTCCTACATACTGCTTAGATTCTCCCGTAAGATCCACAGTAGCCGTGCGCATAAAATATGGATATCCCCAATCCGGCGAACCAATATCAGCAGCTACCAAAGCGTAGATACAAGGACTAAGACTTGACCCATGCTCGGTGCGCGGTTCGTAGAATTCCCAGTTCGCTTGTTTCACTTCCTTTGTAAAGGAATGTTTGAATAGATTTAACATCAACACGACGTCTGCTTGCTTCAGTATCGTTGTTGTTGTAGCTAGCCCATTACCGCCACCTAAATACTCATTTTTGTTAAGTACACGAGATTTCAATTCTGGCAGCTTAACATCTTCCAAGGTGAAGTAACGGTCGAATTGTTCGATAACAAGGCTGGCAGAGTCTGGCTGCGGAACATAGAAGCTATCCAGCATAGCTTTGAACTCTGTCAGAAACGGACCTTCACTAAACTCTGTAGACAGTTGGTTGTACACTTCCGGATACTTATCTTGCAGCAATTCTGCTGTGCGCAAGGCAATCTCCAGTGTCTCCTTAACCAGAGCATTCGTAAAAGCATTATTGTTCACACGCTCATGATATTCGTCTGGACCTGTTACATCTAGAATCTCGAAGCGTTCTTTTACTGAATTATAGTAAGCATAAGAGTAGAAGAACCGGGCACATTCCCAGATCACTTCCGCCCCTCCGCTAGTCAGCAGACTCTCGTCACCTGTAAATTGAACGTATTTCCATATCCCGTGTACAACATCCCCACTGATATGAACCTGCTTATCGCGGAAATAAGTCCGCATTGGTCGGCCAGTAAATACATCATTCACATTAAACAGAGTACAAGCATCGTCTCCTGTATCCTGACTTTCCCAGGCATAGAATGCTCCCAAAAAACCATATTCCGCAGCCTTACGGCGAGCTCCGTCCAAGGTATGAATTCGGTACATCATCAGGTTGCGAGCAACCTTAGGATCCGTATGCAGGAAGAAAGGCAGCATAAACATCTCTGTATCCCAGAATACGGCCCCTTTATAGACCTGACCCGATAATCCACGAGCCGGGATAGAAACCTTTTCCGAAACCGTAGGGGCAATAATTAACAGCTGATAAATACTGTATCTGAGAGCAAACTGGGCATCCTCGTCACCTTCGATAATGACATCGCTAAGTGCCCATCTCTCTTCCCATAGCTGGGAATGAGCCTTTAATAACTCGTCATATCCCAGCGTTTCAGCAGCCTGGACAGACTTTACTGCTTCTGACTCTGGTACACTGACATCAAGTCCAGTATATACCGAGACGTACTTAAACCATTCATAGGTCTCACCCGCACGCGCTTCAAAAGCAATCCGGCGAATACTAGTACTTTCATCCAGCTGCTGATCTCCGAAATTAAATACGGCTCTCTCCGCCACAACTACTGGAATATTCAATTCTCCACTAGTAGAGGAAGAGACTAGCACCTCACCTTGCGACTGTACCTTTTGACCGTAGAGATGGGGACCATTGATATCCCATACATCCACGTCAATTCCCGTTTCAATCACAATTTGGCAATCCTGAGTACTGTGAATAGAACACTTACTAACGAGCAGGTGAAGATTGTCCTGACTTACGAAACGATCTGCAGTAAATGTCAACATCCCACCATCAGATAGACTATAGCCAGTGGCCCGATGATGAATGGCACTACGAATATTCAGCTCCTGCACATGAGCGCTCGGTTCATGCTCTAGCACACTTAAGGGCTGACCGTTGCAGACAATCTTGGTCCATAATCCATTAGGGGCATTGACAGGCTCTCTCCACTTCTCTCCCGCTTTGTCATATAGACCAGCTAAAGTAACAGCAACCAGCTCACTTTTTCCGAATTCCTCCAGTGTACCGCGATATCCCATATAGCCATTGCCTAACATATATTTGTTCCCGTTCGTCGTCACAAGTTGCTTGTCAAAACAGCTATCTCTAACCGCCCAGCTCATCGAGTCAACATCCCTTCACCTAGCGGAAGCGTCGTCCCGGAAGCGTCCACTGTAATTGACTGCCCATACACTATAATATCAGTGCTACCCCCATGAATTGCGTTGAGCGTTACTGAAGTCTTGTTGACCAAAATACGTAGTAATACCCCTTCATACATAACTTGGAAGCTATACTCGTTCCAGCGCTCCGGCAATGAAGGTTGGAAGGACAAACGATCCCCATCTGAACGCATACCGCCAAAGCCATACACAATGTTCATCCAAGCGGCTGCAATCGAAGTCGTGTGCAGTCCTTCGCGTGTGTTACGGTTGTAATTGTCTAAATCCAGTCTTGTCGCAAATTCAAAGAACGAATAGGCTTCTTCTGGCTTGCCGATTTCGCTTGCCAGTATGGAGTGGATCGAAGGTGAAAGTGAAGACTCATGAATACATCTAGACTCGTAATATTCATAGTTAGCCAGCTTCTCTTCTTTAGAGAATTGTCCATTGTATAAGAACATAAACATGAGGACATCTGGTTGCTTAATCATGTCATAACGGTAGAGCCGATCATACGACCAGTTCGAGTAGAGCGGAAACTCTGTTACAGGAATGGAATGAATATCAATATGTGGCATATCGAAGAATCCATCATGCTCCTCAAATACTCCTGTCACTTCGTCAACCGGAATCTTCATATTGTCTGCTTTATTTTTCCAATCGTTAAGCTCTTCGTCACGGAGCCCCGTCTTTTCCGCAACCATTGCAAAAGCCTCAGGTGCCTGTTCTTTCATTTCACTCAGGGTATCCAGGGTGTATTCAAATGATTTTTGGGCCATCAGATTAATATAGCAGTTATTATTAACCATCAATTGGAACTCGTCAGGACCCATTACGCCAAAATAGCCATATTTCCCGCTCTGTTGACCCCATTGACCGCGTGTAGCATAGAATCTACTGATCTGGATCAGCATTTCAGCCCCTTTATTGTGCAGGAATTCTTTATCCCCAGTATTTTTGACATAATGCCAGATACCATAAGAAATAGCAGTTCCTACATGAAGCTGAAGATTCGAATGCTGCCAGAGATCACAGCTTTCTGTACCGTCTATAGTAGCAATAGGGTAACAAGCTCCCTCGCAATCAACATCTTTAGCACGTTGCATAGCCTGAGGTAACGTCTTATATCTAAAGTCCAGCAAGCTCCGAGCGGCCTTAGGATTATTGAACATATAGAATGGTAAGCAATACGACTCTGTATCCCAGAATGCCAAACCACGATAGACTTCTCCCGTTAACCCTTTAGCGCCGATGTTGAACCCTGGATGATCGCCATGATAAGTCTGATATAGCTGGAAAATGCAAAAACGAATGCCCTGCTGATTCTCAGGATCGCCCTCGATCCGAATATCACTTGTCTCCCAGATACCATTCCAATAAGCCGTCTGATCCGCGAATATTTGGGTTTCATTCAATTGGCCTGCCGTTTCAGCAAGCGCTAGCCCTTTGCTCCACAGTTCTTCAGCTGTATGTGCAGATTCACTATCTGAATAGTTGATAACCAGCTTTGTAAAATGGGCCGATTCTCCTTGCGCAAGCTCCAAAGTAAAGCTTTGCCCTATAAATTTATCATGTTCAGTTCGGGTAAGCTGAAGCGGCTGCGAAGATTGTAAAGTAAAGCTGGAGAATAGCTTGTTAGCTGTGTTCACTGTTCTCGCCATAATAGCAGTGGTAGCTCCTTGTTCTCCGCTGCGGAGACTACTCCACATACATTCGCCGCGTTCCTCATGAATAATGCTGAAATCAAGACCCGCACAAATGTCTACGCTGCCCGAAAAATTAAGTGGCTCAAATTCCACCCGCTGTAGCCCCAGATGAGACATCGTCATGCTGACTAAGCGTGTAAAGACAACTTTTAAGCTTTTTCCATCATTTAGGTGCCAGATCAGCTCCCGCCGGTAGGTTCCACTACGAAGATCAAGTTTACGTACATAATCCGATATTTTACTTTTTGCCAGATCCAGCTGTTCACCATTCACAGTGATCCGCGTATATAGCCAGTCCACCGCATTCACCATGTATCTCAGCGAGCGAATGATTCCTTTATAATGATTGCCAATGTCCAATTGTTCATTTAGCCCGTTGAAATAACTACCTTGCAGGGAATCTCCGGAGTAGCCTTCCTCAGCATACCCCCGCACACCCATATACTCATTTCCTAGTGAAAAAATAGATTCCGAGGTCCGATTTCGTTCTGGATCAAAGCCCTCTTCAATAATTGCCCAAGGATCTACCTTAAGATATTTGTCAGCCACTTTAGCCATGTATGATTTCCCCTTCTCCTGGTTTTTGCTCCATTCTCAGGATATCGTTCCATACCCGTTGCGCCAATGTCTGACCTTAATGAAGATGTGTGCGTTTATACGGAGTTGAAATCGAACCGATTTCTATATCATGAATTTTTGCAGTATAATATGTAGAATCTAATAAGAACCCAAAAAACAGCGACAGACCCATTATTTGAGAATAATGGATTGCCACTGCTGATATATAAAGAACATATACTTCTTACTCCTTTTTAGTTAAAAATCATATTACATCTAGCACTTTTGAAGTGAAAATAATCACAATGTTGAAAATTCGACACTTTTAAATGGTTTTTCTTACCCAAATTGAAGATTAAAGAGGTATAATTAATTTAAAATTTACTGAAAAACTGAGGGAATAAAGGGGATGTCGATTATGCTAAAAGAACATTACAATGTCATCGAAGCCCACGGAAATACAAACTGTTTCTCCGAACAGAATTTCAACAGACTTCTTGTTACTATGAAAGAGCGCGTTGTTCCAGAGGGTTCACATCTTTTCTGGGAAGGCGACTACTCGGATAAATTGTTTTATATCAAACGTGGACGTGTGAAATTAACTAAATCAACGGATGAAGGTAAAGAACTTATTCTTTATATGTACCAAGCTGGCGATATGGTAGGTCAAGCGGACCCATTCTTCAGCACCAAGCACAGCTTTACTGCAGAAGTGATTGAAGAAAGTGAAGTTGGCGTTATCGAGCAAAAGGATCTAGAAATTCTCATTTGCCAACATTGTGATTTTGCCATCGACTTTATGAAATGGATGGGCATTCATCACCGCCTAACTCAAACGAAATTCCGTGATCTGATGATGTATGGCAAACCAGGCGCACTTTGCTCCACTCTCATTCGACTTGGTAATACTTATGGTGAGAAGAGCAGCGATGGTGAGAATATCCTCATCAACAAAAAAATTACGCATACTGATCTGTCCAACATGATCGGCGCTACTCGTGAGAGTGTGAACCGGATGTTGAGCGACTTGCGTAAAAAAGACGCGGTTGAGTACGAGAACGGTATGATTGTCATCAAGGATCTTGGCATGCTGCAGGAAATTTGCCACTGCGAAATGTGCCCAAACGAGATCTGCCGCATCTAATTTCCGTTTATAATATACCCTCTATTCTCCTCAATGAAACACATATGACCCAATTATTCTGCACATTATAAAATAGAGTGGTCTAAGGCGCCTATCAAGGCGTCTTTTTTTATAGCATAAGATGAAAAAGAACTGATCCCGAATTGGGTCAGCTCTTTAATCATAAATATACTCTTAACGCTTGGTCTGAGTACCACGCACGGGAGAGATCATCCAGTAGGCCATACCGACGAATACGCCACCACCAATTATATTTCCTAACGTAACGGGTATCATATTGTGTATCCAGCCGGCAATTGTAACGGTGTCCGGGTGATTCGGGAGCAACACAGCAACACTCAGCAGCGTCATATTAGCCACACTGTGCTCATATCCACTCGCAATAAAGGCAAATAAACACCACCAGATTAGAACCAGCTTGGCAGTTTCCCTTTTGGCGCGTGAGGCCATCCATAGCGCTAGACAGACCAGCCAGTTACATAGAATCCCACGGAAAAATAGCTCTGAAAACGGAAGGCTCATTTTCTTGGCTGCAGCCGCAAAGATCAAATGCTCTGGGGGAGCCGCACTGAATAGTCCAGTTCCTCGAATCAAAAGTGCTAAAATCACTGCCCCTACCACATTCCCTACAAACACAAGCACCCAGTTCTTTACAGTATCCCAGATACTTGTTCTACCAGCTAGTGTACTAACCGTAAAGAACATATTATTTCCCGTAAACAGCTCTGAGCCTGCAAACACAACAAGAGTCAAGGCAATACCGAAGGATGCACCCATAATGAGGGGTTGGAAAGGCGATTTAGCAGCCGCTAGAGGCGCTCCCAGCGAGAAAATAAGGATAATCCCAATGCCTACATATGCCCCTGCCAAAAGGGCTGCTAGAAAATATCTTGGTAAACTTTCATTCATTTGGTCTCGCTTGCTGACTGCCGCCTCGACAATGTTCTCCACACTTTGAGTAAACATAATACTCCACCCCACCGTTTTTCTATTTCATCCTTTACTACAAGCTTCGGTGTCTACAAGCTCACTGTCACAATGTCTCCGACAAGGGAGACTGGATAAGTCACAATGATACCTTGATCCGGTGCCTGAACTTCACCCGTACGAAGATCTATTTTCCAATCATACAGTGGATCATAAAGAAAGTGACCCGAAACGATCCCTTCAGCAAGCGGCCCCCCTTTTGGATGAGGGCTCCGATTCTCCAGCGCATAGATCGCTCCGTCAGAGGTACGAAATACAGCCAGCTCCACATTTCCAGCCACAACTACCCGGCCAATCTGTAACAGGAAATCCTGTACAGTTCCTATCGTATATATCTGCGTTGCCATTTTCATTGTTCTGCTCCCTTCTGTATGCGTAATCTATCCGTTAGAGTCTTGTTTCCTCAAAAAGTGCAGCACGAGTACTGTTGTCATTCAGCATTTTTTTCCAAGGATCAGTGACCTGAGTTAGGGCAAAATCAATCCGCGCCGCAAGCTCTTTACGGTTCTCTTCATTGTTCAGAATGACCGTTTGAATCTGCTCAAGTCCCATACGCTCCACCCACTCGGAGGTTCGCTCCAAGTAATTTCCGGTCTCGCGGTAGTATTGCATCACAGCCGAACACACTTCGATTAACTCTTCATCGGTCTTCACCTTGCAGAAGGCGTCCGCGATCCTCGGCTTGATACCGCCATTACCACCGATAAATACTTCCCAGCCACCATCGTTGCCGACGATACCGATATCCTTCGTGCAAGATTCTGCACAGTTACGAGGACAACCGTTAACAGCCATTTTAAACTTTGCTGGAAAATCAAGCCGCTCATACTTACGTTCCATAAGAGCGCCCATTCCCATCGAATCTTGTGTGCCAAAGCGGCAGAACTGGGAGCCCACACAAGTCTTAACCGTACGCAGGGATTTGGCATAACCGTAGCCTGAAGGCATATCCAGCTCTTCCCATACCTTAGGTAAATCTTCCTTCTTCACACCGATTAGATCCAGGCGCTGCCCTCCAGTTACCTTCACAACTTTCACATCATATTTAAGGGAGACATCGGCGATTTTCTTCAAATCCTCTGGTGTTGTTACCCCACCATACATGCGTGGTATCACGGTGTAGGTTCCATCCTTTTGAATATTGGCCCCCATTCTTTCATTTACAAATCGGGATTCTTTCTCATCTTGATGGGTATCAGGGTTCATCATCCCTAGATAATAGTTAATCGCCGGACGACACTTAGAGCAGCCTTCCTCTTGTTTCCAACCGAGTACATTCATGACCTCTTTTGTTGTTTTAAGATCTTTAGCTGTGATTTCAGCAACAATTTCATCACGGCTAAGCGTTGTGCACCCACAAATACCTTGCTTAGCAGCTTGCTGGAAACTGTCACCTAAGACAAATTGCAGGATTTGTTCTACTACGGGTTTACAACCACCACAAGAGCGAGTAGCGCCAGTGCATGCTTTGATCTCATCCACAGTAGTAAAACCATGTTCAGTGACAGCATCTACGATCGCTTTTTTAGTTACACCATTACAGCCGCAGACAATTTCTTCGTCCGCCATTGCTTCTACGGATGTGCCCTTCTTCGCTCCTACACCGCAGCAGCCTGCTCCCATAACCTCCGTATAAATCTCATCGGTCATTACCGCGCCTTGTTTTACTAACTTTTGCAGATTCGCGGACTCCGTCACATCACCGAACAAGACCGCACCGACAATCACATTATTTTTGAGCAAAATTTTCTTATAAGTTCTCTTCCATTCATCTTTGCTTGAGATTACAGTGTGTTCAGGAGAATCCAAAAACTCACCTGCAGAAAATACATCCACCCCAGATATTTTAAGCTTCGTGGAAACAATCGAACCTTCATAAGGCTTGGTATCACTACCACATAAATGTTTAGCTAAAACCATGCCTTGTTCAAATAGTGGAGCCACCAGTCCGTAACACATACCGCGATGCTCGGCACATTCACCGATGGAATATACATTCTGCATGGAAGTTTGCAAATAATCATCCACCACGATCCCACGATTTACAGAGATTCCGCTTTCTTTTGCCAATGTCACGTTCGGTTTGATTCCAACAGCCATTACCACAAAATCTGCAGCAAGCGTACTGTCATCACTAAAACGCAATCCACTTACTCTCTGTTCCCCGCTCAATTCTACCGTTTGTTTGCCCATAGCAAATTTCACGCCTTGACGCTCAAGCTCAGCTTGCAGCATCGAGGAGGCATTCCGATCAAGCTGACGCTCCATCAGATCTTCCATCAAATGAACTACAGTAACATCCATACCAAGGTTCACAAGACCTTTTGCCGCTTCCAACCCAAGTAAACCTCCGCCGATAACAGCTGCTTTGCGGTATTGTTTGGCAGCTACCAGCATCGCATCACAGTCTGAAATATCCCGGAATCCTACAACGCCCTCTTTATCACTGCCAGGCACAGGTAAAATGAACGAATTCGAGCCTGTCGCAATAATTACTTTGTCGTAGGGGACTATCATCCCATTATCCGTAACAACTTGCTTCGAGCCTTCATCAATTCGTATCACCGTTGTTCCCGTGTGTAGAGCTATATTATTGTCTTCATACCAATTCCAGTCGTTTAGGATGATATCATTAAGGGTCTTACTTCCTTCAAGAACATAAGACAACATAATCCGATTGTAATTGGGATGAGGTTCACTTCCAAAAACCGTGATGTCATAAGCTCCACCCAGCTTCAATATCTGCTCAATCGTACCTATGCCTGCCATACCGTTGCCGACTAATACTAGTTTTTCTCTTATCGTTGTCATGGTTAGGTGCCTCCTCAAGCTTATGAATACCTGATCAATCTCTCTTCTACATATTGGAATTATACGGTTCAAATTCAGGTCGTCATTGTGATTGCAGTCACTTTAATTGTGAATATTTTCACACTTTAATGTACTGATAATTGTTAGATATCTTTTCCACATAAAAAGCCAGATCAACGATTCTGAACAACCGTTGATCTGGCTTAATGTACGATTTTTTAGCGTAAAGTCAATAAAATCTCCAATTCATCTTGAGCCCTGAGCTTCATATCCATTCCATCATCGAGCAATTGCTTTCCGTTCACCTTCAACTTCCATTCTTCATTACTAAGAGGGGTATAATCGTTGACGGAAAGCACCTTTTTATTGTCATCGGCCAACTGTACCCTACTACAGCTTTTGAGCAAATCTCTTACAGTTGAATCCTCTTTAAATAACATAATATGCGTATGATGCAAGTCTACTTCTACACTTCCACCGTTCAAAGTCAGCCTTACAGTTTGAAGTGGTGCTTGATGGTCCTTCGACTTCGCAGTGAAGACTAGCTGTGAATCATACCCTACAGTATTATTCCAATCCGCATTCCCAATGATTTGGCCACCCATCTGAAGCTCCCAAACCATCCCCGACTCTAGCGAAAAATCCTTTACCGAAAGAATGCTTGAATTATCTTCAGCAAATGTGGCAATATTACTACCTTTCAGTAGCTCCATGATCGATATTCCATTTCTATAACTCCCACTAAGTGACCTATCCGCTGGTTTGGTAAGCAGTTCATGATCTCCAACCCTTATCGATATTGTCGGTCCCTCTGATCCTGCCGCACCATTATTAGCATTACTATTGCCGTCATTGTTAGTAGAGCATCCACCTATTATGAATACGATGACTAATCCTAGCATCAATTTCCACAAAGATCTTATGGGCATCCTGGCACCGCCTTGTCCCGCCTAATGACCATATAGCGTCTTAGGCTTGTAAAGTTATGTATACTGTCTTTTTAAGAATAACTTAAACAAGCCTTGTTCTCAAATAAGTAATCTTTATCCCCTCTTTTTGCTGATTCGCCGTCATCTCATAGTCATTTCTTCACCTTTTCAATGGAGTTTGACCACATTTCTTTACATTCTATAATTCCCTATAAAAAAAGCCCCCTAAGGGACTCTTTAGAACTCTATAAGCTTTACTGAAACCTAGGGAACAATATATTATTTTCCAGATGTACATGCTCAAAAGTCATACTCTCCAGCTCTTCCAGCCGGGCATATGTCAATCGATAGGTTGTGCAAGCATGCGCCGGTGGAGTGAAATCATCTGTAATGCTACGTATTTTTCTCAAAACATCGCCTGCACCATCATGTTCGCTCTCCAGCTCAGACAATGACACGCGGAGTGCTGTCAGACCTCCTTCACTAGGATTAGCAGTGTATGTCAACAGCTTAGGAAACTCATCTTTTTCTTCTTTAGCCGTATGCTCAAGCAAATCTTCCTTAAGTGTGTTGAACAAATTATATAACTCCACCAAATGGGGGGAATCCCCGCCATGCACTCGATACACCTTAGTTACATTTTGGCTAATGAGGGGTAGCTCTTCACGCAGATAACGGTGATGTTTGTTTATGATATGGTCAATTAACTCTTCTGAAGGTGCGGTATTCCAAGCGATTTCCTCCTGGGGGACCGGATATTCTTCGAACAGCTTGTTAAGATCACTGATGATTATCTCTTGATCCAGTCCACGCTCAGTAGCTGCTTCAGCAAGAGGCTTAGCTCCACCGCAACAGAAATCAATCCGTTTTGCTTTAAAATAATCTGCCGCTTTAGGGAACTCCAATACAATATCCCTCACCAGTGCTTCTGGGGTAAACCCAGCCTGTACCGATTGTGCTTGCTTCGAATCCGAAATTCTATCATTAAGTTGTTTGGTTTCCATTATAGCTCCTCCTTGGGTTATGGGATTAGGTTCTGAATAAATCTTATCCACCTGTTCACCTTAACTCTGAAAGGAACTCTGACTTGTGATTGTACGCACGGAAATTGTATCTTATTTTTGAACGAAATTGAGAAAGGAATACAGTATCAGGATAGATATACGTGCAAAAATAAACGCAAAAAAGCACCTTTACCTACAAAGGTGCTTTTATCATTCAACTCTCTTTATTGCACATAAGCCTGCATATAGGTCCGCTGTCCCTTCGAATCCTTTAAATAAGGTCCCAAACCGGCAAATCGGGAGTGATCCATATAGACACCGGTCATCCATCTGCCTTCCTTCAAGCCGCCATTCCATTTGAGGACAAGATCAGGTGCTGAAATCCATTCCTGAAAGACACGTATATTCTGGTCTTTGTATTCTTTACATGGCTTAGACCGCTCAATCAGGTGAAAATCGTTAAGATAAGTTGGAACGAAATAAGAGGATATCGTATGCAAATCATCATCGTCAAAAAAAGGCTCGTCACCTAAAAACGGTTTGAATAATACGGTATTCTCGTACATGGACCAAATTAAAGCTTGAAGTACCATACTCTGGCGAATGCCGTTATGAAACTTATATTGTCGCCCATGATTCGCCGCATTTTCATCTTGAAGAGGTTCCGTAGACTCCAGACAGTGCCGTTCACAGCCGATACATTTCCAGCCCGTCGGACTTTGAATCCATTTTTGGAAAATAGTTCCGCTATCATTGTTCCCTTTGTAGAGTGAAGAGATAATGCTGTAAGGCACGCCAATCCATGCATCCCATAAGGAATCAGGAAGATGGCTATGCAGCATGAACAACGTCTTGTCATAGATGAGCTGTACCTTGATAGAAGCGTTCTCTAGCTCAGCAACATCCTTTTTTCCATACGTTATTTCCCGGGAAAACAGGGTCGTCTTCGTCTTCATCTCCCTCGCCTCCTAATAGTTTTGCTATGCCTGTACTCCAGCTGAGTAGATTTGAGCAAAAACCAATACGCGAGCGCTTCCATTTAAGGATCATACAATGTTTTTCTATTATATTACAATTATTTTTAAACTGTGCAAGTTTTTTTCAAGCATAAAGGATTGGAACAAAGCTGTCACTGTCTAATATTTAGAAATTGAAAAGCCCCTTTTCCACCATTCCGGAAAAAGGGCCACAACATTACTGTGATTTTTAGTCTACCCAGCTCTCAGCCCAAGACTGAATCTGCTGCATAACAGGCTGCAACGCACGGCCTTTGTCTGTTAATTCGTACTCAATACGTACGGGTGTTTCTGGGTATACATGTCTAACGAGGATACCCTCACCTTCCAAATCCTTCATCCGCTCGGACAGCATCTTATCGCTCATTGAAGGAATGAGGCCGGAGATATCTTTAAACCGCTTCGGTCCACTCATCAATGTCTGAATAATAAGTCCATTCCAACGTTTGCCTAAGAAAGAGAAGGCTGTCTCAAATCTGGGACACATCGCAAATTGATGTTCTTCCATTGTTCTCACCTCTCACTAGCGAAACTTACTATTAGTTAGTATATATAATATTAACACATTTTAACCATGATGAACATCGTTTACCGAAAAAAGTTCATCTGACTCTATTATTATATCCCCAATGTCAATCCCCCACAGGTCCTTTAGATCCCCTTTGAGCAATCGCTTCAGTTACGATTTGTGCCAAGTCATCATTTCCAAATAAAGAAAGTACACCTAGAACGGTGTCATCGGAAATGTCCCCCGCTTCCTCCGCAGAAACCGTGAGGGTAAGCGCATGACGCAAGGCTTCATTCCCTTCCTGCTGCGGATAAGCCTGCAAGTATAGAGCATGTGGATCGAGTCCATTATTTACACACCACTGAGCGAATACAAGAATCATCATCTCTTCTTCGCGCTTATAGCTTTCGATGATCTGTTCCTCCACTAATTTACGGTTATCCTCCATATATTCTTCTCCTTTCTCAGAGACCTCATTCAGTAAGCTGTGCCGCCAGCATATGACTAGGCAGTACCGCTGAAGCAGCAATGCTGCATTTCTCCGGTGTATTTATGTTGCTTAGAAAATCGTTCACCACTCCACTAAAACCTCTTCTATCCAGCACAGTATCCCAGCTTCCAAAGCTTTGAATATGCGGTAAGGCATCCTTTTCATAAAGAATGGCCTTGTCCAGATCCACTACTTCCACCGATCTGCCATTTCCGTGCAGCTCAAGCTTCTCCAGATTCACTCCAGCTTGACGAACCATGCTGTACATCCCTACTGCGCTATGATTCCAGCCCAACATTCCAGATGCCTGTAGTAGACGACCTTCTCCACTAGAGTGAAGATGACTACGAAGCAGTTCATAATGATCTCCGCACAACCACAACAGCAGGTCAAGCAGATGGATCAGATCATCATGCACGGTTTCGCGGGTGCTGCCTGTTTGTAGCTTCGTTCGATGTTTAATCGCATTACAATGGCTAATTCCACCGACTTCCTCAAGCCATTGCTTGGCGGTGACATACATAGGGGCAAAACGTCGATTAAAGCCCACTCCTAGTAAAAGCCCTTTATCTTGTGCTAGCTCCGCCATCCTTCTGGACTCTTCAAGATCATAGGAAAGTGGCTTATCTACATATACCGAAATCCCACGTTCGAGACATTTTGTTACTATATCATAATGAGTAGTCGTTGGGCTATGTACAAATACTGCATCCAGATCCCAAGAAAATAGTTCTTCCAAATTCGTTGTCCCTTTAGGAAAACGGTAGGTATGAACGGCTTGCTCCACCGTTGTCGGTGAATGACTAAGAACACCAACTACCTCTGCATGATCATGCTGAGAGAGCAGTGGCAAATATACTTTGCGGGCGATATTGCCGATTCCTACTATGGCGACTCTTTTACGTTCAGGTGCAATCACTGATCTTTCCCCCTCTTATACACTTCAATAACTCGTACTTTTCTCTTTGTTCTCTACAAATGCTATTATACCTGCTTCTCATTCTCTGACAATTGATCTTTACTTCAATATTTATTCTTTATCCCGTATGATGAGATGAATGAATGGAAGAAGGGGCATATTATCTATGAAGAAATGGTTCTCGATTATTCTTTATGTTTCGGGTACAATCCTTGCGTTTATCTACAGATATGACATCCTAAGCTGGATGAAAGAGGATCATAATCTTTTCAGTTCTATAGGGATCGCAACTTTACTTGCTTTGTTTCCAGTTGTTCCTTATAAAGCTGTCATCGGATTCTTCGGTTATGCATACGGAAGTTTAGCGGGTGCCTTGATTTGCTGGCTAGCTACAAATTTGGCTGCCGCAATCCTTTTTGGCGTTGTGAAGTACTTATTTCAAAACCAAGCGAGAGCTTATTTAGCCTCTATTCCCGCACTCGAAAAGTTCACAGTAGGCATTGAGCGGCGACCTTTCGCTTCGATTGTCCTAGCACGACTCGTGCCTATCATTCCCCAAACAGCGGTTAACATCTACGCTGGAGCTGCTGGTCTGCCTTTTTGGAGCTATATTGCAGCTTCCGGCATAGGAAAAATACCGGGGATTGCATTATACGCTTTCCTCGGGGATCATCTGTTCCAGGACCCTGTAAGTACGATTATTGCCATCATCGCCTATGTCGCTGTGCTAATTATCGCTGGACTAAGCTTGCGTCCGCGCTCTCAAGAAGCGAAGAATAGCCGATAGCGAAAGAACTTATCGATTACAAACTGGCAGGCAGTTAGTATTTGCTTTATAATTAAATTGTGATCTATTTAATTGCATTATGTGAATGGAGGGATATCAATGAGTGAACATCAGACTAACCATATAAGTACCAAGACAGAAAAAGCAACCTTTGCAGGTGGATGCTTCTGGTGCATGGTCTCGCCGTTCGAAGAATTGCCAGGTATCATTAGTGTCGTCTCTGGCTATACCGGCGGTCATACAGTGAACCCAACCTATGAAGAGGTTTGTTCTGAAACGACAGGACATGTTGAAGCTGTACAAATTACGTTCAACCCAGATATTTTCCCTTATAGTAAGTTACTTGAGCTGTTCTGGCAGCAAATTGACCCTACCGACGCAGGTGGACAATTCCATGATCGCGGGACTTCTTACGGAACAGCAATCTTTACCCATTCGGAGGAACAAAAAGAACAAGCAGAAGCTTCCAAGGCAGCTCTGCAAGCAAGCGGTCGGTTCTCTAGTCCGATCGTAACCCCGATTCTCCCGGCAGCCACCTTCTATCCTGCCGAAGAATATCATCAAGGTTACCATCATAAGAATCCAGGCCACTACAAACGGTATCGCAAAGGTTCTGGCCGAGAGGATTTTATCGAAACCCACTGGACACATAAAGAGGACAAACAAAGTTTGAAAGAACGTTTAACCCCTCTTCAATATGAAGTCACTCAGAACAGTGCAACAGAATCTCCTTTCCGGAATGATTTTTGGGATCACCATGGAGATGGTATTTATGTAGACATCGTATCTGGCGAACCGTTATTCAGCTCGCAGGATAAATACGATTCCGGTTGCGGCTGGCCAAGCTTCACTCGTCCGATCCGGGACTACGCTGTGAAGGAAAAGACGGATCTCAGCCATTTGATGGTTCGGACAGAAGTGCGCAGCAAAGTAGCGGATTCCCATCTAGGGCATGTCTTCGACGATGGTCCCGGAGAAAACGGCCTGCGCTATTGCATAAATTCAGCGGCGCTACGTTTTATTCCGAAAGAGGATTTAGAGAAGGAAGGCTATGGGGAGTATCGCGTACTCTTTCAGCCTGCCTAAATATCAATCCTAAACACACAAAGAAACGGTTGTCGTCCTTTTAGGATGACAACCGTTTTTCTTTATTAGGGCTATTCTTTCTTTGAGTCCTCTGAGTCCTCACTTACCTTTAGATCTTCTTCTGAAATTTCCTTCTTAGGCTCTGTTGCTGCAGGGATGACTTGCTCACTGTTCATTTCTTTATTTCGCTGACGAATCCGCTGGGCCTGCTGCTCCCGACGCTCGCGTATATTTTTACGGGAAACTAATACAATAGCTAAAATAATGGCAGCCCCGATAAGTATCGGTAACGCTCCTGCAAGGATAACGACAATCCACTGAAACATCACAGATAATGCATTTAAGCTTCCATTTAGAGCATCTGAAGCACGTTCCAGTAACGGCCCTTGCTCCTCCTTCTCCTTCACAGCAATGCTTTCATCTGTCTGATACACTCTCAGTTCTACCGTAGAGAAGGATACATTCTGATTGATATAACGCATTCTGCCTTTAATCTGCTCAATGCTTTCCTGAATCGAACCAAGCTCGTTCGCGAAGGCGACCAGATCAGTGGATTTCGTTGCTTTTTTCATAAATTCTGTATATTGTGCTTCCATTAGCTGCTTTGCTTTCAAACGCGACTCCAGATCAACATACTCTTCAGAGACATCCTGACCTTGAATGCTGCGCTGTAGAGATTCGTGTTTTACTTGTTCCAATTTATTCAGAAAAGGTGAGAACCCAGAGGCAGGCACCTTAAGGATAAACGTTCCACCTTGCTCGTACTGCGACATGTTTTCATTAAATTCAATAATATATCCATTAGCCATAGTTACTAAATTACGTATTTCAGTCTGTGCTTTTCCATAGTCTTCTACTTCCATATTAAGATTCGCTTTATAGATTAGCTTCTTGTTCAAACCTGCTACTACATCACTACCAGTAAATCCTGCACTTGCTTGAACTGTATTTTCTGATGTGGAACCCTTTACAGCCAAGTTCTCGCTGCCACCTGCTTCTATCTCAGGCGCTGCCGCGGTACTTTGATCCGCAGATGAGGCTATCGAGTTTTGCGATTGTACCTCTGCTGCTGCCTCATTACTCATACTACCATTTTGTTTTGCCGAACTATCTGCCGCTGAATTCCTATCCGCTGAGCCACAACCCGCCAAGATTACCGCAAGAATTAATAAACATAAGTAATGCAGACCCCATTTGCGCATTCTCATTCCTCCAAAAAATGTAGTAGATACCGCTTGCACGGATCATAATATCGTTACGGAATGTCTTGTTCTAAGCAGATCTCTTCCGTCACTCTTTATTATGACGTTCCAAAACTTGGAAGGTTGCACTGAAAAATGGAATTGTTGAACAATTTCTTTAGAATTTTTAAGCATTTTGTTGAATGACATAAACGCCATCTGGTAGAGAGATGTCTAATAATCAATAGGGACATTTTCAATTATATTTTTATAAAGATTTGCATAATTATATAACATTTCTGTTATTGGATAACCCGTTTGCTTACATGCGCTTTATTTGGTACAATTACGACGTCTAGCCACACAGAAAACACCAAATACCCTCTATTCATAATGAATGAGGGCGCGGCACGGTTCTGTTCGGACAAGCTCCACCTTGCTGAACAGAGAATTTTTTAATGATGCTGTCTATCACTATAAGGGGAGGTGAACCCTCATGGCAAAAGACGTAATTTGCGAAGTTAACTCCTGCACCCACTGGGCAGAAGAGAACAAATGCAGTGCTGATTCTATCTTTGTAGCTTTCCACAGCTCCCAAGAACCTACACGTGCAGAAGAAACAGATTGCAAGACTTTCGAAAGTAAATAAGGTGATGATTTGAAGGGACCCTCCACGGTTCCTTCTTTTCTTTTCTCATTCTATCAAGAATGAGAATTATTATCAAGTGGCTGAAATAAAAAGCCAGGGAGAAATTCCCCGGCTTTAATTTATTGTATAACTCTTATGCTATTTAGAGGCACTAACTCCTGCCTTTTCTCTTGCAATAGCAGCAGCTTTTACCATGTTACGAAGAGCATCTTCTGTCTCCTGCCAGCCACGTGTCTTAAGACCGCAATCCGGATTAATCCAGAACTGTTCCGGATCCAGCACCCGCAGCGCACGATCAATATTAGCTGTCATTTCTTCTACAGCAGGAACCCGTGGACTATGGATGTCATATACACCAAGACCGATTCCTTTATCATACTCCTGCTCCTCAAAGCTAACGATCAGTTCCCCATGGCTACGTGAAGTCTCAATAGAGATAACATCCGCATCCATCGCTGAAATAGAGTCTATCATGTCATTAAACTCGCTATAACACATGTGGGTATGAATTTGTGTCGTAGCCTTTACATGATTCGTCGCGATACGGAACGACTTCACCGCCCAATTCAAGTATGCCTCATGATCTTCAGCCTTCAAAGGAAGTCCTTCACGGATAGCCGGTTCATCTACTTGAATCATCTCTATGCCTGCATCCTCCAACGCTTTAACTTCATGACGGAGCGCTAAGGCAATTTGATTCGCTACTGCTTCCCGACTAAGATCATCACGTACGAAAGACCAATTGAGAATCGTAACCGGACCAGTCAACATGCCTTTAACAGGAAGGGAAGTTAACGACTGAGCATAGACGCTTTCTTTTACAGTCATAGGTTCAATAAAAGCTATATCCGCATAAATAACTGGTGGCTTAACGCAGCGTGATCCGTAGGATTGAACCCAGCCATTACTAGTAAATAAGTAACCATCCAGCTTCTCCCCGAAGAACTCCACCATATCGGTTCTTTCGAACTCACCGTGCACGAGTACATCCAGACCCAGCTTTTCTTGGAAGGTGATTGCATCTGCAATCTGCTCACGAACGAACCCGTCGTAACGCTCTTGATTCCATACGCCTTTACGCCATTTCAACCTTGCCTGGCGCACTTCTACGGTCTGTGGAAAGCTTCCGATTGTTGTTGTTGGCAGAAGTGGCAGCTGCCACTTCTCCTGCTGCACCTTTAGGCGCTCAGCAAAAGGTAGGCTACGTTGGTCTGGTAAATCTGTAAGTCCGAGAACTTGCTCGGCCACATCCTTACGACCACGTTCAGGAAGTGCACGGAAGGCAGTAAGGGCTTCACGACTGGCTGTCAACGCAGCAGCAGCTTCTGCTGTACCCTCTAAGGCTGCAGCAAGCAGTCCAAGCTCTCTAAGCTTCTCATCAGCAAAAGCTAAAGCAGCCTTAACGGTGGCCTTCAGCTTCACCTCACCCTGAACAGTAACCGGAACATGCAGCAAACTGCAAGAAGGCTGTAGAATAATACGGTTATGCGGTACATGTGCACTCAGCTTCTCGATCAGCTGCAGCTTAGCGTCCAGATCCGAGCGCCAGATGTTGCGTCCGTCAATAATACCCGCTCCCAGCCATTTATCCTCAGGCCAGCCAAGACGTTCAATCGATGCCAGATTTGTTCCACCATCATGGACAAAATCAAGACCTAAACCCTGTACAGGAAGCTTAAGCAGTTCTTCCAGCGGTTCAGCAGCTTCAAAGTAAGTTTGCAGAATAATATTTAAGCCTGGCACGGAGTCAGCAATTTCAGTGTATATCGAGTTAAGTAATGATAATTCTGATTCATTTATTCCTGTAACAATCGCCGGTTCATCAATCTGTACCCAGCCTACTCCTTCTTGCTTCAATTCCTGCAACAGCTGAACGTAAACCGGAAGAAACCGAGCAGCAATCTTCGCAATATCCGCAGATGCAAAACCTTTTGACAGCTTAAGGAAGGTATAAAGGCCTAAAACCACAGGTTTACCCTCAATTCCCGCTTGGGACTTGGCAAAACGATAAGCTTCCAGTGGTTTATTCTCGGTCAGACGCGGCGTTTGTGCACCGATCTCTGGAACGATGTAATGATAGTTCGTATTGAACCATTTAGTCATCTCGCAAGCGGTAGCCTCAGCATTTCCTCTAGCCATCGCAAAATAAAGATCAAGCCCAATGTCGCCACCATCATACGCATAACGTGGAGGTACGATCCCGAACATTACAGCTGTATCTAGCACATGATCGTAGAATGTAAAATCGTTTACCGGAATTAAATCAATTCCTGCCTCCTGCTGAGTCTTCAAATGCTGAAGCTGAATTCCTGCCATTTCAGTACGGAACTCTTCCTCATTTATTTTTCCCGCCCAGAAGGCTTCCAACGTTTTCTTCCACTCGCGGTTTTTTCCGATTCTTGGGTAACCAAGATTACTTACTTTTACTTTGTTCGTCACTTTGCAGCTCCCCTTCTCCATCATCTTATTTTGGACTCGATATCACTTGCATTCCTATAAAAAAGAGCGCCCTTCCCTAAAAAAGTCAAAGGGAAAGACGCCCATAATATACCTATGGTTAACGTCTAACACCTTCCTATCCTCCGTAGGTGAAGCAGTGCTGTTGAAACAGGCAGGTCTCCTGGCTAGCGGTGTCAGCATCCTTAGCAGTCTTCCCAGCAGTAGTAAATTGCCAGTGACATATGTTGCTATGGACTCTTCCGTTACAGTGGCGGGACCGCATCGGCTTCGAACCGAATTTCCCTATTAAGCCTACCGAATTACTAATTCCCGGCAAGCACCTGTCTCCGATATTATCAAGCTAAAACGCCTTCGGCGTCCTTTTAAGGACGGTAAGCGTTTATGCGAGAATTATAAAGATAAAGTGAAACTTTTACTTTATCCTTATAATTAATAAAGTGAGTGTCTTAATCTGATGTCATCATACGTGAAAGCCCCCATCATCTGCAATAGATTACGGGGGCTTCTGTTATATCGATTCCTTATAACGGATTTAGAAAAATACGAAATATACTACAGCAGCAAGTATTATCCGGTATATAGCAAATGGTAAAAGCTTAATCCGGTTGATCAATTTCAGGAAGAAACGCATCGATAATAGCGCAAACACAAAGGCACTGATAAAGCCTGCGATGAAGAACGGCAGGGCATCGATGGTGAAGTATTCCCAGTTCTTCATCAGGGAGAGTAGACTGGCCCCTGCCATGATTGGAACAGCCATGATAAACGTGAAATCAGCAGCAGCCCGGTGACTCATACCAAGGAGGACACCACCAGAAATCGTCGACCCGGACCGTGAAAATCCCGGCCATAACGAGAAGCATTGGACAAGACCAACACCTAGCGCCTGCTTGTATGTAATCTGATCGACACTCTCTGTTTGAATCTTCTTTGGTCCGAACAGATCCGCAATAATCATTAATACAGCACCAACTACTAGACCGATTAACACGGTGGATGTAGAGAATAAATGCTCATCAATATAATCATTAAACAGAACGCCCAGCACACCTGCTGGCACTAAACCTACAAGCACCTGCGTAAGCTTAAGGTGGCCGCCTTTTTCAAGCTGTGGTTGTTCCTCGGTTACAGGGTCTAACTGCTTGCGACTGAAACGCTTTAAGCCCAACAGTTCAAAGAATCGATTTCTAAAAATAACAACAACCGCTAAGATTGACCCTAGCTGTATAACCACTTTGAACGTATTGGCCGTATATTGCCCAAATAACTCTGTCGATTTCAACCACATATCATCAACAATAATCATATGACCTGTGGAGGATACCGGAGCAAATTCGGTCAACCCTTCAACAATTCCCAAAATAATAGCTTTAATAATCGTTAATAGCTCCATTTGTTCTCCTCCTTTTTAATCATAACTTTTATCTATAAGTTCTCCTCAGCTCAACCCTCGGTGTTCATTTTCCGGCTGCGCTTGCGGAAGTACAGATACCCAAGGATAACTAATCCCACTGCCAGAAGCACGTACACTACGTTGGAGTACATATCCATATACATGGCAATGTCTTCCCAGGATTCACCCAATGCCGCGCCTATAAGCACAAGCAGCAGATTCCACCCCAGTGTACCAATCGTTGTGAAGAGCATAAACACTCCAAATTTCATACCCGACATCCCTGCCGGGATCGAAATCAGACTTCGCACCAATGGAACCATCCGACAAAATAATACGGTCCAATAGCCATATTTGTCAAACCAAGCGTCAGCCTTGTGGATGTCTTTTTTGCTAATTCGGAGTAGACCGCCCCAGCGTTCAACGATCTTTTCCAAGCGACTTACATCCAACAAACGACCGATATAATAGAGAATCACTGCACCGAGCAGTGAGCCAAGCGTAGCAGCAATGATTACACCAGGAATGGTCAAATTCGTTGTGGTTGTCATGAATCCGCCAAAAGGGAGAATCACTTCAGAAGGAATCGGTGGAAATATATTTTCAAAAGCGAGCATCAGGAAAATACCAAAGTAACCAAACTGCTCCATAAAATCTGTAATCCATGCTTGCATTTCGTAACCCCCATTATTTAGATCAAGTTCTTCTTCAAGTTGCGTAAATAACGGCTGCGAATAAAAAAGAAGTAAAGCCCCTGGACAGCCAGATATCCCAATAATACCGCCCCGGTCTCCACAGCAATTGATAAGTAGAACAACCGCTGAAGCGCAATAAAGGCAAACACACTATGCAAAATGGCCACCCCAACCGGCACAAAAAATAACAAAGACAATTGAATCGTTACAATTCGGTTTAGCTCCTGATCTGTAAGTCCCATTTTGGACAATGTAGAATATTGAAGACGATCATGATCTAGATCTGTATACAACCGGAAGTAAAGGAAGCTGCCGGCTGCAATGAAAAAGACAGTACCCACCAATAAAGAAGCGAACAGCATCGTATTGTACAGTGTTCTCTGTATTTCAAACAGCGTGCCGCTAACAACAATCGCGTATGGCGAGTTACTTTCATAAGACCTTTTGCCTTTATGGGCAAGATCTGCCGCTATCCCTACCGTTCGCGGAAAGTCATCCATATAAAATCCTGTATACAAATCGGTCTGTACGGGATCAATAGCCTTGTAAAGCTCATCGCTAATCACAACACCACTGAAATCTCCCCCATCCCTTCCATCCAGCTCCGGCAATAGATATTCGGCAATCGGAACATGCTGGGTATAACCCGTTTCTTGAATGGAAAGACCTTGCTTCAAGGTGTATACCGGCTTTAGTCTACCCGCTTGCAGACTCCGGTCTCGTTGCGAACCGATCATCACCAGACCTTCATCTCCACTAAGAGGGTGCTCATCCGTCGTAAACCCTGCACGAAGCAAAGCAAGCTTATAATCACTGTAAGCAATCAAAGGAAGCCTTAACGTGCGATCTGGCCCGGTCTGAGATTCTACCTCTGCGTATTTGATCGGAATGCTAAGTGTCTCATAGGGTAAACCGAGCATTGTAAGCTCTTCCTTAATTTCGTCCAAATGCTGATCAAAAGGTACCGCCGACTGATTGCCTTTAGCTACATAACCAACAGCTGCGGGATAGTCCAATTTCAGCTCTCTAGAAAGCGTATGGATCGATGCGAATACCCCCACTGAAGTAAAAGATACTGCGGATACAATCGTCACCATAAAGAACATTCGGGCATTTTCTTTCCAGCGGTAGGATAAACCCGATAAAGTAATGATATTGGTATGGTTCCAATACAGGCGCCGGATCGTCTTAAGTAGTTTAACAGTGTAAATACTCAGCTGAGTATAAAAGAGATAGGTACCCGCTACCGTAATCACAACGACGGGGAACATCACCTTTTCAACCGAAGCCGCTTGTGCTGTAGCTGCCATATAATAGCCCGTTAGCAGCAATAAAGCAGATAGTATAGATAACACTAAGGAAACTTTAGGCTCCTCTTCTGCTTTTCGTTCTCCCTGAAACAGCCGCATCAAAGATTCATTCCCAATAAAGAAGAACGTGCTCAGCGAGATTAGAATAAATAACAGCGCAAAGCTGCATATCGTAAGTACAAGCGCCTGCCATGGAAGATGAAACGTTAAAAGAGGTATTCCTAGAAAAGTAGATCCAATCATCAAAAACAGCTTGCCAAGAATTAACCCTAATAAAGTACCTGTCAGGATGGCAGAGGTGCCGATCATCATATTTTCCAAAAAAACCATCGTGTTGAGCTGGCGCTTCGTCATTCCATGCATCAATAAAATCCCAAACTCCATCTTACGAGACTGTAGGAACGATCCGACCGATACGAGAACAAACAAGGAGCAAAACACATAAATAATGGCTTCTGCCGCCATCATCGTATGAGCTGCCGTACTGTACACCAAGCTTTTAGAGATATCCGGATGGTAAATAAACAAAGCGCACACAAAAAAGATCATCACTGAAAAAGCACTGACGACAAAATAAGCCGCATATTTACGCTTGTTACGTGTAACATTCCTATAAGCGAATTGCCGAAAGGTCATGGCTAGTTCCCCCAAGCAGAGACAACATATCAATAATACTTTGGAAGAAAGCGCCTCTACTGCTCCCCCTGTACATTTCACTATAGAAACGTCCGTCTTTAATAAAGATGACTCGGTTACAAAAGCTCGCGGCCACTGCATCATGTGTGACCATCAGCACCGTTGCCCCTTCTTCCTTATTCACCTCTGTCAGCATATTCATGACTTCACCTGAAGCTTTGGAATCCAGATTCCCTGTAGGCTCATCTGCTAAAATCAGAGCAGGACGATGAATCATCGCGCGGGCGATGGCAGTCCGCTGCATTTGTCCACCAGAAATCTCGTATGTCCGTTTTTGCAGCAAATGCTCAATGTCCAGCATACTTGCTACTTCTTTCAACCTGCTCTCCATTTCCGTTACATGGACACCAGCAAGTGTGAGAGGCAGTACAATATTCTCCTCTACAGTGAGCGTATCCAGTAGATTGAAATGCTGAAAGACGAAACCGAGCTCATGACGGCGAAAGAGTGCCTTTTCTTTTCTGCTAAGCAGATTGGGATCTCGCTCGTTGATCAGAATCTGACCGGAGGTCGGCTGGTCGATGGTGGCGATCGTGTTGAGCAGCGTTGTTTTTCCACTCCCCGAAGGACCCATGATGCCAACGAACTCCCCCTTTTCAACAGAAAAGCGGATATGATTCAATGCCTGAGTGGACACTTTACCCTCATATATTTTTGATAAATTATGAACATCTAGAATGGGCAAGTGTTACCTCTCCTTCTTTCGACTGGATTGCCTTCATTATACAAAGTGTCTACTCAGGCTGCCATTTCTCTAACTTACAATGACCTTACATATTTGTAAGGTAGAACTCCCTAAACACTATCCGCACGGTCGTGCCCTTACCTTCTTCTGAGCAAATGCTCACCTCGTGACCCAGCTTGCCGCAGATCTGTTTCACAAGATATAAACCCATCCCCGTGGATTCTTGAAAGGTTCGTCCATTCACACCTGTAAAATAAGGATCAAACACACGCGGCAGATCACCTGCTGGTATGCCAACTCCTTCATCTCGTATCTCCAGTACAGCTCTTTTTTCCTCTTGTATGTACCCATGAAAATATACATGCTTGCCGACTTCCGTCGTATAACGGATTGCATTCGTAATGATCTGCGTAAGCACAAAACTTAGCCACTTTTCGTCTGTGGTTACGGCAATTCGCTCATCTATTTTAATAGTAGGAAATATTCGGTTACGTATGAACAGACGCTTCTGCTCTGAGGTCACGCCACGTACGAGGGTTTCCAACTCCAAACGTTCCACGTAAAAATCATGCTCAAAAGTATCTAGCCGAGCCGTATAAAGTACGGTGTCCAGTCCTTTTTTCAGACGATCGAGTTCATCTCCTATCGCCGTAAAAGGCGGTCCGTCCTTATCTTGAATCATTAAATGGATGACAGACAATGGTGTCTTCATCCCATGTACCCACTGATTAATAAAGTGAATATGTTCTTCCAGCTTGTGGCGGTAGCTATGTAAATCATTTTTGTAGAGTCGGAATTGTGACCCTAGTAGACCTCGCAAACTCACGGCAAGTGGAGAATCCTGTGAAGGGCCACCCGCTTCATCTAGAGAGGAAGGTACAGTTTCCAGTCGTTCATAGAACGTACGATTGCTGATATACCGATAAGCGAGGTAGCCAAGCAGCAGACAGGTACTGAGAAGAGCAGCGTACAGACTTACGCTCACACCACTGCCCCCATCCAGCCGATATACTAGTGTGATCAAGATGAGCTGTGCTAGATAGATAACAATTAAAGGGATCTGCTCCCTTAAAAATAGCTTCACTCCTCATCCCCCCAATTCGGAATCAAGCGATAGCCTTGACCTCGAACGGTTTGTAGACCGTCCGTAATCTCAAGAGCGGCAAGCTTTTTACGCACACGAGTGACATAGACATTAAGTGTATTCTCATCCACGAAGGCTTGATCATCCCAGATTTTTTCGAGCAGTCTGTCGCGGGTAACGATAGTTCCCGACTTTTGCATCAGCTCATCTAGAATCTTGGCTTCTGTGTGACTTAAGTCCACTTTGGTTTCTCCTCTAGTAAGGATTAGTCGCTCCACATCCAGCGTCATTCCGGCAACGGTCAGGGTTCGCTCATTGTTGCTTCCCGCATAGGTACCGTATGCGCGTCGTAGCTGGCTTTTGATTTTAGCCATCGCAATTTCGTAATCAAAAGGCTTCGTAATATAATCGTCAGCCCCGTTCTCTAGCGCCATCACCTGATCCATTTTGCCGTCACGGGCAGATATAAAAAGGATAGGGCAGGTAGAAATGCCTCGAATCTGGCGACACCAGTAATACCCATCGTATTTTGGCAAATTAACATCTAATAGAACCAGGTGCGGAGCGAACGTCTCAAACTGAGCACGAACCCGCTCGAAATCATTCACAGCCTGTGTCTCATATCCAAACTTATGTAAATAATCCTGTAGCAGAGCCACCAGTCCACGGTCATCTTCTATAATAAATATTTTGAACATATCATGCCTCCGGTCAGAGCCTTAACAATATAGGGGCTTGCCAAATAATATATACATCGTGGACAGGGTTAGTCAAATTGTGAGGGGGAATGTGAGACAGTTCTGCGAGCGTATGTGAGGCAGATCGGCGAGCGTAGACAGTGCAAAAAGAACCCTTGATACTCCCTATTGAAGGGTTCAGGGTTCTTAGGTATTTAAAAGGAACTGATTGCTCAGCAGCTAAGTTCTAGAGACTTCTATTTAAGTAACTCTATAATGTAGATTAGACCCACATAATGCAAATCACACCTACTGTTTCTTCTGCATCCCAGCGAGTACTCTCTGAACTGGCGCCCAGCCGATAAACTCAGGTTTCGTCCAACCAGGAGCAGCTTGCAGATGACCAATCTCTAAATAATGATCTATTCTGACTTTATCCCATGCATGAATCGCCTCACCATTCCCAAGGGCTAAGGCCACATGCCCCCAATGCTTCAGCTCTCCCTCTACCATGCCGGAGCAGGAATAAAAAACAAACGCGCCAGCTGGTGGATTACCAGTATTCTTGTGTGCTTCGTACAGATCAGCCGATTCTTGTGCATCGCTGCCTCCCCACATTTCGATTCCATTGCTTCTCTCATAAGCGTCTTCTACAAATGCTAGACAACGCAGTGGATAATCCTGCGAATCCAGCCGCTCCTTAGCCCAGGTTAATGCATTCTTAATTTCTTGGTCAAATTCATAATCTAATTTCAATTCCAGTTCCAATTCCAGTTCCAATAGACATTCCTCCAATGTGTTAAATAGTATTGGACTCATCATACCTGAACCAGCCTCTCATAAGCCGGTATTTAATGGTTATGAACTAAACTATGCCAAGCCTGCCCTTAGAAAAAAGACCCATGAATGAGCATAACCATTCATGGGTCCCACCATATAGTTAGTTGCAGATACATTAGCGGTAGACATCACAGAGTCGATAATATAAACGTCGAACGGCGATATCACATCGAACATAAGTAACCCATGTCATGTTGAAGTAAACTGAACTGGTACGAAGGCCGGTCGATTCAGCCCAATTCAGCTTTTCTACGGGATTTATACCGTTCTTTTGGCTGGATTCGCTCAATCCGAGCTTCTTTCACGCCATTTTAGATAATTCCTACAAATCTAGGGTATTTCTGCCCCTCTTTCGCTCCATTCAGGCTAATTCAAACAAAACAAGGGCATTTTTGCCCTTGTTTCCCTCCCTAATAAGCCAGCTCGCTAAAACCGCTCATTCTGTGCTTCGAATGTTGTACCCCTTAACCACGCACAAACTTATCTGCCGTCCAGCAGATTGTCGATCCCGCTAAGCACGCTTCCCTATGCTTTGCGTCCGCTGTTACCGGCAGCGTACAAAATGCGGTCAGCCATACGGCTAAATGGCAGCGACTGCTCAATTTTATAATCCACCGAAGACGTCATAGCGACAAGACAGCCGCTACGACTACCGCCATCACCGTATAACTTGTTTCTTTTGCAGGCATACAAAAGAGTGATATTGCCCTAACTTCTGCGTCCAACAGTTTGAATACTGTGCCTACCCTGGTTCCCTTCCATTCACTGATCAGCAGCGACAAAATATCGTCTCCACCACTTGTTTTAACCATTACCGATTCAAGAGTATCTTTTTCAAGTCCTGATAATATGTTACAATACTTTTTATACTTAAACGTTTATTTAGTAGTCTAATTCTAATGATAAAGGTGAAAAGAATGAAACCACAATCGGAATATGCAATTCTGCTATACTATAAATTTGTAAACGTGCCGGATGCAGAACTATTCGCCCAGGAGCATTTGGCTTATTGCAAAGAGCTTGACGTAAAAGGACGAATTCTCATCTCAGATGAAGGCATTAACGGGACACTATCTGGTACGATTGCCCAAACCGAGCAATACATGAAGGATTTGCGCGCAAATCCGCTGTTTAGCGATATCGTCTTCAAGATCGATGAGGCCGATGGTCATGCCTTCAAAAAGATCTTTGTTCGTTATAAAAAGGAACTTGTGACCTTCCGGGTCGAGGATGAACTGGACCCTAACGTGATCACCGGAGAGCATCTGGCGCCTAAAGATTTCTATGAGATGATGCAGCGCGATGATGTGGTGATACTAGATGGTCGTACCGGCTACGAATACGATCTTGGTCATTTCCGCGGTTCCATCCGCCCCGAAGTAGACAGCTTCAAAGAATTCCCGGACTGGATTCGCGAGAATATGAGCGAGCTTAAGGATAGACCAATCCTGACCTACTGTACAGGCGGAATCCGCTGCGAGAAATTAAGCGGGTTTATGATGAAGGAAGGTTTTGGGCAGGTGTACCAGCTGGATGGCGGCATTGTGACTTATGGTAAAGACCCTGAGGTACAGGGCCAACTGTTTGATGGAAAATGTTATGTCTTCGATGAGCGGATCTCCGTACAGATTAATCATACCGACGAGGATATCGTTGTTGGTCGTTGCCATCACTGCGGTCAGCCAGCTGACAAATTCATCAACTGCGCCAATGATGCTTGCCATCTTCAGCATATTTGCTGTGAGGACTGCGAAAAGGAGCATAGTGGTCATTGCTCAGACGAATGCGCCGCTATCACGAATGCCGCAGGCTAAACAAAAGGACAAGGTTGTCTATATGTCCCTACAAGATTCAAAGGCGGACACAAGAGTTATAGGTTAACTAAAAGGTGGCGCACAGGATTTTCACTGTGCGCCACCTTTTAGTATGGATGAAGCGTCTGAGGCCTTGATTTACACTGGCAACGCCTGATGTCTGCAACTCTATAAATTACTTCTCATATCCAACAAAAAAAAGTCAACCAGAAATTCTGGCTGACCTTAATTATAGTATATCCCCGAAATAAGCTGTTTATACAGCCTTATTCACATTACCGTACCATCATGTGGTTTTCGCAGCGTAGACTGAATCTTTGGCGCCTTCACTAACTTCGGTTTGCCTAAAGAGGTTGTAAAAGTGATCACATAGCCAGCTACGACTACCGCCATCACGGTATACATCGTTTCTTTAACAGGCATATAAAAGAGTGATAACGCCAGAACGATTACGTCCAACATGATGAATACTGTACCTACTTTGATTCCCTTCCATTCACTGATCAGCAGCGACAAAATATCGTCTCCACCACTTGCGCCGCCGCTTCGCAGAATAATTCCCGCGCCTAAACCTGTCAGTACGCCAGACAAAAGGGCTGCTAATGCCAAGTTGCCCTGCAAGTTGATGACCAAACCGGAATAACGTTCCATGAGTCCGTAAAAGATTGTAAAAGCTCCTACAGAAACAAAGGTGTTGCACACGAACGCTTTCCCTTTGAACATCCATGCAATCAAGAGTACTGGAACGTCTAGAAGCAGAGTTGAAATTGAAGGTGAAATTCCTAATACGTATTTGCCAAGCAGCGATAATCCTACGAATCCGCCCTCTGACAAATGATTCTGAAAATTAATGTGATAATAAGTAAATGCAAGCAAAAATGTTCCAAACAAAATGACTGTCAACCGGAGCAGTATATTCACTCCGTAATTGTGGTTCCTCATACAGGTCTCCCCTTATCGTATATGGCGGCTAAACGTCCCACCAACCTCTACGACGGGTAAAACCGGAGGTATTGCTCCTTCGCATATATATACTCCTTCCCCTCGCAGAGGCGGTTCGTCGAGTAACAACGGTTCACGCACCTTCTACAGGGAAGCTAAGTATAAGACAGATCATAACGTTTCCAAATCGTCCTTTGGGGAATCGTCCTTCGGGGACACATGGTATCCTGATCCTTTCTCTAATTTAATAAGTTCTGAATACATTATACCACGGAGATCCCCCACTCTAAACAGTTAGCTATAAAAATAGGCAGGAATCACTCCACGGTACGCAACAAACGATTGATTGTTTCACGTCTCACACCGATCAATTGTCCAATTTCTTCCTGTGTCAAAAGCTCTGTTAGCGCTGCGCCATGAGAGTAGTCATTGAACCAACGGGTTAACAGTTCCATACGTTCTGCGGGTGTTCCAACAGTAAGGTGATCTAGCCGAGTCTGCATAAACCGTACCTTCTCCTGAAGAAGGATGGCGATTTCCATCGCTCGACCTGGCTCATCACGTACCTGTTGATACCATTCCGCTGAAGGGACCGCCTCCACCTCGCTCTTCATCATCGCAACCGCTGTTCCATGCGCCTCCTTTGGCGAAATGAGTGAATGATGGGGAACCATCTCACCGGGATACAAGATGTTGAAGAGCACCATGTTCCCATTCTCATGAAGCCTTGTTACCTTGAACAGCCCACTTTTCACCTTGTATAAGAATTCGCAGCTGTCCCCTTGACGGAACAAGACCTCCCCCTTATGCAGTATCATCTCGCTCGCTCCTTTGCCCTCTGGTTATATATATTTTCAATTATACAAAAATAAACCTCAATGAAGGAGATTATTCTCGCAAGCGTTGAGGGCATACATGGTCAAAATTCAAACAAAAAACTGCCGGACACCAGAATAAGCATCTGGCACCCAGCAGTTCAAATTATTTATTTTATTACTTTGCCTCAAGAGGTTTCTTCCATAATCCGAGCATTAATCCAGAAATAACAGATCCGATCAGAACGGCCAAAAGGAACAATAACGCATGGCTCGAAAGCGCGGCTACGAAGATCCCACCATGCGGCGCTGGAACGTTGATATTCCACAGCTGTGTAAGACCACCAGCTACAGCTGAACCTAGGATACAAGAGGTTAGAACACGCAGTGGATCGGCAGCGGCGAATGGAATCGCCCCTTCTGTAATGAACGACAAGCCCAGTACATAGTTAGTTAACCCAGATTTGCGTTCTGATTCTGTGAATTTATTCTTGAAGAAGGTAGTAGCAAGGGCTATTGCGAGTGGAGGAACCATACCGCCTGCCATTACAGCCGCCATCATGAATCCGTTAGTATTTCCACTGGTAGTGAATACCCCGATGGCAAAAGTGTAGGCCGCTTTATTGAAAGGGCCCCCCATATCAATGGCCATCATTCCACCGAGTACGAGACCCAGAATCACTGCATTAACGGTTCCTAGGTCATTAAGCCAATTAATGAGACCTACGTTCATCCAGCTAAAGATCGGATCGAACAGGTAGTACATCAATCCCCCGGTAATCAAAAGACCGAATACCGGATATAACAGAATCGGCTTTAGTCCGTCGAGCGTTTTCGGCAGACCTGCAAATACTTTGCGCAAACCGATAACAACATAACCAGCCAAGAAACCTGCAGCCAGACCGCCGAGGAATCCAGCATTGGAATTCAAGGCCATGTATCCGCCAACCATACCTGGCATTAGGGCTGGACGATCCCCAATACTAATCGCAATAAATCCAGCAAGAATAGGAATTAGGAAATGGAAGGCCCCATCGCCGCCACCAATCGTCTGCAGCAACTGGAATAGAGGGTGATTCTCTCCAGCGACTTGTTCGATCAAGAAGGAAATCGCCAGCAAAATACCACCGCCGACTACAAACGGCAGCATGTGGGAGATACCGTTCATCAAGTCCTTATATATTTTACTACCGATACTGCCAGACTTCTCATTTGACTCTCCGTCATTGCCGCTGCGACCTTCATTATGGTAGATGGGTGCATCGCCGTTCATAGCTTTGCGAATGAGCTCTTCCGATTTGCGAATACCGTCACTAACCGGTCTTTGCAGCACTGGCTTACCATCGAAACGAGCCATTTCCACTTGTTTATCTGCTGCGACAATTACGCCACTTGCTCGACGAATCTCATCGGGTGTTAATACATTTTTAGCACCCTCTGAACCATTCGTCTCTACACGGATATTGACTCCCATTTCAAGAGCCTTCTTCTTAAGTGCATCTTCAGCCATAAAGGTATGCGCAATTCCAGTAGGACAAGCAGTAACAGCTACGACGAATGCTTGGGAATCTGGGTTGCCGACGATCAGCTTTTCAGGCTCTGACTTCGCGACAGTTTCAGCAGCTTCGTTCTCTTTCTCCTTAGCTTCCCCTTCCGCTTGCTTGGCATCGAACAAAGCAGCTACCTCATCTGGCGTTCGGGTATTCATCAGCTGTTCAATGAATTCGCTATCGATCAACAGTCTGGACAGCGAGGCCAAAGTACGAAGATGCATGTTGCCCGCTCCTTCAGGGGCGGCAATCATAAAGAAGATCCGAGCCGGCTCATCATCTAACGATTCAAATTCCACGCCCGTCGCACTCTTAGCAAACACAACCGTCGCTTCATTTACCGCTTTAGTCTTGGCATGAGGCATTGCGATACCGCCACCAATCCCAGTACTGGACTGCTCTTCACGCTTCAGAATCATCTCTTTAAATAGAACAGGATCATTAATTCGACCACTAGCGGCGAGACTTGCAATCAATTCATCAATTGCGCCTTCTTTAGTGGTTGCTTTTAAATCCATAATCATTGTATCTTTTATCATCAAATCCGTAATTTTCATGTCTTTCAACTCCCTTGAGTACTTTGAATGCTGTTTGCTTACACTTCTGAGATGTCGATCAGCGGTCTAAGTTTCTCGATGAATTCTCTATTTGCCAAGTCATCAGAGAACGCGGTTGCGCTGCCCGAGGCGACTCCTGCACGGAAAGCCTCCATTAAATCTCCAGTCAAGGACAGTGTGCCAACGAATCCGGCGATCATAGAATCCCCTGCGCCTACAGAATTCTTTACTGTTCCTTTGGGAGCATTGGCGTGATATACCCCCTGATCCGTAATGAACAAGGCACCTTCACCAGCCATTGAAACTAACACATGCTTCGCGCCAGCTTCGAGTAGCTTGCGACCATAAGTAATAATTTCTTCCTTAGTCTGTATCGTCACGCCGAATAGCTCTGCAAGCTCATGATGATTAGGCTTAACGAGCAACGGCTGATGTGGGAGTGCCTTTTCCAGAGCTGAACCTGTAGTATCAATGACGAATTCGGCCCCTCTCTGCTTGCAAACAGATATCAACCTGTCATAGAAATCAGCACCCAGTGATGGGGGAACACTTCCGGACAAAATCACAATATCCCCTCCATTCAGAGCAGACATTTTCTGTAATAATGCCTCTGCCTCCGTATCTCGGATGATGGGTCCTGCACCGTTAATCTCCGTTTCCTCTCCATGCTTAAGCTTGATGTTAATTCGGGTATCATCAGAAACAAATACGAAATCACTTGAAATCGATTCTTTCTGCAGCCATTCCTCAATATATCTCCCGGTGAATCCACCAAGGAAGCCTATAGCCTTATTCTGAACTTCAAGCTGATTTAACACGCGTGATACGTTAATCCCTTTACCGCCGGGAAGCTTCAAATCACGTTTCATCCGGTTCAAGTTACCTAGTCTCAAATCTTCAACTTCCACGATGTAATCAATGGAAGGATTAAGTGTTACTGTATAGATCATAATTATCCCTCAATTATTTTGGTTTTCTAAGCCATAGATTACCGCCAAAACATGCGGCAAATGTAATTTCTCCAAACGATCTTGCGATGATTCCTCACCCTTCAAATTAAGGTCATACCAGTGAGACATCAACGCCCATTTGCGTGAGCTCACGAATGAACTTGTCAGATGCACCAGCATCAATAATGCAGTGATCCATTTCCATCACATCGGCAACCTTGCAGAAGGATACCTGACCCAGCTTGCTATGATCAGCCAGCAGAATCACTTGCTTCGCAACCGAGATCATCTTGCGCTTAGTCGCAGCTTCAAGCATATTTGGTGTTGTGATGCCATCTCGCAAATCCAATCCGTTGGTTGCAAGAAACGTTTTATCCACCCGCACCATGTCTAATGAACGTTCAGTCATCGGTCCTACAAAGGCCAACGTATCCGGTCGCAACATACCGCCTGTAATCGAGACTTCAATATTGCGACAATCCCGCAGTTCATTAAGCGCCATGATCGAATTCGTAATAACCTTGATATTAGAAAAAGTCTTCAGCTCTCTGGCGATCTGCAGAGTTGTCGTTCCAGCATCCAGCAAAATAGCGTCGCCTTCCTGAATCATCTCTACAGCCTTGCGTGCAATCCTCTGCTTCTCATCCAACAAGCGATCTTCCTTATCTGGATAGGTCGCCTCAAAGTTGACACTCTGCAGTGAAACAGCCCCGCCATGCGTTCGTTTCAACAGCTTAGCTTCTTCAAGCTCCTTCAGGTCACGGCGCACAGTAGACTCGGATACACCCAGTTCCTGACTTAGCTCTTGGACCGAAGCTCTTGAATTCTTTTCTACAAAAAGCACGATTCTTTGTTTTCTCTCTTCCTCAAACAACATCGTGGTTCGCTCCTTTAAGGTACAGCGTTTTGTCATCTATTAAATACGCTTATCTTTGGAATTTCTTGACCATGATTTGATTAAATATGACTGATGTTGATCATTTGTGCTCGTTTATGATTTTAACAGCGTTTTCATCATCTGTAAAGCGCTTTATCATTAAAAATAACACTTCGACAGATTGTAATAACTGGAAGCTTTTCAGCTTTTCTTAAAGGTGAAACTGCCCCTTTAGAAAATTACTTACCAATTGCCTATCTCATCACGGGTGTTTAAAACATATTAATACTACATATAGGAAAAAGTGGGTGATCAGAAATGGCTAACGGAAGAAATAACGGAAGAAACAACAAAAAAAACAACAGTAAAGGCAATACGAATAATAATGGAAATAGTAATGGAAATGACAATGGGAATGTTACTAGCCGTGAGGAAACAGCAGAATTAAGCGCTGAAGATTATGAGATCATTGCTGCCGGACTGGCCACTTTAGGTGAATTTTTCGCCTTTTTATCTCTCGTCAAAGCAAGACAAGTTACGAAGGAAAGCGGAGGCGAGATTGAAGTGCCAGAAATATTCACCCTATCCACGAAGAAATCTTCTAAGAGGAAGTTAAGATAATTCACGAAGCCCCCGAGTGATTGAAATGATGATGTTTAGGGCATGAGTTGTGAACCTTTTACTTGGCGTAGCCTTCGTCATATGGTCATCCTCTACGGATATTCCAGAAATTACTTATAAGGGAGTAATCCAATCTTTTGAATCAAGACCTGTGAATTAGGGTTATTAAACTACATAGATTGTTATTTTAAACTTGGGGGATGTTCCTATTGCAACAACAGAAGTATTTTCGGACAAGTCTTGCTATTATCGCTTTTTTACTTATTTTGTACTTAGGCTCCAAAGTAATGTTTCTATTCGCACCACTGGCTGCCATTTTCAGATTATTACTCGTTCCCATGGTACTATCAGGTTTCATGTACTACCTGTTACGACCTTTAGTAAGGCTTCTTGAGAAAAGAAAATTAAACCGGGCATTCTCCATCCTGCTCATTTATTTCCTGTTCGCGGGGTTATTCGTTCTTTTTTGGATTTTAGTCTGGCCAACGTTGCAAGAACAAATTCAGAATTTTATTGATAATACTCCTTACCTTGTTCAGGGACTACAGGATCAGTTCAATGCATTAAAGGAAAATCCGACACTGTCACGCTTTTTTACAGGAGAATCGGACATTGCCGCTCGTCTATCAGAATATCTTAGTGATGCTATTACCTGGGTGACTAACTCGATGTCTAATTTGATCGGCGTAGTTTCGAGTATTGTTATTCTAATCGCTACCTTGCCCATCATTCTGTACTACATGCTGAAGGATGACTATAAACTGTCACCAAAACTACAGGGCTTAATCCCTAGAAAGTACCGTAAGGAAGGAAAAGAGATGTTTGGAGATATCGACAGTGCGCTCAGCAGTTTCATCGTCACGCGTGTGGTGCTAAACGTCGTACTCGGTATTATGTTGTATATCGGTTTCCTTATCATCGGACTGCCCTACTCACTGCTGCTCGCAGTAATTTCTGTACCGCTCAATTTCATTCCTTATGTAGGTTCTTTTCTTGCGGGAGTACCAGTAGTTATTGTTGGATTCATTGAGTCACCTACGATGGCCATCTGGTCCCTGGTCGTCATCTTCATTGCACAGCAAATTCAGGATAATGTGCTCTCCCCGATCATTTACGGAAAATCATTAGATGTTCATCCACTGACCACTGTCATTCTTGTTCTTATAGGTGGGGATTTCTACGGTATTATTGGCGTGCTTATTGCGCTGCCCGTCTATATGATTGCCAAAATTATTTTTCTGCGAGTGTATGAAATTATTGTTGCAGATCGAGAAGAAGAATCTGAGCCGCTCAAGAATGAGAATCTATAGCACTTACGAACTGAATGCAGTTTTATAAATAAAAAAAGGTGCCGTCTCCAATTGGAGACGCACCTTTTTGTTTTTCTTTTATAGGGTTACTGAAATTAACCCCGTAAAGAACGAACCACAAATATGTGATTGCCTTTCATAAGGTTCTGTCCATCTTGTAGTGTAACTGAACCTTTCGTATGCGAAACGATGGTCGTATTCAGAGCAATCAATCGATCCTCTTTCCAAACGCTTACCGCCGATTTAAAATACACTGCATTATCAAATTGCTGCCGTTCCCTCATCACATAACCCACAGAATGCAAGACTGGAGGCAGTGCTCTTTCTCTAGGAGCCAAAGCCTTGATGACCACAATATCCTGAAACGGCACAGCGATTTCCTGATGACCGATAACCGCTACAGAAGCGGAAAGATCCCATTTGCGCAAAATGCCCTTCATGATTGTGTAAGGTTCGTCGCCGCAGTACATGATAACCGGTTTACCAACCCAATGCTTCATAGCTCCCTCCTCCTTCCCAACATCCCATTAGCTATAAGTCCGAAATGAACCAATCGATCCCTTTCATTCCCTTCGACTCCAAAAACTGATTGACCTTCGAAAAAGGACGACTGCCAAAGAATCCACGATATGACGAGAGCGGACTCGGGTGTGGAGACTGAATAACCTCATGTCGACTTTGGTCTATGAAGGCGCCTTTTTTTTGTGAATGACTTCCCCATAAAATAAAAACCATCGGTGTAGTTCTTTCATTTAACTTCTTCATTATGGTGTCAGTAAATGTCTCCCAGCCTAGACCTTTATGAGAATTCGCTTCTCCCTCACGTACCGTTAGTACCGAGTTGAGCATAAGCACTCCTTGTTCTGCCCATTTCATTAAGTAGCCGTGGTTTGGAATCGGTGCACCTATATCCTCCATTAACTCCGTATAAATATTACGAAGAGAAGGGGGTATACGCACCCCCGGATTTACCGAGAAGCTCAAACCATGAGCTTGCCCCGCTCCATGGTAAGGGTCCTGTCCCAAAATAACAACCCGTGTCTCACTATAAGGTGTATGCTTTAACGCCGTGAACAGTAATTCTTTTGGCGGATAGACTGTATGTTCCTTATATTCATTTTCCAGATTAGCCATTAGCTCCAGAAAATAGGGCTTTTGCATTTCATCCTGTAATATCTCATCCCAATCGTTGCCGAACATCCCCAATTCTCCTCCTCTAGCCGAAACCCAGAACCTTACTGTACCTATTTCCGACCATAATCTGCTTTGATCTCGCCCCACTCTTTGGTCTGCCACTTAAGTACCTTATTGTCATATGTATTGGTTTGCAACCAACGTTCTGCCCGATCAATAAGCACCCATATTTCCTCTGTTGAAGCATCACGTGGCAAGGTTGTAGCAACCTTTTTCTGTTTTACCCACTTCATTGCATTCACAGAGTCACTGTAGACCGTTTTAGTGCTTCCTTCTTTCTTCAGGAGCGCCAAGGCATGCACAATCGCTAAAAACTCACCTAGATTATTAGTGCCCTTCTTAATCGGACCACAAGAGAAAATAATATCGCCCGTTTGTGTATCCACGCCTTTGTATTCGACTGGACCCGGATTTCCACGCGTACCTACATCCACAGAAATGCTGTTGTAATCGATCTCCGCTGAGGTCTCCACTGTAGCGCTTCGTTTAAAAGAACTTGTCCCTTTAGTCTTAGCCGCACCTGATGCCGATGCCCCAGTTCCCCAATTACCTTTCCAACCTGCTGTATAAGCCGCATCTGCCGCCGCTTTAGATTCATACGATTTATATTTGGCTCCGGTATAGTGATCGGTCTGCGCCTGGCATTCTGCCCAAGTGCTGTAGACTCCCGGCTGCTTGCCTTCCCATACTACATAATATTTCTGTTTAGCCATTGGTACAGCTCCTTTTTTCACCTTAACTTATTGTAATCCAAAATGCTGCTTCATCAAAAGAAGAATGTTATTTTCCGTAAATTTCTTCGAATAATTCATTTTTTCCAGGTCATACTATACGCCAGAGATGTCCAGGCCTATATTACCATTTGTAGAATGATCGGTAAATATTATTGTGTCCACAAGCAGAAACGGCTTCAGCGTACCTCAAGGACGGTAAGCGTTTGTGTGAGAAATATAAGGATAATGTATGGCGCGAAAATTATACTTTCTTATATTTTATGAAATACAGCACATTAATAGGAACTAATCAGTCTATATTAAGCACGAAGGATATCAGTACAATTACTCAGGGAGGTTATACAGATGAGAAAGATAGCAAGCGTAGCCGCAGTATTTGCAATTGTGCTATTGGTCGGATGCGGAAACTCAACCAATAACAACGCTAACGTCACCCCCACCGCCACAACTACACCTGGTAACACCAATAATGCTGGCAACACTAATAACACCACAGATGCTGTAACCTCAGCGTCGGTAGTGGACAATGAAGAGGCCTTTAAAAAGGCTATCAGTGCAGAAGGTACTTGGATTGCTGCTACACTGAAAGACTTGACCTTCACAGAGGATCTCGTGCTGGACGGACAATTTACGAATAAAGATGAACCCGCTCGTAAAATTGCTCTCTACACACAAGATGCAGATCACAATATCACCAACTCCTTTAAACTAACTGCACCTAAACTTACAATCAAAAGTAAAAACGCTCGTATTCAAGGCGGTACATTTATTGGTGATGTATACGTAGAAGCGGATGGCTTCAGCTTAGTAAATGCAACGGTTGAAGGGAATGTTTACTTCGCAGATGCTAAGTATCAATCCACCTTCGATACCTCGGATCAAGGAAAAGTAACGGGTGTAACAGAAGTGAAAAAATAAGCAAAAAGGTGCTCTCAAGTCGATAAGACCTGAGAACACCTTTTTTCATGACTTCATTATTCTTGATAAAATCCATTTTTGAAAAAGTTATACCATCCATCGATTTGTTCTAATGGTATAACCTTTAACTTCTTCAAAACTTCCCTTGTAAATTCCAATGAAGCTGTGCCATTAGCAGTAATGATATCGTCACTCGAAACGGTCTGTTTTTCTAAAAAATTTGCGTGTCCTTTATAATTAGGAGCGAACTCTTTTAAGTAATCTAATGAATTTCCAGTGTGAGGAATCTCATCTAAATAGCCATGTTCTGCTAAAAAGGTTGATGCGTCACATATAGCGGCTATAGGAGTTCCATTCTGTATACATCTTTCAATCACTGGAGTAATTGCTGAATTATCTTTCCAGCCTGTACCCCCAATTAAAATTAACATTTCAAACTGGGCGGGTAAACTGTCTATAGTATAGTCTGGAATAACAGTAAATCCGCCCATAGATTGTACATTGTCATTATTTAAAGAAACTGTCCTAACTTTGTATTCACTTTCTGGCTTGTTTAGTTCAGCACTTATATACCCAGCTTCCCAATCCGCGTATCCATTAGAAATAAAAATCAATACTTCTTTTTTCATTTACTGACCCCCTCAAGTTTCAACAACGTATCTGCAACTTCCCGCCCGTTAACCAACAACACAATCCGATGTTCCCCGGGATAATGACGACGAGTGGTTAAATCCGCCCAGCGATGCGTCCGTTTGCCCGACAGAACTGTACCCCCAGGTACTGTTTTATCCGATAGTAAAAAAGATTTACGAGAGGTTCGACCTGAAGCCTTCACGAAATAGATTCCATATTCTATTCGAACACGGGCAGGAGTTCCTTCACAAACTTGAAGTTCGTATTGTAATTCAGAGCTTTCGCCAATCCGCAGGATAGAAGGATCAATCCCGATGGAGGCACTCGTTATTAGCGGTGTTGCTTCGTCTGCTTGCTCCGCATAACCGAATAAAGCCATAATCTCCGGATTAGCTTTACGGATTAATGAACGACAACCATGCCGCACAATCCAGTCTGTAAGGGGATCTGTACCTATCCAGCGGCGAGCTGTCTCAAGTACCACCTCGGGGTGATCCTTCGCAATATCGTTCAGATTGTTAGCCACGCTTTTGCGCACATATAAGGAGGAATCCTTCTTCAGTTGCTCAAGTACAGGTAACACAGGGGCTGGATCTACCTTAAACATTGGGAGCGCCTGTCCCCATGGTAGACGAGGGCGACAACCCTCACTTGCTAATCGTCGCACATGCTCATCGGGGTGCTTCGACCATACTAGCATTTGCGCCATCATCCGCTCCGGTTCACGCAAGAGAAACGGTCTAACCGCAAACTCTGCTGATGATTTCGGTGTGAACCTTTCCAGCGCCTGCATAGACAACTCCCAATGCTCAGCCCCTTGACCAAATACCTCAACAAAATCTGGAAAGATCAAGTATGGAAATCCCACACAATCCTCAGTAATGGCGAACAAAATCGCCAGCGCTTCCTCATAAGGAAGCTGTAAATGACTTCCCAATGTCTCCGTAATCCGCCGCATCCTCGCCTTCAGTTCAAGCGAATCCCAGGGCTCTGTCATAGCCGAAATTACAAATGCATCCGTGTCGAAAACACTATGTACAATGCGAATCTTTTCGCCGAAATTATGCAAAAATTGTTCATTATACATCGCTTTTAAAGGTTCAGCCATTGTGTATCCCTCATTTTCTTCTATAGATCATCAGAGTTAATCTGTTATGAAATCGTAGCACACCCAATTTGACAACAGTATGTCAACTTCAGCCACTCCCTAATCTAGAATATCAACCTGCCTAGTCTCGAGATTAATAATGCGACTTCTCGTATCATTACGCGAAATATAAATAGGTTGTCCGGTAGAGTCGATCCAATATGAGATGGGAATCGAGATTTCACAGTTTCGGTAAGATCCGTCAGCATGGCTTGTCCCAATAATCATCGTGTTATATTTCACGGCGATCCTAGTGGCTTCCTCGATCCATAATGCAAGCTGGTTTTCGCTGAACATGCCCACCCCAATCGGATGCGCAATGAAATCTAACGACTCAGCCTGTCCTTCCAAACCAACATACCCCTGCAGCAGCTCAACGCACAGCAAATAACCAATACTGAGGCCATCCGCTTCCGCAACTGACGGGCGATACAGCTGTTCATCCATCGGCGATTTGGCTCGTTCCAAAATGATGTCCCCAGAAGAATCAACCATTAGCGCTCTATCCTTGTTATTGCTGTTTCTATATCCTGTAATGATCAGCTTTTTATATGTTTTGGCGACTTCACATAAGGTCTTTACACTGGCTTCATCTGCTACATAACCTTCTGGATACAACACCGCGTCAAAAGAATCCTGTCTGCTCATTTCTTCGAGCAACTGCTCCAAATGGGGTTCGTGATTAGGTTGCGCTACGAGTAATCTCATATTTCCCCTCCAATGGTTAATTAATTAGCACCTTCACCTGTTCTAAGCTTTGCTCTGCACGACTATTCAAAGCTCTCTTATCTTTTAGGCCAAGCTCCTTAAGCTCATGTCCAGGGTCAATGACCAGCGGCTGAGAGATTACATTTTCGAGAATTTGCACAGCAACTTTACAGGCCTCAAATAACAGTTCTTTTGGAATCACTTGTTTATGAGAGCCAATAATTCCAACCAGTTTCTCTGCGTAGATCAATCTAACCAGACTATCCGCACTCATCATATTACGCGAGGCAAAAGAGGACACTTTCTCCACAATCCAGCTATCTTGATAAATTCTCGCTAAGGCATCTAATGCAGTAATTGCACCCCAATCTCGGATCGACAACTGCTCGGCGTGCTCCGAGGCCATTTCATTGAGCCATTCTATCTCTTGTTCTCTAGGAATTTCAAAACTCTTATACTCTTTAAGCAAACCTGCCTTGTGCATATTTAAAAAATGACCCAGAAATCGTGTGTATAACTCCTTGGCTCTTTGTAGCTGTTCTGTCATTTGGCGATCATCCTTTCACTACACAAATCATATCCGTCCGCAGGATTCTTTTCAAACCAGAAAGTAAAAAAAAGACAGACAGCGAAACAACTTCGCTACCTGCCCTCGTATGATCTTCGGATTTTAATACAATTACAACCAAATTTCGCATATTTTTGAGCAAAATCAAGTAATTCCTCCTCAAAATCATCCGAAAATCGTGGTAAAATAGTTCCTTAGGATTATTTATATTCATACATGTTGAAGATATCACCGGAGGGAATACCATGCCACATACACTTAATAAAAATATTGATTTTTTTATAGCTGCTTTATCCCAAACTTATATCACTGCCCTACAGCTTGACCCTGATGGAATGTATTCTGAGGTAGCCTCAGGAATCGTTGAACAGTTCTCTGATGAACAGGTACGCCTAAGAAGATATGATGGCTCCGTATCGCACTATGCTAGGGACAATACAAAATTCCAGCGCAATAAAGGATAGGCTAAAATGCACAACAAAAAGACGTGACTGGAGGAATCATCACAATGATCTATCCTCCAGTCACGCCTTTGCATCCTCTATATCCTACTAGTTAAGTACAATCCATTCTCCTTCAGCATTCGCTGACTGTACTTCCGCCTCTATGATTTCCAAAGATTCTGCTGCACTCTCCGGCGTACAAATGACAATAGGCTTATCTTGAACAATCGCATCCAGGAAATAAACCAGCTCTCTGTAGTAACCCGCATCCGGGGATAGCTCCACCGTAAAGCCTGCTCCATCATTGGGATTCACCTTGACTTCACTACCATCAAATACAACATTTCCTCGCTCGAAATTCACCCGATAGCCCATGTAAAAACCGAAATCGCCCTCCAGTGTCCAGTCCACCTGAGCATTGATCACCTTGGCATCCTTATAAAAATAGTGTGTAGAAGCTATATCATATCCGCTTCCCGGCAGAACGTTCCGTCCCAAAGTCGATACTTTATCCGGTCTGCCGAACAGATAGTTAATCATATCCGTATCGTGAATATGCATATCCACAATGCATCCACCGCTTAGCTTCTCATCCAGAAACCAATCTTTAGGAGCCCCTGATCCACGGTAGAAATACCCTTCCATCACTTTACCAAATTGCTCAGTTTCCACTACTTCTTTCAAATACTCATACCCCGGCCAAAAACGAAGACACTGTCCGATCATTAGCTTCTTTCCACTGCGTTCCGCGGTTTCTACCATTTTCTGCGCTTCTACTGAAGTTCTAGCCATCGGCTTCTCACAGAAGACATGATATCCTCGTTCCAGCAGCGAACAAGCCATTTCAGCATGCAGATAAGTAGGAACTGCAATATCGATCATATCCAGTTCCTCATTCGCTATCATTTTCTCCAGATCATCATAGAGACTGTAAGCTGTTAAATCATACACTTCTTGAGCGGTACTCATATTGCCGTCCGCTTTACCGTCCTTCAATTCCTCAATTCGCAAGTCACAGATGGCTTTAAGGGCGATGGGATGCCCCTCTTCCGTTAAGCGAACATAATTATCAAAATGCATCCGGCCCATAAAACCAAAGCCAATCAAACCTATTTTCAACATAGTGAAGCCTCCCCAGCTAAATGATTAATAATTAAACAAGCTCTATCCAAGCACCTTCCAGACCAGCGGATTGTATCTCAGCCTCAATGATTGCTATAGACTGAGCATCGCATTCCCCCTTACTTTAAGCTTTGAAAGTGGTACGTCCGAGAATGGCATCCATAGCTGCGGAAGTATTAAAAATAATCTGCTCCGTATAATGTTTGTATGACGGTATCATTTCACCGGTAACATAATTGTCGTATCCAATGTCTTCAAGCGCTTTCATGACTGCTGGATAATCCACATCCCCAGCGAGCAGATCAACAAATCCGTGAAGCCCACCAGCCGTCCGACGGTAATCCTTGAAATGCACCTTTTTAATTCTATGGCCTAGAATCCGTATCCACTGCTCTGGATAACCGGAATGCACGATATTCCCAACATCAAGATAGGAACCTACATAACTGGAACCGACGGTATCAATAAAAGTACGTAATTCGAGCGGAGACAACAGGAATTTATTCCACACATTTTCAAGACCAATAGAAACGCCTGCTTGCTCAGCATCCTTGGCTAAATGACTAATCGCTTCCAGCGCTCTATCATAAGCTTTTTCATAATCAACAACCTCACAGCCCTCGATGAAATCCACACCAACAGCGCCAGGAATGACAAGAATCGTATCTACACCAAGCGCAGCTGCCAGCTCCAGTTGCTTTTTGCATACGTCGATTGCCTTAGTTCGATTAGCTTCAGATTCACTAGTCATTGCATAAGACCAATACAGACCTGTTGCCAGACCAGCGATCTCAAGACCTGTTTCATTAATAGAATCCCGAAGGATACGTGCCTCTTTCTCAGTGGTTTGCAGACCAAGTTCACCTGACTCATTTAATGACAGCTCGATCCCCTCAAATCCAGCCGCTTTGGCTAGGCGTACGCATTCTTTAATTTCAGTTCCTTCGCGAAACGACCAGATGTTTATTCCCTTTTTCATTTGAATCCTCCTCCTATTTGTTCTTTTCCGTTTTCCACTTTCTAGACTTAGATACACTTTGTATCCCTTAATTATTTATATTATACTAGATTTAAAATTCGATTTATTTAGGCGAAGAAGAGACTTTTTGCATTATTCCGGTCTATTCTATTAAACATTCAGGAGGCAGTGACATGTCTGACAAAGATCCCTCTTACCCACTGAGAAAGCAGGTACCCTCTCGTGATTGGTCACCCGGAATTCACTATGCACAATTGCAGACACTTCCCCCTTGTACCTTCCCAAGAAGAAGACTATATGACTTCGAGCTACTATATGTTCGCCAGGGCAAATTATTAACAAAGATGGATACGGAGGAATATATACTGAACGCTGGGCAGCTAATTTTCCTCTCATCTGGGGTATATCATCAGAATGCTATCCTGTCAGATTCAGATACTAAGCTTATTGGAATCCATTTTGATTTCTTTGGGGAGTCAATCATTACACATGATGAAGATATGGTAGTTAATGAGGATGAAGTCATGCACGATAAATTTGCCTTTGAAGCCGTAACCGCTCCTTTCATGCCATTATCACAAGAACCGATCTACTCCCCGCCACCCGAATGTGTTCATGCCATGGAACAACTCGTTCATGAATTCACCATGCGGCCTGTCGGCTATGAGTGGGTCTGTCGAGGGCTACTACTTGGTATTCTGACTTCGTTGCTTCGAACGCAAAACTCCCGAGATGCAGCTAAATCTTCAGTTCACACCGAGCGGATCAGGGCATTAATAGATGAGATAGAAGAGCGGTCAGCAGAGCGCTGGACCAATAAATCCATGGCCGCAGTCATGAATATGCATGAGGACCATTTTGCCAAGCTCTTTCGTGAAGTAGCGGGTATGCCCCCTGGAGAATACCTCCGCTCGATCCGGCATAGGGAAGCGCGTAAGCTACTGCGAGAAACGGATTGGCCGATTGAGAGGGTGGGCGATCAGGTCGGCTATCCCGATATCCATTATTTCAGTAGAGTGTTCACGGCGAATGAGGGGATTTCTCCGCGGGCGTATCGCAAGTTGTCTCGGATTCTCTAGATACGGAAACCCCAGAACATCTCAATCCAAGTAAGAAGAACTCGCCAAAAACATTGCGGTTGATGGATTCATGCTTATGATTAAAAAGCAAAAGCCCCCTTCCCTGAAAAATGGAAGAAGGGGGCGGTTCTAAAACTAATTAGGGAAAAACTCCCTGAAAATAATCAAAATTCGCTCTAAACGAACGAAATCAGGGAATTCCTCCCTAATAATAAGGGGGATTCCTTTAATTGCTATCGAATCAGCTAAACTTTAGGGAGGTTTTCCCTGATTATTAGTCTAATGACCAAAAATCCCGGAATTTCAGGGAGAAATTCCCCAATTACTCTATCGAAGCGGTACAATTCAGGAAAGTTTGAGACAACAGCGGCCGGAAGTCCAAATATTCTCCGTAGTTACGACTGACTCCTTAAATGTATGTCTTAAAGTGAAGTTACATATTCATGTCCATCCACACACTTTCCATCCCGTTCAATTCCAGCTCTATTCTCAAATCATTCTCCATCAGGATCGTCGTCTTTTGGGTCTCCGCTGTGTTATTTATAGCACAATATCGGCCAGTTTCAGGGTAAGCATGACACTCCACATTCGGATTCAATGAGAACCAAGAATACAATTGTTCCTCTTGATGTGCAGCCCAATAGATCGCCCGGCTCAGTAATCTAGTATTCTGGATACTATACGGCAGTCCTGCAATATAAACGCCTCGCCCCTGCCCAAATGAATTCACGGCAAGATTGCAGCTATTGTCGTGCACATCCAAGACTTGTGCTCCAATCTCCGCTTGATAAATCATGGTCATCCCTTCACCATAATCAATGTCGCCTTCCAGATCTTCCGTAATGAAATGCTCCTTTACTGGCGTTACCTTAGGCTTATTAACGCTTGCTGTAAAACCCATTTCCTTTTGAACACCTAAAATATCTGCTAGTTGAAAGAGAACCCCTTGATGCTCATAAGCCGTTGGATCACCAATTCCAATAAAGCCGCCGCCTTGATGCACCCATTCACGAATGCTAGAAACCACTTTTGGATCGCCCCAATGATCTCCGCCACTCCAAGAAGTATGAACATCACCCGCGTTAATAATCACACCGATAGTAGGATCAATCCCGTGTTGTCTAATATCATCAAAGCTTATAAATTCAATGTCGAAAGGCAATCCTGCGAGTGACTCCAGTGCCCCTATGTAGGAATAACATCTTTGATTCCATAAAGAGTGAGCCACTTGGTGCGTCTGCCAGCTGCGAATGTAGCCCCAAGTATTAAGAATCGCCACTTTAAACGATGCCTTATACGGCAGAGTCCCTTCAGCATTTGCATGAATTCCTTTAAACTGAGTCGCAATCTCCGTCACATGATCAATAAAATTAGGGAATTGGTACGCCAGACTTAGATATCCACCATACCCCATTCTTCCAACCGATTTACGCATAAGTGCCCGGCGACATTTTATCCAGATCGGCATGGACTCTCCAACAGGATCTCCACCTTCAAAGAATACATCTGGGAAGAAGTACGGGTAGAACCGGGCTTCGGTATCCTTAATCGGAATATCCGCGATCATACGGGTCGTAACCCCATCTCCGGCAGCCCCGACCACTGCATCTAGCCCAATCTCGGAAAAATATTTACCATAAGGCTCTGTCCCTGCCCAGTGATCCCCAAAGAACATAATGGCTTTCTTACCGAAATCATGCACCATATCCACACATTGTTTGGCATAGCCTGCAATGAATTTCTGATTAAATTCCATCCAGTCCAAATACCTTGGCGTCGGATTCATAAACGGTGTGTTATATCGTCCTTGATCCACAAAATCTTCCGCAGTCAGACGATATCCATAAGCTTGCTCAAACTGATCTAATGCTAATGGACTTACGCAGCTTAGATAGCCAAACCAATTCACTTGCTTCTCCTTACCTTCCTTATTAAAAATCAAGTCGAAATTATAAAAGAAGGTAGTAAAACGAACGATATCAGTCTTCGGATGCTTTGCTAGCCAATCTTTCAGCACCTTCAATACATGCTCTTGCGCCTCGGGATAACGAACATCCAGTGGTAAGCGATGCTCTTCCGTCCAGTTATTCGTGATGTGATTGTACATAGAGACCGGTTCCCAAATCTGATAGGCCAAGAAACTGACGGTATATTTGTGAAACTGTTCCGCCTGCTCAAGCGTGACGATCCCCTCTGCATAACTCCAATGTGCCAAAGGTACTATTTCTCCTGTGGTCCGGTTTACAACCTGCCAATACTTTTTAATATCCACATCTGTGTTAGGAACAAATTGATCGGCAAAAAAATCTGCCATAATATCGATGGTCTTCACCTTCGATGTCACAATCAATGGAGCAGACATCAGATAAATCTGCTGTCTATACTGTGGATGCTGCTTTGCCCACTCGTTGTCCTCACGTACCAGACAAAGCGTTGAATAGATTTGCAGACCCATATCAAGAATGTCCTGCGATAGACTCGTACCATCACTGTCACGTACAGCATCTACGCCCCATCTCTCTACAAGATCGGCTATGACCTCTTCCATTCCTGTTTCACCAGGTAGTGTAAATCTTCCTTTGTCCACACAAATTCCCTCCATGACTTTGTAGTTCAGCCCTTAATTCCACCAGCGCTTATTCCTTGGAGCAATTGTTTTTGTCCTACCACATATAGGAGAATCGTTGGAATGAGTACCAAGATCAATGCGGCAAATAGTGCGCTCCAATCTGTAGCATACCTTTGAACCTCAAACAGATTGGCTAAACCCACCGGTAATGTTTTTTTGCTATCCGTTTGAATTAGAACTAATGCCAGTGGATACTCATTCCAAAAGCCCATCGCTGCCAGCATACAGACCGTTACAATTCCCGGCTTAGCTAGTGGCGCAATGATTCTGACGAGTACCCCTGTATTCCCGCAACCGTCAATCTTGGCGGCCTCTTCATAATCTCTAGGGACAGATCTTAGAAATCCGCTTAACACAAAAATCGCAAAAGGAAACTGAAGGACAGCATAGATCAAACCGAGCATCCCGCGATTGTCCAGCATTCCGAAAGAATTCACCTGAATAAATAAAGGAACCATGATATAAGAAGCTTGGAGAAAGATACAGGCCATATAAATATTAAGAATCATTTTAGAACCCCAAAACTTAAATCTCGTTAATACATAAGCTATAGGGACCACAAAAATAACTAGAATCGCAGTGGAAAGCACCACTAGAAAGATAGAGTTCAGGAAATAACTCCCCATCTTGGATTTCTGAAAAGCACGTACATAGTTATCCAAGTGTAAGGCTTGTGGAAAGGAGAAAGGATCGGTTAGAAATTCCGTGTTGCTCTTAAATGAGGCTAAAAGATTCCATACAAACGGATATAACAAAACAATAGTAGCTACAATCAGAAACAGCCGAGTGATCCAATTGATAATGTTCATTTTCAAAAGACTCTGTTGATTACTATTCACCCTTCTCCCCTACCCTTCTGCTCGATTTGTAAGTAGTCTAGACAGAAAAGAAAGGACAAAGGCAAATGCAAGCGTAAAGATTGCGATAGCCATGGCATAACCAAAGTTCGCATTTTGGAACCCTTGAGTGTACATGTAATGGAGTAATACAGTAGTACCACCTGCCGGTCCACCGCCGGTCATGATTGTTACGACGATAAAGCTTAAATTGATCGTACCCGCCAGGGACAGCACGAAGGTTATTCCAATGATTTCTTTTAACAGTGGGATCGTAATGCTGACAAGCTTCCGGAAATACCCCGCACCATCAATGGTCGCCGACTCGAACACATCCGCGGAAATCCCATCTATTGCAGCGATATACATCACCATATAGTAACCAACCGCCTGCCAGATCAGTGTGACCGCTACGCACCATAATGCAGTTCGGCTATCCCCAAGCCAAGTCATAGTCAGTTGATCCAGCCCAATACTTGAGAGAATATTGTTCAAGATCCCCATGTTCGGATGAAACACAAAGGACCATATGATCCCGACTACCGTCAAAGAGATAATGCTGGGGAAAAAGAATACCGTCCGGTAAAAGCCTCTCTCTTTCAGCTTCGTCTGCGTCAATAGAAAAGCAAGCACTAAGCCAAAGGCTAAGGTAACCACTGGCACGACCAGCATCAGCTTGAACGTATTACTAAGCGCTTTGAGGAACATCTCATCTTGGAACATATATTTATAGTTATCCAGAAAGATAAACTTGTTCTCATCACTCATCCCGGTTGCATCCGTAAAAGACATAAAGAATGCCCGAAAGGTTGGAATGATCATAAATACGAGAGTCAACAGGAGCGCAGGAATGGTACAAACGGCTATGAATAGCTTCGGATTTTTAGTTTTCGTTGGCTTAGTCTTTAATTTTCTGTTTCTAGGAGCTACTTCCGTTAGTTGCATCTCAGACATCTTTCTCACTCCTCTTCATGCAAAATGCATCCTGTTCATTGATGTCCTTATCCATTCTTAACAGGATGCATTGGCATGAGATGCTATAAATTATTTACTAGCTGCTTTCTCTTTACGAATCTGTGCAAAAGCTTTTTCAACATTATCCATCCATTGGTCAGTGGTCATTTGACCTGTCATGACTGGCGTCATCGTATTTTTGAACATTTCAGTGACTACACTAACTTTGGAGCCCTTCGGTAAGGATTGCCAGCCTTGCAAAATTGAAATGGAACCATTGTAAGCCTCAAACATGTCATATACACCTTTGGTCAAGTATGGCTTCGACAGCTCCTTCGCACCATTAAGTGCGTACGCACCATTAGCTTTTTCCGCGAATAATTTAACGGACTCATCCGTATACAGGAACTTTAAGAATTCTTTAGCCAGCTCTGGATTTTTAGCTTTTGCTGGAATGGAGAATTGCTCATAGCTGGAAAGCACGTACTTCTGATCTCCTTTATTAAATACAGGGACGGTTGTCATCCCAAATTCAAAGCCATTTTCTCTTGGTGAATCCTTCATTTCATTTTCCATCCAGTTGCCGTTTACAATAAACAACGCTTTCCCCATCATCATATCGGTCTGCGATTGGGTATGGTTCAAGGCGACCGTGCCATCCATCAGATATCCGTCTTTAGATATTTTGTAGAATATATCCAATACTTTTTTGATCGTGTCGTTCTTAAATGAACCTTCCTCATAAGCAAAGACTTTATCTAATGTTTCTTTACCACCCGCACTAGCAATGGCAGGATACAGAATTTCTTCCAAGTAGTCCGGATAGATGCCTTGGTAAGTGAACAACGCTCTTTTCGTTTTCGTCCCATCTGCATTGACTAAGAAGTTTTCTTCTTTTTTCAGCTCATCCCCTAAAGCAAAGAACTCGTCCCAAGTCTCAGGAACACTCCAGCCTTTTTCCGCGAACAAAGTTTTGTTGTAAATCAAGCCCATCGGTCCAGCGTTAAAAGGTGCCAGATAGATCTTCCCGTCTTGATACGGCTGGAATCTTGTGCTGTCCAGCATCCCTGGAAGAATCATATCCTTAAGCGTCTCATCTTTATCTAAGGCCTTGCTTTCGAATACATCAGTGATGTCTAGAAGTCCTTTTTCTTTAATGAGGGAAAGCATAATCCCACTTTGCTCTGTATCCGTAACGGATAGGAAGTCAGGAGGATTACCGGCAACAATCTGTGGTCTGATCACTTCACCAACCTTAGGGTTGATCGTCATATTCACTTTTACCCCTGGATAAGTACTCTCGAATTTACTAACAATTTCATTCCAATAATCGGCGCCATATCCACCTTGGAAGACAGCAATACTCAGTTCCTTGTTATCAAAATCCTTCTTAACATCCTCTTTAGAAGTATTCTCGGCGTTCGTTGTACTTGTCGCTTCCGCTGTACTCGTAGCTTTTGTAGAATTAGAATCCTTTGAGGCAGCAGGTGTATTCGTGCTATTCCCACAGCCAATCAACCCCACACCCAGCAGCGTAACTGCTAATAACGTACTCATCGTCTTTCTCATAAACGCCCTCCTTAAGATGTTCTTGCTAATGACCCAACCACAGATTAAATATTGAAAACGCTTTATCTGATGACTTAAGTATAGAAGTGTTTACGTTTTATTTACATTTACAATACAAACGTACCTATGTATTATTTTATCCATCTATCATTCAGGTTTCAGATATGCTTATTCATCAGAATCACATGACTTGTAAACTTAGCGGTCAAAGGAATGGATAATACTAACGATTCCATAGATTATTCTTGCTTTTCGCCCGTGCATATATATTCCATTCTTCTTTTTATGTTAACTTGTAAGTAAAGGATATCGAATGGGAGGTCATCCACCTGAGTCATAACAAAGGGAAGCGGTATTTTCCTAGTCCCCCACAAATCATACGAAAAATTAAAATTCAAAATCGCTTAACCGTTATCTTCTTAATCGTTTCCGTGATTCCCATCATCTTTATAGGTTTCTATTCCTATACTATCTACTCCAAATCCATTCACAATAAATTAAGCAAATCTACCTTTCAGGCTTTGACACTGCTCAATCGAACGATGTTAAGCGAGCTTAATAACTATCAATATCTTGCCGGATCTGTTTCTACCAATCCTATTATTCAGGAGCGTTTAACGGCAGCACCTAATGAACCCGCTCCTAGCAATGCTACCATTAACCACGCTATGGATAATGTGTACAGAACCATTTATCCGGGATATGTTCAGAACGTTCGGATCATAGATTCCAAGAACGAACCTATTTATGAATTAGGCTATGATGGCATTCCCAATCCAAAGTATGGGGAAATCATGAAACAGGTAGATCTGAATGCCCCTTATGACAGTCTTAATTATGTAAAAAGCTATCGTGCTTCCCATACGATTGTCCTGGGGCGTAAAATTTTTGATCAAGATGACATTGGCGTTCCATTAGGTTATGTGTTTGTTTTTATCGGCGGGGAGTTATTCTCAAAAGTCATTCTTTCCAGTGTGGACTTAGGAACAGGTTCTAATCTGCTTATCATGAATAGAGAAGGAATAGTGATGTCCTCCAACCTAAAGGGTACAACACTTGGAGAAGCCTATGATAAAGGTCAACTGTTGAAGCAAATCAAGGAACAAGAGGCTCAGAAGAACCATTCCTTTCAAGGCTTAGTCAATGGCAAAATGCATCAGATCTCCTATATCAATAATAATCAATTAGGCTGGTATATGATTTCTACGGTTCCTTTCTCTTATATTAATTCTGAGACAAGTAAAATCACCACTGGACTCCTTATCGTCGTCAGCATCATTGTAATCCTTTGTATCCTAATTATCATCGTCTTGTATAAAAGTATCCTAAAGCCTATCAAACAAATTATTGTCTTCTGTAATCAAATTTTTTATGGCAATTTATCCAATCGTATAGAAGATCACAGCAACGATGAGATGGGTGTTCTGGCTAATAGGATTAATAGCATGGTCAGCCGGATTGAGCAACTGATAGAGGATCAACAGAAGGATCAAAAGAGGCAGCGTTCGCTTGAATTACAAATGCTACAATCACAGATTAACCCTCATTTTTTATTCAACACTCTAAATTCCTTGCGATGGCTCGCAATGATTAACCAGGTTCCGGTGCTAAGTGATGGTATCTCCTCTCTCGCAGAATTACTGCGCAGTACCATCATCGATCAAGATGAGGAAATAACTATCAAGCAAGAGCTTAATAATCTGGACAATTACTTTGCTATTCAAAAAATACGTTATGCTGATCGATTTGACGTTGAATATGATCTAGATGAATCGGTATTACATAGTCTGATCCCTAAACTTATTCTGCAGCCGATCGCTGAGAACGCTATCATCCATGGGGTTACGGATATTGGAGGAAAAGTTCTTATCCGCATTAAGGCTTACGCAAAAAATGAATACACACTTGTTATAGAAATCATTGATAACGGAAAAGGCTTTGACACGAAAAAATCGGAAAAGGCTGATACGCTGTCCGGTATCGGAATTTCTAATGTAGCCGATCGCATTAAGCTTCAATATGGTGAGAGCTACGGACTATTCATCACAAGCTTGGTGGGTCAAGGAACCTGTTGCCGCCTGATTATCCCCAAACAAACCTACGAAGAAGATAAGGGGTGATACTAGTGTATCCAATGTATAATGTAATGCTGGTGGATGATGAACCTATTGTAAAAGTCGCGCTCAGAACCATGATTCCATGGGAAGAGCTTGGGTATATGATCTGTGCTACAGCCTCTGACGGAGTTGAAGCTTTAACCCTTGTTGAGAAGTTTAATCCCCATATCATCATTACAGATCTCAAAATGCCTAATATGGATGGCTTGCAGCTGATAAAAGAACTGAATAACAGAGGGTTTGCAGGAAAAATTCTAGTGGCAAGTAACCACGGGGAGTATGAGTTGGTTCGTGAAGCATTAGTTCTTGGCGCAGTAGATTATATGCTTAAGATTAGTATGAAGACTGCGGACCTCATCCAGTTGCTGGAGAAATCCACGCAGCTAATCCAAGAACAGCTTCAGTCCAGACAGCAGCTGGAGACACAATCTCAGCTATTGCAACATAATTTAAAGAGTGTAAAGAATGCGATTTTAAAAGATTATTTTACTGATCCATATTATGATATGAACCAGCTTGAGCAGCAAAATTCTATAACATTCTCTTTTAGTGAAAACAGCTGCTACTTGTTCTACATCACCTTTGAGCAAAATAGCGCCAGCCCTAGCGAACGGAAAAACCAACTTTCGGTATCCTTCATTGAAAACATCATCTTAGATATCCTGGAAACCGTAGATCAATTCGAGATTATTCAGCTTGAGTCGAATGCATTGTTGCTGCTTATCTCCACTGATACCTTAGACAATCAGCAAATTATCCGTACCGACTTCATTCATAGAGTCATTCAGTTGATCAAAATGTATATTTCCATTACTCCTACCATTGTTTATTCCCAGCCCATTAGAGGATATGCTGAGGCGAAAGTAATGCTAGAGCGATGTAAAGAATCCTTGGAAATCCAATTTTACAACGAAATAACGATTATTGATCCCGAGATTGTCCATTTAAATGATACGCTCGATTTCGAAAACGTTCATGAGTTCTCTAAGAATTTAATACAGGCCTGGAAACGTTCCGGCGTTGAAGCCGTTAATCAAGCCACTCAAAATTTTCTTGAGACCTGCAGATCTAAACAATTAAAGCCCGCTGAAGCCAAAACATTCATCGTTAATTGTCTGCACTATCTTCCATTATGCGATGCTCATATTATCGTTGAAGATCCAAAGCTTTTGAAAACAACTATTGAGAATATAGCAAATAGTAAACGAAGTGCCGAGATTCTAACGCAGATGGAGCTTTTGTTTCAATTATTCTCACATCAAAAACAACAGATTGTGACTACCCATAATAGGGATGTTAAACAAACGATTGATTATATCAATGCAAATTATCAGAAAAAGCTGACCTTATCTCTGATTGCCAAGCAGGTCAACTTAAGTGAGAACTATCTATCCAGAATCTTTAAAGAAGAAGTCGGCCAAAGTATCATCCATTACATTAACACCGTAAAAATGGAGAAAGCTGCAGAGTTAATTCTAAAGGGCAACCCTTATGTCAAAGAGATTTCTACTCAAATCGGTATACATGATCAATTTTATTTCACCAGACTTTTCAAGAAGCATTTTGGAGTTAATCCGAGTGAATATAAAGATTATGTTCAAGCGACGCTTGGTTCAGGAACTTAAGATCCTTTCTTTTACGACGAAAGGCCTTTGCTGTAGATCAGCAAAGGCCTCTTTTTTGGTATTACATCACTTTCCGAAACAATTCTTTGTTTAATCGCTCCAGCTGCAGAAGATGATGACGATAGTGCATTTCAATAAGTAGGAACCATTCCTCCGCACATAGTCCACCAAATCGCGGGTGAGATACGGTGTTTTGTTTGGACGCTTTTTCAAGGGACGGTTGGATCTCCCTCATTCTCTGGATAACTGAATGTAACCCTTGAATTAATTGTTCTTTGCTCTCCGGCTGCTCCGGTGTATATTGGGCGGAAGGCGGAACCTGAATACGAATGGGTGGAAAGCTTCCTTGTGCAAATATAGCCGCACCATCCTCGGTTTTCCCTACATAAGATGCTAAGGGATCTTGGTTGGGCACTAGACATTGATCAATATTACGAAGCTGCATATACAGTGCCGAGTTAATGAGATGTTGAACCATCTGTCCGATGGACCACTCGTTTTCACTCGGCTTTTGCTTCAGCTGCTCCAGATTGAATCGCTCTAATTCATGAATATAGTATGTCGCAGTTTCTTCAAAACGTTGTAAGGCTTCTTTAGTTGTAATCATTATATATCAGCTCCTGTAGTCATTGATTATCCAAGTATACAAAAACGCTACTGACAGCGTTATGTCAGTAGCGTTTTAACATTATTTCTAGTTCGTTTCTAACTTGATGGCGAAAAGATTCCGGCTCTAGCACAACCATGCCGCCTCCCCAGCCCAGCACCCATTGCAGCAATTCCGCTGGCTCTCGAACTCGAAAAGTAACCAGTAAGCCTTCCGCATGATCCTCTATAGTTTCCATATAGAAATTGTTCGATTCCCTTACCTTATCAGCTATGTCAGAATGGACTAAGATAAGCACATGAAAGTTGCGATCATCAGGAGGTTGGTATACCTCCAATTGAAAATCCGCTGGCCGTATAAATTTATCTTCCAGATCAATAAGCTCCCTCATTCGGGATAACCGGAAATGACGGATGTCTTGACGCAATTCACACCAGGCGACGAGTACCCATGATCCTTGATGAAGCACAAGTCCGTAAGGAGCAACCGTACGAATACTTTGACGGTTCCCATCGGCTTCGGCGATTCTTTTGGAATAACGAAATCTTATTTTCCTTTCCTCCAATATCGCTCGACGAATGGCTTCCAGACATGCCTTTTCTTGTATTGGTGCTATATCTGCTGCGGATGCAAATAAACGAAAACTTTTGCGGATCTGTGATGCTTCACTGCGGATGGCTTCTGGCAGGATAGCTTCTATTTTCGCTTTAGAACTTCTAGCCTTATTGCCATAGTGGGCATCAAACCACTGCTCGATAAAGTCAGTCCCGATAAGCAATGTCACTGCTTCGTCCAGCGTGAAACTAACGGGTGGCAGGAAATAGCCCTCAATCAAGGAGTAGCCCTGCCCTGGCGCTCCTATTATGGATACGCCCGCTTCACTAAGTGCCTGAATATCCCGATAAATAGTTCTCACGCTCGTTTCAAACGTAGCCGCCAAATCCTCCGCTCGCAACACTTTATTACGCTGCAATTCAAGCACTATAGCTAACAAACGGTCCATTTTGTTCATACGGCTCTCCCTCCCCGAGAAATTGATTTTCTATCTCTAACGACAATGCAAAAAACCTCTAAAAGCTTCTATATCTATAAACCATTTTTATATTAGATATTATAAACATTAATTTTACTTATATCGCTCTAAAAGGGTATAGTAATATAGGGTTTATAACCATTACTTATATATAGAGTATACTCTTATAAGAGGAGAGATCATATTGGAAAGAGTAGTTGGAACAGTAGTACGTGGACTCCGCGGGCCTATCATTAACAATGGGGATAACATTGAAGAAATCGTAGTGCAAACGGTATTGAATGCAGCAACAGTCGAAGGTTTCACGATCGAGGATCGTGATATTGTAACCGTAACGGAATCCATTGTGGCTCGGGCACAAGGAAACTATGCGACAATTGATAATATTGCTGCTGATATAAAGGCAAAATTCGGTGAAGAAACTGTGGGTGTTATTTTCCCTATCCTTAGCCGTAACCGATTTGCTAACTGCTTACGTGGAATTGCCAAAGGAGCAAAAAAAGTAGTCTTAATGCTAAGCTATCCAGCTGATGAAGTGGGCAACCATCTTGTAGACATCGACGAATTAGATGCTAAGGGCGTTAATCCATGGACGGATGTGTTAACAGAGGCTCAATTCCGTGAGCTTTTCGGCTATATTAAGCACCCATTCACAGGTGTTGACTATATCGAATATTATAAAGGTTTGATTGAAGCTGAAGGTGTGGCTTGCGAAGTCATCTTCTCCAACAACCCAAAAACCATTTTAAACTATACAAAAAATGTATTAACTTGCGATATTCACACTCGCTTCAGAACCAAACGCATTCTCACAAACAACGGTGCTGAAAAAGTATTTGGCCTGGATGATATTCTTACACAATCCATCGATGGCAGTGGCTTTAACGAAGCTTATGGTCTGCTTGGATCCAATAAAGCAACAGAAGAAAGTGTAAAGCTATTTCCAAACAACTGCCAACCTATCGTAGATGGAATCCAAGCTAAAATCAAAGAGATTACAGGTAAAACTGTAGAAGTTATGGTTTATGGCGATGGAGCATTCAAAGATCCAGTCGGTAAAATATGGGAACTGGCAGATCCAGTTGTATCCCCTGCTTACACTGCAGGACTTGATGGAACACCAAATGAAGTGAAATTGAAATATTTGGCCGATAACAACTTCTCTCATCTTCGTGGTGAAGAGCTGAAACAAGCCATTTCTAAATACATCCAGAATAAAAATGATGACCTGGTTGGTGCGATGGAAGCACAAGGGACTACTCCTCGTAGATTAACGGACCTGATTGGTTCATTATCTGATTTGACTTCTGGTAGTGGCGATAAAGGAACACCGATGATTTATATTCAAGGTTATTTCGATAACTATACAAAATAAGATTAGTACAAACAGGGAGTCTCGTAAATGAGGCTCTCTTCTTGCTATCTGGGGTATAATAAAGCAAACAGCGGTAAGCGGAGGATCCTATGAACATAAGAAGGATTAAATATTTTATTGATCTCGTTGAATGCAGAAATTTTACCGAAACAGCTAAAAAGAACTATGTATCGCAGACCACCATTAGTCAACAAATCGCCGCGCTTGAAGAGGAATTCAACATTCAATTGATTGACAGAAAGCAGATCCCTATCGAACCAACCAAAGCCGGATGGCTTTTTTATGGCGAAGCCCTCATCCTCTGGAAGCAATACAATCATATGAAGATAAGTATGGAGAATTTCCAAAAGTATAATACGCAATCCCTGAGTATCGAATATGCGGCGATGACAGATATCCAAAGCTTGTTGACATTGATTCCCTCGTTCCAGGATCATCATCCGAATATTAAGCTTGAACTGAATAAAGTATTGCTGAAGGATATTGCGGAATACTTACAAAAAGGAATTTATGACGTAGCGATTGCCTTTGACTCCGAGTTTCATGGAAAAGAGGACATTGTAACCTATCCCTTATATAAGGGGCGGTATTGCGCGGCTGTGAGTCATCACCATCCCCTTTTCCATCATGAATCGATCACTAAAGAGGAGTTATACGAACATGCACTTGTCATGTTGAATCCAACGGTTATTGGAAGCTCCTATCATCTGATGATCCAGCATGCAATTGAAGACGGGTATCAGCCGAACATTCTTCGAACCGCGGACGATGTGGAGACAGAGTTGTTTTATATCATCACGGAGAATTTAATCGGTTTTTTTCCGGATAACTATCAGCTCGCCTATCTTCAAGATAAAGTCCGGTTAATTCCATTAGATGATTCACATCATACCTTTGCAATCGAAGCAGGGTATCTTAAAAACAATACAAACCCTGCCCTGCCCTCCTTCCTTCAGCAAATCCAAATTGGTTTTAGCAATCGACCATAAGTTTTATGTGTTAGACTATGTTCATTTTTTCACATACTATAAGGATATAAATCATATCCACAAGGAGTGACGATGATCATGGGTAAATTATTGTTGACAGGTGTCGATGGAAATCTAGGGAAACAAGCAGCGGAATATTTGTTGGAACTGGTAGATAAAGACCAACTTATTTTTTGCGCCTACGATCCAGCCTGTTTGAAGGAATATGCGGAACAAGGGATTGAAACACATGTGACCAACTTTAATAATAAGGACGGCCTTGCCGAAGCTTTTGCTCATGCTGATAAACTTGCTCTGATCTCCATGCCTTTTGTTGGGGAGAAACGCCAAAATGCACACAGAAATGTGGTCGATGCTGCCAAAGAAGCCGGAGTCAAACAGATCATTTATACTTCTCTAGTAAACGCGGCTGATGAAACCAATCCAAGCGTTGAGAAAATTGATCATATTTATACTGAACGTTATGTTCAAAGCGTGGGTTTAGATTATATTTTCCTTCGTAATTCCCAATACGCGGAAGCGATGATTACCAACTACTTCACTTATGTGAAGGGTGACGGGGTATTAACAAACAATCAGGGTGACGGTAAGATGGCTTATATCTCGCGGAAGGATTGCGCAAAAGCCGTTGCTCATGCCCTAGCCTCTAATAATTATCATGAAGCGATCCTTGATATCAATGGACAAGAATTAATGACGATTACCGACTTCATTAAGATCGGGAATGAAGTAACCGGTAATCATATCACCTACAAAGAAAACACGGATGAAGAGAATTATGCCGTATTTGAAGCCATGGGTGTGCCTAGAACTACCGACGGTGCATTTAAAGAAGGTTCCGAAGCGCCCTTTTCATCCGAAGGCATGGTTACTTTTGGACAGGCTATCCGGGAAGGGAAAATGGATATTTTTACAGACGACTTTAAAAATTTGACGGGGCAAGAGCCACTAACCGTGAAATACATGTTTGAACATGCCGATGAATTTCAGGTTGGCGAAAGACATGCTAAAGACAATTAATAAGTGGCACCTCATACCTCTTAGACTAAATCACCCCCGTTTATAAACGGGGGTGATTTCTTTTATGCTGAGGGTGGCACAAAAACAACCCGTTCTCCAAGGTGAGAAGGAGCATTCCAAGCTTCCTCTACTTACTGAACACTCACAATTTTCTGCCATTGCAACCACAATCGTGGGCAACTCAGCAAGTGGCGCGAGTTAATAATTCCAAATTAATTCTCTGTCTCTCTGCTCCGTAAAGCTCAATCGTATGCTCGCTCTGGAGATAATTAGGGAATTCCTCCCTTATTATCAGAGGATTCTGGTCATCAGACTAATAATTAGGGAATTCCTCCCTGAAATTCGACTGATTTGACGGTAAAACTTGATTTCACTCTGTTTTTTAGGGAGGAATTCCCTGATTCCATTCATTTAAAGCAATTATCGGCTTTTATTAGGGAGCTTTTCCCTAATTACTCTCAATCCACTGGTATAGTGACAGCACGCCAAGTAAATCCATGTACACTCTTTAAATCAAAATACACCTTTAACCGTACGGATAAACATCCGAATGGTTAAAGGTGTATTGTCTCTGTCTACTTTTTAATTAGAGTTAATTCCAGATCTCTTCAGCAATCTCTTTAATATAAGCAAGCTTACGCCATTGCTGCTCTTCTGTTAGGTGGTTGCCTTCTTCCGTCGAAGCGAAGCCGCATTGTGGGCTCAGGCATATCCGGTTTAGATCGACATATTGCTTCGCTTCCTCAATACGCTTCAGAATATCTTCCTTGCTCTCCAGCTCACCAAATTTGGAAGAGAACAGGCCAAGCACAACCTGCTGATTGTCTTTCAAGAAGCGCAACGGCTTGAAATCGCCTGCACGTTCTGTATCAAACTCCAGGTAGTAACCTGAGTAGTTATTAATGTTCAGAAGTGTTTGCGCGATAGGCTCATAACCTCCACCTACTCCAGCATAAGTAGAAACATAATTGCCTCGGCATACATGTGTCGTTACAACGAGATCTTCCGGCAGACCGGATACCACTTCCTCGTTCAATTTTGCAAGCTCGTTCGCATATTCAGCTACATTCACACCTACCTGATCCATAAATGCTATAAACTGTTCGTCGCACAGCGCTCCCCACGTGCAATCGTCGATTTGAATGCTGCGGCAGCCCGCTGCATAAAAGGCAAGAATTGAGGCTTTGTATGCTTTGGCAATATCCGAAATTAGCTCAGCACGATTCGGGTATAATTCATTCGTGCTTTCCTTATTTTCTGCCCGATCCAGCTCAAACAGGAATTGCGCAGCCGCAGGAATCGATTGACGCGCAACAATGTCCTCACCAGCAGCGCCTTTTAAAAATTCATAATGTGATACAAAAGGGTGGCTGCTGTAGCTTATTTTTCCGGTCAGTCGGGCAGTTTCTGGTCTCGACTCCGCGCCATTAAATTGGTAGCCTTGATCAATAATGGTCCGCTCTACACCGTCAAAGCCCCAGAAGAAGTCGAGATGCCACCAAGAGCGGCGGAATTCGCCGTCGGTTACCGCTTGAAGACCTACCTCTTTTTGTTTTTGTACGAGCTTCACGATCTCGTCGTTCTCTACTTCCTTCAACTGCTTAGCAGTAATTTCGTTGTTTTTGAATTTCAATCTAGCCTCTTTTAACGCTTGAGGGCGCAGGAAGCTGCCAACAATATCATATCGAAATGGAGTAACAGTCCGCTTTTTAGGTTCGGTTTGAGTGCTCATATATTAATCTCCTCGTATAAAAAATTATTAAAATTAATATAGCACATCCGACCAATTATACCGTTACACCAATGAGCTATGGCAGGCTATAAGTATTAGCTATACCCGGGCGGTGAAACGATTGTGTACGCTAGTATTGCCCCAGAAGACCCTTCTTCATGGCTATTTTCTCGCAGCGATCAAACACAACAAGCCCTAGAATCAAATAAACCAGCGAATTTAATATTAATACGCCATAGTCAGATAAAGGTAAATCCGATAACGTTAGATTCTCTAGCATCACCGTTCTTACCATATTCACTCCTTTAACGAAAGGGGCAAAAGCTAAAAACGGAGCTACAGTTATCGGAACAAATACAAGTCCCATCAAGACAAATTGGAATATCTGTAGAAATGCTTGAATTTGTTTCACAATAATAGCCAAACCAGCAATCATAAAACTAACGCCTACCATGCTTATCATAGTAACTATAATGATTGGGATCGTTGTCATGGGATTAAGACTCAACCACTGTCCCGAGGTTAGCATCGCACCAAACAGCAAGAGAATCATAATGACGGACTGTAAGCCCAATTGACTGACGATCCGCGTGAGCATAATTTTCCACACACCCATGGGAGACATATATAACTGTTCTAACGTTCCACGCGTCGCTTCTGTGATTACCGAATAACCAATAAAGTTCATCGTCATCATCGTTAAGCTCCAAAAGACCACACTGACAATTGAATATTGAACATTCGTATCAAAACTAGCTGGATCCCCTATAAACATAATTCCAAAAAATGCAGCCAGAAATATAATATAAAAAGTGACTACTAATGCAATCGTGTTCGGTAAATAACGTTTCATCTCAATATATTCCTTACGAAAATTAGCATTAAATAAATGGAGCCATTTCATGAGTCTTACCTCCCTTCACAATCTGAATAAACACTTGTTCAAAATCAATGGTTATTCGATCAATACTTTCCACCATCGTTCCCTCCTCTTTCAGAAGGTCGAACAACTCGTAGATATCCTGACCATGCTCTAAATTCACTTCCACGATCGTTTCATGAGAGCTTGCTTTATAAGTACTTAAAGGAAATATACTCAACAGTTTGTTCTCCTGTTCTAGGCTTAATTGCTCGCCCAGCTTAATGGAATATGCTCTTGTTTCAAATAGCTTAAGTAAATTCTCCACCCTGTCGTCAATCACAACTTCACCTTTGTTAATGATAATGGCACGGTCACACAGCTCCTGAACGACAGGCATATCATGTGAGCTAATAATGATCGTACGTTTCTCTTCCCTCACTATCGTTTTTAGAATATTTCGTAATTCATAACTAACCTCAACATCCAAACCGAGCGTTGGCTCATCCAGCAAGATGACATCCGTATTAGCTAATAGCGCCACAGCGATTGCCAGCTTTTGCTGCATCCCCCGAGATAATCCATTAACCAGCTCATCCTCCTTTTCTTTAAGGTTGAATTGCTCTAATAATTTATCTGTTTGATCGGCTATTTGCTTCCGAGAGTACCCCCGGTTACCTGCAAAATATTCTAAATTTTCCCGAACCGTAAGACGCCAATATAAATTTCGGTTCCCTTCTAATACAGCGCTGATATGCTCTAGCGCTTTGAGTCTCTTCTTACAAATATCTAAGCCATTAATGGATATAGAACCCCCATCCGATTCTAACAAACCACAGAGCATCTTTATTGTTGATGTTTTCCCAGCACCGTTGGGACCTAGTAAACCAAGCACCTCTCCACGATTCACATGAAAAGAAACATCGCGAACGGCATGGATCTTTTCTTTCGTCTTTCTTTTCTCGTACACCTTGCTAATCCCTCGTACTTCTATAATTTTCTCCACCTTATAACCATCCTCTCTCGTACGATTTAACAGAGTGTTCCATTGTTAAATTCATTTTATTTTAGTATCTAAATTTAGATAACTGGCTCCAGATGGATACTTTCTCCGTCTGAGGAATGAGATTTGGGTATGGTGTGCGAAGGCTTTTTAAGTTCTTTTATTCACAATATTGACACAAACTAATAGACAGGTTACTATAGTAAAACAATAAACTTTATAAAAGTAAGAAGCTAAACATTAATAAGCACTTGCGATTGTGAAGTTCACTGTAAAGGTATTTCATCATAGAGAAAATGAGGCGAACATCATGAACCACAACAAGAGAAAATCCATTTCGCATGGTGGGTATTAGTAGGACTAGCTTTAATGGTTGGAGTTGCAAAAGGTGGCGTTATGACAGCAGGCGGACTATTCTTGACACCTGTAACACAGGATTTAGGTATTGGTATGGGGAGTCTATCCTTATACTTTAGTATTTCATCTATAGTAACGATGATATTTCTTCCAATTGCAGGGAAGATGATGGGTAAATTTGATATTAAGGTGCTGTTAATCGGAGGGGTTATTCTACAAGCTGGATCCTTCGCAATGTTTGGATTTATGAACTCGGTATGGGGATGGTACTTATTCTCGATCCCTATGGCAATTGGTTCTATATTTGTTACTCAAATGGCGGCTCCCGTACTTATCAACAACTGGTTCAAAAAACATAATGGATTAGCCGTGGGAATTACAGTGGCTTCAGGTGGTATCTTCGGAGCTATCCTTCAGCCTATGGCAGGTAACTTAATCGCTAGCGAAGGCTGGAGATATACCTACATCTTCTTGGGCATATTAGTAATGGCAGTTGTTATTCCAACGGTTATCCTTACAATCAAAATGGCTCCAGGGCAAAAAGGCTTGCAAGCCTTAGGCGCGGATGAAGTAAAAGAAGAGAATACAGCACAAACAACTACAGCTAAAGGCATCAAAGCAGCTGTAGCAAGAAAATCTACTGCATTCTATGCACTACTTCTGTTCTTTTTCTTTATTACTTCCATCGGAAGCTTTGGTCAGTACGTAGCACCGTTTGCAATGGGAATCGGTTATGATGTCACATTTGCAGGTAGTGCAATGGGTGGCTGGTCTATCGGTGTAATGATCGGGGCATTAGCTTTTGGAGCATTAACAGATAAAATAGGCGCTAGAAATACAGCCATCTTTGCAATGGTACTAGGCTTAGTTCCAATTATCTTACTGACAACTATTCCTGAGAATCCAGTCGTCTTTAATATAGCTATTGCAATCTATGGGTTCGTAGTCGCTTCAATCGGAACATTAGGCCCCCTACTCACAACTGCATTGTTTGGGAATAATAAAGAATATGCACAAATCTATTCTTCAGCTGTTATCGGATTAGCTGTCGCAGGTATCGTCGCACTACCAGCTTACGGTTTCATCGCTGAATGGACTGGCAGCTATTCCTCCATTTTGTATGCAGTTGGGATTATGTTAATCGTAAATATTGTATTACTGGTCATAGCTTTCAACGGTAAGAAGAAACTAGAAAAAGCAGGACTTTGGAATTAAACAACAGTTCGGCATAGAGAAGAGCATTGTTCACAAAATATATTAAATACGTTAGGAGAATATAAAATGAAAAGATTAGACAATAAAGTAGCTATCATTACAGGCGGTGCTTCGGGTATTGGCGAGAGCATGGTAGATCTGTTTGCACAAGAGGGAGCTATCGTTATTGCTGCAGACATTAATGAAGCAGCGCTAGAAAAAGCAAGCCAGAAGCAAAATGTTTATGGAATGAAATTAAATGTTGCCTCAGATGAGGATTGGAAGGCGCTAGCAAAGGAAATACATGATCGTTTTGGTAAGATTGATATTCTTGTCAATAACGCTGGTATTTCTTCTGAAAAACCATTTGATCAAATTAACATTGAGGATTGGCAGAAAATCAACTCCATCAATGGCTATGGTCCATTCGCTGGGATTAAACATGTCGCACCTTATATGGCAGCCCAAAAGAAAGGCTCGATCATCAATATTTCTTCTTACACAGCTCTCATCGGCCAAGGCTTTAATCACTACTCGGCATCCAAAGGCGCGGTTCGCGCATTGTCTAAAGCGGCTGCTACAACCTTTGGTCGTAAAGGCGTACGAGTAAACACTCTATTCCCTGGCATCATTGAAACACCAATGACTCAAGCTTTAAGCACCTCAAAGGACCTGTTAGACCAATTAATTCAGGCAACGCCTTTGCAGCGTTTGGGCCAAGCCATCGATATTGCCCAAGCGGCGCTGTTTCTGGCAACAGATGAATCTTCGTACATTACAGGTTCGGAAATAGTCATCGATGGAGGATTCTCAGCTCAATAACGATAAAGACAGCTCTCAAGTTTAATGAGGGCTGTCTTTTTTTGATTACAAGGCCATTAGAAGATCCATATGAGTAAGAAAATAACCGCAATTATTGCCACCGCGATCAACAGATTGGTTACCTCGCTCCAAAACCCAGGGACGCCTTGTGTATGATATTTTTGCGCATTGACATCATGGTTTGCTTTATGACCACCAGGATCCGTCATATTTGAATTAGATCCTGGATCAAAAAAGTCTGACATAGGAATCAACCCCCTCCATGATTATAAACCATATTATACCAGTTAATTCCCTTTTTAAAAATAATCTCCTTTGCTCAATTCATTTGAGAATAAAAATAAGGTAAGTGTTTCTTTGATAGAGCTTTTTCGATTAGTTCTTGATCGTAGCCATATTTTTGCAATGCAGTAATAATCGCTTGTGTCCTGTCTGACCGTTGTCGTCTTAAATTAGATTCTAGCTGTATTTCTAGAGGAACCGTAGGAATAGTGTACCGTCCGATTGTCACATTCTTAAAATGGCTCCAAATGAATTGTCCGCCTTCCCATATCCCATCGCCATCCATAGAATCAGGAATTCCCGCTGAGTTGGAGATATGAACGACTTCCACTTTAAATCCATCGATGATCCAACTCCCCTTTGTCCATGAAAAGCCCGAAGAAAAGGTCTGCGTGTATGTAGGTTCTTCTAAAGAGGATAACCAGTTCTCTCCATGAGGGAATTCACATTTATCCAGCAGGGAATAAGCTTTAAATAGTTCTGCAAATTGTGCAATCCCCTCTTTATTCTTTATATAAATATCAACGTCTCCCGGAGTCATTTCGCAGCCCTGTAAAACCGAACCCACCGAGCCAACCAAGATCCATTCTAATTCCGAATTCACATCCGATGAAAAATAAAGCTCACATACCTTTGACAAAGCTGTTTCCCAGCTATTCATAGCTCCACCCCAAATTGACTTGATAACGATCCGAAATATTCTACAACTACCTCACGAAATTCCAAAGCAGCCCGAGAAATGTACCGACTCTTGTGCCATATTAGAGCAATTTCCCGTACCAATTCGTGATTCTCTATTTGGAGATATTTGATGTCTTCCCGTGAATTTCTTGCCGTACTTGGTATGAAGGCTAGTCCGATTTCAGCTTCCACAAGAGTGATTAATCTTGCAGGTTCATCCCCCTCATACACATATTTAGGCGTAAATCCAACCGATTGGCACACAGAGTCTATTAAATCGCGAGTTCCATAACCACTCTTAACACCTACAAACCATTCATCCCTTAACTCAGTCAAGGATACACTGCTTCGATCTGCCAAACGATGCCCCTTAGGTACAGCGACAAGGATTGGGTCGATAAACACGATTTGGCATTCGATGTCATCCCCTTCTATAGGAGGGGATGACAAGCAAAAATCCACCTCTCCTCTATCCAAAAGTGTAACCATTTCCTTCGTAGTCAGCATCTGCACATGAAATTGAATATCGGGTCGCTTTTTCCGAAACTCGCGAAGGATATTGGGTAATGTACTGGCGGTGGTCACCGCTAATTCTAGCGTGTTATGTTCCGGGTGAGATAAATCGCTAAGCTCCTGCTTTCCCTGTTCCAATTCAAACAAAGCTCTTTCCGCACGGCGAAGGAATCTTCTTCCGAACTCATTCAGACGCAGGTTCCGCCCTACTCGATCGAATAAAGGTACCCCTAAATCCTCCTCCAAGCGCTGTATTGTTTTGCTAAGTGATGATTGAGTAACGTGCAGATTTCGTGCAGCTTCGGTCACATGTTCCAACCGAGCTACCGCGAGAAAATATTGCAGCTGTAGAAGTTCCATTTCGCACCCCATTCATTCCTTTAGGTCAATGAGAATATAACATAAAATGCGTTGGAATGAATAATTAAAATCAAGTAGGATGACATTAATACGCTTTAGGGGGACCCAAAATGAGTGCTCGTAATCGGTGGTTAATGATTTCAGTGGGTCTAGGGATACTATTGAACCCATTAAACTCTTCAATGGTTTCTGTTGCTATTCCAAGATTGCAAAATGTATTTCAACTTGACTATACAGGTGTTTCCTGGATTATTTTTTCATTTTACATTGCTAGCAGCATCGCTCAACCCGTCATGGGAAAGGCCAGCGATTTATTTGGTAGGAGGAAGATATTTCTTACCGGGCTTGTAGTAGCCTTCATTGCCTCATTATTAGCTCCATTCGCACCAAGCTTCGCGTGGCTCATCGTGTTCCGCATTGTGCAAGCCATTGGAACAAGCATGATGGTTGCCGTTGGGATGGCTATAGTGCGAATTCATGTAACGGAAAAACAAGCGACAGCGCTGTCTGTTTTGTCCATCTTCCTATCCGGTGCGGCAGCCATTGGACCCTTTATTGGCGGGGTTATCATTCACTGGTGGGGCTGGCCGGCTATCTTTTTCGTCAATATTCCATTTGTGGTAGTGAGCTTTCTATTGTCTTGGAGAAATATCCCTAAGGAAAACTCTTCATTAACCGTTGCATCAGGCATGTCCCTTCGCAAATGGTTCGATTGGATGGATGGATCAGGGATCCTGCTCTTCACAATGGGTCTGGTTGCTCTCCTCATTGGATTACTCTCAGCAAAATCATCTGGGCACATCGCTTTAGAAAATGTCATTGTTTCACTGATAGGACTCGCTCTGCTGGGAGTATTCGTACGACATGAGTTAAAAGCGGCCTCACCTTTTATTCCTTTACGCACATTCGCTAAATATCCTGCGATGACTTGGGTTAATGTAGAGTTCATGCTCGTTAACGTACTTTATTACTCACTCTTTTTCGGAATTCCGTCCTACTTACAAATGGTTCGCCATATCAGCGAGTATCAAACAGGGATACTTATGCTAACCTTAGGCCTCTGTTCTCTAGTTACTTCGCCAATAGCAGGACGATGGATCGATAAATCCGGACCAGGACCGGCATTGCTGGTCTCTGCAATTTTAATGACTTTGGGATCGGTATGGCTCGTGACCTTGAATCAATCTTCACCGGTTATTAGCGTGTGTCTGGTTTTGGCTGCATTCGGGATTAGCAACGGGTTGAATAATGTAGGTATGCAAGCAGCTTTGTTCCAAAGTTCACCAAAGGAAATCATCGGTGTAGCATCCGGATTATTTAATACATCAAGATATATGGGAACTATCCTCTCTTCCTTGTTGATAGGAATCGTAATGAGAGATAAGTTCAGCTTCGAGGGGTTTCAAGTACTTGGGATTATTCTCACGATTATTGCATTATCTTTAGTATTCATGAGTCGTCGGCGCCGGAAGACAGGGGAGTTGCAAAAGCACTTAAATTGATTAACTACTAATAAGTTTGCGAATTTCTTTATAATCTTCATCCGTTATCAGTCCATCATAACTTGAGAAATCTAAAGTGAATTGCTTTTTAATAAAGAAAGTCCCTATGAATGATCGCATCATAAGGACTTTCTAATTGCAGCTTATTAAAGATTCTCCGTCACTTTTTTCTTGTGAATAAATAATCGAGCAGGTGACAACAAATAGACAATACTAATCAATCCAAACAAACAGGCGCTTACTTGAAAAGGCAACAGTTCATTTCCTGAGCTTCCCAGCCAGCCTCCAATTAGTGGACCAATAACTACCCCTAAACCTTCTATGGAAAACAATAGTCCCCAGCTGATCCCTACGGAATCTTCGGGAATGTAGCCAGCCATTAAGGCATTCCAAGAGGGAAGCAAAGCCGCATAAGCACACCCCAGCAGAAGCGAGAGCCCAATGGCGGCGGAGAAGGAGTTAATAGAAGTTAAGCCGAACAAGGCAACTGCAAACACGCCAAACCCAACGACAAGGAACCATTTACCTCCCACTTGATCGAACCATTTTCCCATAGGTACAAGAAATAGAACTACGCCTACGCCTCCCATAAATAACACGATAGACAGCTGAGAATGGGACAGACCCAGATGAGAAACAGCAAAGCTTGTTAGAAAAGGTACCAGTATCCCGCCCGCTGTAGTCTGCAGCAACATGCCAGGGACTAGAAATCCTCCCTTCTTCACTTTTTTCCATAGAGATACAAACTGCTCACCTACGGATATATCCACACACTTCACCGAGACCTTGTTCATCCTTACAAGACCTACCATGCTCCAGCCTGCTACGAAAAATAATCCAATGACGGCAAGGGACAGTGACAGCCCACCACCAATTAACAAATTCATCATTACGGGGCCCAGACCTAGACCAGCCATCCAGTATACGTACAAGGTTCCCATCTGCTGTGCTCGTTTTTCCTCTGATACCTGGCTCATACATAGAATCCAGATCGGTGAGAATCCAGCACCCAAGCAAGCTGAAGCTACAATAATCATCCACGGACTATGCGTTGTCACCATTATCAATAATCCAATAAACCCAAGAAAGAACCCTCCATGAAGCACGGTGCGCCCAGGATATCTATCCAAGAGATAACCGATAAAGCTTTTGATCAAACTGTCTGTTAAATAGTGTATAGAGACCGCAAGGGCTACCACTGAGGTTGTAAGATCCCCATTCGTCAATACATAAGCCGGCAAAAAAGCGATCAGAACAGCCCCTCTTATCCACTCCATAAAAAAAAGAATCACTGCAAGGCGGGTAAACGTCTGCTGTGATCTTTCTTTCTTACCAATAATATCCATGAATCGTTTTCGCCTGCCCTTCAACAACCATAGATTTTGCAGATACAACGGAAGGCTGACGCAATTTAATAGCCTCTAAAGCTTCGGTAACGATAATATCCGAGGCTGATTTTCGCGAAAATCCCTTCATATGCCGTTCTCTTTCATCGCTGTAGACCGTATCCTCTAATCGTTGAAGCCGCTCTACTAACTGCTCCTCATTTCGTGCGATCTCTATCAAATGGTGCTCAGATAACCATTCTGCATTGCCTGCCTCCTGGCCAGGAAGCGGTCGATAGACGATAACCGGAAGTGTCTGAGCCATCGCCTCCGTCAATGTAATCCCACCTGCTTTGGTCAAAAGACAGGAAGCTATGCACATCAGCTCCTGCATTTCTTCCGTATATCCCAAAATGTGAACTCGTGGGTTCACTTGAAAAAGCTCCATCGTAGCTGTTCGAAGCTTATGATTATTCCCGCACAATACGATGACATCGAAGCTTGATTGAAGAAGTATTCGTTTTATTAAACTGCCAATGTCACTTAATACGCCATAAGCTCCTGCCGCTAGTAATAGATATTGACGATTTCCGTTTAACCCATGTTTACGCAAAAGCGCTTCACGGTCCTGAGTCTGTTCAAAAGCCTCGCGAATAGGAATCCCACTGACTACAAGCTTCTCTTCAGCGATCCCTGCTGACATCAAAGTTGCCTTCATGCTTTCTGAAGCGATAAAATATTTCGTCGTTTGTGGATGAAGCCACCTGCCATGAACCACATAATCCGTCATAACGGTGAACAGAGGCATTCGACTGCCTGTTGTTAATGCTAGCTCAGCAGCGGCCAAATAAGGAAAAGTATGAATAATGATATCCGGCTGTATCTCGTTGATGATCCTTCGTACTTTTCGTTTGCCCATAGAATGTAAGAGTTTACCCATGAACTGTTCTGGTCTCATCTTGCTCGTCACCGTGTACAAGAATCCATAAAATTCTTGCGTATACCCTGTGTTGTTTAAATAGAATTTTCGGGACAACTCATTCAGGGTAGGATGGACTGCAGCGAATAGATCCAAGGTGGTAATCCGACTAATCCCTCTACGTCGAAATGAATGTTCGATGGCCTCAGCCACTTTCATATGCCCGTCTCCAAATGCCGAAGTAACAATAAGTACCTTAGGATCTGTGTTCATGACAAAGCTCCTTTTTCTCATGGCCTCCTTTAACTCTAACTCTGAATCGTAAACTGATAGTGAAGGGATTCTTAACTGAATATTAATTTCAATATTTATAAAAAAAAGATCTCGTCTTTGTATGACCTGCCATTCTCTTTAGAACGCAAAAAAACGCTGACTTATGGCGATTAGCCTATAGTCACCGATTCGAAATAAGTATTCTGATTAATAACATCAGCAAGGTATGGATATACATAATTATGACAAAAAAGAAAAATTAGTTAGTAAAATACCGATTAAAGCGTTGATTGTTACAAAGTTATATAGTATTTTATGGAAGAAAGGTAATTTAAAAGAAGGGAGGAATTAAACATGGACAAGATGTGTATGGAAATGATGATGAACATGTGTATGGATGATATGATGGCGAAGATGAACTGTATGAAGATGGGCATGGAAAAAATGTCTGAAATGGGCATGATGGACATGAACATGGATATGATGATGAAAAAAATGCAGGACTGCGATGAAATGATGACTATGTGTATGACAATGATGCGTGAAGGAATGCAAATGTCTAAGTAGCCAATAGACCATCGTAAGTTTGGCAGAGCAGACTAACTGCATGCCTTTTTTTATTTTCTCTTTAGAAACAAAATAGGCTTGAATTATATCCTGATAAATCTATTCTGAATTTTCTTCGATATATTAATCCGTTCCAGCTTTAACTCCCAGATTTTCTCTTTCCACCGATACTGCTCTACTAGATCTCCACTTTCCCTCAGCTTACTAAATAAATCCATTAATATTGCGTTTATATCATCGAATTGAATCCACAGCTCTTTCACGCTTTGTTCTGTTGTCTCAGCAGGAGAAGCTGTATTCAGCTTTTTCAAATGGTCTATGATGTCAGCTTGCCACTGCCCATCGTTAATTGCTTTGGCGTAGTTTAGTAGATCCAGATAATCATCGACAGACATTTTCACCGACTCCTTATTCTGTGTATACCCAGTATTATACTCGGCATTATAGAAATTGCAATAGCAATACCTAAGAAAAGGCATCTTTTCAGATGCCCTGACAATAGGATTCTTAATAATTCACTGAACTTTTCCACCTTCGACTACAAGCTCATCGGTAAACCCTTCGCCGTAAATTTCATTTAATGTTTCTTTGTAGGCTTTGTGGATAAATTGTTCTTTACCCAGGGTATCAAGTTCTGTATTAATCCAGTCCAGCAATTCCTTATTCCCCTTGGCCACCGCTGGGGCAATTGTATCCTGTCCCCCGAAGGCAGGAATACTGACTGTAAATTCAGGATTGGATTTAGCCCAAGCAATGAGTTCTGTATTATCGTTAGCTATTGCCGCACCCCGGCCATCTTTAAGTGCCGCGAAGATCTCTGTGTATTGATCGAATTTGAGTAACTCAATGTCCGGATATTCTTTAGTAAAATAGGTTTCTGCTGTCGTCCCCTTAGCCACAATAAGCTTTTGATTCTTCCCTTTCAATTGATCGATAGAAGTAATTGGAGCACTGTTTGGAGATACAATTCCAAAGGATAATTTCATATATGGATTGGCAAAATCCACTTTTTCCTTTCTTTCATCAGTGACCGTAAAGTTAGCCAAAATGATATCAACCTTACCCGATTCCAGATAAGCCACGCGACTGGCCGCATCGACTAGCACAAATTCAACCTTCGATTCATCTCCTAAAAGATCCTTAGCAAATCGCTTGGCAATATACACATCAAAACCTTGGTTTTTACCCTCAGAGTCCACATAACCAAAAGGTGGTTTGTCTGCAAATACACCAATCTTTATCTTCCCTTTCTTCTTTAGCTGTTCAATAGAAGTAAATTTAGATGATGATGAATCACTATTGTTATCCGAAGTATTGCCGCAAGCTGCCAATCCCATCAATAATATACTAACTCCTACCAGCATCGTTAGCCATTTCAACCTTCTCTTCATTTCTCTTCATCTCCTATTTCTATAGTTTATCGTACTGAAATATATCCAGAAAATGCTGAGCACGTTCTGTCACAGGGAGGGTGAAAAATTGTTGGGGTACAGCGATCTCACATATCTTGCCTTGATCCATAAATACGATTCGATCTCCAACCGACTTGGCAAACCCCATTTCATGGGTCACGATGATCATCGTCATGCCTTGCTGAGCAAGCCCCAGAATTACGTCAAGTACTTCTCGAACCATTTCAGGGTCCAGTGATGCCGTCACTTCATCAAATAACATGATTTCCGGATTCATACATAAAGCTCTCACTATAGCTATTCTCTGCTTCTGTCCTCCGGAAAGCTGTCGTGGGTAGTCCAGTTTCCGCTCAAGCAGCCCAACCCGCTCTAATAGCAGTTCCGCCTGCTGCGTGGCTTCCTTAAGCTCTCTCTTTTGGACCTTAAGAGGGCCTAAAAGTATGTTATCTATAACCGTCATATGCGGGAATAACTCATAATTTTGAAACACCATTCCGATATGCTGCCTCAATTCACACCAATCTACTACTGCCTCCGCAAGGTTCTGCCCGCGATATTGTATCGCACCTCCCTGAACCGGTTCCAGACCGTTAAGACAACGTAGGAATGTACTTTTCCCACATCCAGAGGGACCGAGAATAACGATTACTTCTCCTTTTATCACCTGCAATTCAATACCGTCCAGAACCTTTCGCTCTCCAAAATATTTTTGTAATTGTTTAACCTCCAGTAAGAGTTCTCCGGAATCTGCCATTACAAACGTTCCTTTCTAAGCCTTAATTTTGCCATCTAGTTTCAGCTCTTTTGGAGAGTTTAGACAATGGAAAGCACACAGAAAAATATAATATAAAGATGAAGCCATATACCCAGACTGAAGCGGTAGGTGCTTTTATCACGCCGAGTTCAATAATCTGCTGTCCGATCTTTACCACCTCTATTACTCCAATCAGTACCACAAGCGACGTTGTCTTGATCATTCGTGTAGCAAGATTAATCATTCCCGGTAGCATTCTGCGTACCGCCTGAGGAATCAAAATATGCCGATAGAGTTGTATGCTACTCAGCCCAAGTGCCCTTGCTGATTCCACCTGATGTTTCGGCATAGATTGCAAGGCTCCACGAACAAGATCTCCAATCTCCGCAGCCCCCCATAAGCTGAACACCAATACAGAAGTAGCCTCCCCGCTGATATCGATATGAAGTAAGGGGGAGAAGCTGAAATATACTACATACAACCACACCAAGATCGGAATAATTCTAAAGGTCTCCAGATAAAGACGTAATAAAAACCTTAATGGCTTCGATTCCAGCGTCCTAAGTAATCCCATAAGAATGCCTAATAGCGTACCAATAGCAATGGAGAGGAATGAAATTTCAATCGTTACAAGCAACCCTCCCAATAAACGTTCAAAATTAGAGCCTTCAAACAGCACCTCAATCCCCGAATTCTGCATATCTCACCTTCCTTTCCACCCAAGTCAACAAAAGCGACAAAGGCAGGACTAACACAAGATAGGCAAGTACCAGAAGAAGCAGGGATTCCGCTGTTTTGTAATGCAAGCCGATCAAGTCTTTTGCCACATTCATCAGATCCATTAAAGCAATGGCACCCACAATAGAAGTCTCCTTCAGAAGAAAAATAGCATTTGCCCCCAAAGAAGGGATACTTATCGCAAAGGCCTGGGGGAGGATGACATATCTGACCAGCTGCACCTTAGACAATCCAATGCTCTGCCCTGATTCTATCTGTGATTGACTAACTGCCTCGATCCCACCGCGAAAAGCCTCCGTCATATAGCTCCCACCCAAAAAGGTCATACCTACAATCGCACAGGTCATCTCACTAAAGTGAATTCCAATCTTAGGTAAGCCATAGTAAAGAAAAAAGAGCTGCACAAGTAAAGGCGTGTTCCTTGAAAGCTCGATGTAGATCTTAATAACATCACTAACGACTCTGATCTTATAGTACAAGACGACACTGAACATTAATCCAATAACGAGTGAGAATAGAATAGCTAAAAAAGCCAGCTTCACAGTCAACCACATAGCGTCACCATAAAGCGGTAAACTCTCGTAGATAAACTCCCAGTCAAAATTCATAGGCACTTACCTTCTATTTGATAGTGTATTAATCCGATAAACACGATCTCCTTTTTGTAATTTCTAATAATTATCAAAATCTTACATTAATCCTTACGCGGGGTGATATGATTTTATTCATACTATTCCAAGTAATTAACTACGATTTAAAAAGTTGGATAAAACCCATAAAAAAAGAAAACCGCTAAGAGATTACTCTTAGCAGTTTTCTTCTTCTATAGTCTAGCTTCGCCTCACTCTAAACTCCCACTACCAATATCCTCGGATTCCAGTTTGCATGCGGATTAGAGCTTCTAAGTAATAATAGTCTCCCCAAATCATATGACCATCAGGCACACGTCCACCTCTAACATGATAGGAGCCATGCTTCAAAAGTCCCTCCGCCTCCGGATTTCCAGCCGTCGCATAATGTTCCACTAAGGATTTCATGCTGCGGAGTAAGGCTGCTTCATAAATAGCCCGGTCTGGATCATCAGCGTCTAGAAGATCCAGCAGCTCCAAGAAACCTGAAGCCGCAATTGCCGAAGCCGAGCTGTCACGAGGGGTTCCCGCTTCCACCGTCACATCGAAATCCCAATAAGCCACACTGTCCTCTGGAAGATGACTGATAAAATAATGAGCCAGGCTTTTAGAGGTATTCAGAAAATCTTCATTCTGCGTATAACGATAAGCCAGAGCAAAACCATATATTCCCCAGGCTTGACCACGAGTCCAGGTCGATCCATCCTCATAGCCTTGATGTGTTCCACCACGAATTGCACTTCCCTTAGCCGGATCAAAGTAAAAAGTGTGATAAGAGGAAGCATCCCCGCGCACAAGAAATTTCCGGCTCTTTAACGCATGTTCGAGCGCTATATCATAATAGCGATTGTCCCCTGTTTCCTCCGTAGCCCAGAACAGCAGAGGCAAATTCATCAAGCAGTCAATAATGATACGTCCCGCATTCTCGGGATCACTCTCTAAACCCCAGGCCTGGAGGATTCCAGCGGTTTCCCGCCAGCGATTGCATAGTGTATCCGCAGCCTGTAGACCGACAGATCGGGCTTCTTCGTTGCCTGTTATTTTCCACTCCGCCACTGCAGTCAGTGAATACAAAAAGCCAATATCATGATGGTCCAGGGCGATGCGCTGATCCAGACGATGCTTAAAGTCTCCTAACCAAGAAGCTGCCGCCTCCTTATAGAATGAATCTTTGCTATATTCATAAGCAAGCCACATCATGCCAACATAAAATCCCTCTATCCAATCGTCATTATCTCCCCATTCGTATTGTTGCCCCTCTGCGATATGAGGCAGTTTGCCTGGATGTCCCGTGATATTACTCCGGATCTTGCGAATAGCCTCTTCAATTGCCGTTGTCCACATCTTTGTCTCTCCTTTCTGATACATCAACAGTATGGAGTACTTCATGGTTACGAGGATCGTAGATAACAATCCTTCCGTCCGGCTGTCGCTGAATAATCGGCGGCGAAGCCATACTGGCCTGGTTCTCTGGGGTATTCGTTGCTCCGAAGACAGCAGAGATCAATACTTGATCTCCAGGCTCCAGTCTGGAGATCAAGCTCGGAAGAAGAGTCCGTGACTTCAGCAGATTAGTATTCGGTTCGGGTTGCACGCACTCACCCCGGTCAAAACCGCTTAGCATATGTATCGCACTAATTCCCCAGGGCAACTGCACCGAGACAGCAGTGTTAGATATATTAATGATTTCTCGTTCACTGCGCGGGAAGCCAGCAGACTGGCCAATGGCAAATCCCCCCTCCGCTACGTCGAGACGCCGGGCGCTGTGAATGCTATGAATACGGACATGCCATAGACCTGCTGGAATAATCCATGTCTGCACATTTACATCGCTCCAAGGATGCCAGCGGGAATATACATAACGCTCTCCAATTTCCCAAGTCTCGCAGAATCTACGTACGCGGTAGTGTTCATCACATTCGCACAGCGCTAGTGTAGAGTCGTAAGCACCTTGACTCAACCCATATCCTGACTTCGGCACACTGAAGCCAAACAGCGTAGAATAAGCAAACTTGGAATATTTGGCCGCGCTATGGGCCATATCAAAGTTAGCCATCTGACCAGAGGTATAGGCAATAACATGCTTATTTCCTTCCGGACGACTCACAAGCATACGCGCCTCTTGAAGCGGCAGTTGATCTTTCAATACAGGCAGAGGTTCTTCTTCCGCTTGCCAAAAAGGATGATCATCTGGCAAGGCAAGAATAAGCATAGCTTTAAAGGCCCAATACGGTGATCCTGGGGCATTGTAGTTCTCTGTCATTACCAGATTCGGGTAAGCATATCCGATGCTTAGTAGTCCGTCTATTCCCACAATAGGTTTATCAAACCACCAACGAAAATGACGCATTATAATTCCTTTGAGAACGCCATATGAAAAAGGAAGGACCTCGGCATACACCAGCGCACTCCAGAAAGAGACCTGTGCAAAACGATAGGTCAGACTACGTCCGAAAGGAATGGCACTTCCGTCCTCAGCAAACCAATAAATAAAATCCTGGGCAAATTGCGCGGATCTTTCCCGGTATACTGCAGCCCTCTGAGGATCATCATCCGCCATCAATTTAGCGTATATCAACGTGTAATAGTGCATAGCAAAAGCAATATAATAGTCTCTCTGGTCGGTCAGCCCGTCGGAATACCAGCCATCACCGAGGTAGTAGGTATCAATCTTCTCCAAATAATCATCCATTATCTCTTGATCGTAAGGCAATCCGATTTTCTTAAAACCCACGTTTACAAGGACCGTGAACATTAGCCAGTTATTCGGATTGGAACGATCCACATGATTGATCTGGTTCAACCAGTTATATACATTCTGCTTCTGAGTCTCGCTCAACGGCTCCCACAGCTTATGCGGTGCAAGAGCAAGTCCCAGTCCTAGCACAGCCTGTTCCACCATACGCTGGTCTTTGGTCGAGAATTCACCCCAATATTCTTCATGTTCAGGATCAGTCCCATTAATGATCCCCTCTAGGAACATCGGCCAAAGTGCACTTTCCCCTCCACCACTAGCATGGGGAACAAGTCCCCATAAAGGACGGGCGAAGGCTTCCATAAGCGCAGTAGCTTCATTGTATATAGATCCTGTCGCCCCCATTTCGATGCCTGCACGACCAGCAGTAAAGCGATTCTCTATTGGAGCATATAGGTCATTTAAGAACATTTGTAATTCGTTTTTAGTACCCTTCAGTTCCACAGTAATGGTCCCTCCAATCCATACTCAATGCCAAGCCGCATATTCACTGGGCCTCATGCCCATTTCTCGTTTAAACAGCTTGATAAAATAACTTTTGTTGGCATAACCCAGATACTCGGAGATCTCTTCCACAGTCTTTCCAGACTGATTAAGCAGCTCTTTTGCCTTTTGAAGCTTTAGCATATTTACATATTCAATGAAATTCTGGTTTGTTTCCCTTTTGAAGAGACGACTAAAATAGCTGGCATTCAAGTTCAGGCGTCCAGCCATGTCCTCTAGCGTTATTTTCTCCGTTACATGACTAATCACGAACTGCTGGGCTTTGATAACCTCGCTCCGTTTGGACTTAATGGAGAAAATACTTATTTTCCGCGCTAATTCCTCCAAGTACTGAACTAACCAATCTTCCAAATGCTCTAGGGTTTCAATGTCACCCACCACGCTGAACAGCTTCTCTTCGGCCATAGGCAATGGAGATTGCAGCAGCTGTTTCGTCTTCATTTGCAAGTCCATCAGCAAGCGGAGCACACATTCCTTGACTTCATTGGGATGGAATTTTTGCGAGTACACCCATTCTCGCCATTCCTTTATATGAACGCGAAGCTCCGTGTCCCTGTTCAGAGCAATATCATCATTGATAACAGCGTACAGGCTTCCATATTCGGCATAAATATCTTCCATTGAAAAGCAAATCTCTTCAAAACGGTGGATTCCTGCCGTAGGAAAATAAAAGCGTTGGCTCTTCTCCCTTAACATCCGTTGCAGTGTTCCGCGAATTTCCTCAGGACTGCGCGCCTCAGCGCCAAATATGCAGGAGACGGACAGCTTGAGATATTTCTGCACTGCAGATGCTGCATTTTGAATAGAATGATAGATCGCTTGGTGGTCTTTGGATGGCTTGTCGCTACAAAAGAGAATGACAATTTCCTTATGGCTGTATCTCGAAATAAACAAGCTGTGATCAGCCTCAAGCACTTCCTGCATGATATTCTCAACTGCAAAAGAAATCGTATATTCACTCATCCGGCGCACCCTTGAAGCTTCCTCAGGTCGGTCAATTACAATAAGCAACGGAATATAATTCTTAGCATGGATCAAGATTCCGTTTGACCTGGCTTGCTCGATCCAAGCCTCCTTGTCCCAGGACTGATACAGTGTATCTTTTAGAAACTTTTCCTTCAACGCGGCGCGGTTTTGAGACTGTTTTTGCTTATAAACTAGCATTTCTGAATGCTGCTTCCTATTCAAACCCACTTCCGTCACAAGGGTTTTAAGGGCTTGCTGTAGCTGCTCGATATCCAGTGATTCCTTTAAAATGTATTCTCCTACGTTTAATTTCAGCGCCTGCTGAGCGTATTTGAATTCGTTGTGGCAGGAGAGAATGATCGCACGGGTTCCGGGCTTCACTGCTCTGAATTTCTCAAGCATCTCCAGACCGTTCATCTTGGGCATGCCAATATCGGTAATGATCAGATCTGGTGGATTCAGCTGTGCTTTTTCCCAAGCCTCGAGACCGCTATAATAACATCCGATAAGTTCAATACCGAGTTCGCTCCAAGGTACGGCCTGCGACAAATAACGGATAACCGGATAGTCATCATCCACCAATATTGCCGTCAGCATTCACCACACCCACCTTTCCCTCATTCAGTGGAAACTCCAGACAAATCTCCGTACCCACATCAGGTTCGCTTTGAATATTCAGCTTGAAAGAAGCGCCATAAATCATACTGAGGCGTTGGGCCACATTGCGTAAGCCTATGCCAGAGAAGCCTTTTCTGTCCTCTTCTGCAATTTGCTCACTGCTGTATGCGGTTTCACGAAGCCTTTTTAAATTCTCCTGTGACATTCCCATGCCATTATCCTTAATCGTGATAACCAGCGTTCCGGTAGTTGCAATTATACGAGCATCAATGTAAATCTCACCACCAAACTGCTCGAAACCATGGATGATGGCGTTCTCGATCATTGGCTGAATCATAAAGCGAGGTACTAGCGCTTCAGCGCTCCCATCCGCTAAATTCATTTCCAGCCTGACCTGATTGGCATGACGAAAATTCATCAAAGTCACATAATGAGATATCGTGTCTGTCTCCTCACGAAGCGGGATAAACTCATTGTCTCTGTTAAAGGTCATACGGAGCAAAGACGACAGCGAACCAATCAGCTCGGCGTTCTCCTTGTCTCCTTGCATCAGAATATTTAACCGGATCGAATTCAACAGATTAAACATGAAGTGCGGATTGATCTGCGCCTGCAACATCTCTAATTCAGCTTTTCTTTTTCCCGTTTGCTCATAAGTAATTTGTTCAATCATAGACTCGATTCGATCTAGCATTTGGTCTATGGTGCGGGCTAGCTGTGCCGCCTCATTATTTCCTCGAATGAATGAACGTTCGTCCAATTGACCACGACCAATTCGCTTTACAAAAGTACTTAATTTTACGATAGGCTGAGTTAGCTTAGAGATAAGAACGGTTAAGAGAACGGAAAACAAGGTAAAGAATAGAATTTGCACGGCTAAGCTGATAAATAAAATCTGTTTATTCTTTGACAATGCCGCCTTCATAGGGATAATGCTCACCATCTGCCATCTGTTGCTGCTCAGCTCCTGGTCAACATACAAAAATTTCTCCCCACTGATCTCGACAGTATCAAGCTCACCATCCTTTTTCCACCACGTCATCGTTTCACCAATTTGAGCCTTATCAGCATGCGAGACGACAGTTCCCTTGTCATCCAAAAGCATCATCTCTTTGCCATTGTCGTTATTCAGATAAGGGCGGAGTTTACGCTCATTAATGTTGATAATCATATATCCGATCGTGCTACTGGAAGTCGATTGAATGGGTCTCGCAATGGTTACCCAATTAGCTGAGTCCTTATCCGAGTAGTTATAGTAAGTATCGTGTTCCGCTTTCCAATAGGTCGAGATAGGTTGAATCTGTTTCATCAGCGACATCCATTGCTCGTTATAAAAGGTTTTCGGATTGAAGTCACTGTAAGGATAGCTGGTATAAATAAATCCATTTTTTCCTATCAGCGTTACTTTCAAATATTCTGTTAGAACGAACATATCATCCAGCATCCGTGACATACGGTTGTACTGGATGATTTCCTTCGCTGAACGGAGCGTTTCTGCATCGGCAGACATCATCTGCCTGATTTCGCTGTTCTGAAGCACGAAATTGGACTGCTCCAGCGTTTGTTCAAAAATGGCATTCATATTGGCACTGGATGCATTGAGAGATTCTCTTGCGCTGCCAACGGCCTTCTCCAGAATCAGATCCCGGGTTAAATAATCTGTAACCATGTAAATGCAGACTAGCGGGATCAGTACGCAGATCATTGAAGACCAGACAAGTTTCATTCGAAGTGATTGATGCTTTCTAAACACGGATGACAGGCCCCATATCTGTTTTAAATTTGGAGCAGGAGGCAGAAATGCTTTCCTGCCCCCACATTATAAGCCCCCTTGGGGAAGCCTACAATCAGTCTCCGCCTACTTTCCGCTGTTGTTCTGAACGACTTCCGAAATTTTCTTATCGATATTGGCAACGGTGACATCCAGATCCTGTTGGCCAAGGAGATACATTTCCGCTTCTGGAATAACGTTGTTCTTCGCTTCATCCGCATATTTAGCCGGAACTTGCGTCGCACCAGGTGTCGAATTCTCCATCGTATATTTCAGGGAATCAACATCAATCTTAGATGGATCCTTAGAACCACTCACAATCGTATCCACCAATTTGTTCGTATCCGATTTCGCCCAGCCAGAGAAGACACGTCCGCCGATTTCCAGTCCTTCTGAGGTATACCAGCGCACAAAGGTGTAAGCAGCTTCCTTATGCTTAGATTTAGCAGCTATCCCCATATAGGTTGGCTGAACAGGTGAGTAATGTTTGCTCTCACTATCCAGTCGAGGGATCGGGGCAAACGCTGTAACGAAGGTTGCTGGAATGGCATCCGTTCCACCCGATTCTGCAACCATCCAGTCTCCCATCGGAAGCATCGCTGCTAAACCGTTAAAATACTGATTCCGGTAGGCAAGTTTCTGCGAAATAATATCCTCATAAGGAGTTGCACTCTTATCCTCGTACATCATTTTCTTCATCATCTGCAGATTAGCCTTAAACTGCGGGTCCAGGGCATTGGAGGTTCCGTCAGCTTTCAGAAAAGTATTATTCTCAGGTTTACTCATTAGCTGGAGTTGGAAATAATCCGGCCAATTGTGCAAATATGCGCCAAAACGCTTCGTTGCACCCTCACCCTTGGTCAGTTTCTTGGCATACTCTTCGAAATCCGCCCAAGTCCAGTCGGTCGGAACCGGCAGACCAGCCTCATCTAGCATTTCTTTGTTGAGGAGCACGAACCAGCGCTGCATAGAAGACGGTAACGCATAGATTTTGCCATTGACCGAAGTGTCCACTAGGTATTCATCTGAGAGCTTATACCCTTCTTTCTGAATATAGTCGTCCATCGGTGCTAACAAACCGATATCTGCACGCTGCGAATAGTTGGTATACGGCAGTTCGACAATATCCAGCGGATCACTTGCAGCGGCCATCAAATCCAGCTTCTGCATGGAAGCTACAGAATCGCCTTTTTCATTTAGTAGATCCACTTCTACATGAATGTCGGGATGCGCCTTCTCAAACTCTGCGATAATCGTGCTCCACTTCGCTTTGGCTTCCGTCTGCCAGGTACTCAGCTTCAGCGTAACCTTCTCTGCTGCAGGCTCCTTATTTCCACCAGCATCAGGCGCATCTGTTGCTCCTGCATTATTTGTTTTCGCATTTCCACCGCAAGCAGCCAATGACAACGCCATAGATGTGATCATAAGCACGGATAATAATTTCTTTTTCATATAGACCCTCCTATTAATGTGTTGGGTATACCTCGCTTTACAGCCAAAGCTATGTAACTGCTTACAAGAACATCCTAACATGCAGGATAGACGAGGAAAGTTCTCATATTCTACCGAAGAGAAACTATTTTGACTTTTATTATCCTTTCACGCCTCCGAGGGCAATTCCCTCAATAACCTGCTTCTGACCGAGAGCAAAAATAATCAGCAGTGGCAGAATTGCAGATACCGCACCAGCCATCATGAGGGAATAGACATCCCCATATTGGTCCCCAAACAACCGAATACCTAACTGAATCGTAAACAGCTCTTTAGATTTCAAAAAAATGAGTGGATACTGATAGTCGTTCCAGGTCCAGATAAAACGCAGAATAGCATAAGTAGCTACAGCGGGACGGATCAGCGGAAATGCAATTTGTAGAAAAGAGCGAAAATGACCTGCTCCATCCATCCGCGCCGATTCAAGATACTCGTTGTTTACCCCCATAAAAAATTGCTTGAGCATAAACGCACCAATAATACTAAAGCTGTTAATTAAGATCAATCCTAGGTGCGTATCAATCAGATTCAGCCAGTTAAACAGTAGAAACTGTGGAACTAGCGAAGCCTGCGGAGGAACCATGTAAAGCGCCAAGACAACTACAAACATGGCATCTCTACCCGGAAAACGTAGCTTGGAGAATCCATAAGCAGCCAGTGCGCATATCAGCACATTAATTATAGTCGTGGCTAGCGTAATATAAATGGAATTTCCATAATAGCGAGCGAAGTCACCCGACCAAACCTGTTTATAATTTTCAATGAGGTTCCACTGCTGTGGCAACCATTGAATTGGAAAGTTAAATACATCTTTCTCCAGTTTAAAGGAAGTGGACAACATCCATAGAAATGGTAAAAGAAATGCGATGCCTAGCAGGCCCATTGCGATTGTCCAGATGGTTCTGGATAGAAGCTCTTTTCTCACTGTAATTTCTCCTTTCTGCCTTTAATAATTGACCCATTTTTTTTGCGCTAACATCTGCAGGGCTGTAATGATCAGGCAGATGAGGAACAGGACAAGTGCCATACTAGAAGCATAACCCGTCTTTAACTGGTTGAAGGCAGTGTCATATAGCTCATATACGATAACTGTCGTGGAGTTAGCAGGTCCGCCTTGTGTTAGTACTTGTATTAGATCAAAGATCTTAAAGGAGCCGATGACCCCCGTAACCAGCAAGAAAAAGGTGGTTGGGGAAATGCAGGGAACCGTGATATTGCGGAATTTCCGCCAGCTATTGGCGCCATCAATATCAGCTGCTTCATAAAGATCCTTCGGAATGCTCTGCAACCCTGCGATAAAAATAATAATGTTGTAACCGAGCTGAATCCAGATTTGGATCAACATAAGCGACGGCAAAGCATAATGAATATCAGCTAACCATTTTGGCGGATTACTCCACCCCAGTGACATCAGGAATTGATTGACAGGTCCTAGTGAGGGATGGAACATTACCTGCCAAACCATAGCGATGGCAACTACACTGGAGATGTACGGAAGGAAATAAATCACTTTAAACAAATCCTTCAGAAACACCTGTTTATCAATCAAGATAGCCAGCAATAGCGCAACGATGATCGTAACCGGTACTGTGATAATAAAGAGCAGATTGTTCAGCAAGCTTTTCATAAAAGCATCATCATGAAAAAGCCTTATGAAATTATCCATGCCCGCGAACTTAATCCCCCCTAGCCCAGCCACAAAGTTCCAGTTCGTGAAGCTTAACAGCAGTGAGCCCAGCACGGGGATCAACGTCAAGATGACCAGCCCCAACATAAGTGGAGCGACGAATAAATACCCAGCGATTGCTTCGCGTGTATCCATTTTAAGATGAAATTTTCGTATCATAGTTCTCCTCCTTTACTTATCCATAATTGTAGAAAAAGTAGGCGGTGATCATAAGAACTATAATTGTTCATTTTGGAACTAATTTTACCGATCCTTTAGTTGCGAAATCTTCTAGACAACCAAATATAAACACCTTTGGCGTCCTTATAAGGACGCCAAAGGTGTTTATGCGAGAAATATAAGACATAAAGTATATTGTAAAACTTATACTTTCTTATATTTGCAAAAAAGCGCGAGCCAAGCTCCCGTCATCCACTACATTCATTTCTCGTATAATAGAGATCCTCCGAACTTTTATAGACTTGAATTTACTTTCTGTAGTAAAAACTTTAAGGTTGCAGTTTCTTCTGAGCTGAGTGCTTTTGTAATGCTTGCTTCTACCTCAGAAAAAATCTCATTAAACTCCTCAACCAACAGAGCACCCTTTTCCAAAACAAAAATACTCTTCTGTCGTTCATCATTCTCAGGAGTGACTCGCTTGATATAGCCTTTCTTCTCTAGCCCCTGAAGCATGCTGGTGATGCTCGCTCCTTTTCTATTAAAGACCTCCGCCAAATCCTTCTGAATAACACCTTTTTCTTGATTTTCAAAAATATAGCTGATCATATGTCCTTGCTGTGAATTCAAACCTAGCTCATTTAACCTAGCGTCAGCTGTACTTTTTATTTTCATCCCGATCTCTCGAATCAAATTAGAAAAAGGTGTATTTTCAACGTGTTTGTTCATTATTAATTCCTCCTCATACCTATTAGTTAGAACACTTCCTAGCATCATTATCCTAATAGTTAGAATTCTAACTGTAAATGTTCTAACTAAATTTAAAAAGCTCCTCTCCAGCACTTGTCGAGTAGACAGGTACTGAAAAGGAGCTATTAGAGCATTTTACTTCACAAGTTCCTCTAAACTTCCGAATAATGCTTTTGTCGATTTCAGCTTCGACGCATTGCCGACCACTGTGAAATAGTTCTGTTCCGTCACAGCCTTAAGTAAATCGGCGTACTGTCTGATGTCTTCCGGTGTGGTCGACAAGATTTCATCCCGTTCTTGCTGTAGCTCGGCTTCCGTCACCTGTTCAAAATAATGTCGGTCTGCCCGCCGCCCCTGAGCGCTGGGACTAAGTGGCTGGTCCAGCATGGACAAGGTGCCGATGATCGCTTTGGTCATCTCGTCGGCATCTGCTTCATATCCCTCAGCAAAACGGTACGCCTGATCATAAACCTCCAGCGTCTCCTGCAAATTCGGATCACGGTAGGAAGTGAACATCAGCATCCCATCTCTGCGCAGAACCAGGTTTCCACCATAGGCACCGCCCTTCACACGCACCGCATTCCACAGATAGGTGAGGCTCAAGATTTTTTTGAGCACCTGCATTTTGCCGGAATACGTGAATCCTAATTTAGTAAAGTTGTATCCCTTGACCACATATTGTACCTGGCTGGAAGACATAAATCCTTCATTGTTTGCATGTCCCTGCGCCGTAATCTTTGGCATACTCACTACTGGTCGATCCTGGATATCCAGCCTCGCAACATTATTGGCGAATTCCTCATACAAGTCAGGTGTTCCGGTCACGCTGATGATCAAATTGTTTTTATTGAACAAAATCCCACAGATGTCCTTCAGTGTGTCTGCCACCTGAGCTCCCTGTTGGTCGAATGTCTCAGCAAGCTCACGGATAAAGCGGTAATAAGTTACACCGCCCTGTTGCTCCTGATACGCTCCCATATCCGAGAAATAGGACATCAGGCGGCTGGCCGCAATCTCATTCCCTCTTTGATTCAGAATCGATTCCATCTGCGAGGCTTCCCGGCGGACGATTTCCTGCAGCTTAGTCAGATTGTCAAGCGCACTTGTATAGAGGATCTCTCGCAGCAGATCCAGTGATTCACCAATATGCCCCGCCATCACCTTCACCAACGCAGAGAATTTAGGCTGATAACCCGCCCCCGTAGCTTTTGCAGCGCCAAAGAGCTCATTCCTGAAATATATGCCCCCGGTTTTGATCCCGATTTCACTGGTAAGCTCTTCAATGCTGTAGGATGCAGTCCCCATTTGGCCCAATACCTCTGCCAATAGTACCAAATAAGGAACTCGTTCAGGAGCTATAACACCCGTATCCCAATAAAGCTTGCAGTAGGCAATCTTATGGGTAGCTACCTCATGGTGGATCACCTTTATGCCCTCATGGGTTTGTTCATGGGTCGGCACCTGAGGTTCTATGCTCCGGTTAATGTCCTGTAGCGACAAGCTCGGTAGCTTCTGCAAATCTTCGGCTGCATCCGGACGACTCTGCCGCGCCAAGAGGTTCTGTGTACGCTGAACTAGTTGCCCTAGTTCGTCTGGTTGCAGTGACGCTTTGTATTCACTCAATTGATGCTGAGTGGATGCTTCCTTTTCAGCTGCGATCGTCTTGGACGGGTTCAGCACCACCAGACTGCAATGATCACTGTTCAGCAAATAATCCTCAATCAGCTTCTCAAAATAACGGTCCGCAAGCTTTTCCCGAATGGCCGTGAGCACCTCTTCATAGCGCATGTGAGTAGTCGGCTGACCGTCATAGAGCCAGGACTTCATCACTTCGATATTGTAAGTAAGACCCTTCGGATACTGGTTAAAGTCCCCTTCCCGCAGTTCAAATTCCTTGCTGTTGACCGCTGCCAGCACCAGCTTCTCATCTAGTCCGTCCTGGGCCAAACGCTTTAATGTAGTCTTCACCAGCTCCACGAAGGCATCTTTGGAGGAGGCATTGGAATGCGTCAGCGTAATGCCAAGCAGCGGTTGAACCATACTGTCAGAATAAAAAGCAAACGCGTCTTTGCCCAGTCCGCTTTCGAGCAGGGCTTGCTTGAGCGGAGCTGCGTTGCTGTCCATCAGCATACTTTTTAAAATATCAAAAGCCAGGTTCAGTTCCCGATTTGTAGAGGTTCCAATCACATAATTTAGACTCAAATAAGTCTTGTCTGTGGCGGCTTCTGCTTCCAGAATCGGATAATCCGCTACCAGCTCCGTCATTCCAATGGGCTGTTGTAGGGGAATGGAAGTATCGAAGCTGTTTCGTTCATAAGACTCAAGATATTCTTGGTCTATAAATTGCAGCTTTTCTTCAATATTAACGTCTCCGTAGAGATAAAAATAACTGTTGGACGGGTGATAATAATTACTGTGCGCCTTAAGAAACTGCTCATACGTTAGCGCAGGAATCTCCTGTGGATCTCCACCTGAGGAATGGCGGTAAATCGTGTCCGGATACAATGTCTTTTTGATTCTGTCCATCAATACCGTAGTCGGCGAGGAATAAGAACCCTTCATTTCGTTGTAAACCACGCCTTTATAGATAAGCTCATCTTCGGTATGCCGAAGCTCGTAATGCCAGCCCTCTTGCTCAAAGATTTCTTGTTGCTTATAAATATTTGGCTTAAAGACACTATCCAGATAAACCTCCACCAAATTGGAGAAGTCCTGATCGTTCCGGCTCGCCACTGGATACATCGTCTTGTCCCCAAACGTAAATGCGTTCAGGAACGTCTGCATTGAGCCTTTCAGTAATTCTACAAAAGGTTCCTTGACCGGATATTTCTCTGAACCACATAATACGGAATGCTCCAAAATATGAAAGACCCCTGTACTATCCTCAGGTGGGGTCCTAAAGCTTACGCTAAATACCTTGTTGTCATCCTGATTCTGCACGAACAGCAGCCTGGCGCCGCTCTTTAGATGTTCCAGCGTAAATACGTTGGATTCGTTCTCCCGGATATATTCCTCATTAACGACCTGAAATCCATAATAAGTGTTCCCTGTGATCAAACAGCTCATAGATTTCCCTCCTCTGTTTAGGGATATGATAACTCTACATGAGCTTATCATATCCCTGGGCGATTATTCCATCAGTAGAAGGTTTCCGGGATTAATTTCTGGTTCACATAAAACAAGACCACGCCAGTATAATCACTGAAAAAGCCTTGTTTTATTTCAAATGATCTTTTAATATTGCTCCGAGTTCAGCTGTGTATTTAGTTAACCTTAAGCTTATCTCTGTACGCATAACATCTCGAGTTAATCCAAAGCGTTCCTGATATCCTCGGCAAAAGATTTTGTAATACACCAAGAATTCCTCCTGTTCATCTGCCAGCACCCTGATATTTCGCTGTTTCAGCCCTTTTTGCAGCCGATAGGTATCCTGCATGATCCGGCGTTGAATGGCTTGACCAGCCATCAAATAGGCACGTTTAAGAATGTTGCTGGAGGGCTCAATCTCTTTCAGGCTCTTGCTAACCATAGTATCTATATAAGGAAGCAAAATGAGGTCTCGAACCATCGTACGTTCCTCCATAGTTATCATTTTATCTGGGTGCTCACGCTGCTGTTCCTCGTACTGCTCAACATGCTCGGTCATGATCATTTTCGTTTTCCAGCGTTCATTACCCTCAAGTTTACTCATTTATAGTGACCTCCAATCTGTTCAGCTCTTTCTAGGGCAACACCGGATTCAAGCATAGATGAAGCTCTGATTAGAGCTTTACTGCCATAACGGGCTTTTATTTGATCGATTGCACGTTCTTTGTTGTAAGCCCGAACCCTGTCATCAAAGAGTGTAAGTTGGATGACGCTATCATCTGATAGGTTAGACAAGGAAATCGCTAATCGACCTATCGGGAGACCCGACCAGTTGTCTGCAAATAATTTTTGCGCAGCTGCAGCTACTTCGTGTGTTAGTGATGTTGGTTCGGGCAATGTCATCTGGCGCTCGTAAGCGTTTGAACGCTCTCCGTCCGTCTCAAAAACTGAAATAGATACTACCGATCCCATATAACCATACCGCCGAGCTCGCTGGCATACTTCAATGACAAGCTCAAGCAGCACAACCTCAATATCCGTATGCCTGGTGTATAAATTCCAGCGCAAAGCCTTGCCATGTCCCACTGATTTGATTTGATGACGCATTCCTGTGACCACTGGACTAGGATCTAGCCCTCGCGCAGTTTGCCAATAATATTCCGCTTGAATATCACTTTGCTTGCCCATGGTAGTTCGCATTCGTTGCTTAAACTCTGACAGTTCCATTCGCGCAATATCTCCAATTGTGGATATACCCATACGCCAAAAATTCTTGGTCATTCTAGCCGCTACCATAAACATATCCTGCACGGGAAGTTTCCAAAGGGTCGTCTCTAATTGGTCAAAAGAAAGTTCATAGATCCCATCCTTCATCTTTTTGGCGTAGTTATCTGTCGCCATCTTTGCCATAACCTTAGTAGATCCAATACCTACCCGTGTCCAGACTCCCGTCGAAAGTAAAACATGGTGCTGAATTTTATGAATCATATCCTGCAGCGATCCTCCGAAATACGCAAGAGATCCTGTAACATCCAGAAACTGCTCATCGATACTGTAGGGTTCTACCAGATCGGTATATGTTCGGTAAATCTCTGATATTAAGAGTGATACTTTAATGTAAGTCCCCATACGTGGTCTTATTACGATTAGCTCTGGGCATTTTGCTAAAGCTTCACCTACACGCGAAGCCGTTGTTACCCCCTTCGCTTTTGCAAGCGGGCAGGCTGCCAACACAATACCGTTCATTCTTGTTGGATCCCCTACTGCAACAGGTTTATCTCGATATTCAGGGTGGGCAGCTTTCTCCACAGAGGCGTAAAATGCCTGGCAATCAGACAGTAGAATGACGCGATTCTTAGGCATGACGTTGTTCCTGCACGGGTTGCCATGAAAGAATATTTGCTTCCAAGAATATGCGAGGCGTTCCTTTAGTTAGACAGCTTGCTCGTATGCGGCCGTCACGGATACTGTGTATTTCAATTTTCCGCTGGCTGATATTTCTCGCTTTATCCTGATATATAATTTCAATTATTTGGCCGATGCTGATTTGCATGCGATCGCCTCCATAAAAATAAGAACACTTGTTTGTATTATATGCGTAATCGGGAATTTTAAGCAACAAAAAAGGTGAGGTAATTTCCCCCACCACACCGGATCTATTTTTTTAGAGCTGAGAATAATCTAACCCAAACCGAACGAGATCACAGTTCATTAGAGTGCATCCATATGCTATAAAAAATGAGTATCCAGCCTTGCGTATTCAACAGAGATTGAACAGATAACGAAAAAAGTTTACACTTTGATAGAGTAAACAACAGTAGTAAATTATTGATCTGTACTCAAAAGCTTTTTCTAGAAAGGAAAGTTGCTAATGTTCCGTTCCTCCTACACCTTTCGCTCGGAAGAAGAAGCTTCCATGCTTCTGTTTGATTCTATCGGCTGGGAACAACTTGATTCACCTACCTACTCCTTCAACGGCCAGAACCGGACGGAGAGAAGTTGTGTTATTTTTCAGTACACATTATCTGGAGAGGGTAGAATTGAAATAGATGGGGTTGTTCATCGGTTAACGAAGGGCAAAGCTTTTCTAGTGACTGTCCCCAGCATACACAGGTACTATTATCCGGAAGAAGGCACCGAGCCTTGGGAAGTTTTATGGCTCAATCTACGGGGGCCTTTAGCGATTTCACTTTGGAACCAACTCGCTGCTCATTGCGGTCCAATTGTAGAACTCCCCCAAGAATCGGTTTCGATTGATTTATTGTGGAGTACATTCAAGGACATTCAGGTTCATGAAGAAAGAGATTTGCATCTTTTAACGGGAAAAGTCTTTCAATGGATCTTGTCCATGGAGAAATACCTCAAGAAACCAAATTTGTTAACCACCTATATAAAAAATGACAAGCTTCACGCCGCTATTCAATTTATGAAGGATGATCTGCATAATAATAATCTAAGCTTAGACGATGTTGCCGCTCATGTTGGTGTTTCCAAGCATCATCTTTGCAGACTGTTTCAAAAAAACATCAATCTTTCACCCTTTGAGTATTTAAAAAGACGGCGGATCGAGTTGGCAGCTTCTAAACTTAAAACAACAGATTTGAGTATCAACCAGATTGCGACGGAAACCGGATTTGATAATGCCAGCTATTTCGGAAAGGTTTTTCGGTCCTATTTTGGGGTCAATCCTTCGACGTACCGCGAGCAGGATCTAGAGTTCCAAACCAAACATGTATTTTTCGAGAATTGATTCAGCGTGGTGCACCCTTTCGAGGTCATAATCGTCGAATCATAAACCCTGCTGGTTCCGAGTCATCACCATGCCCCCGCTACTTTCGAATCATAACCACCTCCTTTGGCTATTGGACTCAGATGACGCTATTTGCCAATTCTTCGCCTTTTGAGCCTAGTTTCGGACTCCAGTGCAGCTATTCACTCGAAAGTGACTAATATTAGGTGGTTTTCGTGACAATAGCGACTATGCTGTCCGACAAAACTCCAAATGTGTGAAAATGTCGCGTTTAGCGGCATCTGAGTCCGACTCATAACCACCCCCTCTGGCTTCCGGACCCAAATGACGCTATTTGCCACTTTTCGTCCTTTTAAGCTTAGTTTCGGACTCCAGTGCAGCTATTCCCTCGAAAGTGACTCATATGGGGTGGTTTTCGTGCCAATAGCGACCATGCGGTCCGACAAAACCCCAAATGTGTGAAAATACTGCGTTTAGGGGCATCTGAGTCCGAGTCATAACCACCCCCTCTGGCTTCTGGACCCAAATGACGCTATTTGCCACTTTTCGTCCTTTTAAGCTTAGTTTCGGACTCCAGTGCAGCTATTCCCTCGAAAGTGACTCATATGGGGTGGTTTTCGTGACAATAGCGACTATGCGGTCCGACAAAACTCCAAATGTGTGAAAATGTCGCGTTTAGCGGCATCTGAGTCCGATGCGGCATCTGAGTCCGATAGCGGCGGCTGAGTCCGATAGCGGCATCTGAGTCTGATAGCGGCGACTAAGTTAGTATCTTGCTGGCGCACCCATTCAGCCGCCATCTCCCGCTGGGACTCACCCTATTCGTGAGCAACTTCGGACGCGCAACGAAAACTCAAAAAAAGGGAGGGTATCCCAAAGCCAATGGCTTGTGGGACTACCTCCCTCTTTTATTAAACTTCTTTAAGTACAATGAGTAAACTCTTGAAATCGCCCTCAAGCTGTGGAAGGGAGAGTCCGAAGTGCATCAGCTCATCCCCTCTGTATACTTCACCGTTAAGCTCAAGTTTGTAGTTTTTAGCTGGGTCGAGTCCTTTCAACCGCAATCTGCGGAGAGGTGCATTAGGCTCGGCCAGAACTCTGAAATACGTGGCAAAAGCTTCTTTTTTATCATCCGAAACAAACATCCACGCAGTCTGATTCCCCTCAAATGGACTAAGCAGTCGATAGAAATCACCGAACTGAATCAGCATTCTCAGTTCTTTGTACTCAGAAACCTGCTTGCGGATATCTTCGCGTTCAGCTTCAGTGAGCTTGGTCATATCTAGTTCGTAGCCGAAGCTACCAGACATCGCGACATGACCACGTGTTTCCAAAGGCGTGATACGGTGCACCTGATGGTTAGGAACAGCCGATACGTGAGCACACATAGAACTTGAAGGATACACAATACTTGTTCCATATTGAATCTTCAATCTTTCAACGGCATCTGTATCATCGCTAGTCCAGGTCTGTGGCATATAGTGCAGCATTCCTGGATCAAAGCGTCCACCACCGCCGGAGCAGCTCTCGAATAGAATATGTGGGAATCGGGTGACGATACGTTCCAGCACATCATACAGCCCAAGAATATAACGGTGAGCCGTTTCGCGTTGACGTTCCGCTGGCAGAAGAGCAGATCCAATCTCCGTCATATTCCGGTTCATATCCCATTTCACATAAGTAATCGGAGCCGATGACAGCACGGAGCTAACCGATTCTACAATATAATCACATACATCCTTACGGGATAGATCCAGAACAAGCTGCTGGCGAGCTAACGTTCTTTTGTGCCCTGGTACATGAAGACACCAGTCCGGATGCTTACGATAAAGATCGCTTTCTGGCGATACCATTTCCGGTTCGAACCATAATCCGAATTCCATGCCCATTGCCGTAATGTCTTCCCCGAGTTTTCCGAGACCCTCTGGAAGCTTGCGGCGATCCTCTACCCAATCTCCGAGTGAGCTATCATCATTGTCTCGCTTCCCAAACCAGCCGTCATCCAGAACAAACAGTTCAAGGCCAAGGTCTTTGCCTGCTTGAGCAATTTCTTTGATTTTATCTGCGTTGAAATTAAAATAGGTCGCTTCCCAGTTGTTGATGAGAATAGGGCGCTTCCGATCACGAAACTCGCCTCTGCATAAACGGGTCCGGTACAGACGGTGATATGTTCTTGATAATCCACCAAGTCCTTGACTGGATCTTACCAGCACAGCTTCAGGAGCCTGGAAGGATTCTCCCGGTTCAAGCAACCATTGAAAATTAAAAGGTTGAATGCCGATGCCCACTCTGGAAATGCCGTATTGATCCACTTCCGCTTGCGCAAGAAAGCTTCCGCTATACACAAGGCTGAACCCGTATACTTCACCGTGATCCTCTGTTGCATCTTTTGCAAGCAAGGCCATAAACGGATTCTGCTGGGAGCTACTAGCGCCGCGCTTACTGTCAATTCGTTGGATACCAGGTACGAGTGGTCTTTTGTGAATATGACGTTCTCTCGTCCAAGTACCAGATAATTGCAGCATGTCATAATCAGAATCATGGAAGTCAACATTTGCGCTTAACACACGCTTCAGCACCACATTGTCATTACCTTGATTCTCAATCCGTACAGAACGTGTGATCACATCTTGATTATTAAACACGGTGTAGCTCAATACAGCAATCAGTCCGCTTTTGTCATCCTGAAGAAAAAGTTCCAGTGTCTCTGCTTCTTCTTCACTTTCAACATAAGTGGATGGCAGTCCCGTTAATTCAGGCTTTCCTTTATTGAGCTTATAGCTCTTATACAGGAAATCCGTAACGGTCGTACCATCTACCAATTGAACCTCAAGCGCTGGTTCCCGGAAGTCACCATTCCCATAAGACGGAAATTCACTTGGAATAGTGTCAAGGGAGATTCTCTTGTCCTCCATCGTATAGGTCGGGCTAAAGGAGCAACGTTCCACTAAATTCAGCGGTTGTACTATTCCTTCTAATTTAGGACCCCAATAGACATGCGCTGGAAGCTCACCTCTAACGACTTCAATAACGTAGCTGGATTGCTCAGACTGTAAATGAAAAACCTTGCGGCTGTCATCATAATAAATACTCATAATATCCTCCTACTCTTCTTATCAGATCTTGTTGTAATATAACTGGCTTAATTTATCTTGTTGTTTGAAGTCTATTTTAAAGATAATTGGAAGGGGATACAATCTTAATATCTATACCTTGAATAGTAAAATATTGATCTATAAAAAAATCAACTTCATGTTATTAAGCATTGCAAAACAATAAATGATTATTAGCAGCTATAGTAAAAAAAATACATAAAAAAGAGGCCCCAGGTTAAGGGCCTACTTCCTGTGAATCTTCCTATTTAAATATCAAAAACAGAGCGTACAGTAAGCTGTGCACGAAGTTCTTCCGCCGTAGCTGGCTTATCGAGATCTTTTTTAGCAATTGTAATGGTCCTAGTTGTGCCACCCGACATATCAAAATAGTTGTCGCTGAAGATGGCATCTCTTGCCTTGAAGTCTAGGCCGACAAAACGAGCATAAGCCTTAGCCTTCACAGAAATGACGAATTGCTCTTCTTCCTCGGTAAGTACCGCTTCAAGCTCAGGGTCAACGAAGCTAAAATGCTTCGGCTTAACAAACAGGACCGTTCCACCGCTCTTCGTCTCGCCATCTACCTCAAAAGAATACTCCAGATAAGTCTCACGTTTCTTCCCTTTCGTATCCAGGATGCGGCCGAAATCAAGCTGCTCGAACTCATCAGTGCTTAACGCGGCAATCTCCACTGGCTTTGTACCTTCCAGCAAGACCTCCGATGCCCGAGTGAGCAGTCTCCAACTCAGTTCACCAATAACTTGTTCTCTGCTTTCGTTAGAGACATGAAGGGAGACCTTCGTTCCTTCGTCATGGGCAGAAACAAGAATCGGCGCGAAGAAATGTTTAGCCGCATAATGCATGGCCTTCCACCGGCCATAATAGTCGATACTAGACCAAGAAGCTACCGGCCAGCAGTCGTTCAACTGCCAATACAATGCACCCATACAGCGCCCTCTATGTCTGCGCCAGTGCTCAACGCCGCAGCGCATCCCTTCTGCTTGGATCAACTGCGAGGCATATAGAACAGACTCGAAATCTTTCGGATATTTGTAGGTCTCCCCGATATAGTAGAGAATTTTCTCATTCCCGGTATTGTTCTTCTGATGAGACTCCATCACATAAGAGAAGATATTGCGATCCTCCGGAAGCGTGAACGATTCGATAGTCTTCAAGCCCGGAAAAGACTGCAATCCGAATTCAGACATATAGCGCGGATATAGCTTCCGGTAATCGGTAAACGGTTCCTTCCCATGCCAGACCCCCCAGTAATGCATATCTCCGTAATTCTCGTCATTCGGCTTGTCAAAGCTACCCTTGGAGGAGGGTGAAGCACGCCAATAGAAGGTATTCGGATCAATTTCTTTAGCGATTGCCGGTAGAAGCACCTCATATTGCTTAATATAATCTGCCTTAAGCTGCAGTGAGTAATGCTTCTCCCAGTCCCATTCGTCCCAAGCCAGCTCCTGCTCGTTGTTGCCGCACCACAAGCCTAGCGAAGCATGATGGCGAAGACGTTTCATGTTATCGATGGTCTCGTGAGTGATATTCTCCTCGAAGGCTTCCGTCAGAGCATAAATACCGCAGGCATACAGATGATCCTGCCAGACGATGAGGCCATATTCATCGCAGAGATCATAGAAATAGTCATCCGGATAATACCCGCCACCCCATACGCGAATCGTATTGAAATTGGCAGCGACACAGCTTTGGAGCAAGCGATCCGTGCGATCCCTAGTCACGCGAGGTAGAAGATTGTCTTCCAGAATATAGTCGGCACCTGTAGAGAAAATAAGCACACCGTTGACTTCAAAAGCAAACGATTCTCCCCACTGATCTTCTTCCTGCTTCACAGTAATGGTTCTAAGTCCAATCCGCAATTCTCTACGATCTAACTCCTGCGCCTTTTCCTGAATTACAACCTCTACGTTATACAGTGGCTGAGCACCGAGATTATTCGGCCACCACAGCTCTGGCTCCATAATTTCCAGTGCAATATGATGATCCGTCCCAATCATTTCAGACACACGATGCTCCATGCACAGACCCGCTGGTGTGTGAACTTTAACCACAATTTCTCGATCAGCCGCTTGCCAGCTCTCTGTTCTAACTCGAACATCCAGCATGACCTTATCCTTCTCATGGAATTGAGTAATATAAACATCATCAAGGCGAGCACTGTTGTAGCCCTGAATAGAGAGACTACGCCAGATTCCTAGATCGGGTAACTTTGGACCCCAGTCCCAGCCGAACATGGAGTGTGCTTTGCGCAGATGCGATATCCCCTCTACCGCATCAGCACATCCACTGAGCGGCAATTCTGCTTGCTTCCGTATAGTGAATTCTACTGGGGAGCGAAAAATGGCGTGGATAGTATTATCACCAGGCGTCAATACAGACTTGATATCCACTTCATACGTCCGGTGCATATTGTCACTGTTCAGAATATTAGTTCCGTTCAGGTAAAGCTCACAAAGCGTATCCAACCCTTCACACAGCAGAAATACTCGATCATGTTCTAGTACGCCTGCTTCCAGCTGAAAACTACGCTTATATTCGTAATCGTAATTGGACAGTTCCAGAACCTCATACTCCTGCTCGCGGTAGAACGGATCTGGCATTTCACCAGCATTCAATAAATCATGGTAGACGGAGCCTGGCACACTGGCTTCCAGCCATTTCGGTTCATGAAGCCGTTTCATTTCCCATTTTCCGTTTAGATTGACAAGTTGCATATTTTCGCCTCCACAAATGTGCTATTTTGACTTCTTGTTTTAAAATCTTAACAATAATATGTATACATATCTTCTATTGTTTTCGCAAAAATAGTGTGCTATTTTAACATCAATAACACTGGAGGAAAAACATGATCAAATACACCGAGGCAAGCCATATTAACCCCGAATTGCTAGCTGATCCCTTCTGGGTAGAATCTCTGAGTCAGGTATCCCCAGAACATACGCATGATTTTTATGAATTTTTCATACTCACTGAAGGTCGATGCCGGCATATCGTCAACGGGGCTACCCAGCTTCTTCAATCTGGCTGCCTTGTCTTCATCCGGCCCAATGATACCCATCGCTATGAAGCTGACGGGGATAGCGATTGCCGCTTTCTGAACATTCCCTGCCGAAAAAGTCTCATTAATGATGCCTTTAGCTACCTGAATGAAGAAGAATTCCTGCAAGGGCTATTAAATACTCCGCTCCCTAGAATCGCCATGTTATCTCAACTGGAGATGGATGATTTCATTCGTTCTTTCGAACGCATCAGAATGCTCTCTACCTTAGACAAAGTAAAGTCCAGAATTTATCTGAAAGGAATACTCGTAGATACACTTACCCAGCATTTTTTCTCTCCACAAACCATCGAGCAGCCAGAATTCCCACTGTGGCTTGAACATGCCGTTTCCAAGATGCATCTAAAAGAAAACTTAAACAAAGGTCTTCATGCCCTGTACGAGTTGTCGGGCAGAAGCGCCGGTCATGTCAACCGGGCCTTCCGCCAGTACCTGAACCAGACACCGACAGAATATATCAATCAACTTAGGCTCAACGTGGCACGTAATCTGCTACTTACTACTGAACTACGTGTGGTCGAAATTGCTCTGGAGTCCGGCTTTGACAATGTAAGCCATTTCTATCATCAATTCAAAAAGTACTATCACCAGGCCCCGCTAGATTTCCGCAAAAATACACATGCTAATAGACTAGTTTAATTATTATTTGAAAACATAGAAAAAGGCTCCCCCTCTGCCTGAATGCAGAGAGGAAGCCCTTACAATAATTATTTTGAATTCCACAATTCCATACGTTCAGCGTACTTCTGGTTGAAGATTTCTTCTACTTTTTCATCCCCAGCTTTTTTCATATCCGCAAGCATCTTGTCGAATGTGGAATTGGCATCGGCTTCAGTTGAAGCAATAATCACTCTCGTAATGCTTTGATCCATAATATCTTTTACCTTCTGAGCAGTCAGTGCTTCAGGTGTTCCGCCGTCAGGACTGAGATTGTCATATTCCGCAGTATCCCATACGGAATCTCCAAGACTCTTAATCGCCATTTGATCTACTTCACTGCGTTGATATTTAACCGCCATATCGTAAGGCTGTTCATTTGCATCCAGACCATTCTTGATAAACCACAACCATTTACGGACACCGCTCTTTTTCACTGTGTCGTCCCAGTTTTCCTTGAAGCTATCCAAGAATGCAGGGTCCGGTTGTCTCTTGCCATCCACCATGGTGTATTGAACGCCTTCTTGGCCCCACAGCAGTAAATGCTGTCCTTCATCACTTGCCAAGAAATTGAACAGCTTCATTGTTTCTTCAGGGTGCTTGTTATTCTTAGTAATAGCGATGGCATCCCATCCAAGCGAGCTTCTTGGTCCAAATGTCGTTTGGGCAGGGTCTACACCTGGGGCAACAACCTTGTAAGGGAAGAGTTGATTATCTTCTCCGCCATCCTTCTTCAAAGTTCCATTCCCGTTACCTGGATCCCAATAAGCGCCTGGTGTGGAGAATACTGCGCCGGTAGCCAGCTTTTGAACCCAAGTTTGTGTTTTGCTAATGGCAAATTCCTTCTCAACCAGACCTTCTCTGTATAATTTATTCACATAGAGCAGCATTTCACGATACTTTGGATCTTTAACATCATATTGTAATGTTCCATTGTTATCATAGTAGGTTTTCAGACCCCACATACCTTTGAACGTTCCAAGGTTAGCGCCCATATTCTCGCCGTTCATGGTCATTGGAATGGATTCTTTTCCATCAATCGTCTTATTTTTTGCTTTAAAATCCTTCAGAATGGCTTCTAACTCATCTGTTGTGAGCGGTGTTGTGCCATCTGCTTTGTCTGGAGCCAGATCTGCAAGCAGATTTTTTCTCATCAGCATCCCGAAGACTGGATCACTATCTAGTCCGTACCAGTTTGCCAAGTAATAGTTCTTTCCGTCTTTATAACGAGTCTTGGTCAGTGTGTCACCATACATTTCCTTGATATCAGAGCCATTCTTCTCAATCAACTCATCGAGTGGAACGAACGCACCGCTTGTAATGTACTTATCGAGGGAAGCATCCCCACGGCTCATCACGACTACATCCGGATAGTCTCCACTGGCAAGCATCAAGCTTAGCTTCTCTGTCGGATTTCCTGTTGGTTGCTGAATAGAGATCTCAATGCCAGTCTTTTTTGTGATTTCCTGAGCGACTGCATCGGTAAAAGGCTCTCCCTTAGTATTTGAATCAAACCATGTAAGTGTAATCGGCTCTTGTTTTGTATTGTCTCCAGCCGCGTTATTTGTATTGTCTTTTCCGTCATTAGAGGAGCAGCCCGCTAATAAACCAACGGATAATGCGGCAGTCATACTTACACTCAACCATTTGCTTTTCTTTATCATAGACACCCTAATTCCTCCCATTAAGTAAATTACTTTACAATTCTAACCAAGCAAGTCTATCCGCTCACCCCCCTTCAGGGCCGCCAGCTGGACAACTCCTCTCCGGCTGGCGTTCGGTTATTTAATCATATTAACTCTTAACAGCTCCCAAAGTCATACCCTTAACAAAATACTTTTGCAGGAACGGATATACTAGAACGATAGGCAATGTTGCAACCATCGTCGCTGCCATCCGGATCGTATCGCTTGAAACAGCATTCCGTTTGGCGGAGTTAGCCAGCATTTGCGATTGCGAGACCATACCTCCGGTCTGGAATTGACTCAGTATTTTTACAAGCACAGCTTGCAAGGTCTTCAGGTCCGAGCTGTAGGTAAATGCATAGGAGTCAAACCACGCGTTCCAATGCGATATTGCCTGAAAGAGGCCCACTGTCGCGAGTACTGGTGTTGTTAACGGCAGCACGATCCGGAAGAAAATCATTAAGTCGTTCGCTCCATCTACTTTCGCTGACTCCTCAATCTCACCAGGTAATCCCTCCATAAAGGTACGGACAATAATCATATAGAAGACATTCATCAAGCCTGGCAGAATAAAAACAGAGAAAGTGTCGATCATATTCAGGGCTTTAAGCACCATGTAATAAGGAATCAGCCCGCCCCCGAAATACATCGTGAAGACAAAGTAAAGGTTCCAGCCCTTGCGGCCCATCAAATTCCGCCGGCTTAGCGGATAAGCAAGCATCGTAATCACAAGAACCGACAATGGTGCACCAATTACGGTCCGTTTAACCGTTACCCATATCCCATTCATAATTTCGGTATCTTTTAAAATTTGGTTGTAGCTATCAAAGGTGATATCTCTTGGCCAAAAGTAGACGCCACCTCGAACAGTGTCCTCAGCAGCATTTAATGAAAGAACGAGAATATTCCAAAAAGGTAAGAAGGTAACTAGCAACACAAGGACAAGAATCAAATATACAAAAAACTTAAAGATATGATCTCCGTATCTATTCAAAAGCATCTCAAGCGCTCCTCTCCATTTTGTTATTTAGAACAACGCCTGGTCGTTCACTTTTCTAGAAATTCGATTTACAATTACAACAAGAATGAAGGCAATCACGGATTTAAATACCCCCACGGCAGCCCCGTAAGAGAACATGCTGTTTTGTAACCCGTATTTGTATGCATAAATATCGATAACTTCCGAGTATTCAAGCACGGTATTATTTTGCAACAAATATTGTTGTTCAAAACCAGCATTCAAAATACCACCGACTGCAAGGATGGCCAATATAACGATCGTTGGACGTAAGGCAGGTAACGTAATATTCAACATTTGCTTGAATCTGCTGGCTCCATCTACTCTTGCGGCTTCGTAAAGCTCCGGGTTAATAGCGGATATTGCAGCTAGGTACATAATGGCGCTAAAGCCCATTTCTTTCCACATATTAGACAAGGCGATAATCCACCAGAATAAAGGTCCGTTTTGTAGAAAAGCTACTGGTTCATTAACAATGCCGAGCGTTACTAGAAGATTGTTGAACATCCCATCGGAAGCTAGCAGCGTAATTACAATGTTAGCGGCGATAACCCATGAGATAAAATGCGGTAGATAAGAAACCGTCTGCGTAAAGCGTTTGAAAAATCCCTGTTTTGCTTCATTCAGCACAAGCGCGAGTATGATCGGCGCAGGAAACCCGAATAACAAGGTCAAGAGGCTTGTCGCAAGCGTATTACGCATTACACGGTAGAAGTCTCCTGTTGTGAAGAAATATTCAAACCACTTAAAGCCAACAAAGTCAGCATGGAAAAATTGTTGAAAAAATGTTCCTCCACCCGGTTGATAGTTTGTAAATGCCATATACATACCAAACATAGGTCCATAGGAAAATAGCAATGTCGCAATTATGGCAGGGAGCATCAGCAAAAATAACCATTTCTGCTCTTTTAATCTGTACCAAAAATTATTGCCCCTGACTGTTTTGATAGCGCTTGCTTTATGCATCAAATACCCTCCCTTTTTATTTAGTGCAGCATATCGAGCTACATCTCGATTCAACTTCTCTCCTATTTATCTTAAGTCCGCATAGGGCTCCTTTCTATACTTCAATCCTCCGAATGATAGCGCTTTTTAAAGGAGTTTCGGAACATTCGAGCATTGGATTTCGATATTCAGTCTGATATGATAAACTTGGCTTTCCGTGAATTTACAGTAAAGAAGGGACTTCTACGATGCGTCATTTTTACAAAAAGTATATTTATATGCCTTTTATTGACCTTAGCTTTCGCTCCAAGCTGTTCCTCGTGTTCGTTCTGGTCACCATTCTTCCAATGATGCTATTTGTCTATTTTTCATTCGAACTTACAAAATCAAAGCTGACCGATCAAATCTACATCAACATGATGAATTCGACGGCCCAGATCAACAAGAACCTGGAGAACAAGCTGGACAGCTATGAGCATATTTCCGCTTCTATTTACTTAGATAATAGACTGGCCACTTATCTCACGAGCGAATACCAGGATGATCCATCCTATTTGGATGTCTATCAATATATTGGCAATCGTATAGACACAGTAATGGCTGCCTATCCCGATTTTGGTAGCGTTTTCATTTATTCCGACAATCCATCACTGCCCAAAGATAATTACTATATCAAGCCGGTTACACCCGAAGTGAAGGAGACAGAGCTGTACAAGCAGCTGATGCAGTCTCACGGGAATATTATTCATCTGTCCTCACCACAGTCACAAGATAATCCCGCAATGTTTACACTGGCTAGGTTACTGAACAATAATCGCAACCAATATCCCTACGGTATTCTGGTCTTCGAAATATCCGAATCGGTGATCTATTCTTTAATGGAGAAAGAAGCAGGCGGCAAAGATATTTTTATTCTTAATGACAAGGGCCTTATTTTATCAGCTGCCGACAAACACTTGTTAAATACAAGTCTGCCGGAAATGCTTGATCAGAACTTTGATGAATTGCCTTCTGGCAGATTTGATACTACCTATAAAGGGGAAAAGGCTTTCGCCGTCTATAACACGCTCACAAATGGATGGAAAACCGTCTCTATCTTCCCTTATGACAGTATCATTCAGGATGCGAAATCACTGTCAGAGCTCATCATCAAAATTTCTTTAAGCTTTATAGTCGTTGCATTATTGCTGATTTATATTACTGCATCGATGTTTAGCAAGCGTATTCGAATGTTAATCCGAATGATCCGGCGGCTAGAACGTGGTGACTTCAACCCTACGAATGATGAATATTTAGGTAATGATGAGATTGGCCAGCTTCATTTTGCCTTCAAGCAAATGACTACACGCTTAAAGAGTCTAATCACCGAAGTGTATCAGAAGGAGCTACAGAATAAGGAGGCAGAGCTTGACCTGCTTCAGGCCCAGATCAACCCCCATTTTCTGTACAATACACTAGGCTCCATTTCGTCTCTTGCCCTAAAGCATCAAGATACTCGCATTCAGGATTTGGTGCTTCATCTCGCCAAGTTTTATCGCATCTCCCTGAATAAAGGGAAGAGCATCTTAACTATTAATGAAGAATTGAAGCTGACGCAAAGCTACAATGCCATTCAGCTGATCCGATTCAAAGGACAACTGAACATCACCTACAATGTGGATGAAGCGATCTTACCTTACTCTACAGTCAAGCTAGCCTTGCAGCCTTTTGTAGAAAATGCGGTGCTTCATGCTGTGTGGAATCAGGAAAGCCCGCTAAATATTCATATCAAAGGCATAGTCGAAAATAGTGATATTATTCTATCTGTAATTGATGATGGCATGGGGATGAGTCGTGAGACACTTCACACTTTACTTGACGATAAACCCGGGCGAGGTTATGGGATTTCAAACGTAGATCGACGAATAAAGCTGAGATTTGGTGAGCACTACGGCGTTACAGTGTTTAGTAGGCTCGGAATAGGAACCACTGTGCAAATTCGTTTGCCGCAAAAGGAAATGTGAGGAACCACGCATCTGAATAACCGCAATATGGTCCGTAGGTAGCTACAGATCGTTTGGATTTATTAAAGCTTATTGAGAAATCAGAAATATTGATTAACAATTAGGGAAATCCTCCCTGAAATTTGGCGATTTTTGCTCATTATACTGATAATCAGGGAAATCCTCCCTGATTATTTGCTGATTTGGAGGTAAATTCAGAATTCGCCCGATTATTAGGGAGGATTTCCCTAATTACATTGCATCCAGGAATTTTCTGGCTATTTTTAGGGAGATTTTCCCTAATCACTCTCACCTAGCCTAGTTGCCACGATCCCCTCGATATAACCTGTATCATTAGGATGCTAGCTACTTAATAAAGCTTCAGTGAACACCAAAAACGAAGGAGCTAAGCAGGTAGAGATCGCTTAACTCCTTCGTTCATTTGTATATTTGCAATGTATTACTTCATAATCAAGTTATAAATCACTTGGGTCGCTTCTGCTCGGGAAGCGATCCCTTTTGGTGCAAACAGACCTTGACTTTGACCTTGAACCAGTCCTAGGCTGGCTGCTCCCTTTACAGAAGCGGCTGCCCAAGAGGAGACCTGCTTCATATCGGTGAACGCCACGTCAGTCGAAGCAATGATTACGCCGCCATTCTTCAGTTCATAGGCTTTCATTAACATGACCGTGATTTCTTCACGGGTGATCTGTGCAGCTGGCTCGAACTTAGTCGCACTTCTGCCACTCACAATGCCCGCCTTGTAAGCGATAGAAATGGACTCCGCGTACCAAGCAGACGATGTAACATCAGCAAAGCTAACCTCTCCCCTTGTGGTCAACCCAAGGGAATGAACGAGCATAGAGGTGAACTCGGCACGCGTAATCGCCCGGTTCGGTTCAAACTTGTCTTTGCTAGTCCCTTGAACATACAGCTTCGCCGCCAGCTCTTGGATTGCTGGACTAGCCCAGTGATTGGCTGGCACATCGATAAAGTTCCGTTTGAGCTCCAGCACAGCATATTTACTGAAGTGGTTAACTTGTGCTGTCAATACACCATCAGTATAATTCGCTGAGATATATTCCAGCTTACCGTTATCCGCAATATAGTAAATGCCTCCACGCTTGGAATCAAAGCCTTCTCCCACTGCCAGGCTTAGCGTAATGGGTTGATCGAACGTAGAAAGCGTTTCTGTTGTGCCAGTTTTCGTGGTCACCGACAGACTGAACTCATAGATATCACCCATGAGTCTAACCTGCGCTTGAGTAGTTCCCGCCGCTGCAGAAATGATCTCACTAGCTTTGCTGCTCAGTGGTGTTAATTTCAGGGTTATCGTGCTATCATCCCGCTGACCTTCCGGTAGCTTATTCTGCAGCTGTCGTAGCAGATCCGCAGGCACCTTGATGGAGAACTTACCGGACTTCAAAACCAGCGTGTGATTCGCCAGCTTGCTAACTACATCAGGGGATAATTGTATTTGCTGTATGTCTCCCTTAATCTCCACGACCACTTCACCAGACGCACTATCCACTTTCAGCATTTCCGGTGTAAGGATTAGAGTTCCTGCTCCATTCTCTTGGCCTACAATGCTGCCAGGGGTACCGCTGTTGTTACCCGGATTCGCAGGCACTTCAGGATTTCCCGGTTCTCCAGTGGGGGCCGCTTTGACTGTGACTTCTGCCGTAGCTTTGAAGCCACCGTCTACTGTTTCCACAGTAATTGTGGTTTTCCCAGCATTTACAGCCGTTACCGTTCCATACACTACGTTAGCTACAGACGTATCGCTCGAAGTCCAGTTTACTGCTTTATTCGCCGCCTCTTCTGGAGAAAGCGTAGCCGTCAGCTTTCTGGTTTCACCAGCGGTCAAGGTTAGCTCTGTCTTATCTAGCGTTACACCTGTTACTTTCTTAGGTGCAGCTGTCAATTTTACCAATATCGATTCAGTCGGCTGCAAGGACAATGCGAGTGTTCCTGAAATAGTCGAAACCTCTCCCGTCCATAGGTCTTGCATCGTGTACGATTCCGCTGCGTCCAGTCCGGCGCGACCAAGATTCACGGTTTTGTCTGCAGAAGCACTGGCGCTGTAGTTGAATACAGCCAGATAATAATCGTTGCCGTCTTTCATCACAAAAGTATCCGCTGCGTTTGCATTCGTATTTCCTTCAAGTGGCTTAAATACTTTTCCTTTTAACGCTAATTCGAGAACCTCCTTGTTGTTAAACAAGGCAGTCATATACTCTTGTGCCTTTGGATCGTTAACATCATCAGAGCCGAGAAGAACTGTACCGGCGATAACGCCAGAGTTCATGCGGCTACGAGCTTCAGTTAAGCTGGAAGCACGGGCCAATGCCAAATGATCGGGATCCGTATAGGTGTAGATCGTGCCATTTTGCCAGAAGCCATAAGTTAACGAATTCAGCATGTATTCCGTTTCATTGATCTTACCGTAGGTGTCGCAGGAAATGCGTCTGCTGTGTGCATATTGGCTCGGAAAGATTGGCGCAATAGATGCGCTAATGAACATTTTTCCATCCAAACGTTCTTTTACATAACGCATTCCTTCATTATAAGCTTGAATTCCTGTCGTTACGGTTGGATCGAAATGTTGTCCCTCAAGCGAACCGTGCGTCAAGAAATCCAATTTGATGAAGGTAAAGCCCAGATCCTTAAATTTGTCCAAAAAATAATTCATGCGCAGCTTAGCACCTGGATGTGTCACATCCAAAGGAAAAGCCCCATCCAGCGTCGGCAGCGGTTTACCCTCAGCATCTTTGAGGACAATATCGCCATACGTATACTTATTGTCGGTCCCCTCTACCGGCTGGCTCATATTGTTACCCCAATATACAAAGGGTGCCCAATAGATACCTGCATGCTGACCATTGCCCTTAATTACTGATACAGCATCAGCAAGCTGCTTATCATTCAAATTATCCCAATAGGAATCCATATTGATAAATACATTACCGTTATTATTGAAATCATTTAGGTGCTCCTTATAGTAATTGGAGACATCCACAACGTCTTGATATGAAAGTGTACCTTCGTAAGCTCCCCAGCTGTTGAAGCCAACCGGTACGCCTTGCGGCAACTCAGGATTCAGCAACAGTGGAGGTGTGATGATCGCATTAGCTTTTCCGTATTCCTCAAGTCCTGTGCGGTAATCACTGAATGCTCCTACCATAATCATCGGTGAAGACAAGTCCATGCCTGTAAGGATGCCATGAGGTTGTGTATCTCGGGTAACATCACTTGCTGCTCCGCCATAAACCGCTAGCTCATTCAGCCGATTAGAAGAACCTTTCCAGTCGATCCCGGTCTTCCACGTATCATGAGTTACTGACCCGAGCACAAGACCACTTCGTGTCGAGTTATTAAAGATAGTCGTCATTTCATAGCTGGTATCCGCACGGTTCATAGATTGAGATTTATAACGAATCCAAGCATCATTGTCAAAAGGAACGGTCAGCACTCGGTTATCTGCACTGGCTCCGATATCCACACCACCCGTACGTTTTACTGTAATAGGTGACATATAATTGCTCTGAAGGGCCGTATCACTAACGGCATCCAGACGAGTTAAGAAATACTTCTGATCGTCATAAAACTTGTAGACCTGTTTGAGCGTTGGCTGTCCAGCTGAAGTGTGAACAAATGTAAGCTCCACTCCTTTTCCGAAGCCATCCTGAATTTCTACTGGAGCACCAGTACTAGTATGATTCTCATAGCTTTTAGTCTCAACGAGATTATCGCCGAGTTTGATACTGCTATAGATTCCTTGCAGCTTCTGACCATCCGTCCACTTGTAGCTTGCGTATCCAGACTTGGTATTAAAGGAAACTTCATATTGTCCATTCGATACGAGCGTTCCATAAGTATATTCGGTAACGGTGATGGCTCCGTAGTTATTTGAAGCCCCTGGTGTCCCCAGATCACCATCCTCTTCAACTGGAGGATTAGGATCTGTACCCAATGCCGGTTCTACAATAATTCGATCCAGATCTGGCGCGTACCAGTTGCCATCTGAGAATTTGATTGCATTCTCGCCTTCGTTCAGGGGCAGGGTAAGCTCATATGTGAGAGCTGTATCCCAGTCCGGCGTCTTGGGCAGCTCATAATATTGTTCTGCGCCGCCATTGGCGCTAACATAGAAACTGCGTGGGTCTCCTGAAAAATATGCTACCTTGATTCGGTAATCACCTGTCATAGGAGCTGTAATCTTGTTGAAGGTTATAGAACTACCTCCATTCAGGTACCCTACCTTCTGACCGCCAGAAGCATTCGGGCTATCGCCAACTCGTGCTTCTCCAGTTAAATCATTGACCGGAGACTCCGCTTCATAACTGATCGTATACGGAATGACTTCAATCCGGTCCAAATCTGGAGAGTACCAGTCATGATCCGAGAAAGTGATCGTGTTCAACCCTTCCTGCAAGGAGGCTTCTACATCATAAGTTCCTACCGTATCCCAACTAGCCGTCTTCGGCAGATCAACCAACTCATCCAGTCCATCATTCACCTGCATATAGACAGGCCGCTGGTCACCCGAAATATAGGAAATACGGATCAAATACGTTCCCGCTGCCGGCACAGTGACATTTGTGAACTGTAAAGTACTGTTTTTATTCATATCCTTTACAATTTTACCACCGGAGCCAACGCTGCTGTCTGCTACTTTGGCGTTGCCTGTTATTATATTTTCAGGCGCTTCGGCTTCTATGATTGCACCATGCAGCTTCTCCTTCCAGTCGCCTCCAGATCCTTCACCCGGATCGCCGTCGTCCAGTCCACGGATTACGATCTTGTCGATGTCTGGAGAATACCAGTTGTTGTCATCAATCAGGATGCTATTCACTCCAGCGTTCAGCGGCAGTGTCACATCATAAGTTCCCACCGTATCCCAGTCCACTGTCTTGGGTGGTTCTTCAAACTGCTTATCGCCGCCATTGGCACTGATATTGAACGGCCGCGAATCGCCAGAGATATAGTACACTGTAATTTTATAATTCCCAGTCTCACTTACAGCTACATTATTGAACTGCAAAGTGCTTCCTTGATACATACCTCCGACTTTCTGCCCCCCGGAAGCCGCTGGGTGTTCAGAAATAGAAGCATTGCCACTCAGAACATTTCCATCAGCTTCAGCTTCATAGGTATTCACCGTATCATCGGCATAGACTCTGCTGGCGAACTGGCCGCCGCTACCCATTACCAAGCAGATCATGACAAAGAACAAAAATCCTCTTTTCATTGCTTTCCCAAACATTTCATCCCTCCGTTTGTAGGTCTACTTGCACTTTTGTGATATTCCAGCCCTATCTGTCCATCAAGTCATCAAAGGAGTTAATTAAGAAGCATTTTGAAAGCGCTACCCATTTTCGATGAACTAAAACGCCTTTGATTTCCTTGATGAATGAGGCCCCTCACATGCGCTAGTTATAATACATGCTTAATTGTAAAAAGCAGAGGGGTTAATATCCATATCGCAAGTTTACTATTCGTAAGGGAAAGTAACTTTATTTCCTATGTGCCGAACTGAAGCACTGGCACAATCATAGACTCTTCCTATACTCGTTAGGTGTAACCCCTTGGTTCTTCAGGAATAGGGAAATAAAATAAGACGTGCTTTCATAGCCGACTCTTTGGGCGATATCCTGAATTTTGAGCGAGCCGTCGGCTAGCAACTCTGTGGCCTTATCGAGCCGGATACGTGTTAAATAATCGTGAATCGTGATACCAGTCTTGTCTTTGAAAATGGAGCGTAAATAGTTGGGCGACAAATAAACCTGATCAGATAAGCTATTGATCGTAATCGGCTGATCAAAATTCTGGTCGATCATACTGCGAACCTTGTGAACTAGCTTTGTATTTTTGTCCATAAGACGTTCACCCAGCATATTCATGGCATTGCCTGCGGTACCCAGAATTAAATCCTCAATCTCATTTAAAGTCAGTGCATTATAGATAAAATGATATAACTCCGCCCGTTTAACCCCTTCAGGAACAGGCTGATGCAGTTGCTCCAGCAGCTCGTCGACAAGTTCAATCGCCCAGTCACAAATATTTTTTTTCTTGATTCTCAGTGTGGCTAGCCCCTCGAAATACTGATGCAGCTTCTGTGCAGCTTGCTCGAAATCTAGCCGATTGATGACTTCAAACCACTCTTTTTTCGCAAAAGGCGGCACATGTTCACTATCGAACTGGTTCGAAATCGCTAAGGCATGAATGATTGAACCCGTACCTTTATAAAATCGCTCGTTCAGGATTTCACGCGTCTGCTTATACAGACAATGTACCTCCGTTAATTCGGTTTCCTGCGCACCGACTGCTGCTGTCACTGTGAAATCCAGTCCACTTCGGATAGCCTCGGCCAAATCCTCCCACGCATAATACCCGGGCTGTTGGCGCGCTTCCATAAACACACCTACCTCCCCATCATTATAGGGCACAAAGACCGTCTCTATATTCTTCGATTTGAAGAAATGATCCAGTAAAACTACTAACCGGTTCTTGCAATCCTCCAGACTCTGCTGTTCCCCCTCTGCCTCAATGGGATCGATACTGAACAGTGCCATTGTGTAGCGATTCTTCTCAGACTCACGGGTAAGCTTGCAATAGCTGGTCGCCAGTTCAGCGGCATGTTCCGCATTTTTTTCATAGGAAAGCTCCTTAAGAAGGTTCGTTTTAGCCGCCTCCATGGAACGTTTCTTCATTTGAACTTCCTCACAGCGCTGCTTCACCTTTGCGATAACGCTTCCAATTTCATTCAAGTCGAGGGGCTTCAGTAAATATCCAACAGCACCTACATTTAGAGCCGATTTTACATAGTTGAATTCGTCATGCCCAGTCAGGAACATTAACTGCATCCAGTCATAGTTCTCATGTATTTTTTTAGCCATTTCAATACCGTTCATAATCGGCATCTGGACATCCGTAAGAATAATATCAGGTCTAATGGCCTCAATCTTCTCTAGAGCCTCTCTACCATTACTCGCAGTGCCTACGACATAGATACCCATTTGCTCCCAGCGGATATAGTCTCTCATCATCTCAAGGCCCATTTCTTCATCATCAACTAGAAAAATGCTGTACACAGATGTCCCCTCCTCTTTGTTGTCAACTTCCTCTATTATATTCTTTTCCTCTTAGGCGAATATGTTCCAAATAAATGAAAGTTATTTTCAGGCATGAATCGTTAATTTGCAGATCAAATCATAACATATAGGCAAAAGGGCTATCCGGTCCATAGCAGACCGAATAGCCCTTTAATCATGCACTAATAACTAATAGACCAGCATTCAAACGCATAATTAAAGCGGGGGGCTCTTATCACCCCCGCTGAATCATTATACCAACTCTAACTGACTGTTAAAATAGTAGCTTCCTCCTATTTCTCCTTGAACAGTAGCTCTTCTATCTCCCAACCGAAGTGTCACGGTTCCTGGTGAGTAGGTACGTATCGTAGCTTCCACCAATTGACCATTGTCCCAAGCTACATCAACCTCAGCATTTCCTTTGGCCCGCAGTCCAGATACCGATCCTGTACCCCATGCTTTTGGAAGTGCAGGCAGCAGATGAATCTCACCCTCATGGCTTTGCAGCAGCATCTCGGCAATAACAGCCGTACCCCCGAAATTCCCATCGATTACAAAAATATTGCACTCCGCTCCTCCAATGCCCGATTTGGAAAAGCTAAATAAATTATCGAAACTGAGTCCACCAATCAAATGGGAAATATGATTAAAGGCCTTTTCCCCGTCATACAATCTGGCAAAGCCGAGACCGAACAATGCGGCGGTAAATTCCACATCCTCCAGTTCTTCCTGAACCATCCGGTTCTCAAGTGTTACTCTCACCGCAGCGCTAAGTTCAGGTGTCTTACTTGGTGTGATCTGATTACTTGGATATACCGCGAACAAATGGGCCAAATGCCGATGCTCCGGCTGCGCTTCCTCGTAGTCCTCTAGCCACTCTTGCAGCTGTCCTCTCTTGCCGATCTGAAATGGTGGCAGCTTGGATATCGCTTGCTCCAGCTGCTCCTGTAGTTCCTCGTCCGTATTCAGTAGCTTCGCAGACTTCAAACAAAACTCAAAAAGGTCTTTCACCAGCATCTGATCCATAGTGGTACCCATAGACAGCTGCTGTGCCCCATCGCTGCTATCCGTAGGATAGAAATGATTCTCCGGCGAGTTCGAAGGTCCAGTCACCAACCAGCCGTATTTGGGATGAATGGTCATATAATCTAGGAAGAATGCTGCTGCTTCTTTTAGCACTGGATAGGCCTGTTCCTCCAGAAATACACGGTCCTGACTGTATTCATAATGCTCCATCAGATGCGTCGCAATCCATAGTCCACCTGTAACGTTTAGCCCCCAAGATGTCTCCCAGCCCGGAGCCGTGAACCCCCAGACATTCGAGAATACATGTGCTACCCAGCCTTTACTGCCATAGAAATCGCGAGCGCTTGCCTTTCCAGCATGAGATAAGTCCTCAATATAGCGCATTAACGGTAAATGACTATCCCCAAGATTTACGACTTCCGTCGGAAAGTAATTCATTTGGGTATTGATGTCCAAATGATAGTCACAGCTCCACCCCATACGGCAAGCCTCACCATCATTCCATATTCCCTGTAGATTTAGCGGTAAGGGGGAGTCCTCACGAGCTCCAGCAATGGTCAGGTATCGTCCATATTGCAGGAACAACGCAAATAGCTGCGAATCCTCCTCCGGGTCCTGTGCCAGTAATCGAATACGTTGATCGGTAGGTAGATCCACCTTCCCAGTGGTGCCTAATTGGATATCCACCTTCCCATATTCTTGCTCATAATCAGCGATATGATCCGCTTTTAACTGCGTATATCCTTTGCGCAAAGCCTGCTGTACGGTGCTGCTACTCTCCATTTCCCAGTCCGAGTTACTACGGTGGTAATCAGTGCTGACCGCAAAATAAATTCGAGCCTCATTGGCTCCCGCAATTCTTAAGTGGCCGTCCCCTCTGTACATTGTACCGCCGGAAATTCTTACCTTAATTTGTCCCTTTGCCCATACCCCGCAAGTGCCGTCACTATGCACATTCTCTGTGGCTTGTCCTTTGAATTCAATGGTGTTATCATTCACAACTTCAGTCGTAAACGATTCTGAACCACCCTCCAGGCCGATTGTAAAGGATACACCCCCTGGCTCATCACTCCAAATTCTTGAAATCACCAGATCATCAGCATGGGAAGCGAAAATCTCACGATGCAGCTTTGTTCCTTTACTTTGAACCACTGTCCGAGCCACCGCACAGGTCAAATCCAGCTCTCGCTCGATAGCTCCTGCTGACCCGGAATCTATGTCCTGTTCTGCAAAGTCAATGACAACCTCGCATAATCCAAGATTCGTACCGAAATTCCGCTTCTTCGGCTGCAGATGTTGCTTGGCTAGACGGTCACCTTCGTTATAATCGCCAGCAAAGAAGTGCTTCCGCATCTCTTCCAGCGCAGCTTTGCCTCCGAAAGGAGCAGGCTCTGACTCAGCTTGACCCGACCAGTAGGTAACCTCGGTCATGTTCCATACCTCACGATACGGAGCAGCTATCACTACTGCACCTATTCTTCCATTACCTAGTGGCAATCCTTGTGACCAATCCGTTGCAGGGGTAGAATACCATAATCTAAAATCGCTCATTTTATTTTCTCCTGTCCATAGTAGAATCTGTGCAAGCGCGATAACCCTCTAAAAAATGTTGTTAATTAATCCGCTATATAATGTGAAATAATTCATAATTCCATCTCTTTCAAGATGAATCATACTTTCTTAAACCTATCCATTATGTTGCGGATTCACTGTATTTATCGTATCATTTGAATGAATCACTGTCTTTGTTGACCTGTTCGATTATTTGACGATTTGTACGGTAAGATAAGAAAAGAGGGGCCGCATGAATAAACTATCTGAAATGACTCCGTATGTCGGCGCAATCATGCCTTATGTGTACGACGGCAGCAGCAATGAGCATCTGAGAGTCGGTAATGCATACGCGTTCCACTTGTTTACTGATGGCCCCGGTGAGATGGAGATCGATGGAATACGTTATCCGATTGAGCGAAGGACGCTTGTGTTTCTCCGTCCCGGTCAGCCCCATGCTTTTCATATCATGTCTTCTCATCCACTGTCGTCTTACAACTTCTATTTTGATTTATGGGACAACCGCTCTCCAGTATCTAATAATCTTTCATTTATCCATGCCCCTGAAGTCTTACAATTTGAAAAAAAAGCCATCGAAGCACCTTGTGCAGAGCTGAGCGAGTTACCTTGCATATTCCCACTAGCTAAATATCCTTTGCTATACGATAGTCTTGTGATGATTGCCAAGGCTTACAATGACGCGCTGTTCTATCGCAATGAGACGGCCAATAGCTATCTGTACGGCTGGATCTTAAGCTGGTATAATGCCCTCCATCAGCATCAGCCAAGTGATTATCGTATTGTCCGCCTGCTGGAATATTTGAACACCCATCCCGAGCGTGGTAAGTCTATCGAAGATTGGGCACAGTTCTGCGGGCTCAAGCGAACGTATTTCCATGAGCTGTTTCTACGGGAGACCGGAATGACGCCACGCATCTATCATCATAATTTAGTCATGAGGCGGGCGGCAGGACTGCTCCTGGAGAGTGAGCTTAGTGTGACTGCGATCGCTGAGAAGCTGGGCTATCCTTCCATCCATCCCTTCTCCAGACATTTCAGTACCTGCTACGGCATTAATCCAACACAGTACCGCCTTAATCCGCAAAGCCGAATACGAATGTAAGACTCCAATAAAAAAGAATACGCGCTATCCGCGAGAAGCGGTTGCACGTATTCTTTTTTCAATGTGTATGATCAGTTGGATTTTGCCATTAATTTGAAGATTTTGGACTCTGCCGGCTCAAGCGTAACTACAAGCTCTCCTGCAATTTCCCCTTGTGTACCTTCCCATAAATCAAGCAGTTGGTATGCTACTTGACTATTCAGTCCTGCACGCTCTAAAGAAATAGATTTATGAGCAGAGTTCGCAGCATCATAGTTAAAGACAGCAAGATAAAATACATTGTCTTCTGCATCTTCAAGTACGAAAGCATCGGAAGCTTGCTTGCCAAGATCCCCTTCGACAGGGCGGAAGGTCTTCCCTAGGCGGGCGACATCCATAATCTCTTTATTGCCCAGCCACGATTTAGCCCGAGCGGCTGCTTCCTCTTTTCGAAAATCATCGCCTAGCAGAAGTACCGTTCCAGCGATGACCGAAGCAGTCAAACGACTCCGACCTTCATGCCAGCCAGTGGCATCTTGGTTATGGCTCTTGTACAGCACGGAATGATCCGGGTCATTGTAACGATATAAGGTATGGCTCATCCACCAGCCATGTGTCAACGAATTCAGCAAATACTCTGTATCGTGCAGTGTACCGAAGACGTCACAGGATACCCGGCGGCTATGCGCAAATGCATAAGGGAACAATGGAGCGATGGATAGATTGATAAAGAACGGCCGACCGATTACCTCTGGTGAGAGCTTGTTCTGCAAGTAAGTCATCCCATAGTGATACGCCGCAATTCCCGTCGTAATTTCCGGATTGTAATGTTGCCCTTCCAGTGCACCATGCGCCAAAAAGTCTAGTTTGACATACTCGAAGCCTTCCGAGATGAATTTATTCGTGTACCAATCTATTCTTTGCAGGTTGCCTGGATGTGTCGGGTCAATAGCCAGTCCTCCATCAACATCCGGCAAAATCTCTCCTTCGCTGTCTCGCAGCAAGATATCACCATAAGTGTATTTGCCGTTTGTACCTTCCACGAGATCTCCGAACTGAGCCGGACTTCCCCAGAAGGCAAAAGGCGTCCAGTAAGTTCCCGGTCTATGACCGTTCTCCCGAACCAGGTCCAGTGCATTCTTCATTTCTTCTGGTGTGAAATTGTCCCAGAAAGCATCAAAGTTGATGTACAGTGTGTCCTCATTCTGGAATCCTAGCGGCTGCACTTCATTTTTCAGAAAATTACTGGTGGACGTATACAGATCGTAATCAAGCTCAGCCATTGCCGCAGACCAGCTATTCCAGCCGATAGGAACGCCGCCATCCCATGACAGAGGAGCCTCTATCCAGGTATTAGCCTGACCGTACGCTTCAAGCCCTTTTCTATAATCATCATAGAACCCTACGAAAACGAGCGGCGACTCTACTCTTGTTCCTTTTACATAACCATGTGGCTGGAAATCACGGGTCATTTCACTTACAGCGCCGCCGTAAAGATCTAGCTCCTCGATCCCTCCGCTCCGTTCGCTTTTGATACGAATCCCTGTCTTCCACACCTTGTGCGTAATAGAACCCATAATAATTCCCTGCCGACTTTCCGGCGCGAACAATGCAGTTACTTCATAGCTTTCCGTATCCATCGGCGGCTTCACTACTGTATATCTGACCCACTTGTCGTTGTCGTACGGCACACGCAGAATGCTTGGTTCTTCGGGTTGCCCTGACTCCCCGCCAAGTGACACCGATTTGGTCTGAAGGACAGCCATCCGGTTTGCCTTGATCTCCTCATCGCTTGCAATTACGATTTGCATCAACACAAATGATGAAGATTCATAAATATAGAAATGCTGCTCCAGCTGTGGCAGCAGGGACGTTTCGTGCAAAATGACTACATGAACACCTTTTCCAAAGCCCTCACGCACTACCACTTCCTGAGACTTCAGTGTGTGGCTCTGATAATGTTCTGTGTTGTATTCTCGGCCCTGACAGCGGAATGCGCTGCGAATCCCTTTTACATGAGAAGTGTTTCCGCGGGCAACGGATGCTTCACCCGTCCCGAGATCAATCTCTAGATTCACCTCATCATTGGTTACACGGATAAGAGATGCTGTGTCCGTATTCACTTTTACCGTTGTAGCACTATCAGTTAGCATGATTTGCCTCCTTGTTACTGCGTTTTGGACCTTGAAGGCGGCAGGCTCTGTACCTGTGTCCCCCAAGTATGCCCTCATTATAAAGATCAGATAAAGCGTTTTCTATACAACGATCTTCCGATCCATACCGCGATCTAACACATCTAGCACAAACCTAAATCCCCCTAGTATTCATGTCGATGACAAGAAGAAGAGGCTGTACATAAAATACTGCTCATGCTCAACAATTTCGTATCCACACTCCGTTTTCACCTTCGGGCAGCTAGAAGAGATAGATTAGGGAAAACCTCCCTAAAAAAAGCCAGAAAACACCATATTCCAATGTAATGAGGGAATTCCTCCCTAAAAAACAGAGTGAATTCCAAATTCACCACCAGATCGGATGAATTTCAGGGAGAAATTCCCTGATTGTTAGTCTTGCGAGCAAAAATCGAATTTCAGGGACTTTTTCCCTAATTGTTTATCAGCATTATATTCGTACAAAAAAACAGCAGCAGAACCTGTATTTCAGGTCCCTGCTGCTGTCCATATTCCTATGAAACTGACTATTATTGCTTACCAACTAAAAGCTTGTAGGTCTGCCCAGCGGTCGTAGAAAAGCTCACCGTTCCATCTGCGGAACGGTCATACTTCATCTCGTTGCCGCCATTACTCACCAAGAGCGAAGCATCTGTGCGGATCACACATTCATTGCCTAGAAGGGAGGTAATCTGTGCTTCCACGAGATGGCCTCTATCCCACTGAATGCTAACTTCAAAGCCACCGCGGGCACGTAGCCCCGCCACGCTTCCCTCCTGCCATTCATCTGGCAGTGCAGGCAGCAGATCGAGATACCCGAGGTGAGATTGCAGTAGCATCTCAGCAATTCCGGCAGAAGCGGCGAAGTTACCATCAATTTGGAACGGTGGATGTGCGCCAAGCAGATTGGCATAAACGCCGCCGTGACTATACTGTTCGGACTCCCCATCCTTCACCAGCCGCAGCATGTTTGAGAGCAGGCGTAGGGAGCGGTTGCCATCCCGGAAGCGACTCCATAGAGCAACTCTCCAGCCTAGACTCCAACCTGTGCTCTCGTCCCCACGACGTTCAAGCGAGGTTTTGGCTGCAGCGAACAGCTCAGGGGTCTCTTCTTCTGACAACTGCCGACCCGGATAGATACCGACCAGATGTGAGGTATGTCTGTGATACATATCCTCATCTTCAAAGTCTAAGGACCATTCCTGCAACTGTCCGTACTTACCAACCTGTAATGGCAATAAACGTTCACGAGCACTTACCAATTCTGCACGCAGATCCTCATCCATTCCAAGCGTTTCCGAAGCCTCAATACAATTCGTAAACAGCTCCCAGATGAGCGAAATATCCATAGTAGCACCTGCACTGACTGCAGCTAAGCCCTCCGCTGTCTGGAATTTATGCTCTGGCGAAGTGGATGGGGAGGTCACAAGCCTTCCGTTACCATCGTCAATAAGCCAGTCCAGTGCAAACAGAGCCGCCTCCTTCATCACAGGATAAGCGGAAGTCCGTAAATATTCCTCGTCCCCGCCAAAAGCATAATGCTCCCAGAGATGTTGTGTCAGCCAAACGCCACTCATCGTCCAGTAAGCCCAGCTTGGATCTCCGTCACCATAATCCCCCACTGGTGCTGTCTGTGCCCAAAGATCCGTATTATGATGAGCCACCCAGCCTCGGGCACCATAGTTGACTTGAGCAGTCTCCGCACCCATCTCCGCCAAATTTCCGATCATATCCAGCAGCGGCTCATGACATTCCGCCAGATTACAAATTTCAGCTGGCCAATAATTCATTTCTGTATTAATGTTCAGCGTATAGTTGCTACTCCACGGCGGACGGGTAACCGCATTCCATATTCCCTGCAGATTAGTAGCTTGTGTTCCGGGGCGCGAGCTTGCAATCATCAAATAGCGCCCGTAATGAAACAGCAACTCGACAAGACCAGGGTCTTGTGCCGCGTATGTCGTAATCCGTTGCTCCGTGGTCATCGACTCCGGGGCTAGTGTCTTGCCTAATTGGAGCTTCACTCGGTCAAAAAGTGATCGGTAATCCTCGACATGCGCTTGAAGAAAGCTGTCGTAAGACTTTCCATTCACATCTGCCAAGTAAGAAGCGGCAATAGCAGAAGCATCTTTCCCCTCAGCTCCCGGGATTTTGTCAAAGCCATTAAAGCCTGTAGCCGCGCTGAAATAGAAGGTTGCAGCCGTTCCTCCCAACAGATGAATTCCACTACCGTCAACGGTAACTTCCCCACCCTCTGCCACTACGGAGAGTTGTCCTTCAAAGGCCATGCCCTTGCTCTTGCCAGGTTCTCCGTATTGGATCGGATTGTCACTCCAAAAATAGCTTGGATCAACATGCTCCGGTGCAGTTCCCGAGAGCACAAAGCGATCACCCTGCGCGTGAAGGCTATGCCGAAGCGAACTATCTAGCGTAGCATGTACATTCAGCGCTCCCGGTACACTTGCAGTCAGACGCAGCACGAGCAACTGATCAGGATGTGAAGCGAACATCTCACGGGTATAAGTAACATTACCAATCTTATATTCAATGCGGTGAACCGCAATTTCAATATCTAATGTCCGCCGATAGGATTGATAAACACCACCATGCTCAAAACGAAGTAGTAAATCTCCAAAAGGCAGATACGATTGGGTGTACGGACCTAGCATCTCTCTAGTCAGGGTGTCCGCTTCTGTATACCGGCCCTCCTGAATCAGCTTCCGAACCTTTGGCAAAGCGTCCTTAGCACCTGGATTGTTCCCATCCTTCGGGAATCCCGACCATAATGTATCCTCGTTTAGACTGACTTTCTCCTGCTCCACACCGCCGAAGATCATACCACCCAGACGGCCATTCCCAATCGGAAGCCCTTCGGTCCATACATTTGCTGGCTTGTCATATTGAAGTTTCATTAGTTCTCTCCCTCACGATCTGTCATGAATTAAATGATGTATTCCCCCAAGTCTGCCCTCATTATAAAGATCAGATAAAGCGTTTTCTATACATCGATCTACCGATCCATACCGCGATCTAACACAATCTACCCTAACTCATTGAACAAATTATCCTGAATGTCGACCTCGCTACAGGCGGTTAAACGTATCGCATCCGCAACACTGGAAAGGCAGTTCGTACTTTCCCCACCAATGACAATTTCGTTAGCACTGAAGACCAGTCCGCGGGTACTCTTGGCACTAAGGACTAACGTTTCACCAGTCTCGAACCTGTTGTTCTTAATAACTATACCCTGATGAACAGGAGTGCTCTCATCAACCTCTGTGTTCTCTGGCGAAATGAAAATAACCGGATGCTCCATGCCCCCGCATTCAATAAAATGATTCTCAGCGATGGTCACATTCTCCACCTTGCCAGACTCATACCAAGACTCCGCATCCAGAGCAACCAGAATCGCACTCATTCGCATCCGATCAAAAACATTCCCCTTAATCTCTACTTTATGCCGGGTTGTCACAAGGATACCGCGGGTCGGTACCCGCGCGAGGTGATTATTTACGACTTCAACCTCCGGTGTCCAGGTTACATTCTCGATCACATCATGGCTGCCAATCCCTTCAGGAATAGGCTGTGCTAGGGTCAGCATAAGCTCGCGCGGGTTTATACGCTTAACCTCTACCACTTCGTTAGCCGCATAGGTGGTTAGAGAGCCAGAACGAACAAATTCAATTTCGTCTCCCGGATGGAAGGCCATAAATCCGTACGTCTGCGGATGCATGAAGCGAACCTTCACCGTATTTGATGATGTCTGCTCCACGATCCGTAGATAGGTACCATGGACATTGACGACGTCATCATGAGAACCGGAAAAACGGCTGTCCGCAACAGTTATTTTACCTCGGCAGCTGGACATGTGGATGAAATCCGCAAAGCCAGTAACCGTTCGTCCGGTTTCCAATCGCGGTGAAATATCCATGCGATGAAAGGTGAGATTGTCGCTAAACTGACCCATAACACCAAGTCCGTGCAGAAAATGCAGCCCCACATTGCTGAAGGTGACGTTAGAGCTTTCCACAATGAAGACACCTACCTGATCGCGAATACCATCACGGCTTTGCAGGACATGCCCGGGGACAACCTCAAGCCCATGATCAAAATGCAAGCGGAGCTTCATCGGCTCCAGCTCTTCAACAGAATCAGCCAGCTCCGACCAATTGTCCATCCGCCAAGTCGTATTGCGTAATGGATCATAGGTCTGCATTGGTCCTTCCGAGAAACTCCAGCCCTCACCGATCCACACCAGCTTGCCATCCCTGATCTCATAACGCGAATCGGGGTGAACCTGGACATCGAAATAATGAGTACCGCTTTCAGTAATCGTCATCTCTGTCACAGTCGGCCGAGCGTAGTCGGTATGTAAATTACGAATCTCTACATTTTTGCATCCATCCAGCAAGAACATAGTCTGCTTGCCATGGAAGATAAATAGTGAGCCGTTGCCCTCAAATGTTAAATTGTACAGCCCCTTCAGTAGAATCCCTATAGTCTTGGTGACATCAGGATTCTCTTCTTCACTGGTAGTGTTGGAGATGTAGTAGGGTTTCCGGATCGCCTCTTCCGGATAGAAATGATAGCAGCCTTTTGGACAATCCAGCAGGACCGGCCCAGTTATTTCGGCGGCCGCCTGAATAGCTATTGTCATGGCTGGCTGAGCATCCAAGTCGGAATCCGGCAGAACACCATAATCAGTCAGGCGGATTACGAGAGGAGAAGAATCGACGCTGTGTTCTGTAATAGAAATGATCAACACCCACTTTCTTATGATTGTAAACGCTTAATATTGGGCAGTATAATGCCCAATGCTAAAATAATCAATTGCACATTAGCTTCAGAATACGCAGACTGGAGCCCTTACTCTGTTCATCCTTTTCCCCTGTAATTCGCACGGTTACTTGCAATTCCTGACGTTGTTCCTGGATTCCGAACATAGCGATAATAGGCCGAAACGCAAGCGGGCACCATTCGTCGAATAAGTTAACCGCATGAAAGGGACCGCCATTGAGCGAATATTCGAATATCCCACTATCCGGGCCGTAGAGCAGCAGCAGACCCACACTCTGTCCGGTTACTGTGTAAGAAAAAGCTGCCTCTTTGCTGTCTGTATATAAATGCTCCGTTCCAAATCGCCAGTTCATCAGTGGATCATCGGGGGTAAGCTCGCGTAGCTCGAACCCATCTGCATGATCAGCGCCTCTGAAATCCAGTAAATTACCGTATTCATAATTTCGCTCCTCCAGAGGAGCAATACTTAACGCGCTTCCGGTATTTAAATGTGTGTTGTCAGGAACAAGTGCTGCATCCAAATACTCCTGTAAAAAAGAAGCATACAGCGCATGTCCGTCATCATTGGGATGATATCCATCCGGAGCCAGCTCGGTCCACTCCATTTGTCCGGCTTGGGTCTGTGTATAAACTCTAGCTGCAAAATTAAGAGATGGAAGATCGTAATGCTCAGCTACTTCTTCGTGGACGGCAATGTTAAAGGGGTTGCTCCCTGACAGATTCTTCTCTGCTGCCGTATACAAGAAGCAAATGTCAGTGCCGGGCGACAACCGTCTGCACTGGCGCACAATTCCTTCCATACCTCTAATGGATTCTTCTCGGTCGTTGCCGTCATTGACGCTAAACTCAACAAATAGCAAATCAATCTTACCGTATTGCAGGACATGCGGCTGTAATCGGTGAGCGCCCAGCGTGGAATTCGTTCCACCCACTCCCGCATTGATGAAGCGGAATTCATGATTCGCAAATCGCTCCTGCAGATACTTACCAGTCAGCGCTCTCCAGCTAAATGTATCCGCGTCGGAAGCACCCGCCCCCTCTGTAATGGAACCACCCAAAAAGGCGACAGTTACCGGCTCCTTTCCCGCAAGTCTTTCGCTTGTATTGGGTAGTCCTCGTCTTGGAACTACAAATGAATGATTGCAATGTTTCTCATCTGTCATGGCTAATCCTCCGTGAATAGAAATGTATATTTTCCCTTAAAATCAAGAAATCAGATGCTGGGGTATATCATACAGCACCTGATTCTGATTTCAATATTTTATTTTTTAGAAGTGTCATAAGCCTTTTGCAAGATTTCGAGATAACGATCTAGCTTCAAGTTCTGCAATCCCTTTACATAAGCGTCCCAGTCCTTATTCAGATCTTTGTTACCCGTGATGAATTGCAGCTCGTTTTGTTCGATATAGTTCTTCAGGTTGGTTTGTAACAAGCTGGCTTCATCAATCTCACTTGGATCAATCCAGATGGACCAGATTGGGAACAATTCCTTAGGCTCATGGCCTTCGTACAGCAGAGTCGCATCATACAATCTACGTTCATAACCGTCAGAAGCAAAGATGTCGGTACCTTGAACGTAAGTATCACGATATTCTTTAGGCTCATAGAAGTGAGCCATACCGCTCCAGCCCGCATTACGAGGTGCTGCACCTTCTTCACCTGGAATTAATTTGATCATCGGTTTAACGTCTTTACCTAATGCCACATCGCCTTCAACCGGATCGGTCCAATCGGTTCCTTTCAGACCAGCTGCGCCATTGGTTTGGCCTTCTGGTGTAAACATATAGTCCACCATCTTGATCAAAGCAATTTGTGCTTCCTTGCTTGCTTTATTCGTAATTACAAATTTCGCACCCGGAACTACACCGCCACCATCATGAGTCGCATAGGAAATTCCTTCAGGCCCCGAAATCGGAGCTAGCGGGTTGTAATGTGCTGAACGGGTATTCCCCGGATCGATGTTCACGAAGATCGCAGGGTGCATACCCGCTCCAGCGCCTAGAATTTCTGCATCAGCATTTTCACCGATTTTCTTAAGGGCTTCAGCGTTTTGTGTAAAAGCACCCGGATCAATCAAACCTTCGTCAAACAGAGACTTAATATAGGTCAATCCTTCTTTCCACTCCGGTGTAATGGCAGCAGATTGAACCTTTCCATCCTTCATATTCAGGTAATTCCGGTCATCATCATAGACAAAAGCGTTCATCAAGAAAGGAACCACCCGTACGCCGAACTCCTCGATGGAACCACTCAGCGGTACTTCATCTGCTTTACCGTTACCGTTCGGATCTTGCGTTTTAAAAGCTTTCAGGACATTTTTGAATTCTTCTGTAGTCTTCGGCATCTCTAGATTAAGCTTTTTCATCCACTCGGTATTCAACCACATTTTGCTAGGATAGGAGCAGTGGAAACATTCTGTATAAGCTACAAGGCCGTAGATATTGCCGTCAGGTGCTGTATTAAGTGTTCTTAGATCTGAGTTCTTTTCCATAGCTGCTTTAATATTAGGCGCATATTCATCAATCAGATCATTCAGGGGAATGATTACGCCCTGTTTGCCGTATTTCAGTAGATCAGCCTGCGAGAATTGATCGATGTAGTGAGTAAGCAGATACGCATCAGGATAGTCGCCGCTAGCCAGTGAGATCTGGCGTTTTTCCTGGGCACCATCGGAAGGGTTGATCTGCCAATCGAATTTGAAATTAAATTTTTCTTCCACAAATTTTGTGAACTTATTGGTCGGAAGATCGATGCCGGATTCCTGAACAGAAAACACACTGATGTTAATAGGCTTGCCAGACGAATCCGAACCACCTTGGGAACTGGATGCGTTCTCTGTATTTTTATTTGCACATCCGCTAATTACAACCGTAAACGCCATGACCAGAGCTAGTAAAGTTATTAAGCTTTGCTTCTTCAAATCTTATCACTCCCTTTTGTAGTTTAGCAGGTGATACGATGATACCTTAAGTGTGTACTTCGGGCATACCTCCTTCCCAAAAACGAGAATCCAAAGATTAACCCTTGACCGAACCAACAAGCATCCCCTGCACAAAATAACGCTGTACAAACGGATAGATGACAAGCACAGGCAAGGTGGCAATCACAATTAAGGAATACTTCAGGAGCTCGGAAAGCTGTTGTTTTTCAACTAGTTTCCCTACGTCCATAGCCCCACCAGCGCTGTTGTTCTGAATGATGATGCTTCGCAGCACCAGCTGCAGTGGGAACAGATCTGCTGATTTCAGATAAATCAACGCATCGAAGTACGCATTCCATTGACCTACCGCATACATAAGAACCAGCACGGCGAGAATCGGCTTGGACAACGGGAGCACTACACTCCAGATAAATCGCATATCACTACAGCCGTCGATTTCACTGGCTTCCAAGAGCTCCTCTGGAATTGAGGATTGAAAGAAGGAGCGAGCAATAATGACCTGCCATACCCAAATAGCGTTCGGAATCAGCAGCGCCCAGCGGGTGTCAATTAAATTCATCTCCTTTACCACCAAATAGGTGGGAATCAACCCGCCATTGAAAATCATGGTGAAGGTGATGATCATCATCAGCATATTCCGTCCGAATAAGCCTTTACGGGACAGTGGATAGGCAACCATAACCGTCAAAGTTATACTAATCAGCGTTCCCGCTGCGGTGTAGAAAATCGAGTTTCCATAACCGGTGATAATTTCTGTGGTATTCAGCAACACTTTGAAGCCTTTGAAGGATATATCTACAGGCCAGAGCCAGACACGACCGGAAGTAACGGCTGCAGGACTACTGATCGAGCTGCTGATGATAAAAATAAGCGGATAAAGTACAGCGATTACCACGAGAGTGAGCACAACATAGATTGTGATCAGGAACGCTTTGTCGCCGACGGATTCTTTGATTCTTTTTTGAACTGCTGCTGCCATAGACAAGCTCCTTTCTTACCAGATGCTGTTCTTAGTAATTCTTTTCGCCAAGCCGTTTACTGTAAATAAGAGAATCAGGTTGATGATGGAGTTGAACAGCCCCACCGCAGTTGCAAAGCTGTAATTGGCATTCAACAGTCCGACCCGATATACATAGGTGGCAATGATCTCAGAATTGACCAGGTTCAATGGATTCTGCAACAAGTACACCTTTTCAAAACCAATCGCCATTACATTCCCTACGTTCAGAATCAGAATAATGACGATGGTTGGCACAATCCCCGGCAAATCGACGTGGCGGATTTTTTGAAACCGTGATGCACCATCGACTTTGGCTGCTTCATAGAGGGTTGGATCTATTCCTGCAAGCGCTGCTAAATATACGACTGCGCTATAACCTGCTGTCTGCCAAATATCAGACCAGACATAAATTGAACGGAACATACCAGGTTCACCGAGGAAGTTAATAGAATCCAGTCCGAAAAAATTGAGTGCAATGTTGGCAAAGCCGAGGCGCGGCGCCAGGAACAGCATAACGATCGACACCATGACAACCGTCGAGATGAAATAAGGTGCAAACGACACGAGTTGAACGAATTTTTTGAATCTTCCTCCCCGTATTTCATTAATCATGAGCGCAAGAATAATCGGGATCGGGAAACCCGCCAGCAGCTGATAGCCACTAAGCATGATGGTATTCTTGAGCAGTGTCCAAAACTGAGGATTCTCAAAGAAGAGACGGAAATTCTTAAATCCGACCCAAGGGCTTCCCCATATTCCTTTAGTGACGTTATAGTCCTTAAAGGCTAGGACAGCGTTCAGCATTGGATAATATTTGAAAATGAGAAAAAATAACAAGGGTGGAATTACTAGCAGATGTAATTGCCAGTGTTTTTTTATGCTTTTACTAGCATTTTGTAAGAATACAGGACCCTTGCTTTTCGGCAACGACTTGCGATGTAATACTATTTCTTTCTCCAGAACAATTCCCCCTAAGCAGATGTCTGTGATTTGTGATAGCGCTTTCTAGGATTTGATCATAGATGACTTTTATCCCTAAATGAAAGGTACACTTGGGCAGTTCAGCGTACAAATTACCTTATTCAGGGAGCACAAAATAGCTGTAGAACGGCCATTTTTCCGGAATCAGGGTTCGGACTCAAATAAGCATGACAAATAACCCTCCAATCACTGGATTCATTTAATGCACTCCCCTAATTTTGATTTACCGGTGGCCCCTGTGATTTCTTCTTATCGCCCTATAGCATCGCTTGTTATACGGGATCTCACATACGAACCGGCAGGATAATGGAAATGATTTGTAGAAAAAAACTATAAATGAAAGTGAATTTTCAATCCGGACAATTCTACCGGCAGTTGAATAAAGCGCATGTGACCATTCAACCATCGCTTGATAGGATTGCGTTTACGGAAATGCTATGCTGTTTTTGACAGTGCGCACTGTACATTTTGTTTTATTGGAGGTATACAATGCTCGACTTGCGTAAAATTGGAGCTTATATTTCGAAGCTTCGCAAAGACCAGGATCTGACTCAATTGGAAATTGCAGATCAACTGAATGTAAGTCATCAAGCGGTATCGAAATGGGAACGGGGTGAATCGCTACCGGATATCGGAACGCTTCCGCTGTTTGCGAGGTTATTCGGAAAAACGGTAGACGACATTTTAAATGCAGGAGACAACGCAGAAAATCGGGAGCACCCGCACCTAGGAACGATCGTTGAGGAGATCGCAGAGAACAGGCCGGAACAAGTTGCAGAGATGGTCAATACCGGAGAGGCGGAGGTGGAGGAGCTTGTAGAAGTAGCCCCGTTTGTAAAAGCAAGCGCTCTGCATAAGGTTACAGAACGATTAGACAGCAGCATCCTTAAATTAGACGTGATCATGCGGCTGGCTCCGTTCCTTGGAGCAGATACATTGGATGAACTGGTTCGTCAGGCAGAAGAGGGCGAAATTGTGTGGGATGCCATTACTGGACTCGCTCCGTTCGTCAGCAGCGACACATTAAGCCGACTGGTAGATAAATCGATTGACGGTTCCTTAGAAGTGCACAATCTTTTTGGAATTGCCCCGTTTCTTGGAAGAGAACATGTAGATCGGTTGGTACAACAAGCAGAAGAGGGCAGCTTGAGCTGGCATTCCGTTCAAGGGCTGGCACCCTTTATTAGCAGAGAAACGTTAAACCGTTTGGTAGACCGGGTTACAGATGGCACCATCGATGCGGACCGGATCATAAGCCTCGCACCTTTTCTGGACAGGGAAAATCTCGAGAAGTTGATTGGTGGAGTCGAAGCTGAACATCTTAGCCCAGATCTGCTGGCAAGTCTTGCTCCTTTCGTCGACCAAGGGACATTGAGCAGAATGGTGACAAACTTATTAAATAAAGTAAAGTAGACACGTATATCGGAGATCGGAGATTGGTGATGCTTAGACCGTCGGTGATCCCCAAAGCTAACGGGAAACGTTAGTTAAACGACAACAGCGGCAGTCTAAGACTTGATATGCTCCCCATACGGTAGACAGGCGAAATAAAAAAACCTGCTACTGTGAGGGGAGCTTATTCATGTCTAGAGGGAAATATAACGCTTTGGAGAAACTCACCATCCTCGAAGAGGTATCGAATGGGGAGATTGGTTTTTTAGCAGCTGCGACGAAATATGGGATTAACAAGACGACTTTAATGAAATGGCAACGTCGATATAAGACACATGGATATAAAGGGTTGGAGCGCCGTACACATCTTCAAAGGTACAGTGCTGAACTGAAGATCCAGGCGGTGAAGGACTATCTTGAGGGGGACTTGTCTCAGTATCAGATCATCGATAAATACAAGATTGCTAGTACGAGGCAGCTCTTCAATTGGATTAACAAGTATAATGGTCATAGCAGCTTAACAGCCTACAAAGGGGAAAGAAAAGCTATGACAAAAGGGCGAACTACGACTTGGCAAGAACGGATCGAAATCGTTCAGTATTGTCTGAGCAATCAATATGATTACCAAAAGACAGCTGGACAGTTTCAGGTCTCCTATCAGCAAGTATACCAATGGGTGAAGAAGTTTGAAGGTGGCGGCCAGGATGCATTAAAGGATGGTCGAGGAAGAAAAAAAGCCCCAGAAGAGTTAACGGCGGCCGACCAACAGAAACTCAAGATGAAGCAAATGGAGTACGAAATTGAGCGACTTCGGACGGAAAATGCATTTTTAAAAAAGTTAGAGGAACTAGAAAGAAGGCGACGCTAAATCAAACACGGCAGGAAACGATCTACCTTGCCATTCAAGCACTTCAAAAGGACGTGTCAGCAAGCATTCAACGGCTATGCGAAATTGCAGGAATTGCACGCTCAAGCTATTACAAATGGCTAAATCGCAAGCCCAGCCCTCGTGAGCAGGAGAATGAGCAGTTGATCCAGGTAATGATGACCATCTATGAGAAAGTGGAGCGCACTTTTGGGTACCGTCAATTAACTCTGCATATGCGCAGACAAACCGAAAAAACCATTAACCACAAGCGCGTAAAGCGGCTAATGAAGGTCCTGGGAATTCAGTCCGTTATTCGGAGAAAGAGGAAAAAGTATGCCAATGCTACTCCACAACAGGTCGCGGAGAACGTCCTAAACCGCAACTTCCATGCGGATACGCCGAATGAAAAGTGGCTCACCGATGTAACGGAATTCAAGTATGGCAACGGCCAGAAAGCGTATTTAAGCGCTATTCTCGATCTCCATGATAAATCCATCGTCTCTTATGTATTAGGGCGTTCCAATAACAATCCACTTGTATTCCAAACGTTGAAACTCGCCTTACAAGAAGCCCCAGAAAACAGCCCATTGCTTCATAGCGATAGAGGCTATCAGTACACTTCACTGAGCTTTAAGAAGCTTCTGGATGGCAACAAAATGGTTCAGAGTATGTCCCGAGTTGGGCGATGCATCGATAACGGTCCAATGGAATCCTTCTGGGGGACCTTAAAATGTGAGAAGTATTATTTGCACAAGTACCATACCTTTGAAGAGCTTAAAAGGGACATTGAGGCCTACATTCACTTTTACAATTACGAACGGTTACAAGCAAATTTAAACGGCCGTAGTCCGATGGAATTTAGGACCAAGGCCGTTTAAACGATTTTGATTATTTGTACTGTCTACTTGACGGGGTGCAGTTCAGACTTTATTTATCAAGTCTTGGTCCGCCGCTGCTCCTTTTAATGGATCAGTCTAATACTTAATTTTCACCAAACAACTATTTATTCATCAATAGACTGTCTATAAGCGCTCGGTGAAACGCCGATTAACCGCTTGAAGGCCCTTCTGAAAGAATGTGAACTGTTATAGCCCACCCGCATGGCAATCTCATCAACCGTATACCTACTATCTTTTAGCAGAATCATAGCCTGATCCATTCTAACTTTTATCAGATAGTCAGAGAAATTGACACCCGTAACCTCCTTAAACAATTGAGAAATATATTTTTCAGGCCGTTCCACCTGTTCAGCTACCCGGTACAGACTCAGCTCTGTATCCGAATAATTCTCTACGGTATATTCCTTGATCTGCTTAATAATCTGAATATGAACATCCTTCTTTTTATTTGCAATAAGTCCGCACAGCTCTTCCATAATGACAAAAAATTCGGTCTGAATTATTTCAAGCCGTTCCGACGAACCAATGTCTATAATCCGCCGCTTCACACTCTCGATGTCTAGGTATTCTGTAAAAGCCTTTTGATCCAGAAGCTTAAGAAACGTCCCTTTTATTTCACCAACAAGCTGTTGCTTCATTTCCATGGATAATTCACGCTGTTCCATGTTCTGGGCAACGATCGCACGGACAATCCGTTTAGCCTCCTCTAGCTCTCCAGCCCGAATAGTACTGATCAGACGTTGCTCTGTATCCAGTGGATAATAGTAGGTCGTATTCTCATTTTGGGCTTCGCTACTCCAGACAATTCCTTTTTTATTCATGTAGACGGCATATTCCAGAGCTTGCTTGGCTTGGTCAAAGGAAAGGCTAACCTCCGTTATTTCTGTGAAAAGATCACCGAAGCCCGCCTGAGTAGTAATACGGTACTCATTAAAAACGTACTGCGCCAAATTCTCCAGAATGTGAGTGATATTCTCTGCCTCATGCGCTTTAGTCTCTTCTTCCTTGGAGAAAAACAGAGTTACAACTTTGTCAGAGCCCATATCCGTCATTAGTACATCCACTCCGAGATCCGATAGGGACTGCTTCAGCAGCAAACGGGAAGCACTCAGCTCATTAAGAATCTCAACACTGTCCATACCGGCATAGCCGTTAATTTGCACGATTCCTACGTACCCACTGTTCTGTTTCAAGCTGATCCCCACCTGCTCGGCGGCTGTGAGAATCTCATCATTCGTTTTGAATTCACCTGCTAGCAGGCGCTTCAGGAATGCATCTCGGACCAAGGGAAGCTGGCGATTAAGTTCGGTTTCCAGCAGCTTGTTCTTGGTGATCATATTGGCGATATTTCCGCTTAGAAAGTCAAATTCATTCTTTGCAGAGGCCTCTTCCTTGCCGAATTGGTCCTTCATTACGCTAAGCATGCGGTTGATTGGAGCGCTGTTACGATATGCTAATATCAGTCCTACAATCAAGCCGATGATTAGCGTACCTCCCGTAATTTGTATCGAGATTCTCTTAATCTTGTTCGCATTCTCCATCAAAATATTTTGAGGAATCCCTGTCTGATAGACCCAGCCATTGGAATCGGATCGGGTAGTAATCACCAAATCGTCCTTGTAAAACTGACTAACCTTGTTCTTATCAAAAGCGGGATCGTCCGTCATTTGGATCATTTTCTGCTCATCGCTGCCTTGTAAAGCAATCGTATTCCCTTTGGCATCACTTATATGTACCCAGCCTCCGTATCGCTCGGTCAGGCCTGAGAGCAGGTTCGAAATATTTTTCTCATCAATAATCACTACCGCGACAGCCGGCGAGGAATCGTTAAAGCTATCCAAGGGGAGAGACTGCATATATGTAATGACCGAGGTTTCCATCCCCCTGCTAACAAAATCACTGAGTGGCTTGATCTCGCCGCGGTGGGTTTTCTCAAGCACTTCTTTGGTCCAATCCTGTAGCGAAAGATCCTTATAGTTAAAATTAGAGTAGTAATGTTCCGGTCGGTAAGAAGAGCCTGGGGTTAGAATTAGATTATAATTGGCGAGGTAAATATAATAGTCTTGCAAAAAATCATTAGTCTGACCGAAGGTCAAAACATTCCGCATTGTTTTCCAAATACCATAAACATTCGTCTCATTTTCGTTTTCATTCATGAGTACATTTAACTCCTGGTTGACAGCCAATTGCCTGGTAAAACCTTCAGCCTCCGCCATACGGCGCTCCAATATTTCCTGACTCTTCTGAAGCTGAGTGACTCCATTCTCAATCGAGATGGACTGTGTCACGGAGATCGAGGTTAGGTAGGACATGTATCCACCAATGCTGGGTATGACCAAAATGACCACATAAGAGATTAAAAATTTTCGAAAGATATTGGAATATTTAAGCGTAGTGACCCCTCCCCTAAACCCATTTCGATAGCGCTATCATTACCATAGGTTAAAACATTTTACTTAATAGTCAAGTGTTCAAGGCCAATTTTATAGCTTTTCAAACTTTCAGAATTGGATAAAAAGCAAAGATATACGCTGTTATCACTCCTTTTTATCGGCAACTCCGATTTTTTATCTTTTTGACGCGTTAATTCTTTTGATTCCGTTCACTCGCATGACGTGTGGAGCCTCCAGTGCCGCAGTAATTCCCTCCACCACATCCTCTGCATGGACATGCGCCAGTGTGATGAACGGGAGCGGTGGTTTGGACCCAGCTTCCAAGACAGGAGGAATCCAGCCTGGGGAGGCTACAGCTCCAAAGCGAAGATTAATAAAGTCGGTATCTTTATGACTGCGGTGAAAATACCGGGTCAACTCCTCGACCATCCCCTTGCTCAGCCCATAGGCATCCGCTGCCAAGCAGGGATGATCATCTGGGATAGTCTAGCCCGCTCAAATCCTTCACCGAATCAAAAGAACCCTGAACATACTTAAAAGCCCCTTCCGGAGCTTGACGTGACAGACAAATCACTGTATGTTTATCCGCCAAATACTTGACTAGAGCCGTTCCGATAAATCCACTTGCTCCGGTAATTAGAATATTCATGCTCATCTTCCCTTCTTTTTCTCGTCTCATATCATTCAGAAAAAAGGGGCCAAAGAAGGCCCCTCCGTTCATTCATCGCTCAACTTATTTTGTCCACTGTTCTCCGCCTTGTGTACTAGGCTTCGAGATATGGTCGGTCGAAGCCTCCTCAATATCACTGAATGCCCAGTGGGAGACTGGAACATCGTTCCACCCTGGCTGTGTGACCCCCATTAGCGGGCCTCTGCCCAAAACTCTGTTGATAGCTGTAACGGCTTCCGCACGAGTAAGCTTGGAATTGGGGCGGAAAGTTCCGTCACTGTAGCCATTCATTATGCCTATATCTTGAGCTTTTAGAATCGCCGCCTGTGCCCAGTGGCCTGTGATGTCAGAGAAGCCACGGCCCGATGTTGTAGAATTCGGGCTCAGTATGGCCGCCAAACTAGCCATTTCTGCACGTGTCAATGGTTGATTAGGCTTAAAAGTGCCATCGCTGTAACCTTTCATTAGTCCCATCTTAGCTACTTTGGCAATAGCATCTGTCCCCCAATAGCTGGAGGGTACATCACTGAATGTTACGCCTGATCCAGTGGCCTCTTTCTCAGCTACCTTCGCTAGGATGGTTGCCATCTCAGCACGAGTAATGGGAGCATCAGGTTTAAAGAAGCCGCCCGGATAGCCGTTGATATACGCCGAATGTTGCATCGTCTCGGTGTCATCCTTCCCATCAGTTCCAGATACCGGAGTTGGCGTCGGACTCAGGGTAGGTGTGGCTGAAGGCTGAACTGGAATAGACGGGCTTCCTGCATCAGTTGGTGTCGGTGTTGCTGCCGGCGTTGGTGTTGGTGTTGGAGGTTCCGTAGGGTTCGTTGTTCCGCCATCGCTGGTTGGGACTGTGAATATCAATTGATCCGTCAGCATGAGTTTACCTGATTTCTTGACAGCTTTAAGTGTGTGTAAGCCACTTGCTAATCCAGAAATACTGTAAATCTCCTGTTTAGTTAGCCGGCTTGAACTAAAAGCGTTTGCGGTATGAACTAGTTGTCCGTCCACATAAATATCTACTTCAGCTTGATTTGGACCCGTAGGTGTAATCAGGCGGATTCCAGTGCCCTTGAAGGTATATTCAAAGAAATCGCCGTCCACTGTCGTTGAATGCACGTCATTGAGATAATCGCCACCAATAGTAAAGCTAAGGATCAAATTCCCCACTGGTTGTGCTGCAAGATAAGATTTGTTCAGTGTAACACGGTCACCAGCTACCGTATAATCGGTCCCAGGAACCAGATGATATGATCCGTTCGTAATGCCTATGAAGCTTTCTGGCTGTTGCAGAAGTGTCACCTCAATGTCCTCCTGAGCAGAAGGCGATTTATCAAAGCTCCCTGCTATCGGATTAATCATATTCGGAATCTCCACCTTAAGCATGTCAAGCAGCATGAATCTGCCCGATTTCTTCACGACCTTGAGCGTGTGCAATCCATCCGAAAGAGCAGAGATGCTGTACAAGTTCTGCAGTGACAATTGTCCGTTATGATAAGCACTTACAGTTTCCTTGAATTCGTCGTCCAAATAAATATCCATATCTCCTTGTGACCCGTCTACCTCCGTGAACAGCTGAATCCCCGTTCCTCTGAAGGTATATTCGAAAGAATCACCGTTCTGCTCCGTATACTGCACATCGTCTTTATAGTCACCCAATCCTCTGCCACTACTGCGGTTCCAGGTGCCATTGTATTTGATTGTCGAATCATCGTTATTAATCATCACATAACGAATGCCTGTAGAGTCGCTAATGTGTACCGCTAGTGTCTGTGGATCACCGGCGTTAAAGATGATGTTCAGACTTGCTAAGCCAGCAGCTTGCTGCGCAAGATATTCCTTCTTGATGGTCAATTTATCATTAGTCACCGTATAATCGTCTTCATGGAGTGCCACTCCATTATTTTCGATATTACTCAGCGTATTACCATTCAGATTAAGCGTGACTGTGACATCCTTCTGTTGTTCCGTTGCTTTATCAAAACCAGCGGATGTCGGAGTAATGGAACTGTTCTGACCCCCTGCCGGACTTTCTGTTGTCACTTTCAGCGCGTCGAGCAGCATATAATTTCCCGAGCCCTTGCTCACCTTAAGCGTGTGAGGCCCGTTAGAAAGTCTAGTTACACTATAAAGAGATTGTTGTACCTCTCTAGGTCCACTTGTATACGCATTTACAGTCTGTGTTGCCCCATCGTCCAATGTAACAATCATGTCTCCTTGCGATTCATGCTTTTCCGTCAGCAGCTCAATGCCTGTCCCCGTAAAGGTATAGTCAAAAGAATCGCCGTCAATCTCGGTATAATGTACATCGTTATTGTAATCCGCATGTTCTCGAGAGGAGCTTACCTGCCATGAGCCGTTGTATTTAATATTGCTGTCATTATCATTAATGTAAACCACATTAGTAACCGTGATATTGTTTGCCGAAGCTGAATCCGCAGCAGGGTCAGCCACAGAGTTCAGAGCATCCTCTTGAGGAGTACTGGTAGCAGCAGCCGAGGAATCCTTAATTGTAATGTTCAGATCCTGCTTCCCTTCTAACAGCTCCTTGCCTCCATTTCGCTTCCAATCTCCGCTGTAGCGCATCCCTGTATCATCGTTATTAACAGCCGATGTCCCGCTTAGCGCGGTTACTTTAAGCATGCGAGAGGCATGGGGTTCAAGGATGCCACCGCTAAATTCCTTCTCAAAGGTTCCCAGCTCGGAATGACTCCATAAGTCGCGTACCGAAGCCGGACCTTCAAGGCCGAGATCACTCCATTTGACTTTAACCTCCGCACCCCGACTACCCAGATTGAACAGAGCTACGCTGTAGGTCCCATCTCCATTATTGGCATACCAGACCTGCTGCTGGGTATCCATCGATACAGGATGACCAGGACGTCCCGCCTGATTTACAGCAATTACCTCATCATTTGTAAGCAGTTCTAGTCCATAACTATCCAGCCGTGTCATGTCATTCCCTGTATAGAGCGGTACGGAGGAAATGGACCAGAACGTCATCGCTGTCTTCCGCTCATCCTTGGTCAGACCATCCATGGAGCCGTTACCAACGTTCAGAGAATCGAAGTCGTTCCAGCCACCAGGGCCTGCGTCCCGCCACCAAAGTGCTGCTTTGGGGAATAATCGAGAAATACTCGGCCATGCTGTTAACCCACTGCCGTCATAAGATTCAACATCCCAATCAATTCGCCATCCGTTAGCATATTTTTTCCAGAATTCTACGTAATTGTGGTCGAGCGCCCAGGACAGCTCAAACCAGATGTTATTTCTATCCAAAGCCTTGGACCATGCTTCTACATCGCCGCGTGCATCCCGGCTCAAGTTGTCAATCCCCGACCCAGGGGTTACGCTGTCGAATTTGACGAAATCAATCCCCCACTCACCAAGCAAATCTGCAATGGAATCCACATACTTCTGGGCACAGGGATTCGTGAAATCAATTTTATAGGTGTAGGAATTCCAATAATCCATAATGGTAAGCGGCTTGGCCGTAATATCCTGAATACGACATTCGCCGCCTGTCCCATACACCTCAAGATTTCGGTTATATGCATCGATAGATACCCCCGGGATCAGATAGATCCCAATCTTTTGTCCATTATTATGAACATAGTCAATAACCTCCTGAAATCCGTTCGGATAAAGGACTTCACTAGGAATGGGTCTCCCGTATTCATCCATATCGCCATTCCAGCCCGCATCAATATTAATGTATTCATATCCATGGGCTTGCAGCTTCTCATGCATCGCGTCCGATTGCTTCTTAACGCTCTCCGCCGATGTCCAGTTTCCTGCCCCATCATACACTTGCATACTGTAACTGCTCCAGCCCATATACGGCTTTTGAGCCAAACTCTTCTCCGCCGCTTGCGCCACGTTACCTTTCATTCCTGTAAAACCGAACTGTGCCGCTGCAATAATGAATACTAGCAGACTCATACCCAATCTTTTTCCCATTCGCTTCAAATCATCCTTACCCCCTCATGAAATGTGGTTAAAATTACTTTGATAGCGCTTTCTTTCGGAAAGATCATAATTGAATATGGATTTCCAAGATAGGTACATTTCGGTATTTTACGTACAAATAACCCAAAAACAGAGGGGCAAATAAACAGCATAACAAACATAATTCCCTCGATTCTATGGAACTTAGTGAAAACACTGTACCCTGGTTATATTGGACAATCATAAAAAAACTCTTGTTTCCTTGTTCCAGTGATGAAAATCACTTACTATATTGGTAAAATAAAGAATAGTTTAGAGATACAAACAACATAGCAATAACAGATGAATGATATACATAGAAGAAAGGAAGATCGCATTGAAGTTGGATTTGGATGGATTAAATGCTGATTCCTTAACTTGTATGCTTAAGGCATCTTTTTCATTGGAAAATTGGGATGCTATGATTGAAATTGCAGATAGATTGATCACCCAGATTGCACTCATATATGAGACAAGCAGTGACACATTGAGAGAACAAAACCTGAAGCGGAGTATTCCCTATTATTTTGGATTTAGCTTATGTTCAAAAGGAATCGCACTGCAAAAGCTCGGTAAGTATCCTGAAGCTAGAATGTGTATTCAAAAATATGCTGAATTAGGCTGGATCAAAGGGTTAGATGAAGAAGGAATTAATGAAGTCAAATACTACCGTAATATTGCAAAAGCCAATACCTACGTACTCGACCTTTTGGAAGGCCAGAAAGGGGTCCTAAATGAATATGTTCAATTTATTAGAAACAGCGCTGAGGAAGAGTTACTGCCAGGACTTATAACCATCTTGGAATCCTCAATAAAATATAATTATTCCGTAGATTGGATTCTGAGAGAATTCGAAATCAACGCAAACGACATAGGAGCACGAGGAACTAAAGAGAGTATAAGATATTTTGTGGATTACAAATTCTTGCTGGCGACGTACCACTACAAACTGGAGAATACGTTCGATGCGATAAACATAATTCTGGAGACCTTACTATTAAGTATTACGCTGAAAGATGATACAGGCTTTAAGAAAGCAGCAGCATTATTTGAGATCCTTAGAGATGATGCTAACCAATCACAGCTCCAAGTGCATCACAACATAATGAAAACTATAATAGAGAGGGAGTTAACTAATGAAAAAGAAAATGTTATTGCTTACAGTCGTAATCTTGATTAGTTCCAGCTTAATGATCGCCTCTGCAAGTGCTTCCGCTGTCGATTCGGGTTCCACAATTTACACCGTTAACAATCACGGAATGGGTCATTAATTGAAACTTAATCATTGGATTATACAAAGGAGCGATCATCCGGTTATTGGATGATCGCTCCTTTGTTTGTAAATGAACATGATAGATTAGCTAAAATTCAAGGTACTCAGAATCATGCAGGATTTTTTCGCCATAAATCCTCTTCATAAACTGTTCTTGAACTCATGCGGCGTCATCCCATATTGGGATTTAAACAACTTAATAAAATACTGTGGTTTCTGATAGCCTATTTCATGCGCAATTTGACTGATTCTCAAGTCCTTGTACTTCAACAATTGAACCGCCTTCTCCATTCGCAAACGGAGCACATAGTTCGAGAAGTTCTCTCCTGTTTCCTGTTTAAACAGGTTAGATACATATACTGGATGAAGATTAACATTATCGGCTACCGCTTGAAGAGTTATATCTTTTATATTTCCTTGTATAAACCGGCGGATTCGCTCCATCAGATCAGAACGTATATTGTCCGAGCGACTGTCACTAAATGCTTTGATTTGGACATAGCTACTGAAGGCCCATTCTTTTAACGGCTCATCACTCCAGCTGGCATCCATTTTCAGCATCTTCTCGATATCTCTTCCAAACACCTCAAAGATCCGTTTGCCTTTCTTGTGCAAATAATAAGCGTATGCTTGCAGCAGGGTGACATAGATTTCAATCCCGTATTCACGGGCTCCACTGCCCGCCCCTTCAAGTTCACTGAATATCAGTTTCAGCTTACTCTCAAATGCCGTCCATTGCTCGATATCGATTAACTCCATTAAAGTTTGGGGACGATAAAGCTCTGCCAGCGGCTGGATTTCAAAGATTTCTTTCTTTTGCGTCACATGAAAAAAACTTTCCGTTTGATAGCCGATATAATCGGTATATATCGATAAAGCAGAATGGTACATAGATAGAATGTCTTTTGGAAAACCTCCCCAATCGCTAATGACCAGGGAAACTTTCGATTTCAAATACAATTTGATCTGATGTTGGGAGAGTCTGGCCAAGTCTTCTATGATAGCGGAACCCGCTTTGTCTGATTGCTCCATAAGATTGGTCTGAACCAGAAAAATCAAATAATCATGTGAATCTTTACAGTGCATGATATTAAATTTCTCCGAAAAAACTTCCTCTACGATGTTATACATAGCATATTCAATCAATGAGAGGCTATAAAGATCCGTATTTGAATAATCCTCCTCCACTCTCATACATAAGAGAATGGTCTCCCTTTCAACAGAAAAGGGAAGCTCGTATAGTTGAATCTTGTCCTTCAAAACAGATAGGGGATAATTTTTGCCGGAGATCAAATCAAACAATAACATTTCTCTTAATTTGGGCAAGCTCTCCCGGAAACGGTAAACGAATTTTTGCTGATTCAACAATTCATTTCCTTCTTCTGTAATCCTAACGATAATATTGCGTAGGGTTTGCTCCAGTTCCTCGTTCGAGACTGGTTTGAGCAGATATTCAGCTACTTGCTGTTGGATAGCTTCCTTCGCATATTGAAATTCATCATAGCCGGTAATAATAACGGCCTTCGTATTTTTCCATTTCTGATTTATTCGGGCGATCAATTCGAGGCCTGTCATTCCATTCATATGAATATCCGTTACCACAATATCAACGGAATGGTAATTCAGCAGCTCCAGGGCCTCCTCGCCGGAATATGCCTTATAGACATTGGTGATCCCCATTTTCTCCCACGGAAGTCCAATCGCCAGGCTGTCTACCAAATGGGTATGATCGTCTACAATTAATATTTGGTACATCCCTTTCCCCTCCTTAGGTCAAGACTCACCTTCCCTGCTGCTCCAACATAATTCTACGCAAAGTCCACCCAGCTTCGATTGACTAAGCAGCACGCCTGAGTCACTGCCATACATCAAACGCAGACGTTGATGAACATTTTTGAGTCCGGATTCTATTTCTTCGTTAGTGGACTGAATCTTCATTCTGATAGATTCGATCACTAAATAATCAATTCCTGTGCCCGTATCCTCAACGGATACATGATTCATACCTTCCTCTCTCCACACACGGATATGAATCATTCCATAGTCGGAATGATTCTTGAACGAATGAAGGATTACATTTTCGACAAGCGGCTGAACAATTAACCGCGGAACTTCCAAGTCTTCCATCTGCGGCTCAACCTCAATATGAAATTCAAAATCATCTCTCAACATACAATGTATTTCCAGATAAAAATGGATCAAATCCAGCTCTTCTTTCAGCCGTACCATCTTATTCCCCGTTTTAGTCGTGTAACGATAATACTTGCTCAAATTCATGGTCATCGAAACCGCAGCCTGGTCTTCATTGAGCTCAATCATACTTTTGATATAAGCAAGGGTATTGTACAAAAAGTGCGGATTGATCTGCGATTGCAGCTGTTTTAGCGTCGCATCCTTTGACCGGAGTTGCTCTTTATACACATCCTCGATCAGTTCCTCTATTTTAGAGGCCATGGAGTTGAATTTTTCATACAATAAACGGTATTCCCCTTCAGGTTTGTCCACCATTCTTACGGAATAGATGCCTTTTTCGATCAAGTTCATGTTCTTGAACAGTTTCCGGAAGGGGATTTGAATATTCCTGTACATCACAAAAGCAAGATACGCCCCCATAAACAGAAGCATACCGCTTATCACATAAAACATAGTCTGATTTCGGCTGATAGGTGCCATAATATTACTGATAGGTACATAATCAACAAGATACCAACCTAATGATTCCAGTTTTTGATAGTGAACCTGAAACCTCGTCTTATCGGATTTTAGCAGCATGTATCCGCTTTCCAACGAGTGGTCGATCTCTCCAAGCCGGGGAAGAAATTCATCAATTTGATTAACATTTACGGAGTAATTATAAATAGGGTCCATACCTGGATGGTACAGGAACGGATCTCCTGAACCATTCGTTTTAAATTCAGATAGAGCTCTCCGCAATTCGGCTACACCAAATTTAAGCACGACTCGCATATGCGCCTCGCCTGACTCCGCTGATTTTTCGGGATAAGACAATATCCCCAGGAAATAATCCTCATTAGAATCGGAATAGTATTGCCAAAATGTATCCTGCGCGGGAAGCACTTTTGGTAGTGCATTTAAGCTGGAGTTGCTTTTGATGACAATTCCGGTACGAGGATACAGAACTGCGATCACTGCTTTCCAGTCACCATAACCGGCAAGACGGTTTATTTCTTCAGAGACAGTTCGGTTGGTTCTGTATTTATCCAGAACATCATCAAGCAAATCAGGGTATGCCAAATTTCGTACATCCGTACTTTCGTACAGCATTTTCTTATAGGTATCCAGCCGAAAAAACAACTGATCCAACTGATTAGCGAACGTTTCAATCTGATATTGCTTTACCTTAATAATTTCCTCCGTCAGTACATCCTTGCTTGTTCGATTCGACACCGCAAACAGGAGCAGGATCGGGATAAGTAAAATCAACAAAGTGGCTATTAGTTTTGTGAATATGCTGAATCTACTCATGATCAATTGTCCTCTCAAAGCCGGGTTCAGCATCTGGATGCCCGCGCTCAAATTCTGAGAACTGCTTCTTTAATTCAGTATAAACAACGTCAAAGCCTGCCTTCTTAAGATCTGTAATTGCATCTTGATAATATTCTTCATAATTGGCTAATCCAAAATTGATTGGCTCGAATTTTTCCTTATATACAGCCATTACCTGCGCTATCTCATTCTTGACAGACGCCTCATTGAAATGAAATCCGAATAGTCTGGAAATGCGGGAGTTTTCGTCATTCTTGAGCAAGTCATGGATAATATCGTCCTCTACACTGGCAGGTGCGATAAAATAGTCCTTATTACGCCACATCCATTCGTACATCAGCTGGTCATTCGTTAATTGCTTAATTTTCCCCTTTTCAAGTTCATAATCCTTTCCCTGTACTCCATAAATAATAAAATTATAATTCTCTTGGGTTTGCAGAATCCAATTCATAAACATCATTGCGCGTTCAGGATTTTCCGCTGCGGCCGTAATCATAAAGGCTTCGTTACTTGGGGTAGTGATAAACTTTGGCTTCTCCTTAGCAAGATAATACTCGCGAAGCCTCGCATTTGGATCGGCATTCCGTACCGTTTGCAGGTTCTCCATCGCCCTCGATACTGCACCTACCCGGAAAAGAAGCTTACCTGCATTCTCCTGATCGATCTTTGCTGCCGGATTACCCACCAAATTCTTGTCGATGATTCCCATCTTCACCCATGACTCTCGTAAATGGGCTACTTTTTTGTATAAATCAGACTCCACATAACTCAAAATTTCTCCAGAATCCTCATCAACCATAAATAACAGCCGCTCATCCAATGAAGAGTAGTTTCGGTCTGTCAATTCACGCCACAACATTTCATGCCCTCGGTCTGTTTCCAGATAGCCATAATAACTTGGATCTATCACCTGCATTCTTTCATAAAACAGTTCCAAATCAGCGATTGTCTTAATTTCTGACATGCCGACCTTCTCCAGCAGATCCTGGCGGACCATAACTGAAGAGAATTTCCCCGCAGACGTAAATGCCTGAGACGGTATCGCCCAAAGCTTGCCATCGATCACGTTCTGCTTAAAATTTTCTTCGGGGATGTGTTTAATAAGATCCTGGCCATATCGATCCAGAAGCTCATCTAGAGGCTGAATATAACCTTTATAAACAGTGACGAATGATGCGCCATACCAGAACAGATCATATTTTTCTCCAGTGGATAAGGCCAGCTCCAGTTTTTGCTGATAATTGGACCATGGGATATAAGTCAATTCAAGCTTCATATTTAAATCTTTTTTAAGCCTCTCATTCAATTCATTTTCAACGAAATCACCCATTCGTGCCGACAAATCGCCAGGCATAATTACCTTCAAGGTGACGAAGGGTTCCGGCGCATCTCCCGCCCGTTCATTTGCTGCATTAGCATTCTGTAAACCTTGCGGACCGGACACGTCCGGGCGGAAATATTCGCTGTACAGCATGTAGATTATAGATAGGAAAAAGATCGCAATTATAATAGTGACAGCGGGCTTCTTCATGAACCGCTACCTCCTTCACCATAGAGCCTCATTGCTAGTCTACACTAAATATATGAAAGCGGATACAATATGTATTGACCTCTAAGCTGGAACAGGAGCACATGAATTCCATATCATGTGCTCCTGTATTCCACTCAACTATTTAGTTCATAAATTGGACGTACTGCAGCAGCCGTTTGATCATGACAGCAGCTTCAGCCCGGCTTGCATGGGCAGCTGGATCGATTATCGTTGTAGATTTCCCCTGGATGATTTGTGCAGTAAGCAGTTCGGCTACCGGATGTTTTGCCCAAGAACTGACAGAATCTTTATCCGTATATTTCCCGAGAATAGTGTCATTCCCATCACTTGCCGGGACGGATTTATCCACATAATCCAGCGCTCTAGACAGCATAACAGCCATTTGTTCACGGGTGATTTCTTCACCCGGTCTAAATGAACCATCACTGAAGCCTTCAATGATCCCTGCCTCAGCCGAGGCTGCAATTGCCCCCGCATACCAGTCTCCTGTAGATACGTCCTTAAAGGCGGCTACCTTACCTATAGAACTAAGTCCCAAGGAACGAACGAGAATGGCCGCAAACTCTGCGCGGGTTACCAGATTGTCTGGTAAAAAGCTGTTAACTGCAACACCGTTTATAATCCGCTTGGAGGCCATGAGCTCGATGTCCGATTGTGCCCAGTGCCCATGAAGATCGGTGAATGTCTTAGTACCCGAAGCTACTACATAAATACTGTTTCCGTTCCGTTTGATTACAGCTTCGGTAGTTCCGCCATTATGAAGCAGCAGGGCCGGAACAAAGCTTAATGCCGCTGTATCTGGGTTGAACAGGAGTGCAGTGGTTTGCTGCGGATCGACTGATCCCGGAAGAATAAGGGTTCGTTCGATATAGGTACTGCCGAAGCTGTCCAGCTCAATCGACAGACCGTTTGCTTGCGCTAAGATTCTGTAATCGAAAGCTGGAGTAAGCAAGGTCAGACCTTCTTTGCCCGCCTGCTCAGACAATAGCTCTGCCCTGCTGCCTGCAACCCGGTCTATAACTATACTTATGGTCATATCTGCCGGGCTTACGCCAAGCTTCGCCGCTAACGCCGCTACGTCTAGAACTTTGATCGGAACCTTGTAGCTTCCAGAATCCGTCTGAATCACAACGGACACTTCCGACAATTCATCCACCACACCTGCAAACGCAGAGGATGGAATATTAACCTTCACACTTCCGCCGTCACTCTTCAGTTTAATGATTACTGAACCTGATTTGGCTGCAGTCGGATTGTTCTGAAGGGCTAGAAAAGCATCCTGCAGCTTCTTCACATCAACAGCTGCTATCGTTTCGCTTACCCCATCCTTATTCGTTGTCCGCTTAAGTGTTGTCTCAGCCAGCTCCAGATTGATTCCATTATTCTGGATTACAGGTGCTGGTGTTGCAGGAACTGGCGTTGTAGATACAGGTGCTGATGTTGGTGTTACTATCGGTGTTGGTGTTGGTGTTGGTGTTGCTGTTGGTGTTGGTGTTGGCGTTGGTGTGCCACCGGTGGGCGGGTTCGGTTCAGTTGTCACAATCACAGTAAAGCTCTTTGGCAAATTGCCATCGGAAGACTTCGCCGTAATAACAGTTTGGCCGACACCCACTGCCGTGAGCAGGCCTGCGGCGGATACATAAGCAACCTTAAGGTCTGCTGATGACCATGCTACCCTTGAATTGCCGGCTTCTGCCGGAACTACACTAACATCTATCTGCTTACTTGCACCTGGAGCCAATTGCAACTGCTCCGGCGTATTCCCCTTTAAGCCTGTAACCCTTACTGAGGTCTGGGCGGCACTATTCGTCACCTCTACGCTACCCAGACTCAGCCAGCCGCTTTCATCCATCTCAGTATTTGCGAAGTGGAATGTTTTGGCATCAGCATTAATTTCCTCAAGTGGATTCACATAGCGCAGCAATATTTCATAGCTTCCATTACTTAATTGCGGATTATCAGCTGATACAAACAGCTTGTTGTTATCAAATCCATTCGTATTCGGAAGAATGTCTTTCAGATCCCAATCCGGCTTCCAAATTTTAATGATGTCATTTCCTGATTTGGCCGCAAGCTCGACCTTCCAGTTGTAGTAAAATGGTGCTACTCCTTTGTTCTCAAGCTCTACTCCCACCTTCAACTTTCCATCTGAAGCGTCCAGATAAGCGGTGGGCACATAATATTCATATCCCATCCTGCGTGAACCTTCAGTAGCTCTCGCCAAAGGCGCAGCATCCAGCGGAGTCTGGAAAATCCCCTGTGCAATCAGCCAGGATGCATGGGTCAAGCCCAGACTGGTGTAATAATCCTCTCCCTGCGCCCCTTCGATCGGAGTCGACGGCTCATTATATTTAGGCGGATCATTATTCCACATCTTCACTTGAATTTCCGGTCTCATCTCGCCGCCCATGGTGTTATTCTTCCAGAACTCAGTGGCTCCTGCGTCATTGACTCTGCCCCAGAAATGCCAGCCCTGTCCGCCCAGACTTGGCGGGAGTGTCTGGAAGGCAAAAGAATCATCATGATAACCGACATCGAAATTTCTGGTCTTAAGCGTGCTGTTGTCCATTGGATATCTTAGAACGAGCTGCGTTTGGTCGAAGGCGTTGTCCATAGCGGTAAGAACACGCTTCAGGTTAGCATCGGTTGGCATCAGGTTAGGCGATTTCAGATTCCCGTCATACGGATACGTATGCCATTCGCCCCAGAAGCCGATTAATCCGATCATCACCGATCCGATTCGCGGGTCGCCGTCATAACGTTCTCCAAGCGCGCTGATGAAATTATCCAAAGCACCCAGTAAACGCTCATCATTATAGTCAGGCGCTAAGCTTGTGGCATCTTTACCATTGTCGAATTCATCATAAGCATAAGTCTTCAGCCCTTCGTCCAGCAGGAATTGCGGTATGCCTGAAGGTTTGTTCGGGTAGTCCAGGTACACCCTGAATACGGACTGATTGCCTCTGGAGGCGACCGCTGCAAGCCGTTTATCCAGCTCAGACCAATCAAAGTCGTCCAGATTGTTCATCAGCTTGCTGAGCGGCAAGTAGAAGAACTCCAGGCTGTAAGGCAGCTGTGTAGGGCGATCTCTCCAATCATCGCCTACTTTGAAATAAGCCTCCTCCGAAGCATCGTAGAATGGCAGAAACCCCTTGAGCGGGTTAGCAACAGGTGTCTGCGCATACTCCAAGGCATGGGTTCCAGCCGATGTTGCCCAGTCTGGCTGGCTTGGATGGTCAACTGGAGGATTCTCCGGCCCTTCTCCAGATCCACCTGTTCTGCCCGCTAATGCATATAATCCAATCTGGTCGATGCTGAGGACATTATCAGCCTGATTGCTAGGAGCGAAGCCAAACTGAATTTGCAGCACTTTGCTCGCGTCGAATGCAGCATCACAGGCATCGCAGCCCTGCCACTCGGATTGGGCGAACGCGCTCCAAGGAATTCTCACCATTCCTGTGTAGCCTGGTGGGATCGACAGGGAACCTCCACCAAGAGTGGTTGACTTCCAGCCTTCTACTGCATTGTAGAACTTGACAACACCCCCAGCCTTTAAAGAGAACTCACCTTTAGGCGCATCGGTTACAAGTGAGATATTCAAATCCATAATTTTATTGCTTGATGATGTATGGTTGACCCAGAAGGTGAGTCCATCAAAGGCCGACCAATTCGAATCTGTTCCGGTAAACGCTGCGCGTTTGATATTGACCCAATCGGATGCTGCTTTGCCCGGAGGAGGTGCAACAGAGAATTTCATCGCCTGATTGCCATTCGAATAATAAACCTTATCAAGCGAGCGGAGTGTAGACGGTTCTCCTGATTCCCAGTCTATTCTCCAAACACTCTGCAGAGCGGCATCGTCTGTGTACGATTCGAAATCCTCCAATACTTTATCTGCGCGATAGAGCATGATGTCATCAATCGTGATCACGTTATGAACATATCCTGCTGGCGGATATCCGAACTGAAGCCCGGTTACTTCGCTAGGGTCCAATACAGCGGCGCAATCGGCCTGAACACCATCGCACTGCCAAGCGGATTGTAAGAATTGATCCCAAGGAATTCTTACAACGCCTTTGAAGCCTGCCGGAACATTAAGCGAGCCTCCATTAAATGACGCAGAATGCCAGCTTCCATCCGTAGCCATCGTCAAGGCTACCCCGCCATCTTTCAGCCCGAACTCTCCACTCGCTACAGGAGTCTGCAGCGCAACATTTAAGCTGAAATTCTTGTTATCGGTTGTTGTATTGTCTACCCAGAAGCTTAATCCGTCATAAGTGGACCAGTCTCTTAGCTCCGCAGGGATAGCATGAATAATATTCGACCACTCCGAATCCGGGATTGCGACCGAAAGCTTGAGACCCTTGCTTCCGCTCGCTTGGCCCAGCGCCCGTGTAACCGAGCCTGACTTATCGCTCCACGCTTCTGTCCACGCTTGCCCAAGAGCAGCATTATCCGCATAAGCTTCGAAGTTCTCAATCAGCCCTGGTGTTTCTGTACCATTACCCGGATTAGTACCAGGGTCAGTTCCAGGTCCAGTACCGGGATCATCATCTGAGTCATACTTATCAGTGAAGTAGATTTCATCAATATATATGGTACCTGTAGTATCCCAAGTAGCTTGTGCTATCGCTACACTCCAGATCGTCTGCGATAAATCCACTCCCTGGGCAGGCAAGTCGATAACGATATCTTTATAGCTGGTTGTTATCGTATCTCCACTGAATTGGCCGAGTGTCTTCGTTACGCCGCCAATACTGACACTAACCTGATTCTCCTCTCCGCCAACGGCTCCTTTCACCCGGATGACCAGCTTCCCCGTATCTGAAAGATTCCGGCCGATGTTGGTTTCTAGCCGTGACATATTCTTATACTGCAGGACCAGTGCGCCATCTTCGATAACACCTGCACCGTTCCCGTTGGCGAAACCGCTTGAACCGGTCCATTGATTCAGATCATTTTGGGTACTTCCGGACCACGCCCTAGTACCATCATAATCATCCACAAGCAGACGTTTTGGCGGCAGAGGGGGTGAAGTTGGAGGTGTTGTTGAATGACTCTCCCCGATCAGCACGGGTCCCAAATTGAGCCACCCTTCTGTGTCTTGATCCGTATTCGAAAATCTCACCTTCTTCGCCTTATTGCTAATAGCTTCTAACGGATTCACGACCTTCATCACTAAGTAATAATAGCCGTCATTTAATTCCGGAGCGGCAATAGAGGTATCGAAATAATAGGATTCACCGAATGGGATGTACTGCGGATCACCAGCAAGATTCCACTCGGGATACGTTCTAATTTGCACAGGCATAACCTTTGTCATATCCCAGGTTGTATCCCACTCTTTAATAAGCTTCCCTGATAAATTCTTTACTCCCAGTTCTACTTTCCAAGGATATGCGAAGGGAGCAACGCCATTATTCTGAATGGCTACTCCGACCTTAAGCGGAGCACCTTGGGCAACATTATTATAATAGGCGCTCGTCACATTTAGATCGTAGCCCATCTTTCTCACGCCTGCGGCTACGGCCGGATCATTGGCATTATAGTTGCTGATACCGCCCTGGTTAATCATCCACGTTGCATGAGTCAGTTCAATATCATCCATTGCATTATCCACATTAGTGCCGCCACTGAAGAAGCTGTTCTGAATTTCCGGACGTACTTCTCCGCCAACAGATTGCGTGATCCATTTATTTTCCGAACCAGCCTCCAGCATTTTGGTCAAAAACGAGTAATAGGTTCCGCCCATACTCTCCGGCTGGGTTACACTCTGCAGCGGATCACCTTCCTTATACCCGAAAGAGTCATCATGGTACCCGATATTGAACTCCGATGCGCCCGGCAAGCCGGGATACCGAACCTCAAGCTTAGTTTGATTGAAAGCTGAATCATAGGTATTGAAAATGGTTCCCATAGTTTCAGCACTAGGCATATAGTTCGGCAAACCGTCCGCATCATCCTCATCATAAGGGTAAGTATGCCACTCTCCCCATAGTCCAACGAGGCCCATATGAATAAATCCGATACGCGGATCTCCGTCATACTTTGCGCCGAAGGCTCGAATAAAGTTCGTCAAATAAGTTACCATAGCCGGGTCATCGTAATCAGGCTCGTCTTGGTCAAACGTATCGTTATGCCGCATGGCAATGCCGCTGTCATGAATAAAATCCGGGATGGCATCCTCTTTTCCCGGATATTCAAGATACACTCTGATCGCTGCCTGATTCCCTCTTGCCGCAATTGCATTCAATGCCGGTTCCAGACCAGCTTCAAATGTATAGGAGTCAGGACCGTTCATCACTGCTTTCAGCGGGACATAATACCATTCCAGGCTGTGGGGGAATGAGGTCTCCGTTTCCCAAGGATAGAAAGGTGCGAACCCCTTGAGCGGATTGTCAAGCGGACTTGGAGCATACGTCAAATCATGCTTGGTTAGTGCACTATCCACTTCAGGGCTTGGATATGGATTTGAGGGTACACGCGCCTGCTCCGGGTCCGCATTGACTGTGCCTGCAGCATTCCCAAAGCACGTACTCAGTAACAAAAATACGATGAGCAATACTTTAAATGATGCCTTCCTAGTATATTGTACGGATAATGGATTCATAGAACCTCCTCGTTAACGCTGTTATCCATCAGTGTGAACGATTTCAGAATGCCAAATAAGAAACTGTCGGTTTATCCTTTGTGCGCACTGAATGCAATTCCTTCGATAAACTGCTTTTGAAAAATAAAGAAGAGGACGATCATCGGAACTACCGCCATAAAGGCGCCTGCCATCAATACTGGGTAATCCGTTCCGAACATAGAGACTAGCGTCGCAATACCTGATGACAAAGTCATCTTCTCAGGTGAGCTGTTAATGATAAGTGGCCACTGCAGTTCATTCCATGCCCACTGCAATTGAATAATAACAATCGCAACTAAAGCCGACTTAACTAAAGGAAGCATGATATGCCAATAAATTTGAAATGGATTGCAGCCGTCCAATACTGCCGCTTCTTCCAATTCCTTAGAAATAGTCAGGAAAAATTGCCTTAAAAGAAAAGTAGCGAAAGGACTGATCAGCGAAGTAATCCAGAGGGCAGTAACCGTATTGACCAAGCCCAAGTCACTCATCATCATATATTGCGGCGTATAAAAAACAGGATTAGGTACCATCATGACCGATATAATCAATGCAAAAAGAAATGAGCTTCCTGGAAATCTAATCCGTGCAAAGGCATACGCTGCCATCGAACTAAATATAACTGGAAACACGGTTTTCATTAATGCCGTAAAAATTGTATTTAAGTAATAATGCGGAAATGCCGATTGCTTGATCGCCTCTATATATCCTCTTAAGCTGGGGGCCTCCGGAAAATAACGGATCGGAATTTGCGTGGCTTCCGTCGTTGTCTTTAGCGAAGTTAGCACCATCCATATAAATGGAACGAGCATAGCAATAGCGCTAATCATTAGAATGATATGAACAATCGAGTTAATCTTCCGCGCTGATGAGATGTGCACTTCTGACTCCCCCCTTCTTAGTCGTAGACGACCCATTTTTTTTGCAGAGCAAATTGGATCCCTGTCAGTATGACGTTAATAAACAACAATACATTTATAATTGCTGCGCCATAATTAGGATTAAAATATACGAAAGTGTTTTGGTAATAGGCATAAACAAGTGAGCGAACGGATGGAAGTGCTACATTCGTCTTCCCGATAATCAGATAGATGGAGTCGAAAATTTGCGTTGCTCCAATCAAAAGGATGATGCTCGTGAAAAAAAGTGTTGGTGTCAACATGGGAAGTGTAATATAGCGAAACTTCCCCATTCTCTTGGCGCCATCAATCTCTGCAGCTTCATAGAGTGATTTAGGTATCCCTTGCAAACCTGCAAGAATCAACAGCATATTCAAGCCAATTGCCCCCCACACGCCAACGATAACCAACACAAACATCGCATAATTGGGATTAGACAACCAGGCTACACGAGTTCCTAATATATGGTTGATGAGCCCGAAGTCCTGGGCGAATAAGACGACCCAAACCATCGCTGCCGCTGCAGGCATTGTGACTTGAGGTAAGAAAAACACGACCCGGTAAACGGACAATCCTTTAATCTTCGTATTCAGCATTACAGCAAAAAAAGTAGAAAGGGCAAGTGTAATCGGTACAAACAGAACAACATAGTATAAAGTGTTGCGCAGATTCTGCCAAAACTCTCCGTCATTAAATAACTTCACATAGTTATCAAATCCAACCCAATGATTAACGAGCCCGAAATTCTCCGACTGCTGGAATCCCAGCAGAATTGATTGGAGAACCGGCCAACCCCAGAAAACCAATGTGCCTAGGAGAGTCGGCGCGATCATGAAATAAGCCCATACATATCTGCTTCTGGAATTCAATCTGACCACTCCCTATTCATCGGGAACGTTCCTAATCTCCAAGAACGTTCCCTGAATCACTTTATTTTGGATAACTGGCTTATTTCGTTTCTTCTATCGCTTGATTCATCATTTCAGCGACCTTCTTCGCAGCTTCTTCAACCGAAATGGCTCCGCCCCACGCTTGCGACATAATCTCAGGCTCTTTCGCGAACCATACCGGATAAGCTAACGAACCACTCGGATACGGAGTCGCATCAGCCACCTGTTCAGTGAATATTTTCAGATTCAAGTGAGGTCTCGAAGTTAGCCACGCATCCTGAGTGCCATTGAATGCCGGTATAGCCGCACCCATTTCCGCCGTAATTTGCGCTGCTCTTTCAGATCCAAGGAACTTGAGGAATAACCAAGCCTCATCTTTGTTTTTACCACTTGCGGACATGACATTGCCCAGACCATTAATGATATTAGCTCGTTTCACTTTACCCTTTGGCAATTTAGCCCAATCCCATTTGCCCTTAATAATTTCGCTGCTGTCAATGTCGCTGATCCGCCAGGATCCGTCGAAAATCATCGCTAATCTGCCGGACTTGAACATTTCGGTAGCTTCCGTATCCGTCATTTGCTGATGCGTAGGAGAGGCGCCATCGACAGTCATTTGATACCGGGCCTGCAAAGCTTCAATGGAAGCCGGATCATCGTACCCCGACTTACTCATATCAGCAGACAAAATACTCCCGCCATTAGCCAATATATCGTTCCAATACCCGGTCTGAGTGTCCATTTTCGCCCCAAAGCCATAGATGCCTTTATCAGGCTGACTTAATTGCTTGGCAACCTCGGCAAGCTTGGCATAATCCCAAGTATCGTCTGGATAAGGGATCTTAGCTTGATCGAAGAGCTCTTTGTTGTACGCTAAACCGATCGTATCAAAATCCTTCGGTATGCCGTAGTTTTCACCATTCAGTGTATATATGGAAGCAAGGTCTGCCGCATAATTATTTAGATCAATTTCTCCAGCCTGTATCTTGCTTGTGATCGGCTCAATGAATTTACCTGTTGCATATTTGACAAATTGACCACCATGCATCCAGAAAACATCAGGCAGTGTACCGGCAGGAGCAGCTGCGGACATCTTTGTCCAATAATCACCCCATGGAATAACTTCAACCTTGATCTTGATATTTGGATTTTCTGCCGTAAACTCCTTTGCAATGGCTTCCATTGCCGGTTGCTGAATTTTATCCCATATGGAATAGGTAAGCGTTACGTTTTTTTGAGGCTTATCAGTCGCTTTCTCAGCATTACCGGCATTACTTTTCGGACTATTATCTGCTGTGTTGTTAGTATTGCTGCTGCAGGCAGCTGTGACCAGAGCAAAAACAGTTAAGACAGTTAGCAACAGGAATGAAAACTTGTTTCTTTTCTTCATATAACATCCCCCTAATTTGTTGTTTAGGCAAAAATTTGCGTAAATATCGACTGCAAATCACTTTGCCTCCTTACATATTGATTTTAATTCAATCACACACCCCCTTTAAATGCCTCATTTTAAAGATTTGATGCCTAAATATTAAGATAAAAAAGGTTTGCATTGAAATATAGATTAATCCATAATGTTAGTAAATAATTGCGCAAATTATTTCATACCTCAGATTGGAGTGTCTGCAATGACAATCACTGTATTGCCTCAAAAAACCGGAGAGTTCTGGTGGGGAGGTGTTATAAACGAAGGGCATTCAATGCCGTTTGGCGACCAACCACATACACGCGACTTACGTTTTACGGATGACAATCAAGCTTCTCCCTTATTACTCTCTAATCTGGGAAGGTATATTTGGTGCGAAGAGCCGTTTGCCTTTTCGTTTAATGAGAGCAGCCTTACCATCGATCACAAACAGAAGCTATGGATTGAAGAAGGACATGAATCCCTTCAAGGCGCGTACCGCCATGCATCTAAAAACCATTTTTCCCCTTCCGGTGTTACACCTGATAAACTAGCCTTCACGGCACCGCAATATTGTACCTGGGTGGAAATGTTTTACGAACCGACACAGGAAAAACTCCTCAATTACGCAAAATCCATTATTCAAAATGGCATGCCCCCCGGTGTGTTAATCATTGACGATAACTGGATGCAAGACTATGGAACATGGGACTTTGAAAAGCATCGATTCCCCGACCCCGCTGGAATGATCAAATCCTTACACGAATTAGGGTTTAAGATCATGCTTTGGGTGTGCCCGTATGTAAGTCCCGATAGTATTAAATTCCGTCAATTACTAGACCTGGGCATCTTGATGAAGCATGCTGATGGCGCCCCTGTCCTGAGGAGATGGTGGAACGGGTACAGTGCGATCGTTGACTATACAAGTACAGAAGGCTCGGCATGGTTCAGACAGCAGTTAGACAGACTGATTGAAGATTACGGAGTTGACGGATTCAAGCTCGATGCAGGAGAACCTCTATTACCTGACCTAATGGATGACATTACAAAAGAGGTCGCATGGTCACGTCCTGTTCGCCCAATGGAAGATTGTGAGTCATATGCCCGATTGGGAATCGGATACGCCCTTAGCGAACTGCGCATGTGCTGGAAACTCGGGGGACAGGCGCTCATTCAGCGGCAACGCGATAAAACACACACATGGAATGCTGCGACCGGACTGAGAGGACTTATCCCAAATGCTATTGCCCAGGGCCTGATGGGATATGCCTACAACTGTCCTGATATGGTAGGCGGAGGGATGGATGGTGACATTAATTCACCCGATTTCCGTTTTGATTCTGAACTTTTTATCCGTTTTGTTCAGTGCTCGGCTTTATTTCCCGTGATGCAGTTTTCCATGGCGCCCTGGCGGGTTTTGAATGGTGATGAATTGTCCTGGTGTATGGACGCCGTACAGATACGATCGGAGTTAGGGCCTCTGCTATCCGAGCTTGCCAGCCAAGCTGCTGAGGATGGGCTCCCAATCCTGCGTAGTCTGGAATTCGTTTTCCCGCGTCAAGGTTTCCATACAGTTCAAGATCAATTCATGGTTGGCGAAGCCATTCTGGTAGCACCAGTCATGAATAAGGGGCAAACAGCTCGAATGATACAATTCCCGAATGGCCAATGGCTGGGTGATGACGGAAGCATCGTTGAAGGCCCAGTTCAGGTCGAAGTGAGTGTCCCGCTTTCCCGTTTGCCATGGTATCGAAAAATCTAAACACTTATATTCAGGAGATAATTCTATGAAAACAATCAAATTAGCTGTCATAGGAGCAGGAGCAAGAGGTTTTTTATCCTATATGCCGTATGTCCAAAGGTTTCCCCACGAGGCGGAGGTAGTCGCAGTTGCCGAACCAAACGACGAGAGAAGAACGCGATTTGCGGAAGCATTCAACCTAACCTCTGAGCAAATTTATTCAACATGGGAAGATCTATTGAACGGGCCCAAGCTTTGCGATGCACTCCTCATCTGCACACAGGATCAGAACCATTACCTTCCTACAATTGCTGCCCTCAGGAAGGGGTATCATGTTCTTTTGGAAAAACCTATGTCCAACAACCCGACTGAGTGCATTGAAATGGAGAAGATCGCACGTGAAGAAAGACGCTTGCTTTCAATCTGTCATGTCTCGAGGTATATCCCTTTTTGGAATAAAATAAAGCAACTCATTAATGACGGTTTCATTGGAAACGTAATGTCTATTCAACATAACGAAAACGTGGGGTACCTCCATTACGCCCATAGCTTTGTAAGAGGCAATTGGAGGAATGATGTACTCTCGAGTCCAATGATATTGGCCAAGTCTTGTCACGACATGGATCTAATCCGATGGATTGCCGATGCAGACTGCAAGAGAGTTAGTTCCTTTGGTTCTTTAGGCCACTTTCGCATCGAAAATGCGCCTGCTGGATCGACCAACCGATGTACGGATGGGTGCGAGGTGGAATCCACTTGTCCATATTCGGCATTGCGCTTTTATATGCAAGACCCTACATTAAATCACTTTGCAGCACTCATAACAGATCCGCCTACCGAAACGAATAGAATGAACGCAATATTGAATGGTCCCTATGGCAAATGTGTCTATCGGACGGATAATAATGTAGTGGATCATCAAACGGTTAATATGGAATTCGAGAATGGAGTTACCGTTATTTTCAGCATGTGCGGGTTTACGCGCGATATAAATCGCACCATCCAAATCATGGGGACCAAAGGGGAAATTCGCGGTGATTTGCTAAGCGGCTGTATCGATCTATTCGAATTTTCATCAGGCACACAGTCTATCATTCATACCCCAACCAGTGACAGTGGTCATCAAGGAGGCGACGATGGGATCATGCGACAATTCCTTTCCGACCTCCGAAATGAAAGATATGTGGGTACCTTAACTTCTGCGGAAGCCTCTCTAGAGAGTCATCTCATGGCCTTCGCCGCCGAAGAATCCAGACGGAGGGAAGGCGCCGTTATAGACATGAAGCTCTTCCGCCAATCTCTTACAACGACCTCTTCAAACGACACTCTACCTGTTCAAACCTCCTAGTAAATAATATTATAATGACCGGCCCGCAGACTGCGGGCCGGTCTTGTTTTACGACGTTAACTATATTCTCCTTCGTTCGGATATAAATTCAAAGCAAATTTTTGCGCAATATCATCCCAACTTGCGTATTCTCTACCATCATCCTCGGCAGCTGGAAACGCCAAAAAGCCATCCTCGAATTGTAGTCATTGAAGGACGGCTATTTCGGATCGAGCGTAGAGCGCCTGCCTCTACCCCTTATTTACCACTTTTGCGCATGATTCCCGCTCAATTAGTTCAGTCTTCAGGCTGATTTGGACTTCTGCTATATTCTTGTTCATAATCAGCTCGGTCAGCACTTTTACGATGATAGAGCTAATATCGTATCTAAACCGTCGGACGGTAGTTAATGGCGGAACCATGAACTCTGATAGCTTTAAATCATCAAAACCAACTAAGGAGACATCCTTTGGAATGCGGATGTTCATCTCAGCCAATCCTTTCATCGCACCAAAGGCAATGATGTCGTTAAACGTAAAAAATGCGGTTATAGACGGATCCTCACTCATCAATTGCTTCACTGCCTCATATCCATGTGCAGGATCAAATGCACCCATTAGGACATTGGTTTCGGACCATGGCATTTTAAAATCGCGGAATGCATCTTTGCATCCTTCCAGCCGGTTTAAATTCACCAAATGTTGCTTAGGCCCTGCAATGATCCCAATTTTCTGATGCCCCAATTCATGCAGATATCGAATCACATTATAAGCGCCTTTACGGTTATCGTAGTCAATATAGTTATGACCGATCTTATAGGTTCTTCCATTCGTAAGCAAATACGGAATTCCGAGTTTCTCAAACTCTTCAAACACCTTGTCATTGACAAATGGGTCAAAAATGATGGCTGCGTCCACCTTTTCCTCACTTAAAAGCTTATATGCTGGAGAGGACTGCAAGTCCGTACTATGCTTCACAATATGAATCTGATGACCATAATCCTCAAATTCTTCCTTCAAGTGATTCAAGTCGGCAGAGGTAGACGGATCATTGTCGAAGAAGTCATTATTTCCCGGAACGATAACGACTATTTTATAGGATATATTTGCAAGTTTGGAGGGAGCGACACCTGGTTTTAAGTGTTCATTAGCAATTTCCAATACTTTTCTGCGTGTCTCTTCACTGAAATTACCCTGATTGTTCATGATCCTGGACACCGTGCTAATTGACACGTTTGCCTTTTTCGCAATTTCTTTTAGTTTAATTTGCTTCCCCTCCTATCTTTAGGAAATTTTTTGCGCACTAAGGAAATTATAGCGTTTATTATTGTATCGAGTCAATTTCTCCTCAACTATACTTGAGAGCAATATTTATTTACAGGGCTTCAACTTCTACAAGCTCCATACAAAACAAAAAAACCTTGATTTCTCAAGGTTTTCACTGTGATGCCAAGGATGGGGTACGTACCGCATATTTCGAGGCAATTGTTTCAACCATCAGCGACCATCGTCTGGTTTCTCCCCCTGCTCTTGGCCAGGTATAACGCCTGATCCGCCTTCTCCAGCAGCCCCTCCCGCTCCAATGCATGAACGGGATAATGGGCGATTCCCTGGGAGATCGTAACCTGTGTCGGGATTGGCCCGCTGCTTTGTTCCAGTGCCCGACGGACTCTTTCAGCTACGGTGAAAGCTTCCTCGGGTCTAGTGTGAGGCAGCAAGATGATGAACTCTTCGCCGCCGTAGCGGTGGCAAACATCGTCTGGGCGAAACGAGTTAACTATAACTTCGGCTACATGTTTCAGCACTTCGTCGCCGACGAGATGGCCGTAGGTGTCGTTCACCGATTTAAATTTGTCTACATCCAGTACAATGAGCGAAAACGGTTGCCCTGAGGCAATCCACTGGCTCATCGTATACTCTAATGATCTCCGGTTCATTAAACCGGTCAGAGCATCCGTCACAGCCTCTTGGGTCAGTTGATCCGTCTGCTTCTGAATATCCGTCACGGCAAGCAACACAGCCTTGGTTAGCAGATCTGCCTCTCGGCTCCATTGCGGCTTCGCTTCTGGCAATACAAGCTTCTCCTTGCCCATCCTACTCACCAGATTTGCCAGGTAGACAAAAGGTCGGGCCAACTTGCGCGCTACGAGAATGACGCCCATCAGGAGTATAATGAACGGAAATAACGAATACCCGAGAATTGTCCGAAGGTGACCCATCAGTTGATGATGAATGACACTAATCGGCGAAACGACCACAATTCCCCAGCCGTTGGCCGGTACGCTCGAGTATCCGGCAAGCATTTCAACGCTACGGGTGTTGCGCACTTGCTGTTCCCCGCTTTCCCCTTTCATAAGTTTCTGTACAACCTTGTTACTGCTGACATCCTCCCCAATGAGCCGCTTATCCGGGTGGTACAACAGATGCCCGCTTGAATCCACAATATAATAATAAGAGCCAGAATCGTCCACGTTGTTGTCGCCAAAAATCATAGACAAAATATTATTCTCCTGCAGATAAAATGTGCCGCTCAAAATACCGCGATATATACCATTGTTGCTGAAAATCGGCTGACTCATAAACACGATTAGTCTCTTGGTGGTTGGGGTCATGTAGGGGGAGGATATGTAAGGTTTTTTGTACGCCAGAGCTTCCAAACTGGCCTTAGAAGTAATACGGTCGCCTAATGTCCCCAAACTAGCCGGTACTACGTTGCGGACCAGCCCGTCGGCATCGACCACAGTGATAGAATTGAAGTAATTGCTACTATTGCGCATCAGTTCCAAATAATCATCCACTTGCTTCGGCGTTGAGGTATCATCATCGGAGAGTCTGGCAGCGCTGTATTCCAAACTACTGCGCATAGACTGAAATAAGGAATCCATTGTCTTGGTCATTCGGTCAGCGTTGTAGTAATTCAGATGGAGTGTAGTCTCCATCAATGATTGTTTTTTGGACTCGTAAGAACCGATCAGAAGAATGCTTGAGGTTAGTAGAACCACCAGCGTAACCAAGCCCGTAAGCAGCGATGTGAGACTGAGCTTTTTACTTTGACGCGGCTCGGCTCTTCTCAGTGTAAGCAAACTATAACCCTCCTTGAATCTTGAAAACTAGCTTAATCAATAATACAACAAATTAAGATGTTATTCGACAATAATCAATGAACTCCAATCCCTCACACCACTGTACGTACCGTTCGATATACGGTGGTTCATGAAATATTCCATATAAAAAAACTCCTCTCCAGAGCTTGTGAATTGACAAGTACTGAAAAGGAGTATTTCCAACCTGAGTTCTGTGTGCTCTGATGTGATTCCTAAGTACAAAGGACCTTTAGCTTTTAATAAAAACTTTCCTTCAAGAAAAACAAAAAAACCTTGATTTCTCAAGGTTTTCACAGTGATGCCGAGGACGGGGGTCGAACCCGTACGGTACTCACGTACCGCAGGATTTTAAGTCCTGTGCGTCTGCCTGTTCCGCCACCCCGGCATATTATGTGTTGTAGCTTCATACGATGTTTACGTATAACGCGACAAGAAATATAATATCATGAATATCGATAACGCGCAATCCCTTTTTCAAAAAAAGTTTTATCACATTAAAAATAACCCGCTCCAGCGTGTGCCGACACGGGTTATTAGGCATGTGAATTATCTGCGTTCGTCACTTCTGCTTCTCATTCCGACGAGGCCCAAAAGTCCAAACAAACCGAGCCAACCCCAATTAGATCCTCTGCTGGTAGTACCAGTATTCGTAGTTGTGCTGGTTGCCCGATATCTACCATCCGTTGTAGTGTTGGATAGTGGAGTTACCGTATTTCTGTTGTAGTTATCCCGGGTGTAATTTTCATTGTAGTTATTGGTGTTAGGTCTGTAATTTTCCCCTGTGCGAATCTTATCTCTCATAATGCTCTCATGCTGATTCATCGTTCCCGTGGTGCCGTTCATTAGATTGCCTTCTGTATTCATCATCCGAGTGTTATTCACAGTACCATCCATGCCCGTATTCGCGTTCGGGATACCGCCTAAAGCAGCTGACCCGATTGGATTAGCGTAACTAGCTCCCATTACACTCATCGACAGTACAGTGCAGCATGCAAGGCTTGTTATCAGCTTATTCACAACGTTATGCCTCCCTTTATGGTTAGTTATCATTGATAATTTCCCCTTGGGTGGCATTGTCTATACATGAATAGCTCTACTCTTTTACCACATTCACTGTCTTGCTCGCTGCATCATACGTGACCTTTGCTCCAAGCGCCTCAGCCAGAACTCGTATAGGCACGTACGTTATACCAGTATCAAGAACACCATCCGTAAGTTTACTGCCATTCAAGGTTATCGTTACTTTAACGTCTTTGTTCACCTGGTCATCCTCCCCAGTAATCCTTTTTAAAGCTTCATTGACCTGATCCGTCGTAGGACGTATACCTGCCCGAAGTTGAGTCGTGGTTAAGCCGAAGGCCATCTGCAGATGGGAATAATCTTTAAAAGACGTCCAGTCCCCTCCCCATTCAAGCCCTAGCTGTTTGCCCACCTGTACAACCTCTTGCCAGTCCGCTATCTTATCTTTATCACCATCACGATTCATATCCCAGGAAAGACTATTTCCATCCGGCAGCAAAAGCGCAAAGTCAAACGCAAGGCCATAATTGTGATAGCTGGTTCCCCCTTTGGCATTGGTAACTATAGGTCCCGGCTTACTTCTGCCCTGCGCATATAAGGCATTTTGTTCCGCAATTGACCGCAACCCCTGAGTAATCACGATGGCCACTCCTCTGGCATAACTTTGCTGAATCAAAGCCTTCGCCCCTGCTGTCAAAACAGGATGAAGCCCAACAAGCCTCGCCGCCGATTTATCCCTCACTTGATCTAAAGTCAGCATAGAATCACCCCTTGGTATAATCAATGATCCCGGCTCCCCATTCGCTTGTACTAATATCCCTGCTTGCCTTAACACACAAGCATAAACGTCTTCGGCGTCCATATAAGGAAGGACGATAAGCGTTTAAGCGAGAAATATAAGACATAAAGGATAGATGCATAACTTTCTTATATTTAAAAAAAAGACCCCGGTATCCCCGAGATCTACCCTGTAAAGTACCTATTCACAGCTTCTCCACCTTGGATCAATTCCACAAAAAAGGGCAAAATATTTGCGAAAGGTGGGAACATATATGGACATTCATAGCGATAGCTATAAAGTTGCTGCCCTGAGCGAGCAGGAAGAAGCACTCGAGATTATTCGTAATGCTGAGGCTTCCATTGCACATCTGACCGGCAATCCAACCGTGACCCTAATTGCTTATGAAAAAAGTGAAGGCAGCGGTTCTCAGCATTAGACGATGTAAACCTCAACAATATCATCCACATCGATCCACTTCCATTCCTCCGCCCACTGCAGCTTAAACTCACGCGAGTGGGTGTGAATGGAAGTCACAAAACCACTTAGTGTCGTATTCTCAAAGGGATCAAACAGTACAACAGTCACGCGCACATGACTCCGTAACGATAAGGCCAGTGTACATTCGATCTCCTCCAGCTTCTGCTCATCCAGAATAGGCTTGATGCGGCGCAGCGTCTCCCGTTCATCCCTTATAATTCTTACCTTGTGCTCCGGCAGCATCATGCGACTGCTTTCCCACAGTCCGTTTTTCTCCAGCTTTTTGCCCATGGTAATCCCTCCCTAATTCTATACTTATTCCGCTATACACGAACGTATGTTTGTATTATATCCACACCTTCGCTGAATAATCAATAATCAGGAAAAAGATACCACTTTAAAATCCTTCTCTTTTATCTAAAAGTTGTATAATAATGAATATCTAGTCGTATATCAAAGTAATACGCTCTCAGACCTCACAAAAGGAATCGTAGCTGGCTTATTTATAGGATTGGCAGTGATACCTCTGCTCAAGCTCAAAATCGCATCAAAAAGACGCTGACAGTTGAACTGTACAGCGTCTAACTTTCGATCTATTCTTGAACGTTCCCTGACTCAGTGGTGGACTGACCATCTGCATCGATGAGTCCTGTTGCTTCTCTTGCTTCATTAAGCTTGGAAATGCCGTATAACATCGCTACGTCAGCGTTCTGATTCAATTCCTCGAACTGCTCAGCAGTGACCTCTGCGGAATCAGCACCTTGAGAGGCCTGTTCTTTTAGAGAATAAGCACTTTGAAAAGCAATTTTGGACTCCTCAAGCAGCTTCCGAATGTCTTCGGGCAAGCTAGAGGAGATTTTCACTTTCTCAGCCTGATTAGATAGGTCTGTTGCGGTCTTCTGGAATTCGTTAATCTTCTTCTCCAGCTGCCTGTCCGAAATTTCTCCTGCTGAATAAGCGGCAATAGCTTCGTTGAATCCCGCTAAAGATGATTTTCCTAATTCATCAAGTTTAGACATTTCACTGTAGAAGTTTTGCACGGTCTCCTGCACTTCTTCTTCTGAGGCAGGTGCCGATGAAGTTGAATTATTATTGCTGCAGGCGCTAAGGATGATTGTCAACATTAGCGTTCCTATTAGTAACACTTTTTTCATTATTTATCCCTCCACTTAACAGAATAATGTCGGTTTGTGTAAAGCGCAAATGAAATTTATGTAAAATGACTATTATGTTATAATTATTTCAATTGTAATGAGGGAAGGAGAGTATTTATGGCTTATTGCACAACCTGCGGATCAGAATATAAGCAGGGCGCTAAATTTTGCGGGGAATGTGGATCCAGCATTGACGGCACCGCTCCAGTGACCGCCCGCCGTCCATCAGCAAATCAAAATGCTATTCAAGAAGTCGTGCTCTGGAAGGGTAAACCTGCCAGCATCTCTGATCGTCTTAAAGGAATCGTACGCCTAAACACGACTACGTATACTATTACAAGCCAGCGCATTATGGTAAAGACCGGACTTATCGGTAAAAATGTCGAAGAGATTGAATTACTGCGTGTACGCGATTTATCCGTAGCACAATCTATCATGGACCGGATGCTCGGTATCGGTACATTAACTGTATTTTCTGATGATGCTTCAGCGCCTCAGCTTCTTTTTCGAAAAATCCATAATGCCCAAACGGTCAAAGATGTTCTTCGCAAAGCCGTTCGTGACGAGAAGATCGCCAACAACATTAGCTACCGCGAACAAATTTAAGACCCTTTCACATTAAAAAAAGCCCCGAAATTCGGGGCTTTTTTCGCTCTCTTATGGAAGATAGAACGCTCCTGCTGGAATAATCCCCTTGGGTTGGCTAGGACTTTCCCACTGCAATACAATTCGCGCGTCACCTTCATTCTCATAGTACTCCACCTTTACTTCATGCAGCTTGCCTGCAATCAGATTCACGGTACCCTTTCGCTCCTGTCCACTCTGATTCACCCAGCTATCAATAATCAGCACTCCATCAATCCACACCCGCACCCCGTCATCAGAGGAGGAGTAAATAGTATAAGTCTCACTATAAGCTGCAGTTAGCTTGCCACTCCAACGTATAGAGAAAGCGTCGACACGAATGGTCGGATCGGGCGAACCCTGTTTCCACGAAAATTGAATGTTAGCATCGGTTCGCGTCAGCGCAGGAGCGCCGCTAAGGTTCATGTTATTGTAATATTGCCCCCATAGTCCACTCTGCAGTACACTATCTCCCTTAGCAGCCACAATCGCCGCTTCAGCAGCATACTCTTCCCGTGTGAATACAAAGCTGTCGTTCATAAAGGCTTTTATCACCGCATCAGTGTTCTTCTCATAAAGAAGCTTGCCCCAGGTCATCTGATAAGACCATTTGGGCTGTGATTTAGACAGTAGTGCAGGGGACGGAAGCTCTCCATTTTCTCCAATCGCGATCACTTTTCCACGACCCAGATCCCATAGACTATCATAGTGACTTCCCTTAAAATCCCCACCATAGATATCTAGTGCCAGCACATCTACTTTGTCACCGCTCGGGTAGTATTCCGCAGGGTCATCACTCCATTGATTTTTAGCATTTGGGCTCCAGACCCACAATAAATTATGCAGCTTATGATAGCTAGTAAAGCGGTCAAACATAAGGTTCCACAGTCCCACGTAGTTGCTCTTCTGCCCCCACCAGAACCATCCGCCATTCATTTCATGATACGGCCGCCAGAGCACAGGAACGCCTGCGTCATTAAGCTTTTTTAAAGAAAGGGCTATCTTATCCAGATCAGCGATCAGTGCGTTGTACTGAGTGGTACCCGGAGTTATATATTTGTCAAAATCAGCGTTGCTTATGCTCGTAGATACGTTAGCCCAAGCGGGCGCTGTCCCTGGCAACTGAGCGTGATAGCTAATCGTTACGATTCCACCGGCTTTATACCAGCGAATAGCGCTGCTAACGACCCAATCCCGCTGATTGTCTATTAGCGCCGCCGTCTGATTATTGATTGCTCCCAGCTCATAGCCGTGAAGTGCGGCGTATTGCCCACTAGTATTTTTCAGTTTCCCATTAAACTCATCCGCGCTCTCCAAATAATCATGCTGTCCACTAATCCATCCTTTTCCTTGCAGAAAATAAAGGGTATTCAACAATTGCTGAGCAGAAGGAATCGTTTCCGAATCTGCCGGAGCCATTTGTAATTTACGATACGCTATTTGCCACTGAACATCGCTCACAAACCTCGATGCCGAATCAACCATATTTCGAAGGTTGCGCTGTTCCATCCACTCTCACATCCTTTTAACTTTTTTAAGTTATAGTATGGGGATACTAGTGACATGAACTCAGCGAATGGACATGAAGTTGTAAATTAATTTAGGACAGTGTAAGGAACTGCTGAATAAATTCACGGCTCAATAAGAAAGGAGCCTAGCGGCTCCCGACCAAACTCTCCAAATTACCTCGTATATCTCAGCGGCAGTAATTCAGTAATATCATATTTGGCTAATTGGCCGTCCTCGGATACAATGACTTTGCAGTCCTTCCCATAATCAGCAATTAACTCACGACACATCCCGCAGGGAGAGACTACTTTAATCTCTCTTTCCTCGCTGTCCGGATCAGGATGCCTTACCGCAACAATCGTATCAAATTCCTTGTAGCCTTCGGATATCGCTTTTCCAATCACCATCGCTTCTGCACAGACTGTAATCCGCCCCATGCTAGCTTCTACATGCACCGCTGTAAAGATCTCACCCGTCTTAGTACGGAGCGCTGCCCCTACATGGTGTCTTTCCCATTCATAACGTCTAGTAATAATATCTTCAGCAGAGGCTATAAGCGTCTGATCTTCAATCGTAATCAAATACTCCATATCCAATTCCGTCCTCCTCTTATTTTTCCTAAGTATATTAAATCGCACTGCATTATGATATAAGATATACTATTTTAAGTTCCAAAAAAGGAGGAGCAGATTTGAAAATACAGAAATTACTCACCAGTCTCATCATTGTTGTGTTACTTGCTTTGGGCGGTTACTGGTATGAACAGAACGGAGATCCGGCAGCCCCCTCGTCCACATCTGATTCAGAAGTTGTTCAGCTGATCTTCCCATCAGATCGTTATCCTGAGACCGCCAAGCACATTCAGGACGCGATTGCCAAAGGGGAATCTGCCACATGCACCATTAACCGTGAGCAGGCTGAAGAGAACCGCAAAGAATCCTTAAAAGGGATCCCCACCAAAAAAGGCTACGACCGCGACGAATGGCCCATGGCCATGTGTAATGAAGGTGGCCAAGGGGCCGACATTGAATACATAACCCCAAAAGATAACCGCGGCGCAGGAAGCTGGGTTGGCAATCAATTAGAAGATTATGCGGACGGAACCCGCGTAGAATTTATGTTCAAATAATAAGCTAACGTGAACAATGCTTCAAAAGAATAGCCCCATCCGGTATACACCGGATGGGGCTACAATGTGCATTAGCTAGCTTAGAATAAGCAAGCTTTAGTGATGATAACCAGCAAGATGAAGAGTACCAGAATAGCTCCTGTTGAAGTCCAAGGGCTACACACCGGACCTACTGCTGCTGGGCTTACTACCGGACCTACGTTACATCCACAACCATGTTCAAATCCCATTTTCAATTCCTCCTAATGATTAATGACTACAGCACAAGATATGTAAAAGGGAGATAAGCCGTTTGGGCGAATTGGCAAACAAATGCTATTCACCTAATGAATTCGGTAGGCACAGTCGATAAACAGGATATACACAAAGGAGGTGCAATATGGATATAGCCGCATTATCAATAGCAATGAGCCAAGCATCCTTAGCTCAAAATGTAGGAATACAAGTCATGAATATTGCCAAAAATCAGGCTGAAACCCAGAGTCAAACGATGGTGGAAATGCTGGGCAAAAGCGTTGCTCCGAATTTAGGAAAAACACTTGATATTAGTGTTTAATTGCATTATGCTAAGGACACACAAGAACACTCGTTCTTATGTGTCCTTATATTTTTTACCCTACATAGCCCCTCGGGCTTTTCTTTTGTCTTATTATACGAACATACGATCCTATAATTGATTCTGAATGAGGTGAATGATGTGAATAACATGAAATCCTATTATCAAATGACTGCGCTGGAGAAGTGGACGGAAGATTTATACAAGCGTCTGAACCTTACTCAGCCTTCGCAAATTTCGATTGCTTATATTGCAGAACGGCTTAATATTTGGGTTCATTATTTGGATGTAAGAAGCAAGAGCATCGAAGCATCAGCGGGGATGTACACCATGTTTATCGACAACCGGCTTCCAGCCAGTCTGCAGCGGCTAGAGTTTCTCCATGAGCTCTGTCACCTGCTCCGCCATGGTACTAATCAAATATTGATGCCAGAGCATTTTACGCGGGCACAGGAGGATGAATCCGAGCGTTTTATTCTTTATGCAGCTATGCCCTACTCCATGATTTCACGAATGACATTGCCTGAACAACGAGAAGAGGCGATCAGCTATCTTGCAGCAGAATTTCAAGTGCCAAGCGAGCTGGCTTTACAGCGGATTGATCAAATTCAAAGACGTGTTTTTCAGGGGCAATTATTGGCCGTGATGGGAAGAAACGAAGAACGATTAACACATATTCAATAATGACTGCGGAGATAATAAGGGTAGTCGCAATGAAGGACCATTAATAATTATGGTGGAATTTCTCGCAAGGGGGAACGATATGGAAGCCATTAAAGTAATTGAATTATTGATGACTCATCCAGATTATAACGTAGATGCAGTACACCCCGAAATTCCGGATTTTGTTGGGATCGAGTCGATTGAAGTGGATCATGAAACGGGAACCTTCTCCATTTTATTGCAAGAACCTAAAGACGACTGAAGATGATTTGTGTAAGTTCATAATAAAAAGGCAGCAAGTATAGTATACCCAGGCAATTCTTTACCTACGCGGGTTTAACTATCGGTGGGAAATTTGCTGCCTTATTTGTAATTATAAGCTCTGTTATGCGACAAATTGAGTCAAACCAATAAGAATTAGAATGAGGAATATACCCACAAACCCCCAAATAATAAACCATAAGATTCTGAGACCTGGTAGCCTGGGACTAGTATGATTCTCCAATACCTTAATTCGCCGCTCCAACTCCTGTATTTTCTCTTCTTGTTCCGTCATCTTCATTCCTCCCTTCTAATGTGTAGTTACAAGATACAATAGATATGACATACCAGTCACAATATATTATCTTATAATATATACATTTTATCTAAATGGAGGGAATTAATGAAGAAAAGAACAAAAATATTCCTTATTACCTTCACTATTGTATATGGAGTCGCTTCTTTAGCGCTTCATACCTTCCGAAATCATAAGGGTTTGACCCAAACTATACATATAAACATATTGAGGAGACCCTCCCGTAAAGGGGAACTACTACTATAAAAACGCGATTGTCTCAGCAGTCATGATATGGCTGCTGGAGCAATCGCGTTTTTTTGATTCTAACCCTTGAAACAGTAAAAATATCATTTGAGTTAGATACTATTTTGGGCGTACTTTGCAGCTATCGGACACAGCTGACCTTATACGCAGCATAATCCCTCTTTTAGCTTACTAACGGACCCCATAGCCTCTATTGGCATAAAAAACACCAAATATATACCACTTGAGATGGAATAGCTGCACTTGAGTCCGAACCCCCGCTCCAAAAGCAATAAATTTGCAAATAACGACATCTGAGTCCGGAAGTCTCAGGAAATAAATTGTGACTCGGCAGTTGTTTATCCCAATCGCTAACAAATTTTCTCAGGAACATAATGTGACCAAATGCCGTCCTAAATGGTGTTATAGGTAAAGGGGGCATAGAATCATGCAACGATCCATGACCCGGCCGGGAAATCATGTGATAAAGAGTTACGAAATCTACGCAGATATGCTGTTCCGGATTGCTTTGGTCCATTTAGGCAGCCGCCAAGATGCCGAAGAAGCCACTCAGGATACCTTCATCAAGCTAATAGAAAAAGCGCCAAAGTTCAAAGACGCTGAACATCAGAAAGCATGGCTGATCCGGGTAATCACCAATCATTGTAAAACATTACTGGGCAGAGGCTGGCGCAAGCGCGAGGTTAAGCTAGAAAATGCTGAGCCGATTGCGGTAGACTCCCCCGAGGATTTGGCTCTACTACAGTTAGTTATGGCGATGCCTATGAAGTATAAAACCGTAATCCATCTTTATTATTACGAGGACTATCCCATCCAGGAAATCAGCAAGATTCTGCAGATTAGTCAGTCAGCTGTGAAGATGAGACTTCAACGGGGACGGCAACTGTTAAAACTGGAGCTGGAAGGAGTGGAATCACAATGAAAGAAGATCAGTTTCGAACATTATACAAGAAAGCGGTGGATTCTATGAAACCAGGTGAAGAGATGAAAAAAGATTTGATCGACAAACTGGAGCAACCGCAGGAACGGAAACGTCCACGCAAGACGGTTTATATCGCGGCAAGTATCGTCCTCGCCGCCGGGATCGGCTTGGCCGCACCTAATATATGGCAGCAGTTAAATGGCCAGAGTCCCCAAGAGCAGATTGCCCAGGTTACTCCGGGCTCAAGCAATTCTGGTACAAATGCGTCTGGAAGCATTGTCATTCCGAAGGTGGAACTGCCGGATACCAAGTCTGGAGCTATGACAGATATGATCGCCTTGGTCGTATATAAAGATAACATTTATACACAGTCTGCGACTCGAATCAACGCAGCCGATGCTGCCGCTCTGCGCGGTGACAAGCTGGGACGTACTACTGGTGGCATCGATGAATGGAGCGGCAAAGACAAGTATATTGAGTTAGCTTCTAACATCGGTGAGACAGATATCTATTCCGTGAAGGGATATGATTCCAGTTTCCTGATTATGTCCTATTCGGAAATCAACGGCGAGGTATTCGCCGAACTGTATGAGCATACAAACGGGATCACCGTAAACAGCGGCGCAGATCTATTTGGCAAGCTAAATCTTGAAGGTCGAATTACTTCCGCACAGTGGGAAAGCTTCGACAGCTGGAACAACGGACAGCAGCAGTACACACCGCTCGCTGACGGCGAGGCGCTTAAAGGCTTTCTGACGGCACTCCAAGCAGCCAAACCACTGGCAGCAGAGCCGCTTATTGAGCAAGGCATCTACGATAGCGAAGACCGCAAGGTCTTCTATCTCCAGTTGGATGACAACGCCCGGGTAGAACTGACGCTGTTCGGTCAAGGACTTGTACGCTACGGCCAGGCGCCGGTATTCTTCGAGGTCGAGTCCGGGGCATTCCAGCAGCTATGGGAAAGTATGAAACTATAAGAATGATGATCGGAAACCGAGAGTACAGCGATAGGAGCAAAGCTTGGGACAACTTTTCGGGCACCATACCCATTAGAAAAGTCTAGCTGGATACAAAAAAAAGGCGCTGCTGCAAAACCATTTCATGGCTTTGCAACAGCGCCCTTTTTGTTGTCGATTAATATATATGTTGAAGAAGAAGTGATTAGATGGGTGCAAAAAATAAAGTTATTGCTGGTGACTATGAAGGTAAAGTAATAATGTCTACTCTTGGAATTGTAAATTTGCAAACTGGTTTTTTAAAAACAATCACAATAGACAAAAACACTGTAGAGGATTAGTGGGAGGATTTCTACTCGGACCGGTTGGTTTGCTCGATGGCCTTTCAGCTAAGAATAAAGGAGTTCATATAATTGCAGTTCAGTTCAAGGATGGAAAGAAGAGTTTAATAGAGATAGACGAAAAACTTTACAAAGCTTTTTTGAAGAATTGTTTTTAGAGAAAGTACATAGTGTAAAAGAGCCGTTGTAGGTTAATCCTATGATGGCTCTTTTACATGTTCAATACCGCTATGATAACGGGACTCAAAAAAAGAACGCCCACCATGGACGTTCCTGAGATTCTTATTCGTATACAACGTTTCAGCTAGTTACGCATTTACACTTTCTGTTTTACGATCCTGTCTTGTGTGTAATGTTTTCATCGCAAATCTTGCTATCGGCTGAGCAACCAACAGTTCAATCCAAAATGCTATACCAAAGTTTCTTGGCCAGATATGAAGGAAGTTTTTAAGTGGCTCTAGACTTATTTGTTTCGTCCCAACCCATGTGCCGATAATCGATAGTAAAATAGATAACACCGTAACATTCAATAAAGTATTCAACAGCACCCTAGCATTAAATCCATCGGTTTGTCCCATGAATTTCGGCATCACTTTCCCAACAATCGGCCCAGCAACTAATCTTACGGAAAAAACTACGATCATCCACATAAACGGAATAACCTTTAGTGTATCTATATACACTTCCTTACTGAAGCCACGTTCCAACCCCACAATAATAGGGGCAATAGTGTTTACTGAAATGATTGAAATAATGAGTAAAAATAATATACCTTCTTTTCCGTTTCTGGGCAGTCTTGTGTCTCCATGCATGTTTGTCATCTCCGTGAATCATATTTCAGATGGCAGACGTATCATGAGACATATATTTTTGGCCCAAAAAAAGACCAATATCTCTACACACTGATTTAATAATTATAGCACTTTTTTTCAAATGAATGTCAGACCTCTATTTAAGATATATTAAATCCCTCTGCCCTTTAGTTCAATCATAAAGATTTATACTATCTCTGCGATAAGCGCATGGCGATAAATCTGGTATCAGTGCATCCGTTAGCAAGCTCAAAATTCCAGCCTTCCTAATTCTCTTCCTTTTGAATTTTTGTGCCTGTAGACAGCAAAAAACCTTACAAAGTAAGGTTTTTTGCTAAGTGGGCCCTGAGGGACTCGAACCCCCGACCAATCGGTTATGAGCCGACCGCTCTAACCAACTGATATAGAGGAAAGGGATAAACGCCTTAAACTCTATTCAGAAATTCTTGTTATTATTGGAATTATCTAATATTGATTAAATTGAATTAAAATGAGTTTGTGACCAAATTCGTGACCAATGTGACCCTTAGACCCTGGAGTTTGTCCTACAATCAATCTATCCAATGGCCGCGCCTTGAAATACTCATAAGTTCTGTGTGCAGCCATCCGTCGAAGATGATAGCCGTTTCAGTGGCATATCCACTTCAATCTTCCGCTGAGTAATTTCACCTGTTTTATCCAGATATATCATTTCAATTGTTTGGCCGATACTCATTCACATATGTAAAAAATCCGTCAGTTGTGCTGACGGATTAAACGATTGAGAGTTCGGCTAACATTTTATAACAAGATAGTCTTAGAAATAATTACAAGGAGAATAAACAGTACCAAGATTGCACCGGTAGATGTAAAGGCTCCTCCGATACCACCGCCATATCCACCGCCAAAGCCAGCAACATTTTCGCTCATTTCAAATTACCTCCTCTGCATTTGAGTACATCTTAGCTTATGCAATTCCCCCCATAGCGCTTGGGTAAATAGGTAATGAGATATCTATCCATTTAAAGCCCCGACTGTGGGCAAAGGTTAGAATGAGGATCTGGACCAAATCAGGCATGCTGCATAGTCCAGTATTTACAGAGTTTATCGTATAAACCTAAACTACCCCCAACGACTTAATGTTGATGGGGGCAACTTTCATTATCTTCATTACAAATCCGCAAGTATCTACTGGCAGATATCCACTATGGGTGCTGGTCATAGTGGGAGGTTTGAAACTTAAATCAAGAAAGTTTTAGATATGATTACCAACAATATAAACAGAACCAGAATTGCAGTCGTAGAAGTAAAACCTCCGCCAAACCCTCCAGCAAATTCACCCATCATAATTCCTCCTTTGTAAATTAATACTACTTAAAATATACAGGCTTTTGTAATGATGACCAACAAGATAAAGAGCACCAAGATTGCACCTGTGGATGTAAAGGCTCCACCAACAAAACGTTCAGGTTCACGTTCACGTTCTCCAATACCGCATCCGCATCCACCAACAAATTCGCCCATTCGTGAATTCCTCCTTTGTAATTGAATACAAATGTAGGATATGCCAGTTTCCTGATCGTGCTTGGGTATTGAGATATGAAATTAACCCCGCTAACCAATTAAGGTAGACGGGGTATTTGATATATTCATTTCTCAAGTAATAAACATCAGCAACCTTAACGCTCCCATTTCTGGACTGGACCCTCACAATCAATTATGCAGCCAGCTAGATCACCACGGCGTTCAAGTATATCTACCTGTGACTATGACAAAGCAGCCGAAAGGAATTCAGAGTCTGTCTTTAGGACTTTGTATATATTACTCAATATAATCACTCCTAAAAAGATAAGGTACAAAGCGCTGCTCCTAATACAATAACTCCTACGATCATCACAACAACACCTTTTCTGTTTTTCAAATAGTTATATCCACCAATAGATATGAGGGCTCCACACATCATTACAACCAACAAAGATTGTTGTTCCTCAACATCATAATCATTGAACAATAATGAAATGCCTAGAAGAATTGTTGCCGCACAAAAATGGACACCAAATTCTTTGAAGATTTTCTTCATTACAGCACTCCTATGTATTAGAATCCCTGGCCTCATTTTCTCTGCTTTATGTATTTCTTAATCAAATAAAACAATACAAATCCTAACAGTATCATTCCAAGTATGGTGATCCATAGAATCGTTTGATTCCCTACGAAAAAGTATGTATTTCTGTATTGAAAATCTTCATTGTTCATCAGTATAAAAGCTCCTTGTTCTACGAACTATCTATTTCTTCGCAACCCATCGTTTTCCAACTTTGAAGTCCTTCTTAATTACTTTATTATCCTATGAATCCAGTATAAACCTGGGCTCTGACTCAAGGATATCCTTTGCTTTATCAATCTGCCCTGACTTGAAAAAGTTTATAATTTCTATAAGGTCACTTCTACTATGTAATCTTACGGCGTTATAACTAGCAAGTTCTTCACACGCTGAGGTATATTGATTTGAGGATATTACCATGGACTTTTTAGCCCTGTAATATCTCATGGAACTATAGATCTCTTGAACAGCTCCTAACCCTACTGGATAGGAATAACGCTTTGCCTGAACGACATTTCGAACCCCCTCCCCGTCTGTAAACACTAAGTCAGATCCAAAATTTCTGCCTCCTTTCGTTTTATATGCATCACTATAACCCATGGCCAAAAATAAACGATACAGATATTCTACAAAGCCAGTTCCGTCTTCCATTCGGTCTATGTCCTGGATCGTAATCTTAAGTGGATCAATTACTATACTTTGGGGAGGGTAACTCTTCTTTCTTGATAAAACTTTGAATACAAAAACAGCAGTAACGATAACAAGAATAACCAACAAAATTATCATTTTTGTCAACCAGCAACCCCCATTAATATAAATTATTTGGAACATTATGTATATATGACTGGTAAGAAAAAGCCCTAGACTACTGTTGGTTTTTGGACTCACGTTTCCCGTTAGCGTAAGCCCTTGCTAGTCCTGAATATCATTAACTAATGAATACTTGTGTTCTTCTTCCTACTTCAATTCGTTCAGTAAATTTTCCTCCTGTATATTCTTCTATTGCCTTTTTCCAAAAGAGTTGAGCGGGCTTGTTGTTATCTATTTGGTAAACTTCCCATTTTCCCTGGTGCATATCAAATATATCTTTAGCAACCAATCTCCCTAATCCCAGCCTACGATACTTCTTCGCAATAAAAAATTCAGCAATAGAAAAATAGGCGTCATCTTCTTCCCGATTTTTTAATTTGACTAAGACAAATCCAACAATTTTCCCATTGAGACTGATTAAATATGGATAATTGGGGTCTTTAGACCAATATTCATCAATTGGATAATTACCATATTTACCGTTTGCCTCAAACTGCAACTCCATAAATTCTGAGAAATCATAAATATAGAATTGTAACAGGTTGCTGAGTATTTCTTTATGTTCCAAGGTTGCTATTTTGATTTCATAGTCCATGTTTGATACCATCCCTCTGTAGATTCAACTATCGTTTCCCGTTAGTTAAGTCCCAAAAAAAACATGTTGCGATAAATTACTTTATAGTGTCGTGCTCATAGATTTTGGTGGGTCGTCCCCATTCGAAATTATCCAAACCGATTTCTCTGAATCCATATTTCTCATAGTAACGAATATGGTCAGTCGTTATATAAACCTTCGTATATCCCAATTGCCCCACCATTTTTCTGGCATGCTCCAACAATACTGAACCTAAACCTTGCCCTCGCTCATTCTCGTCAATGAACAAAGGAGCAATCCATGGCGATAAATCTTTTCGAATTATATATTCCTGCTCAATCAATTGATAAAATCCAATTATTTTGTCGTTTTTTAATAGCAGAAATGTTAATGGCAAACCATCTTCAGCCGATAAACTCTCGTCAATTTTAGGGAGTACCACGTTCTGTACGTTTGGCCATTTTTCTTTAACATATTCAGCAAACTCTATATGACGCTCTGGACAATCTATTATAGATTTAATAGCTTGCATTAAGTCACTCCTTCATAAATACGGTTCTTGATGAATATCACCTTCAAAAAAAGGTGCTTTCAGATTACACCTTATGTTAACTGCGGGAAACGGAAAGTTTAGTTTAAGTTAAACTATACTGCCTGTTAGCTTGATGAGGCGCCCGCCAGTCTAATACATTATTTTTACAGAAATGTTTCGATAGATGATGCACAGTACGAAAACACAAGTTACTAAACGAAAAAACACCCCATCAACTTAATTGGTAGAGGGGGTGTTTTTATGAGTTCTACTCCATCGAGTAAGCTGCCAAGGCATCAGAAAATTGCATTGAATCTGAATTCCCCTCGTCATCAAACATAAAAGCTATGCAATAAATTAGCTTTGCTCTATCTTTATTTTTAATTGCTTCTTCTGCTGACTCTTGATTCAAGAACTCTTTTATCTCAGTATCATAGTAAAAATTGAGGTTGTGTTTTGTCGTTTCAACTGCATTTTTCTCTCCATACATTTTCTTTAGTTGTGCTTTTGTCATTCCAATTTCCGTACCCCGCTTCCCCCCCATAAGTTCCTTTTGATTCTGTTGGCAAATAGAGCAACACAATTTTTCCATTCCTAAAAATAGCAGATACTCCAGAGTCATAGTTTATAAACGGGAGCATGAGCTTATCTTCTTCTCCATTGCCCAACACCTTATCCACCTCTTCACGACTCATCCCATAACTCACGATTTCCTTTTCTTTGTCCAATTTAACAATAGCAAGATCTTCAGCTGAAATACTACTCTCCGTTGATCCGCAAGCAGCTAATACAACTAAAAACAACAAGGCAAGGAAACCGCGGCGCATCTTCATCATCCTTTGAATATTTTCCTGATTTTACCATGTAATAAAGAAAGAAAAAAGCCCACCAGCCGAAGCCAGCGAGCTTAATTAAATCCTTGCTTTAATCAGATACCAGAATAGCATCAAAGCTTTCTGGACCAACACGAATTGTCCCAAGCAAGTTAGACGAAACAAAAGCAGTATAAGTCAATTGCGGCGTTACTGAGGGATTAAAATCATCAGCAGAGAAAGTAATTACTTGTGGCGCCAATACACTTAGGTTAAAGGTCGATGTGGCTGAGTAAACTAATGGATCAGTAGGTAATGTTCCTCTTACAATGGTTATAGTAATCCCTAAGAAAGCCAAGGGCAGTTGTAATGATATAGTACCTTTCAAAATAACACGAGGATTGGTTGTCACTCCTTCTGATATAAGCCCTACTTGTCCGAATAACTGTGGAGTGTTTAGTAATGTAATTGGAATTGCAATAGAATTTGCATAGCTCGCATTCTGCGACGTTCTTCCATCAAGATAAGTTCCCAAATGAAAAACCTCCTTTTTATAAGATACAGTATTGTATGTCCTAAAGGGTTTTATAGTTTGGACCTTTCATCAGAGAAAAACGTTTGATTAAGAGCTTATTTACAATGAGAGAAATGAAATAGACCCCACCGACCATTTAAGGTTGACGGGGTGTTTTTTTATACACGCTTATGATGGAAGTGTTGCAACTAAGAGCTTAACTATTGCTCAAGGACATAATAATTGGAATCCAGCATACTTTATTACCGAGCAAGGTACAAATAATCCTGGATATATTACAGGTGGATATGCATATGGCTGGGCAAAATGGAAAATGTCATCTACAGGCACTGTAGGAGCTCTTAGCAGTACTTAGACTGTAGATATTAAGGGAAGCAATGCTAACCATGTTTATAGAAAATTAACTACTGATAAAATTAATGGAAATGGTTATGATTGGACACAAATTCAACTATTAATTTAGCATGTAGTAGTATATTAATAACATTTATGTATCAAGGCTCAGAAGTTCTCTACAACTGAGCCTTGATTTTTATAATCATACAGACAAAAAATAATCAATAAGACTATAAAGTCATTAATATGATTATACTAATTATACAAATTATACAAGTCTGAAACAATTTTTATAGATATTATCAATAATTTCAGACTCTCCTAGTGATAATAACCTTCTTGCTGGCTGCGTCATAGATGACTGTAGCCCCTAATGCCTCTGCTACAGCTCGTGTCGGTGTATAAGTAGTGCCTCTACCATCCCGATTACATGACCATCAATGATTGCTTGGATAACCACATCTTTTTTAAGTTTGGCAGCGTCAGTGGCCACATCCAAAAATAAATTTTCCGTTAGCACTGCTGGCATGTTGCTCTCTCGTACCATGTGCAGAATATCTACCTTCTTACCCCGATTTATCACACCAACAGCAACCTTATTGAGCGTATCCATATTTTCTGTGTGCAGGACGTTTTGCAGTGCTACCGATGCGGTTGAGGCTTTTGTATATCTATACGTCTCAAAACCGCCAGAGCCACCCCCAGCGTTACTATGGATTGAAACCAGGATATCAGCGCCTGCTTTGTTGGCTAGATTTGTACGCTCTTTTAATTCCAGAAATACATCAGTGCTACGGGATAGCAACACCTGAACTCCATCATAATTTGTCTACATAAAATCGCCTGCAGCACACTGCCCACATTTAATCAATTAGTCAGTACAACTAGGATGATTGCGGCTAAAGTAACTGCGTAAATAATTGTCCAATCAGGTACCTTTGGAGTTTGTTTAAGGATATACCCAAGACTGAGTAATTTGTTTTAAATGATAAGCTGCTGCTATAAGGCTATATAAAGCTAAAATGAATTACTGAAGGTATGGACGTACTTGTACGTAAAGCAGGTATCAAAAAAATTAGTTTTCATGATCAGCGACATACACATACATCATTCTTATTATAGTTCTCGTTAGCAAATCCGTTGGCAATCTCAAAAACCTGGCCATTCCATTCTATTTTCTTAATATTTCTAAACCTACAGACAGCAAAAAACCCTTACAAAGTAAGGGTTTTTGATAAGTGGGCCCTGAGGGACTCGAACCCCCGACCAATCGGTTATGAGCCGACCGCTCTAACCAACTGAGCTAAGGGCCCGGATCTAAAAATATCCGAATGTACAATTGCTGTTGTAAATAAATTGGTTGCGGGGGCAGGATTTGAACCTGCGGCCTTCGGGTTATGAGCCCGACGAGCTACCGGGCTGCTCCACCCCGCGTCAGAAAAAATATTCAAACAGCGACAATAAATAATATACAGTACAAATTGGGTCTACGTCAAGGAAGAATTTATAAAAGTTCTCAAGGCAGAAATCTAACCCCGTACCTTCCTTTGCGGGATCGATAAATTTCTACAAAACGTGGATCATGATATCCGTAAATCCAGCCATCTTGCTCCAATCTTTTAGCCAAACAACCTGCTTGAAATCTGGTCCTGAACAGTTTCGCGAAGTATATCCAATTCATGATGCCCTCTTCTCCTTTTCGCAAATTTATGATACACCGCTCTGAACTTATCATGCCCAAGTTCCACAAAATAAGCCACCAGAAAACTGGTGGCTAGGGGCATATTCCAGAGTCATTCACCGATCGAGTCGAAATAGACCGTGGGATCTTTTTCAAGTGTATCCAGCATGGTATTCCCTTGCTTCTCCCAAGCTTTGAGTGCATTCTCGACGGTTTTCTTACCCTGATAAACATCAATGAATAGTTGACGTCCAACATCGCTAATTCGGCTAATCCCAGGCTTCTGCATCTGTAAATTGATCAATAAAGGATCCGTTGCAGGTAAAGGCTTAAGCGTATAAAAAGCTTCCAAATTTACAGAAGGGGTTTGAGCGGTAATATAATCCTTACGGGAAGTCAGTTCACTCTTGTTATGGGCTTTAATTTTCGCAACCTCATTACTGTTGACGAACTTAATCAAATCCCAGGCATCTTCCTTATTAGTAGCCATAGAATTAATAGCCATCATATTACCAAGCCATGTTCCAATGGCAACATCCGGTTTTTCCTGAAAGGTAGGTACAGTAACCACGCCCCATTTGATGGGACTGTAATTTTTGATCTTAGCAGCATTACGGGCCACTCCCGCCAGTTCATTGAGATAACCATATTCTCCAACGACCATTGCTGCTTTTCCTGTGAGGAACAGATCGCCTTGGATTGGACTGTAGGTATTCCCTTCTGTTCCTGCAAAATCCAGCCCATTTAACTCAGGTACAATTTGTTTCTTAACCAACTGGCTGTAAGTAGTCCAAGCCTGATTCCACTGTGCAGTATTTACAGTCATGTGCTGACCCTTATTATCGTACATCGTAAGTTCTAGTGGTGCGACATAGCTCTGCATATCCCAAAATGGATCACTTAAGTAACGGTTCATTGAGAACCCGTATATCCGAGTTTCTTTATTAGATGACTTCTTCGTCACCTTATCTGCCAGCGTAAACAGTTCATTCCAAGTCATCTTATCCGTCGGATAGCCCACACCAGCAGCATCAAAGATTCCCTTGTTATAAAAAAGCGCACTAGACGAGAAGATCGGCGCCAACGCATAAAGACTTCCTCTACCCAGCTCACGAACTCCATTCAGCATTGTAGGCGCCATATTGCTTAAATCATACTGATCACGCGCTATAAGCGGCTCCAGCGATTGAACAAGATTATGATCCACCAAACTCTTCACTAATGCGCTATCACCGACGATCACATCAACAGGCTTATCCCCGCCCATAATCGCTCGGATATTTTCCAAATTATCAGAACTTGCGTCTGAGGAGGTGTTATTGTACCGAAGGTCATTCGTATCTATAGCCGGAATGATCTCCAATTTGATTTCTGGATGCTGCAATTCATACATATCCGTAAACTGCTGACGAAAAAACGAATCGTCCTCTCCAGACCATAGACTCCCAATACGCAATACACGTTGCTCCACTGGAGCTTTAGAAGCCTCAGCCCAAACCGTATTCCACCCATCTGATATTAGTGGTAGTAACAGCGCAGCGCACAACCCAAAGCTTAACCAGCGGCGCCACAGCCGTTTATTGTTGTTTATATGATTCATTATAATATCCTCCCATAAAATACTTGATTCCTCTACATCTTATGGATAAATAATCCATAACCTAGTAACAGTATAAAGCTTTAATCAAGAAGGGAAGTTACAGGACGTTTAAAGTTATACTACGATTTCTTCATATTATTCTCATAAAAATGTTACTAGGAGCTTATGCAAAGACACGATCTCCACTTTCCCACTAACCTGCTATCCTTCCTATGGTCGGCACAATCGGACCACCTGCGACTGAATAGTTGCACTTTCTGCAATTATTAGAGCTTCATTTATTTTGTTTCCCCTTTTAATTGCACTCTGTGCAGTTAAAAGACGTTACTATGAGCTTTCGGCAGATACTAGGCTGATTATAATTGCACAAAGTACAACTATAGTGCCGATTCCTCTAAGGAGAGTTAGTTTAAGTGTACAAAATACAACTATTCGTGTCTTGGATGACAGTTGAGTATGTTGTGTCCCTCTTTTTATTCGCACTCCTCACAATAAAAAAAGCCCCCCACTAAAAGTGAGAGGCTCGCTTAAACTATACTCATTATTTAAAATTAAACACCAAATGATGACGGATCTTTTCTCCAAGACTTCAGTGCTTCTACGTCCGTCGATTCAATTTTGCCTTGTGCAAGAGCCACATCAATCAATGTGCTGTAGTTGGACAAGCTTTGTAATGGCATTTCAGCTGCAGTAAAAGCATCCACTGCACGGTCCAGCTCGTAGCTGAAGATCGCGAGTACAGCCAGCACTTCTGCGCCAGCTTCTTGCACGGCCTGAGCCGCTTTGATGGAGCTTCCACCAGTGGAGATCAGATCTTCAATAACAACAACCTTTTGCCCCGGCTTAATCAGTCCTTCGATCTGATTCTGCTTACCGTGGCCTTTAGCTTTATCACGGATATAAGCCATAGGCAGATTGAGCTTATCTGCTACCCAAGCCGCGTGTGGAATACCAGCGGTTGCTGTACCAGCGATCACTTCAGCGTCCGGATACTCGCTCTTAATAAGCTGAGCGAAGGCATCTGCAATATAGTTACGAACCTCTGGGTAAGCCATAGTCAGACGGTTGTCACAATAGATCGGCGATTTGATACCAGAGGTCCATGTAAAAGGCTCCTGTGGACGCAGCGCCACTGCTCCAATCTCCAGCAAATAACTTGCTACTTGTTCACTTCTATTTAATGAGCTCATGCTAGGGTCATCTCCTCAATAATGTTTAGTGCTGCTTGACGTGGATCTGGTGAAGCTGTAATCGGCCGTCCTACAACAAGGTAGTGACTCCCCTGACGAATGGCTTTTCCAGGCGTCATAACCCGGGACTGATCGTCCAGGGAAGCACCTGCTGGTCGGATACCTGGTGTAACCGTGCAAAATGCTGGGCCGCAAGCTTCTGCGATAGCTGCAGACTCTTGTGGCGATGCTACTACGCCATCTAGACCTGCATCGGCTGCCAGTTTAGCGTATCTTACCACAGTATCCGCTACCTCACCTGCGATCCCAATTTCATTATTCATCACTTCTTGACTCGTGCTGGTTAGCTGAGTAACTGCAATAATCAAAGGCATCTTCAGGGCTGCATTAGCACTAACTGCAGAAGCCGCTCCTTCGCGCGCTGCAGCCATCATAGCTGAGCCCCCTGCCGCGTGCACGTTAAACATATCAGCGCCAAGATTAGTAAGACTTTGAGCGCCACCTTTTACCGTGTTAGGGATATCATGCATTTTCACGTCAACGAACACAGAATAGCCACGAGATTTCAGCTCTTGAATAAATTCTGGTCCTGCCGCATAGAACAGTTGCATGCCTACCTTCATATAACAAGGAATTCCTTCCAGCTTATCGATCAAGGCTCTTGCTCCAGTCACATCAGGATAATCCAAGGCGATCATCAGACGATTCGCCATTGCTTTCCACTCTGCTTCTCCAACTCCCATAACCATGCTCCTATCCAGTGCAGACTACATCCACACCCTTTATTTATTAGACCCTAGGCATAGCGGAACGGTCTGCGTAAACGCAAACCGCCCTATGCATCTTTATGAAATTAGTTCAGTTGTCCGACAAAAGCAGGCATGGACTGTGACGAGAAGTTAATCGTCTGCAGCATTCTGAGAAGTGCCGTCACTGTATCCAGTGAAGTCATACATACGACGCCATTCTCAACCGCTTCACGGCGGATACGGAATCCGTCACGTTCTGGTGTTTTACCTTTAGTCAGTGTATTAAAGACGAAGTTCGCTTGCCCACCACGAATCAAGTCGAGAATGTTAGGCGCACCTTCATCCAGCTTGTTAACATTCATTACGTTGAGCCCTGCTTCTTCAAGCGCTTGTGCCGTGCCTCCAGTAGCAATGATTTTGTAACCCATGGAGTGGAAGCCTTTCATAAGTTCTACAGCTTCTGCTTTATCTTTATCTGCCACCGTAACGATGATAGCGCCTGTAGCTGGAATTTTCATTCCTGCTCCAATCAGACCTTTGTATAAAGCTTTTGCGTACAATTTATCACGGCCCATAACTTCACCGGTTGATTTCATTTCAGGTCCGAGTGTAGGTTCTACTCTGCGCAGTTTGGCAAAAGAGAACACTGGAACTTTAACCGATACATAATCGCTTTCCGGCCACAGACCTTCTGTATAACCGTCATCCTTCAGCTTGCTGCCGAGAATGATTTTGGTTGCCAAATGTGCCATTGGAATTCCTGTCACCTTACTCAGGAAAGGAACCGTACGCGAGGAGCGTGGATTTACTTCGATTACATATACTTCGTTCTGATAGATAACAAACTGGATGTTGACCAGTCCGATCGTCTTCAGTTCCTTAGCGATCTTGATCGTGATTTCCGCGATTTTCGCTTTCAGACCTTCATCCAGATATTGCGGAGGATATACAGCGATAGAGTCACCGGAGTGAACACCTGCGCGCTCGACATGTTCCATGATGCCCGGAATAACTACTGTCTCACCATCACAAATCGCGTCTACCTCAACCTCTTTACCTAGCATGTAACGGTCAATCAATACCGGATGCTCAGGATTCACTTTCACCGCTTCTACCATGTAGCTAAGCAGTTCAGTATCGTTATATACGATTTCCATTGCACGTCCACCTAGTACGTAGGAAGGACGAACCAGCACCGGATATCCAAGGGATTGTGCAGTTTCTACAGCTTGATCCACGTCGGTGACCGTCTTACCTTTCGGTTGAGCGATATCAAGGCGTGCCAGCAAAGCTTCGAATTTCTTACGATTCTCAGCTTCATCAATGCTGTCCAGGCTAGTTCCGAGAATCTTCACACCAGCAGCACTTAGGGGTGCCGCAAGGTTGATCGCTGTCTGACCACCGAATTGAACGATAACTCCAATCGGATTCTCTTGTGCAATTACGTTCATGACATCTTCGAAGAATAATGGTTCAAAATACAACCGGTCCGAAGTATTGAAGTCCGTGGATACTGTCTCAGGGTTATTATTAATGATAACCGCTTCATATCCAGCCTTTTGAATGGCCCATACCGCATGCACTGTGGAGTAATCAAACTCAATCCCTTGACCGATCCGGATTGGACCAGATCCCAGCACGATAACCTTTTGCTTATCAGAATGAATGACTTCATTCTCAGTCTCATAAGTCGAGTAGTAGTAAGGTGTAGTAGCTTCGAACTCAGCCGCACAAGTATCTACCATTTTGAACACAGGTGTTAAACCTTGCTCCAAACGCAGCGCACGCACATCAGCTTCTTTAGTAAACTTGCCGTTCGCTTGTCCTTCTGCACGAATTTCAGCAATCGCACGGTCTGTAAAGCCTTTACGTTTCGCTTGGTATAGAGTTTCCGCAGACAAAGTTTCTTCGCCGCGGATAACCTCTTCAAAGTTAATCAAACCTTCAATTTTGGAGAGGAACCACCAGTCTACGTTCGTAATATCCTGGATTTCTTGCAAACCGTAACCACGACGGAAAGCTTCAGCAATCAGGAACAGACGCTCATCATCAGGCTTCGCAAGACGTTCACGCAGCACGCTCTCTTCCAGTGTCTCTGCACCTGGCAGGCGGAAGCGATGAACACCAATTTCCAAGGAACGAATCGCTTTATGAATCGACTCTTCAAAAGTACGGCCGATCGCCATTACTTCGCCTGTCGCTTTCATTTGCGTACCCAGCTTACGGTTCGCATGAATGAACTTGTCGAACGGCCAGCGTGGAATTTTACTTACAATATAGTCAAGTGTAGGCTCGAAGCATGCATAGGTCTGTTCAGTAACCGGATTGACGATTTCATCCAGCGTGTAACCCATCGCGATTTTGGCAGCCATTTTGGCAATTGGATAACCAGTTGCTTTGGAAGCCAAAGCCGAGGAACGGCTGACACGCGGGTTTACTTCGATTACATAATATTGATAACTTTGCGGATCAAGTGCGAACTGTACGTTACATCCACCTTCAATATTCAGGGCACGGATGATTTTGAGCGAAGCCGTACGCAGCATTTGGTATTCGCGATCTGACAACGTCTGGCTAGGTGCCACAACGATACTGTCACCTGTATGTACGCCTACAGGATCAAAGTTTTCCATGTTGCAGACAACGATACAGTTGTCATTGGCATCACGCATAACCTCGTATTCAACTTCCTTCATGCCGGCAATACTCTTCTCAACCAGACATTGTCCGATCGGGCTATAACGAATACCTGCTTTGACTGTTTCGCGCAGCTCTTCTTCGTTATCGCAGATCCCGCCGCCGGTTCCGCCAAGTGTATAAGCAGGGCGTACAATCAGTGGAAAACCAATTCCCTCAGCGAACTCCATAGCTTCTTCCAGCGTCGTAACGATGGTGCTATCAGGTACAGGTTGTTCCAATTCACGCATTAAATCACGGAACAAATCGCGATCTTCTGCTTTCTCGATGGAATCAAGCTGTGTACCGAGAAGCTTAACATTCTCTTGCTCAAGCACGCCTGCACGAGCCAATTCTACAGCCATATTTAGGCCGGTCTGACCGCCCAGCGTTGGAAGTAATCCATCTGGACGCTCCTGACGAATAATAGCAGTTACGAATTCAAGCGTAATAGGCTCGATGTATACTTTATCTGCAATATTAGTATCTGTCATAATTGTTGCTGGATTGCTGTTAATCAGTACGACTTCCACGCCTTCTTCTTTAAGGGCTTGGCAAGCCTGAGTTCCTGCGTAGTCAAACTCCGCTGCTTGACCAATGACGATCGGTCCGGAACCGATCACTAGTATTTTTTTAAGCTTATCGTTCTTAGGCATATTATAGAGCTCCTTTCACGGCTTCAAGCTGTAAGTTAGTTTTTGGCGCCGTGATTCTGGCGTTTGCCGCAAGTTGTGCCTGACGTGAAACAACAGGTGTCTTTGCTTTATGATCTGCAATCAATTGCAGGAAGCGATCGAACAAGTAGCTGCTGTCATGCGGTCCTGGCGCCGCTTCCGGGTGATATTGCACCGAAAACGCTGGGTAACGTGTATGTTTAATTCCTTCAACAGTCTTATCATTATTATTGATGTGAGTAACTTCTAGTTCAGTGTTCTTCACAGATTCCTCATTCACGGTATAACCATGGTTCTGGGAAGTGATGAAGCAGCGTCCGCTTTCCAGTTCCTTCACAGGGTGATTCCCACCGCGGTGACCGAATTTCAGCTTCTCTGTATCCGCTCCACAAGCAAGTGCAAACAACTGATGGCCTAGGCAGATGCCGAAGATCGGGTATTCACCAAGCAATTCAGAAATCGTCTTAACAGCATGAGGTACATCTTTCGGGTCCCCAGGGCCGTTGGACAATAGGATACCATCTGGGTTCAAACGGCGAACTTCTTCCGCTTTAACATCATGTGGCACCACGACAACATCACAACCACGTTCGTTAAGCTCACGTAGGATACCAGCCTTCGCACCGTAATCCACAAGCACAATTCTTTCTTTGTTGCCTGGGCTGCTGTACGAACTTGCAGTTGATGTACGAGCTACCTGATTGCGCAATTCCTCAATCGTAGTATTTCCCATCATTTCCATCAGTTCCTCTACACGTTTGTTAGAGGTAGTCAGGATGGCTTTCATTGTTCCGTAGTGGCGAATAATCCGAGTCAACATCCGAGTATCAATCTCGCTGATCCCTGGAATATCGTATTCTTTTAGCAGATCGTCCACACTATATTCAGCACGCCAGTTACTAGGTACCTCTTCATGACGACGCACTACAAAGCCGTGTACGAAAGGTCGAACAGATTCAAAGTCATCCCGAGTAATCCCGTAGTTCCCGATCAATGGATAAGTCATTGTAACGATTTGTCCGCAATATGAAGGGTCAGACAGCACCTCTTGATATCCTGTAATTCCTGTATTAAAAACAACCTCGCCTGTCTTTTCGCCCTCAGCGCCAAATGCGGTACCTGTAAATAAAGTTCCGTCTTGCAGCAGCAATCTCGCCTGCATTCCATTCCACTCCTTCTTGTTTCTGTAGTCTAATGCTTATGCCTTACAAGCCTTCCGGAGTGTACGTGTACACAATCGCTGCTCCGTAAAGATCAGCAACTCCGCCCCACCAGTCCGCTAGTTTTTCTCAGTCCATACGGCTTTGCCGTCTACCCATGTCATTACTGGCCAGCCCTTAAGCTTCCAGCCACCAAAAGGAGTATTCCGTCCTTTACTTGCAAAAGATCCTGGGTCTACTTCTTTTTCCTGCTCCAGATCAATCAGTGTCAAATCTGCAGGAGCTCCGATATCCATCACACCAGTGTTCAGTCTGAATACCCGTGCAGGATCAGCGGTCATTCTTTGTACTAGTAAGGATAAATCCCATTTCCCAGTTGCTACAAACGCTGTGTATAGTAGTGGGAATGCTGTTTCGAATCCAACGATACCAAAAGGTGCAAGTTGCATGCCTTTAGCCTTCTCTTCCTCACTATGTGGTGCATGATCCGTAACAATCATATCTAGTGTGCCGTCTAGCAAACCTTCGATACATGCCTCAACATCGCGGCGGGAGCGTAGCGGCGGGTTCATTTTCCAATTGGCATCAAGGCCTGGAATATCTTCTTCAGAGAGCAGCAAGTGATGCGGACACACTTCAGCAGTTACTTTAATACCGATTTCTTTCGCTTGGCGAATCAGTCGCACCGATTGTTCAGTACTTACATGGCATACATGGTAATGAACGCCTGTCGCTTCAGCCAGCAAAATATCGCGTCCAACATGGATGGCTTCTGACTCATTTGGAATTCCTTTCAGGCCATGCTTTCTTGCGAACTCACCTTCGGCTACACAGCAGCCTTCAACCAGTGAATTATCCTCGCAGTGAGCAATGACAGGCATATCCAGTGCTGCGGCGATGTTCATTGCATCTTTCATCATTTGAGCACTTTGCACGCCCACGCCGTCGTCGGTGTAACCGATCGCTCCAGCTTCTTTAAGCGCCGCAAAATCAGTCAGCTCACGTCCGAGCTCATTTTTCGTAATGGCCGCATAAGGAAGTACTTTAACTAGTCCTGCTTCACGCGCCTTGTCTTTCACAAATTGTACGATTTCCGGCGTATCTGTTACTGGACGGGTATTAGGCATACAAGCTATGGTTGTAAATCCGCCTTTGGCAGCCGAGCGACTTCCGGTTTCCACTGTTTCCTTGTGTTCAAATCCCGGTTCGCGTAAGTGCACATGCATATCAATGAGTCCTGGAATGAGCAGCTTGCCTTCAGCATCAATGATCTCTCCAGCTTCTGGAGCAGCTTCATTTCCATCGATTAAGGCCGAGATAACACCTTCTTCAAGTACAATATGTTTCCGCTCTAACAAGCCTTCCTTATTCAATACGCTGGCGTTTCTAATAATCATTGTCATGATTCTACCTTTACCCTCAGATCCCGGCTGCGGGCCCTCTCATTATTATATAATAAAAATTCATGTTTGTGTATATTTATTAGTCCTTATTCATCATCATTCTTTTAACTTTATAGTAAAGCTCTTTCGAGTACCGCCATCCGAACCGGCACCCCATTAGACATTTGCGGGAAAATCCTTGATTGACTGCACTCTACAACTGCATCATCAATCTCGACATTCCGGTTAACCGGAGCTGGATGCATAATGATTGTATCTTTTGCGAGCTTTGCTGCGCGTTCTTCCGTTAAACCATAATGTCTGCGGTAATCTTCCGCGGAAAGTACGATGCCAGAAGAATGGCGTTCCAGCTGCACACGAAGCATCATGACCACATCTGCTTTAAGAGCTTCCTCTATAGTTACATAAGGTGCGTATTCCATAAGCTCAGGAGCCTTCATATTCTCCGGTGCGCAGAATTGCACTTTAGCCCCTAGCTTTGTAAGTCCCCACAGATTGGAGCGTGCTACCCGGCTATGCATGATGTCCCCGATAATAGAAACCGTGAGACCCTTTAAATCTCCGAATGTTTTGCTCATAGTGTAAAGATCAAGCAGCGCTTGAGTTGGATGTTCATTGTTGCCGTCACCCGCATTAATAAGCGGTATGGACACCTTCTCAGCTAACTGCTGCAGCACACCTGCAGGCTTCAAACGCACAACTCCGGCATCGATCCCCATCGATTCCAGTGTGCGTACTGTATCGTAGATCGACTCCCCTTTTTCTACACTAGAAGCTGCAGCTGTAAAATTAAGCACTTGTGCACCCAGTCGTTTCTCTGCCATTTCAAAAGAGAAGCGTGTGCGTGTGCTGTTTTCAAAGAACATATTAGAAATAAAATGCGAGTTCAAAATGGGAGTTAGCTTCTCACTTTGATTGTCCCAAAATGCTGTTCTTTCCAGCAGCTCAGTAATTTCCGACCGATCAAGCTCTTTTATTCCCAGCAGACTACGTTCCTTTACCTTGGTAAGTGTCATGATGTTATCGTTCCTCCCGGTTTGAAATAATGTAGACCTCGTCTTTGCCGTCGTATTCCTTCAGCGCCACTTCAATCTGCTCATGCTTTGAGGTAGGTACATTCTTACCGATGTAGTCTGGTCGGATCGGCAGCTCGCGGTGTCCACGGTCAGCCAGTACTGCCAGTTGAATCATTCGTGGGCGTCCGCAATCCATCAGAGCGTCCATCGCCGCGCGGATCGTGCGTCCGGTGTAAAGCACATCGTCGAACAAAATGACCTTCTTATCATGGATGCCATCACTGCCAGAAGTAATAATGACGTTACTCTTCACTACCGCTTCACTGCCTCCTACTTCACGGTCATCCCGATAATGCGTGATGTCGAGTTCGCCGTAAGGAATCTCGACGCCTTCAATTTCCTTGATACGCTCAGCGATGCGCTGTGCCAGATATACGCCTCGTGTCCGAATACCGACCAGCAGACAATTCTCAATCCCTTTGTTCTTCTCCAAAATCTCATGAGCAATACGCGATAATGCCCGGCGGATCGCCGTTTCGTCCATAATTACATTTTTTTCAGTAACCATAATCTTGTCACCCTCCACTTGTTTCGCCTGTTCAAGTTCCTGGAAATCAAAAAACTCCTTGCCTATAACAGGCAAGGAGTGAAATCCGCAGATGAAGAAGATGATGGCCGCGCGCATAAAAAGACAGTCCGGTGTATACACACGGATACCTTTCTAAGAGTCGCGAACCTCGATTCACGTTACCTTGCCAGCCTCACAGGACTGAATTAAAGGCGCTATTCATTTAATGAGAATTATGACAGAACAAACCCTGCATGTCAACTTTATCTGCCTAGACTACAACACTTTCCAAGCCTGCTTCTATTAACAACAAGAGGAAGGCGGTATCGTTGCATATTGCTTATATTTCCGTATTTTCTACCCGGATTAACTTCCCTGCTCACTTCAACTATGAAAGTAAAACAGAGATTGCGTGTTAAAGGGTAATACAGGGAAAACCTCCCTATAATCAGGCCATAATAGTCATTATGATCGGGATATGCGGAATTCCTCCCTATAAATTAAAGGATTTGCTTGATTCCAACCAAATAAGCTGAAATAGAGGGGGGAATTCCCTATCTTACAGTAGATCTATTCCACAATAGACTAATCCACAGTAGACAAGCCATCACATAAAAGAAAAGCCGCCCAAGGTTTCCCCAGGCAGCTTAGCTTCATTTTCTAATTAAAGATTAAAATTCAAATTCCACATCGCTTAGGCGTCTTTGAATTTCAGAGATGACACGTCTTTCTTCCTCTTCCCCTTTAGCAATAAAGGTAACAGAGAAACGCACAAACGGACCTGCATCATCCCAAGGCACGGTGGAGATTAGCTTCTCACGGATCAGGAATTGCGAGAAATCCTCACCAGATTCAAAACGGCGACCACCTTTGACACCCTTCGGTGCTGCAACATAAAGGAAGAAGGAACCCTTTGGTTTTTCAGCTTGGAAGCCGAGGCTGTTCAGTGCATCAACCAACAGGTTGTGACGACGAGAATACTTGGCAGCAATCGCTTCAGTAATCTCTGGATGAGCAAGACCGTAAGCCGCAGCTTTTTGAATCGCGATAAATTGACCGGAATCGTTATTATCCTTCACATCACTGAAGGCTTTAACTACTAGCGGATTACCAGCCACAAAACCGATTCTCCAGCCTGTCATATTATAGGACTTGGACAGGGAATGTAGTTCCACGCCAACATCCTTCGCACCCGGAACTGACAAGAAGCTAAGTGGCTTCAAACCGTCATAGGTCAGGGCCGCATATGGTGCATCGTGGACAACGACTACATCATATTTTTTAGCCCATGCAACTACCTTAGCAAAAAACTCAGGAGTCGCACTAGCGCCCGTTGGATTGTTTGGATAGTTCAAGTAAAGAAGCTTCGCTTTATGAGCAACTTCTTCCGGAATTTCGTTCAGATCTGGAAGGAAGTCATTCTCCTTCTTCAGTTCTACTGTAAATACTTGTCCACCCAAGTATTTAGTATGTGTACCCAGCACTGGATAACCCGGCACCGTCATGATCGTAATATCACCTGGATTAATGAAGCAAGAAGGCAACATCGCCAGCGCAGGCTTAGATCCGATTGAGTGAACTACCTCTGTAACAGGATCAATGCCTTCAACACGGAATACTTCCCGCAAATATTCAGCAGCAGCTGTCTTAAACTCAGCAATTCCATTGTCCGCATAACCACGGTTTTCTTCCTTCGCTGCTTCTTCAGCAAGCTTAGCCACGATACCTGCATCAGCCATTTCATCTGGTTCGCCTACGCCCATGTCGATCAATTCAATATCAGGAAAATCCTGTTTCGCGGATGCTTTGGCACGTTTGATTTTCTCGAATTTATAAATCGAGGTATCTTTACCGTAGTTCGCACCGCCGATGCGGTCTGCAAAATTAGTCTGAATGAAGCTGTCTTGGTATTGTTCAATACTCATACTGTCATCTCATCTCCTGGCTATCTACTCTAATTTAGAAGAAACGGCTTCGCCGTCCCTTGGATGGCTTATGTTTCTAGAGATCCGTTTCTGTGATAAAAAATAAGGATAAAGAATAAGGCATAACCTTCTCTTTATCCTTATGTTATTAAATATGATGGAAAGCAGAGTTCAATACCATAGACTAATTATCACTTCATTTGTACTTATCTGCTGCGCAATGTGAACAGAACTTCTTCCATGTCTTCCGGAATAGGTCTGCTGAATTCTTTATATTCACCTGTTGTAGGATGAATAAATCCAAGCACCGCCGCATGTAACGCTTGTCCATTCATAGTTGTTCCTTTGCTGCGTCCATAAATCGGATCGCCCACAAGCGGATGACCAATGAATTTCATATGCACTCTAATCTGATGCGTGCGCCCAGTCTCTAGCTGCAGCTCCAGCAGTGTACAATTGCCGAACCGCTCCATCACCGTAAAATGGGTCACAGATTTCTTGCTGTTCTTTTCCGTTACAGTGTATAGCTTGCGATCATGTGGATCTCTACCGATCGGAGCGTCAACCGTTCCTTTGTCATGCGACAAATTACCGTGTACAACTGCTATATAGCGGCGCGTTACACTGTGCTCCTTAAGCTGTGCTGCGAGTGATGCGTGACTAGCATCATTTTTAGCCACCATAATAAGACCAGAGGTATCCTTATCAATACGATGTACAATACCTGGACGAATCTCACCGTTAATACCGGACAGATCCTTGCAATGATACATCAGTGCATTCACTAAAGTGCCTGACGGATGCCCAGCTGCTGGGTGCACAACCATACCACGTGGCTTATTAATCACAATGACATCGCTGTCCTCATAGACAACATCAAGAGGGATATTCTCCGGAATCAAATCCGTCACTTCTGCTTCAGGAACGACAATGGAAACTACATCGCCTTCTGAGAGCTTATAATTAGCTTTCACGGTTGCCCCATTAACCGTAACATGGCCACCACTGATCCACAGCTGTACCTGAGAACGAGAAATATCCTCTTCCCAAGATTCCGTGATATATTTATCGATTCGCTCCCGCGCGTTCTCCGCCGAAACGGTCCACTCCGTGACGTCCCTCTCTTCTTCGCTCGTAGATGCCGCTTGTTGATTGACGTCTTTGTTCAAATCATTCATTCCCTTCTTTTACTTCCTTTGCTTCTTTTACTTCTTTGATTTCCGTGATTTCTTCACCATTCTTAAGATCGCGGAAGGAGTCCAATAGAATCAACCCAACCCCAATGACGATACACGAATCCGCAACGTTAAAAATCGGGAAGCTATAGCTTCCAAAATTAAACAGAAGGAAATCAACAACCTCACCACTAATCATCCGGTCGAGGAAGTTACCTATCGCTCCACCCAGAACAAGTCCAAGGGCAACAGACAGCATCTTCCGCGAATGTCTAGTTTTGTTCAAGTACCAAACGATACCTGCAACCACTACAACCGTAACTAAAAAGAAGAACCATTGCTGACCTTGTAGAATCCCAAAAGCAGCCCCGCGATTACGATGTGAGGTAATTAGGAAGAAATTCCCGATAACCGGAATCTGATCCCCAATCTCCAGACGTGTGGCAATGAGATATTTCGTTCCCTGATCCACCAAAAATACAATAAGAGCAATCAAATAGTACACCACAGAAGTTGTCACTCCGTTCTTATTTTTCCCGCTAAATGCGGTACGAATACTGTTATAAGACTTGTATATTGTAGCACAGCCCTTAGAAGATCGTCTATTGCGTGACATCTCTCCAGTGCTTAATCTTGGGGACTATTTTCCATCGCTAAAATAACGCCTCTCAGGTCAACCTAACAAAGAACCATCCGGTGCAAATCGGTGAGTCGGAAGGATTCTCAAAAAAGTACAGAAAGGAGCTTACTCATCATGACGCACCTGACAGTACAGCAGCTCTCAGAGCTACGCGCCCGATTAGAAAAAGATCGTGATACTATTCAGCACAGGCTTCAGAATAATGAACATTACGGCTTACAGGAATCCATGCGGGATGGCACCGGAGAACTTTCCGAGAATGATAACCATCCTGGGGATGCAGCCACAGATTTGTATAATCGCTCCATGGATATTTCATTGCTAGAGCGGGACGAGCATGAGCTGGATGACATTGATGCTGCTCTCACCGCTATGGATGAAGGCACCTATGGGATATGTAAGGCTAGCGGTAAGCCGATTCCTTTTGAGCGTCTGTCTGCTATTCCCTCCACGCTTTATTGTAAAGAGCACGCTCCACGTCAAAATGCACCTTTTACTCGGCCAATTGAAGAAGAATTTTTGTCTCCTCCATTTGGGCGTACGAGTCTCGATGAGCGAGAGGATCAAAACGGCTTTGACGGTGAGGATGCCTGGCAGATTGTAGAAAGCTGGGGCACCTCGAATACTCCCGCCATGGCGGAAGGCAACAATATTGACTCTTATAATGATATGGAGATTGAAGCCGATGAGCTTGAAGGCTGCGTAGAGCCTTGGGAGAACTTTATCGCCACTGATATTACGGGCAACAATGTAGTTGTAGTACCGGGACGTAGCTACGAGCGTTATAAGGATAGTGGCGAGGGAAGTTACATGCTTGATCCGCTCGAAGGCGAGGAGTAAAAGCATTGTCCCCCACAAGAAAAATGAACAGCGTGCGGTTCCAGTTTCATTGTGGAATGGCCCGCTGTTTTTTTTGTTTTTTCAGCTCTACTTCATTTTGTTAAGAAAATGTTCAGATTTAGCTGTTAAACTGATCTAATGGATGATGAAACCGACATACAAGGAGTGTACCGTAATGAATCACGACTATTTTAAAAATGTACAGCAGCTCAGTCATGAAGATGACCGACGATATTTATTATTAATGAGAGGCTTACGCATCATACACGAGGAAAAAAAGCAGCGCAGCCCTCTCCAAAGATTAAAGAAGGAACGGTACGGACTCGGGAGAAACATAGAAGCCCAAGGCTGGGTAAATCCACCAAAGAAAATTGACCGAACCCCACTCTCTCCTACAAACCAAGTAAAGACAGCTACGCCTTAAAAAGCTATTTGAATTCCAGCTGACGTTGAACAATTCGTACAATATCCGCAATATAATCTCCGATAATCGGTAGATTCAATGCTCCAAGTACCTGAAGAACATAGATGATCGTTGCCGCAAAAAAAGTAAAGCCTAGCGCGATCCCTACTCCACGAGCCGCTCCATATAAAATATTTTTCCAAATTAGAGTCCAAGGTGAATATAACAGCTCCGTATACTGATAAATTCGTGATTTCTCTAAGATATGGGCCCATTCAAAGGTTAATCGATACATTGTATTCATTTTTTCTTCCAGTGGAATGTCTTCTGGATTGCGATGATCTGCTGTCAAACGTTCAGGGTTCGCTTCAGGAATGATCTGCTTCTCCGCTCCCTTGTCCGGGTCATTCTTGTTGCCGGATGTCTTTATGGAGATTCTGCTCTTCTGATCCTCCACAGCCGCAGCTCCTCTCATACGTCCTACACTCGTCACAAAGTAAACGAGCCCGGTCAAAGAGAATGAATCTCTTTGAGCACGAGGCTCGTTATTTTTGCGGACGAAATATAAAGACTATATTTCCCGCATAAACAGAAGTTCTCTGTTTACACTTGTGCCGCTAGTATATGCTGTTTTGGGACAGGTAATGCAGATTTACGCTCCGATATGGATACCGATGGATTTACCACCGACATCTACCGTTTCAAAAGCGTGCTCTCCGCCAAAATCAACCGTAGTCACAAGTACATTGTCGCGTAGTACATTCTCAAACGCTGTAACCGCTGTTTTAAGCTCATCATCTACATTCAGCGTGAGTGCGATCCGTTTTTCGATCGGTAGATCCAGACGTTTACGGTAATCTTGAACCGCACGAATGATCTCACGAACCCAGCCTTCTTGCTCAAGCTCAGGTGTGATTTCGGTATTGAGCGCAACCGTAATTCCATAACCGGAAGCTGCAGCGAAGCCTGCTTTGGCTTGTTTTTCTACGAGCAGCTCTTCGGAAGTGATTACCAGCTCTTCTCCCTCTGGTGTCGCAATCGTGATTGAGCCATCTTGCACCGCTTTGCGGGTAGAGTCACTGTCCAAAGCTTTCAGGAAGCCTTGCAGGAAGCCGACGTTTTTACCGTATTTTTTACCGGCAACTTTAAGATTCAGCTTGAGTGTGAAGTCAACAAATCCACTGTCGCTATTCTCTAGCACGATGTTCTTGATGTTGATCTCGTCTTTGATGATCTCTTCGTACTCAGCCAAATGGAAGTCACGGTTCATCGAAACGATCAGCTCGGACAGCGGTTGACGATTCTTAATGCCTGTTTCGTTACGAACGTTACGCGCCAGCTCAACGATCTGTCTTGCACTTTCCATATCCTCTTCCAGCTCTTTATCGATCAAGCTCTCATCAGCAACCGGATAATCTGCTAAATGCACACTTTCTCCACCGCCAAGGTTCGTGAAGATATCTTCAGACAACATCGGTGTAAATGGAGCCATCAAAGACGCTGTCTTCAAAAGCACATGGGTCAGTGTACGGTAAGCATCCAGCTTATCTTCACCTAGACCACTACCCCAGAAACGGTCACGGGAACGACGGATATACCAGTTACTCAGCTCATCTATAAAGTTCTCAATGGCTTTAGATGTATTCACGAAGTCATTTGCCGCAAGTCCTTTGTCCACCAAAAGAATCAAGCTGTTCAGACGGGACAAAATCCAGCGGTCCAGCTTATGTTCCGATACTTTAAAAGGATGATCGGCTGGATCATAACCATCGATGCCTGCATAAAGCGTCAAGAACGCATGCGTATTCACCAGTGTATCTACAACTTTAGATTTGGTTTCCCCTACAAGACCACGAGAGAAACGTTTGTTATTCCACGGTGCACTATCAGATAGGATCGCCCAACGGAAAGCATCCGTGCCGTAATCGTTCATGATTTCCCAAGGATCAATAACATTGCCTTTGGATTTGGACATTTTTTGCCCATTCTCATCAAGGATATGACCGTGAGCAATTACTGCTTTATATGGAGCTTTACCTTTAAACAAGGTAGACACAGCTAGTAAGCTGTAGAACCATCCACGTGTCTGGTCGATCCCTTCACAGATCATATCCGCTGGATATTGATCATTCAGCTTATCCTCGTTCTCAAATGGATAATGACTTTGCGCAAATGGCATCGAACCACTATCGAACCAAACATCGATAACTTCTGGTGTGCGAACCATCTCTGCACCTTCACTGAAAGGACTGCGTAGCTTGATTTTATCTACAAAAGGCTTATGCAGCTCGATATCCTCAGGAACATCGCCGATAGCCATTGCTCTCAGTTCTTCAATGCTGTGTGGAGCGAACTCTTTGCCCGTTTCTTGACATACCCAAACGTTAAGCGGTGTACCCCAGTAACGATTACGGCTGATATTCCAGTCCACCAGTTCATCTAAGAACTTACCGAAACGACCTTCACGTACATTCTCAGGGTACCAATCTACACTGTTGTTGTTAGCAATCAGCTGATCTTTGATCGATGTAGTGTTGATGAACCAGCTGTCTGTTGCATAGTACAAGAGTGGTGTATCACAACGCCAGCAGAACGGATAGCTGTGCTCATATTTTTCTTTGCCGTAAAGTAGTCCTTTTTCAGACAACACCTTAACGATATCCAGATCGCAATCTTTTACGAAACGTCCAGCAAAATCAGACACTACATCTGTATACTTACCAGAATTATCAACTACGTTCACGAAGCTGATGCCATTCTCGCGGCAAGTCTTGTAGTCATCTTCACCATGCGCTGGTGCCATGTGCACGATCCCTGTACCACTGGAATCTGTAACGAAGGAAGCACCTACGATGACATTGCTTTTCTCTGCCTTGATGAATCCGAATGGAGGTGCGTAAGTTTTGCCGATAAACTCGGAACCTTTATGTGTAGAAAGGACTGTGTGCTCGCCTTTCATTACTTCTTCCACCAAGTTCTTGGCAACGATGTACACACCGTCTTCTTGTTGTACACGTACATAATCCATGTCCGGGTTCATAGCTAGTGCCATATGGGCTGGCAAGGTCCAAGGTGTTGTCGTCCAAGCCAATACGTAGTCTCCGCTGTCATCCATCTTGAACTTTGCAGTCGCACTGAGATCCTTGACAGTCTTGTAGCCTTGGGCTACTTCATGGGAGCTTAGAGTAGTCTGGCAGCTTGGGCAGTAAGGACTAACGCGGTGTCCGCGGTAGAGCAGCCCTTTGTCATGCACCGTAGCCAAGATGTTCCACACGCTCTCGATATAGGTATTATCCAAGGTTACGTAAGGATTATCTAGATCCGTCCAGTATCCGATCCCCTCTGTAAACTCGCGCCATTGCTTCTCATAGCCAAAGACGCTATCTTTACATTCCTGAATGAATTTTTCTACGCCATATTCCTCGATCTCTTGCTTACCGGAGATGCCAAGCTTCTTCTGTACGCCTAGTTCTACTGGCAGACCATGTGTATCCCAGCCCGCTTTACGTACCACGCGGTAACCTTTCATCGTTTGGTAACGACCGATGAAATCCTTGATTACACGGCCCAGCACGTGCCCGATATGCGGTGCACCATTCGCTGTTGGAGGACCTTCGTAAAATACATAGTTCGGACGTCCTTCACGATTCTCCATGGATTTACGGAACGTATTTTCGTCGCTCCATTTCTTCAGTATGCGGACATCTCTTGCCCGTGCTTTTTCTCTGACATCTACTTTTTGCATGTGATGGTCAATCCTTCCATGGTTTAGTCTTTAAAGCTCTTTCGATCCTTGGGCGATCCGGGTGCAGCAGTTGCCGCTTCTTTGCCGGGCACCCGAGCCGCGATCCCGTAGGGCAGCACTGGCTCGGGGGCCATAGGGATGGCGAGTGAAACGCCGGTCTGCTCTAACAGTGAAGGCCCCGCAGGCGAACCCGCCAGGGGAGCCTAAGAAGGGCCGCTCCTTCAGCCACATGAGTCCGTTCGCTTCCACCACCGTACCCGTTTGCACGAGGCTTTACATTGCGGGTGTCCAGAGGGCGGCAGCCCTTTGGGGTCCCCCTTAGAAAAGGGGATTTAGGGGGATGGCCACCCCGGAACAACAAAATAAGCGTCATCCCACCCCCAAAGGGGCGAGACGACGCTCGCGATACCACCCTAATTCTGCGCATGAGCACATCCTTAAGGGGAGTGTATTCAGCACAATCTCAGTCCTGCGCGTAAATCTCATGCACAGGTCCGGTGTAACGTCCGGCAGACGGCTAAGCTTACGCACGATCAACGCTTCAGCTTAACTTCTAGGGGAAGATCTTCCGGCAGGGTTCGAACAATCGGCTCTCAGCAATCGCCGACTCTCTGGAGAACGTTACCTTGTCGTACTTGTCCCGTCATCGAATACATATAAACATTATACAGATATGTTCTATTTATAGACTTTTTAAGTCTAAATGTCAACAACCGCTAGCGAAATCCGCATTTGGAGTATACCTGTGCAGGCGGAATACTTTATTATGATCGATTTTAGCGAAAAATAAAAATAGAGGGAATAACTCCCTCTATTTAGCCGATTTTAGTATGAAATTATATAATCACAAACCAAATCAGCATTCATTCATCATAATGCATTAGATACGATGTAGAACATCATCCTTAAAAGTTACGCTCTCGCTTGCCTCACGACTCTCCAAGGCATTCCAGTCATCCTGTGACAACAGCTCGAGCTGTGCTTCCACCAATGTGCGGAAACGAGTGCGATAGATCGAAGCTTGCTTACGCAATTCTTCAGTCTCAATAGCAACCTTACGGGATTTGGATAACGCTTCGTTAATAATCCGATCCGCGTTCTTTTCCGCTTCCTTGATAATGAGCTGCGATTCCTTCTTGGAGTTGTTCTTCACATCATCCGCTGCTTCCTGAGCGACTAAGATCGTCTTCGATAAACTCTCTTCAATATTCACAAAATGATCCAAGCGCTCTTGAATAGACAACAGCTGATTCTGCAGCTCTTTGTTCTCACGGATGACACTTTCGTAATCCTTAATTACTTGATCCAGAAATTCGTTGACCTCGTCCTCATCATAACCGCGAAGTCTCCGAGAGAACTCCTTGTTATGTATATCGAGCGGTGTTAATGGCATGCTGTGCACCTCCTAGAAATTTCGGACCTTCTAAGTCTCTGAATCATACCTGCGCAGCAGACAAAGAAGAAAGACTGTACTTCAAGTAAAGGCAGAGGATGTATCGACGTTCCAACTGCCATTCATGGTTCGCCTCTTTTATAAAATATCGGCGTCCTGCTTTAAAAATGTTTGATTCCCTCGAAATAATCAATTTCGACAAGTAAAGCCGGATTCCTGCAAGGGATTCACACAAATTTACCAACCTGAACACGGTATCGGCCCTTTTTCGTCAAACTACCAACCTCTAGAACCTTGAATCGACCAAATCCTTGAATAGATACCATGTCACCATCTTTAAGTCCGCAGGAAGGGTCTTCTTCCACTTTCCAATTTACCCGAACGCGCCCAGCCTTGATGGGAGCAAGAATTTTGCTTCGGCTCAGCCGTGTTACATCTGCGGCAATGCCATCCAATCGTAGGGACGCTACAGTCAAATCCATCATTTCCAGCTTCACCTCACTATTACGCAAGGCAGAAAGTGGCAATACCTCCGTGCTCACCTGTATTCGGTGTACTCCAGTTAAATTCATGGCTAAATAATCTGCAATATCTGCAGCTACTACCACATGACAACCATCGTCCAGAACATGAATATCACCGATTTTTCCACGTTTTACTCCAAGACCCAGTATAGAGCCCATGTAGTCCCCATGCTCTAGCGCCAAAAACTTTTGCTCACCAGAGGTTATCGCAAGAACGCTCAGCTCCATGTCCTCATGATCCAGATCACGATAATCAGGTGCAATGAGTGCTCGCTTCCGCTCTGCCTCAGGGTGGCCGCCTTCCCATCTGACAATAACGTCCGGATGGCGGTTAACCAGACTTTGCAGAATAAATCCTTGGCGCGGATCTAGAAATTCGGTCAGTTTCGTCTCATGATATTCTCCAGCATGGGTAACCCATTCCCAAGCCTTGTCCACAAATTGTCTTTCATCGGGATGAAAATGCCCGTAAACTTCTGTCTTCATCACTTCTGCCTAAAAAATTAAGTGCAAAATGGATTTGAGTCCACCTGCCGCAAATTCCAGGACGAATAGTGCAATGATCGGGGAAATATCAAGCGTACCAAATAGTGGCGGAATAAACCGACGAAATGGTGTCAAATAAGGCTCAACAAGCTTACTTAGCAGTTCTCCGATAAAGCTCTCACGAACGTTTGGTAACCACGACATCAGTACGTAGAAAATAATCATGAAAAGATAAATATTAAATAGCATATCAATAATGTAATCAATTTGGGGCAAAGCTCATTCACCTCATTCTGTTATAGTCTGGATCGTCACCTAGGATTTCCGTAATGGCACCTTGAATTTCAACGGTATCTGGCGTGCACATAAATATATTGCCCCCAATTTTAGAGATTCCTCCCCCAAGGGCATAAACGGTTCCACTTAAAAAATCAATAATTCTCATTGCCTGATCATTACGGACACGCTGAAGATTGATCACTACCGTCCGGTGAGAACGGAGATGGTCCGCAATTTCCTGAGCCTCATCGTACGAACGTGGCTCATAAAGTACAACTTTTACATTCTTCTGCGAATGGATACTGACAACGTTGCCCCTTTGATTTTTGCGGGTTTCGACAGGGGCTGGCTCATACTCATCCTCTTCGTGGATTTGCTCCCGCTCCACAACTTCTTCTTCCTCCTGCAAGCCCAAAAAACTCATAAATCGGTTCATAACGCTCATCACGATCCCTCCTAATGGCCTACTAACACCGTACCCAGGCGTACCCAGGTAGCTCCTTCTTGTATCGCCACCTCAAAATCATTCGACATTCCCATTGAAAGCTCCGTAATCGGCTCAGGTGTCAAAGCAAGTTGATTGAGCTCATCGCGCAGCTCACGAAGTCCGCGAAATACAGGGCGGGTAAGCTCCGGATCACCTTCTAAAGGCGCCATCGTCATTAGTCCAATTACTTTTACACGGTCGAGACTAGCAATTTCACGTAAAAATCCAGGTACCGCCTCAGGCGACAGACCAAATTTCGTATCTTCTCCAGAAATGTTTACTTGAAGAAAGACATTCACTTCTTGATCTGCGGCAATCGCCTTTTTGTGTAATTCTTGTGCCAGGGATATCCGGTCCAAAGAATGTATATATTGAAACTTGCCAATAACGTCTTTAACCTTATTGGTCTGCAAATGCCCGATAAAGTGCCATGTCCCTTGGTCCCCTAAAACCTTCCATTTGTGCTCAGCATCCTGCCAGCGACTCTCGGCAATATGCTCTAGGCCTGCCTCCAATACGGAGGACACCATTTCCAGAGAAACATATTTCGTCACTGCAATTACCTTGACGTCATTTCGTTCCCGGCCGCTTGCCGCGCAGGCACGTGCTACACGTTCCTCTACCTCAGCAATTCTCTCCTGCAGTGTTAAAGCCAACTTTCAACTCTCCTTTATTCCGATCCAGCTCGTCATCCTGCCTGTAACCCCATTTTCTTTACGATAAGAAAAGAACAATTCTTGATTACAGCTTGTACACCAAGATGTACATTCGATATGAGTCGGCAATATTCCTGCTTTAATCATAATGCGTCGATTCATTTCTTTCAAGTTTAGCATGTATTTGTTCTCATCTGTGTCAGATGTTCTGTACAGCTCCACAGTACCGGCTGTTTCTGTTGACTTACTCAGATCACCTTCCAATTGGCGGACATGCTTCATCACATAATCGTCCACTTCATAACAGCAGTCACCAATGGAGGGTCCGATCGCTGCAATAATGTCCTGCGGGTGGCTGCCGTAAATGGTCTCCATTTTACTCACCATAGCTGCTGCAATCTGGGCCACAGTTCCCTTCCAACCAGCATGCGCAAGACCGACGACTTGGTGCACTGGATCATAAAAGTAAAGAGGCACGCAATCTGCATAAAAAGAAGTCAGCAAAACTCCCGGTACATCCGTAAGCAAACCATCGGTTGTCTGAAATGCCGAGGTTCTATCCTTTTGACCCCGACCACGATCAGCTTCCCTTACCACTGCTATTTCTGCTCCATGGGTTTGTTCTCCACAGGTCCAAGCTTCCAGCTTGAAATCAAGAGCTTCCGCAAGCCCCCTACGATTCGTTAAGACATCTTCCGGAGCATCCCCAACATGAAATGCACAATTCAGGCTGTCATAAGGCTTTTTGCTAGCCCCTCCCTGTCTACCCGTAAAACCTGCTGTAATTTCTTTATGCTCCTCACGCCAAGGCTCCAGATGGAGCAGCATAAGTGTTTCCTTCCCCTGCACAAACGGTTCCATATCCTCACCTCCGCCTTAGTGTACCACATGTAAATACCCCCACAAAATGCTGTTTAAGCTAGAAAGCTAAATTTACTAACTTTTAAGCCATGCCATTTCGAACTTTTATAAAAAACAAAAAACGCACCTAATTAATAAGTGCGCCGTTCGCCTCGTTCCAAATACATCGTTTCTCGCTCGTCCTGCCCTTGAGGCATTCTTGATTCTTCAATCTTCACAAGCACAACATCAGACCCGATTTTGACAATATTTCGCCATGGAATAATCAGATCCGTTCCTCCACCGAACAATCCCATAAACCGAGTGTATCCGGGAATTACGATGGCATCAATAACACCTCGGCGTAAATCAAGCTCTAAGTCACTGATTTGGCCCAGCCGCTTACCGTCCACAATGTTAATAACGTCCTTAGTCTGAAAATCAGAGATTTTCATTTTTTTGGCTGATCCTAAATAATCCTCGTTCATCTCACCACCCCTGTACAATCAGACCTATAGTCCAATATATGTTATGAAAGCTTGGCCACATGCATGAAATATCCCCACAAAGTGAGGCTATGCTTCGAGGCTTACTCAGGTACTTTGCGGGGCCCCCAATATATACTTCCTGAAACATTAAAAAGAGGAGATCATCTAAAATCCTTATAACGGATTCTAGATATCTCCTCACTTCAGACGATTTAAGACTTCACATACTTTTGCATTTGCTGAATCGCAGATTTTTCTAGACGTGAGACCTGTGCCTGTGAGATACCAATCTCATCTGCGACTTCCATTTGAGTTTTCCCTTCGAAAAACCGCATAGATAAAATTCGTTTCTCCCTTTGACCTAACTTTCGCATCGCTTCACGTAAGGCGATTTCTTCGATCCACGACACATCCTTATTCTTATCATCGCTAATCTGGTCCATTACATAAATAGGATCGCCACCGTCATGATAGATCGGTTCGAATAAGGACACTGGATCCTGAATAGCATCAAGGGCAAAGACTACATCTTCCTTCGGTACACCAAGTGCTTCAGAGATTTCGAATATCGTCGGTTCCCGCGAATTCTGATTGGTCAGACTATCGCGTACCTGCAGCGCCTTATAAGCAATGTCTCTGAGTGAACGCGATACTCGAATCGGATTGTTATCACGCAAGTAACGGCGGATCTCACCAATAATCATCGGAACTGCATATGTGGAGAACTTAACGTTTTGTGATAAATCGAAATTATCGATGGCTTTCATCAGTCCGATGCAGCCCACCTGAAACAAATCGTCAACAAATTCTCCCCTATTATTGAACCTCTGGATAACACTTAGAACGAGCCTAAGATTACCATTTACCAATTTCTCTCTGGCGGATCGCTCGCCCTGCTGCTGCAGCGAAGTGAACAGTTGCCGCATTTCCACATTCGTTAGAACAGGCAGCTTAGCAGTATCCACACCGCAAATCTCGACTTTATTTCGGGTCATGATGATTTACCTCCCAAGGAGAAACATTACTGTACATTATCTCCCGGGTTGGCCATTTTATTCCTTGCTAATTTCACCTTACACCATCTTGTTAAACTCCTTACGCAGCCGCTTAATAATTCGTTTCTCCAGACGAGAAATGTAAGATTGGGAAATGCCGAGCAGATCCGCCACATCTTTTTGTGTCTTTTCTTCGCCTCCACGCAGTCCGAATCGCAGCTCCATAATGAGTCTTTCCCGTTCACTCAGCTTTTCCAGCGCCTTTTGCAGCAGCTTGCGGTCGACCTGTTCTTCAATGTTCCGATAAATGGTATCATTTTCCGTCCCTAATACGTCTGAGAGCAGCAACTCATTACCATCCCAATCGATGTTAAGAGGCTCATCAAAAGAAACCTCACTCCGTGTCTTGCTATTACGCCGCAGATACATCAAAATTTCATTCTCTATGCAACGTGATGCATAAGTAGCTAGTTTTATTTTTTTCTCGGGATCAAATGTGTTAACCGCCTTAATTAATCCGATAGCCCCTATCGAAACCAGGTCTTCAATATTGATTCCGGTATTCTCAAATTTACGAGCGATATACACTACGAGGCGCAGGTTACGCTCAATCAGCATCGCACGAACAGCAGCATCGCCGCTAGATAGCCGCTGAAGCAGATACTCTTCTTCTTCCCGTGTCAGCGGTGGAGGTAGAGCCTCGCTCCCGCCGATATAATAGATTTCCTGACTCTTCAGCCCCAGTAGAAACAGCATGCGGTAATATTGCAGCTGCAGAGCAATTTTCCATTTGACCATTATTGTTCCTCCTCCAAGAAGTACACGGTTAGCGTATGAAGCTTTCAATTCCCGCTTTCAGCCATCAGAAGTTTGGTTCAGCTAGCTTTAAAGATTAGGAAGGTAGTGCTGCATCAGTGGCGCTCTCTTTTTGCGTTAAATCCGGATGTATGACCGCCCGATAGGCTCCATCTCCTGAGAGTGTCCCGCCATCCAGCCCAATTAAGACTCTTTTACTATAAAAGATATCTTCACCGAGCTTTATCGTCACAAGGTCTGGCTTCAGTGCGAGCATAAATGATGCCCCTCGGTTAATCCCCCTGTAAGGTACTAGTCGCATCCTATCCTGCCAAGCAAACGACTGCCCGTCCGTTTCTAGCAAAAGTCTGTCCGCACCATCCTGAGTGAGTCTCCCTTTCCATGCAGCAGGCAGATGCCCCTCCCAGAGCGTCGATTCCATCACCATCACCGGTATGCGGGTCAAAGGATCACAGAGACGATTACCTGTGTCTAACAGGCCAGGACAGGAAACACTTACACCATCAATTTCAACAACCACCTCACCGATATAGGTTTCAAGCTGCTCCCTTCTGATTCGTGAAGAATGCACTGCCTTGAAGCAGATTAACACCAGGGGGAATACTGCAATGACAAACCAGAAGCCGATCTTTAGGCCGTAGGCATGCCCTCCTGAAGCAGTGAACATAATACCATTCCAAATGTCGCTGGAGCTCTGCAGCAAATAGTGAATACCAACAATTCCACCTGCGGCTGCAAAATTGATAATATAGAAAGCTCCCATAGTACGAAGGTAGCTTTGCAGACTCCCAAAACCAAAGGCAATCCATAACATAACCACCGACAATCCAAACTTGATAAGGAAGGTATACATGAAAGACAGCTCCGGTACAAACATCATCACTACATACAGTGCGCCAACGAGAGCTGAGAGGATTAAACGCCACCATGAGATTCTCAGCTTAACCATCCAGCCTGTCAGCCACAAAAGAATTCCGTCGATCACTAGATTGGCGGCGAATATCAAGTCAATATAAACAACCAGTGCATTCACCTGCTTAATGGCGGAATCTATCCTCTAGCCAAATTGGATCAGGCTCTGTTTTTTGGACGATATGATTAGTATAGAAAGTCTCGCATTCAAAGTCTGTCTAAACTTGGGGGGCATTCTTGCGGTTTTTTTGTCGAGTTATAGCGCGTGAGGATTTATTCCTTCTTCATGGAATTTTTTGGCTCTATTATTTCAAAAAAAAACACCGTACCGCTATAGCTAGTCAGCTAAGCGATACGGTGTTCTCGTATAATCTTGATTCTCTTTAATTAGTCATTGTTGCCCCGATTACGATTACGCAGGAACGTCGGAATATCGAGCTGGTCAGAAGTATTCTGATTGCCGAATGGACGTAAATTAGCTGAACTCTTATCCGGTGCTGCCGCAGGCTCGTTATTCGTCGAGACCGGACGACGTCCTGGAGTTTCAGGCGATGGTTTATGTTCAAAGCCAGTAGCAATTACTGTTACTTTGATATCATCCTTCAGGCCTTCATCAATAATCGCACCAAAGATCATATTCACTTCAGGATCAGAGGCGGATGTAACGATCTCAGCCGCTTCATTGACTTCGTATAGGGAGAGGTTAGATCCTCCCGTAATGTTCATGATTACGCCGCGGGCGCCTTCAATAGACGTTTCCAAGAGTGGGCTCATGATGGCTTTACGTGCTGCTTCAGATGCACGGTTCTCACCATTTGCAATACCAATACCCATAAGCGCTGAACCGCGCTCTGTCATGATCGTCTTTACATCCGCAAAGTCAAGGTTAATCAGACCAGGAACCTTAATTAGGTCAGAGATACCTTGAACAGCCTGCCGGAGAACATTATCTGCTTCACGGAAAGCTTCCAACATCGGTGTTTTCTTATCAACGATCTCAAGCAAACGGTCATTTGGAATGACGATTAGCGTGTCGACTTTTTCTTTCAAAGCTTCGATTCCAAGCATTGCCTGGTTATAACGTTTTCTTCCTTCAAAAGTGAACGGGCGAGTAACTACACCCACAGTCAAGGCTCCACACTCTCTAGCAATTTCAGCTATAACTGGTGCTGCACCTGTTCCTGTACCGCCACCCATCCCTGCAGTAACAAACACCATATCTGCGCCCTTAAGGGTATTAGAGATCAAGTCACGGGATTCTTCCGCTGCCTTCTTACCGACTTCAGGATTAGCTCCTGCACCCAACCCGCGGGTAAGCTTGTCCCCGATTTGCAGCTTGTGCTCCGATTTGGCCATATGCAACGCTTGGGCGTCTGTATTAACCGTAATAAATTCTACACCCTGAACGCCATTTTCAATCATTCGGTTGACAGCATTACTACCTCCGCCGCCCACGCCGATGACTTTTATTTGCGCCAAGCTCTCCATTTCAAAATCAAATTCTAACATATTGTTCCATCTCCCCCTCAATGTGCTTGGATGGCCGGTCCAAGTATATCTGGACTTACACTTATATAAACTCGCTGAACATGTTCTTTAGACGCTCGACAAATCCGGTCTTCTGAACCGTTTCCTGATTTGGAGAAGCGTTCTGCTTACTCCGGTTGACCGTCTTTTTGTTGCTGCTTCCACCACTGCTTCTTCCACGGAAGCTACGGACAACATTATGCAGGATACCAACGCCTCCGGTAAACCCAGGGTCCCGTACACCGATATAATCTGGTACAGCGATGCGTACAGATGCGGCCAGCTCAGTCTGAGCCGCTTTTAATACGCCAGGCATCGAGACAGTTCCACCCGTTAGTATATAACCTCCAGGTAGTTCACTGTAACCAAGCCGTTTCACTTCCTGCTTAATCAGATGGAATATTTCTTGTACCCGTGGTTCGATAATTGCCGCTAAATCCTCTTGGTTAAATTCCTTCTCCACGTTACTGCCAATACGCAGTACTTTGAAGACAACGTCAGAGGCTGCATCATCAATCCACGCACAACCATACTTCAGCTTCACTTTCTCCGCTTGATCAGTAAGTGTACGTAGTCCGTATGCAATGTCATTAGTTACAAATTCTCCTCCGATCGGAATCGTGGAGGTTGCACAAAGGGAACTTTCTTCGTATATGGCTATCGTTGTCGACCCGGCACCGATATCAACCAGAACAGATCCCATCGATTTCTCGTCCTTGGATAGCGCCAATCCACCAGCACCAAGAGACATCAGCACAAGATCCTTCACTTTCAGCCCTGATTTCTCAACACAGCGTAGTAGATTATGTATTGGCGTCTTAGCACCCGTAACGATGGTTGCGTCCACTTCTAGACGAACACCAATCATCCCGCGCGGGTCCTGAATACCTTCGAGACCATCGACGATAAATTGTTTAGGTACAACATCAATCACTTCACGCTCCGGAGGCATAGCAATGACTTCCGCAGCTTTAATAACGCGATCGATATCATCCTCACCGATTTCACGATCCTCATTCTGAACGGCCACGACACCGTGGCTGGATTGCAGGCCAATATGATTACCGGAAATGCCTACATAAACCTCTGATATTTGAATACCCACCATCTGCTCTGCATGATCTATAGCACTTTTGATCGATTGCACAGTTTGGTCGATATCTACAATCGCGCCTTTACGTATTCCTTCCGAATCAGCAGATCCAACGCCAATAATATTAAAGGTTCCATTGGTAACTTCCCCAATTATTGCCCGAACTTTGGATGTACCGATGTCCAAACTAACAATGATGTCATTGTTGCTCAAGTCCTATGGCACCTCCTGTTATAATCGAAATAATTTGCATAATCTTATCCCGGTCCCGGGAAACTTCTCTGTACATATTCAACATACCTAACCCTTTCCCTCTTTTTTCTACAAATTTTTTGAACGGAATAATATTCCAACATCCCCAAATGTGAATAGTTAATCATAATTTTTTATAAGAATGATGATTATCACAAGAAATATAAGCCTTTTCTGGTTATAACTAACCATATATAGGATTATATTTCAAAAAAATCGAAGAAAAAAGAGGGATATAGCTTCTTGCCCGTAAATCCGATTGTAGCATTTTTTCAACTCTATTAGTAGGGACTATTGACCTCTACTCTACTCTTGCACATCTTTTTGCTCTTCGCTCTTTTGCTCATCACTTTCGACCTGAAAAGGAACATACGAATCGGCTTCGAGCATCGTGATAAGTCCAGGCTCCTTAGTCTCTGTTACCTGATTCAAATAGGCAACCTTGCTCTTCAATAATGAGATGGATGTAACCACCTCGAAACGAGATCTAGTATAGAGCTTGATACGGTCTGGAAATGACAAGGTTGGTGAGGGAACAATCTCAGAGATATCACTTGTCAATTCATTAGAAATACTTCCAAGCGTTTGACATAGGATAGCCTTATTAGGATCAGCTGGATCCCAATTGGTTAATATAGGTTTCTCTACAGCAATACCAGTCTCATTAACAGACACCGCTGCTCCACTCGACAGAATCGCCTTCAAGGCACCACCCTGTTCCAGTTCATAAGCCACCGCAGGGAATTCTTCAATTTTCACTGTGATTACCCCGGGAAAATCCTTCTTCACGGTCACGCTCTTAACCGTCTTAAGCTCCAACAGAGATTGTTCCACAGACTTCGTAGAAACGGCAAAGAATTGTCCGCCTATATGAATTCCACTTTGCGAGAGTAATTCTTCACTAGTAGAATACTTGCTTCCCTGAAAATCTATCACTGTAATGTGACTAACAGACGATCTGAAAAAAATCACAGCAAGAAGCGCAGTGAACAATAACAGCAAGATCGCCGTAATTTTACGGCTCATTTTTTTCTTAGGCTTGTCCTCTTTAAGAAGAGGTAATCGGGTTGTTGTCATTCTCTTATCTCCGTAATAAGGCCCTGTCTCCTTCTTTGGTAGAGCTGAAGGAGACAGGGAGCTTTAATTGGCCAAATCAAGTGGATCCGGTACGGGTACCTTGCGGCTTATACGCGCGCCAAGCTTCTGAAACAGCATCTCTATTCCATCATACCCACGGTCAATGTGGTGTGCTTGCTCAACGACTGTAGTCCCTTGTGCAGCGAGTCCAGCAATAACCAGTGCCGCACCAGCCCGCAAGTCAGTAGCTTCCACAGTAGCACCATACAATCTCTGAACGCCGCGAATAAACGCACGATTCAAATCGATAGAAATATCAGCGCCCATCCGGGCCATTTCTTCAACATGCTTGAATCGTCCCTCAAACACCGTCTCCTTGATTACACTGAAGCCATCAGCGAGAGACAACAGCACCATGACCTGAGATTGCAGATCCGTTGGGAAAGAAGGATAAGGAGAAGTCACAATTCTCTCAACAGCACGAGGACGCCCCATACAACTGATATTAATTATATCATTGCACACTGTGATTTGAACACCAGCCCGCTTGAGCACATGAATAAGCGAAGTCAGATGCCCCGCGTTAGCATGTGTCAAAGTCACATTCCCTCGTGTAGCTGCCGCAGCAATCATTACGGTTCCAGCTACAATCCGATCAGGTATCACCTCGTACGTACAGGGATGTAGGTTTTTCACCCCTTGAATCGTGATGGTGTCCGTACCTGCACCGATAATCTGAGCACCCATACTATTCAAAAATTGCTGAAGGTCCTGTATCTCCGGCTCTCTCGCTGCCCCCGATATCGTTGTTGTTCCCTCTGCCTTTGCGGCAGCCATCATAATATTCTCCGTTGCTCCTACACTTGGATAGTCGAGATGAATATCACTCCCGATAAGTTTAGAACCCCGACAGAATATTCTTCCGTTGCTCTCCTCGATCTCCGCCCCTAACGCCTTAAGTCCCTGTAGATGAAGATCGATTTTACGCTCTCCGATCGCACAGCCCCCAGGCTGATAGATCGTTACCTCTCCAAATCTGGATAACAGCGGTCCCATTAGAAAAATGGAAGATCTCATTTGCCGCATTAAATCCTCAGGAATATGAGATGTTTCCACGGCAGACGTATCTATCGTCACCGTATCCTCTTGATGCACGCACCTGCAGCCCAGCCGATCTAGGATGTCTAGCATAGTCTCGATGTCCAGCAGCTTCGGCACATTATGCAGTGAGTGAACTCCTTCGGCCAGCAGGCTTGCCGCTAGAATCGGCAGCGCCGCATTTTTTGCTCCATGGATACGAATGGTGCCTGACAGGGGACTTCCACCCTCAATCACCAATTTGTCCAATGTATCACCTCCGAGATTACCGCTCACCCACCACAAACACTTCCGTTACAAGCTCATATGAAATGTACAAGAATATCCTGCACTACATCTCAGGTTAGGAAGTGTCCTGGGTGATTGTCACGATTATAGGATTATCCTATGTTCGTTCCTCCAAGTGTGTGACAGAGAGCTGCCAATAAGGAAAACCCATATAGAAAACGATGATATCTTAAGACTTCTTAGCCGCAAGTCTTCGGAGCTCGCTTGTAATTACTGCGGCAGAATCTCTTTTGCCGAGTCGCTTGGAAGCCTCAGACATCTGCTGACGTACTGCTTCAGTTCCGATGATTTTTTGAACCGCCTCATAAAGAGCCGTGCCGTTTAAATCTTTCTCAAGCAGTACCACAGCAGCGCCTTCACGTTCCAACTGTCTTGCATTCGCCTCCTGATGGTTATTCGTCACATTAGGAGATGGAATGAGTACAGAGGGAATACCCAGCGCTGTAATCTCAGCGAGAAAGGATGCTCCCGCCCGGTTTACGATCAAGGAGGTACAAGCCAACACCTCTGGCATATTATGAACATAAGGAAGGACATGCAACCAGTTTGGTAAGCTACCCAGCTTTTGACGCAATTCCGCCCGAGTCTCTTCGAAATAGGGTTCACCTGTAACATATACATAATGAACACCATTACCCTTACCCACTTTTGGAGCCATTTCAATCATGGCTCTATTAATAGCCTTAGCTCCCTGGCTGCCGCCAACCACCAAAACAACAGTACTGCCATCCGAAATACCCAGCGATGCGAATCCACGTTGTGGACTTGCTGTAGTAACTGTTGTAGCTCGTGGATTACCAGTATAGATCACATTTTTGCTACCCGGAAAAGAGGATTCTGTACCTTCAAAGCTTACGGCAACTGTACTCGCATAACGACTCAGAAAGCGATTCGTTAGACCTGGTATAGCATTTTGTTCATGGATCAAAGTAGGAATGCCCAAACGGGATGCAGCATAAACGACTGGACCACACACATAACCGCCTGTTCCAATCACAACATCTGGCTTGAATTCTCTTAACATTTCTTTGGAAGCCTTAACACCCTTCAAGAAACGCATTACGGTCTTGACGTTGTCTATGGATAGCTTGCGCCGAAAACCAGTGATGTCGATAGATTTGAAAGGGATATTTTCTTGGGGAACAAGCTTGCTCTCTAAGCCGCGCGTTCCACCAATATACAGGAAGGTAGATTTGCTATCTTCCAACTCCATTTGCCTAGCGACAGCGACCGCAGGATAAATATGTCCACCCGTGCCTCCGCCGCTTAATACGATACGCATCTCTTTCACCTCGCAAAACGGGATAAGTTCAATAGAATGCCAAGGGATGTCAGCATCAGTGTAAGTGAAGATCCGCCATAGCTAATCAGAGGAAGCGTGATGCCCGTTACAGGCATTAGACCGATAACAACACCAATATTAATAATGACTTGTACAGCCACCATACAGACGATGCCAACGGCCAGATAGCTTCCAAAACGGTCAGGCAGACTCATCGCCACCTTCATCCCGCGCCAGATTAATATAAGAAATAGGATCAACACAGCCAAACCACCGATAAACCCCAGCTCCTCGGCCAATATAGAAAAAATAAAATCTGTTTGTGGCTCAGGTACATAACTGTACTTCTGCCGACTCATACCTAATCCAAGACCACCGAGCCCCCCAGGACCGATCGCATATAGCGACTGAATAATCTGGTAGCCTGCACCAAGGGGATCGGACCAAGGATCAAGAAAAGCGGTAATCCGCTGCAACCGGTAAGGCGCTGCTGCAATCAAAGCAACAAACCCTGCCGCTCCAGCTACTCCAAGTGAAAGTAAATGCTTCATTCTTGCCCCTGCTGTGAAGACCATCATCAAGGCTGCACCAAACATGACGGTGCCTGTACCCAAATCCGGCTGAAGCATGATCAGCGCGAAGGCTGACCCAATGAGCGCAAGTGGTGGGAGCAAGCCGCGTGTGAAGGAAGTGATGTCGTATTCCTCTTTTCCTAGCCAATTGGCTAAGAATAGAATCATCCCCATCTTCATGAATTCGGAAGGCTGAATCCCGAAGGAGCTAATTCCTAGCCAGCTGCGCGCTCCCCCGCGTACTACACCAATACCAGGGATAAGCACAATAACAAGTAAGAAAAAGCAGATCAGAAGCGCAGGCTTAGCCAGCTTTTTCAGCACCCTGTAATCGGTATTCGCCGTAACGAACATTGCGACTAGTCCTAGTCCTGCAAACAAAAGCTGTCTTTTTACAAAGTAAAACGAATCTCCATAATTGCGGAAGCCCAATACGGACCCGGCGCTGTATACCATCACCATGCCGATCACCAGCAAAGATAGAATAGGAATCAGCAACCAAATATCGGGAGCATGACGAGTTTTGTTCATCAGGAGCACACCTCTTGCATCCGTAGTAGGGATGGGGCTTATCCACCCCCCTACTTAAAGGTTATGCACCGCCTCTTTAAAAATACGCCCGCGCTCTTCATAGGATGTAAACATATCCCAACTTGCACAGGCAGGAGACAAGAGAACGATATCTCCTTCTTCCGCCAGAGCGGAGGCTTCCTGCACAGCTTGTTCAAGCACGGCGGCGGCACTCTCCCCATTATCGACGGAGATAATCTGCTTTAATCCTGCCAGCTGCGCTACATTCATTAGCTTGTCCTTAGTTTCCCCTAACGCCACTAGCGCTTTAACACGACCGCTCAGGATAGGCAACAGCTCCAAATAATCGGAGCCACGGTCTAATCCGCCAGCGATCAGCACTACGGGGCGCTGGAAGGACGTTAATGCCATAATCGTCGCTTTGGAGTTGGTTGCTTTGGAGTTATTATAATATGTGGCTCCAGCCTTATCAGCTACATACTCCAGCCGGTGCTCCACACCGCGAAACGAAGCAAGCACTTCACCCAATAAAGAAGGGTCTGCTCCGGCAGCAATGGCAATTCCACATGCAGCCATTGCATTTTCCAGATTGAAACGTCCCGGAAGGCCAATGGAATCTACATCAGCAATGATGGTTTCTTGGACTGCAGATTCACGATAGATAATGTGGCGCTTCAGATCGTCGTCTTGACCCGTAATATAGGATGGGCTAACAAACACACCATAAGTGAGCTCCTCAGACATAGAAAACGGAAGAATAGAAGCCTTCATATACGGCACAAGTTCCCGGCAGAAAGGATCGTCCCAGTTCAGCACAGCCGTATCCGTGGCTACTTGATTGGCGAACAGCTTTGCTTTGGAATCGACATAATCCTTCATGCTCCCATGATAATCTAGATGGGTCTCCGCAATATTCAACAAACAACCTACTTTAGGGCGGAAAGTCTCCGTACCTTTGAGTTGGAAGCTGCTGAGTTCGACCACCATCCAGTTATCCTTTGTAGCTTCTTGCGCAGCCTCACAAAGAGGCGTGCCAATATTACCTGCAACAATCGGATTCATGCCTGCAGCATCTAGCATTCGGCCTACCCAGGTCGTCGTTGTCGTCTTGCCGTTAGACCCCGTGATACCAATCATCGGCGCTGCACAAAGACGGTAAGCAACTTCTACCTCTGTAACTACTTCAATGCCAAGCTCAAGAGCCTTTTGCACAGGAGGCGCGGAATAAGGAATACCAGGGTTCTTAATGACCAGACTTACACCTTCATGAATCAGTCCATCCGGATGTCCACCGCATATAACACAAATTCCCAAAGATTCCAATTCGGAAGCTTCGGGACTTTGATCTCTTTCCTTTTTATCGTTGACCGTAACTACTGCGCCTCGATCATGCATCACTTTAGCAACCTGGACACCGCTTTTTGCGAGCCCAAGAACCACAACTTCTTCACCACGGTACATATCTGGATGTTTCATTTGCTACAACCCCTTGCTAATAAATAGTCCAACAGCGGCTAATACCAAGCTTACCGCCCAGAACGAAATTACCACTCGCCATTCCGACCAGCCACCAAGTTCAAAATGATGGTGAATCGGGCTCATTCTGAATACACGTTTGCCACGGGTTTTGAAAGAAACCACCTGTATCACGACAGATAACATCTCCACCACAAACACACCGCCAATGATAAGAAACAGCAGTTCGCTCTTTGTGACAATAGCAATTGCACCTATCGCACCGCCAATACCAAATGAACCGGTATCTCCCATGAACACCTTAGCAGGATGGGCATTAAAGACCAGAAATCCAAGAACGGCCCCGATCATTGCCGCTGCACACACTCCAGCTGCAATTGAGGTTGCCTGCATCGCTACAACAGCATAAGCCGCCAAAGCAATCGCACTTACACCAGACAGCAAACCATCTACTCCATCGGTAAAGTTAACGGCATTCGTTACTGCCATCATCATAATAATAATGAATGGATAGTAGAAAAAGCCGCCCCAGTCGAAGCTAAAATCAGTACCTGGAACGCTGATACTTGTGCTATGTCCAGCAGAAATCAGCAGACCGCACATCACAGCTCCTACCAACAGCTGCCCGAACAATTTTTGACGCGCTGTAAGGCCCAAAGAACGCTTGAATACGATTTTGATATAATCATCCAAAAATCCGATCAGTCCAAAACCAAGCGTAGCCACTAGTAGTACGTAAAAATCGTTATTCACTACGGAAAATTTCAGATAAGCCAATGTAAAAGCCACGATGATCACGATACCGCCCATTGTCGGCGTTCCCGCTTTCTTCAAATGGGATTGCGGTCCGTCATCTCGCACCTGCTGTCCGAATTTCATCCTGCGCAGTAGCGGAATGAAGAGCGGAGCGGCAATGACCGCAAGGATAAAGGAAACAGCAATAGTCAATAACAATAGTTGATAATCCATGGGTGCACCCCCTCCATTTATTTAGGTCTCTTTAATCTCTTTATTAAGGCTCTGAAGCACTTCTTCAAGCCTCATCCCTCTAGATCCTTTGAACAGTACAATATCCTTGGAACTGCATTGCTCGATAAGGACGGCTGTTAATTCTGACTTATCCGTAAAAGCCAGCACACGCTCGTTTCCGAATCTTTCTTTTGCGGCCTCTGCAATATGGACTGACAATGGACCATAGGTATATACAAAATCAGTCACTGCGGGATCTAGGTAGTAGCCTATTTCTTTATGAAACTCTATTTCATCCGGCCCAAGTTCCAGCATGTCCCCCAGTACTGCGATTTTTTTGCCACTGCATTTCATAGTTTGAAGCACATCAATGGCCGCCTTCATAGAAGTCGGACTGGCATTATAAGCATCATTCAAAAGAGTAAGCCCAGAAGAAGTCCGAATCACTTCAATCCGCATGCCCGTCAACTTAAGCTTACTTAACCCATTCTCAACATTTTGTTCTGTAATCCCAAAATGGCGAGCAACCGCTAGTGCAGCCAACGCGTTAACAACGTTATGCTGGCCTGGCAGCGGTAATGTAAAAGCATGTTCCTTATGAAGGTTAGACGTAAACGTCATACCACCACTATGGGACATCATCCCTGTCGGATAATCATCATTATCCCCGTTCAGACCAAAACGGAAGGATACCATCCCCTCCGGAGCCTCAAAAGCGGACTCTTGCATTACCTCAGTCAGCAGCGGTTCATCACCGTTAAAAATTAGCAGTCCACCTGGCTTCAGCCCTTCGACTATTTCCAGCTTGGCACGAGCGATTTCTTTGCGGGATCCCAGTTGCAGTAAATGCGACTCTCCTACATTTGTAATGACTGCAACATCTGGTGCAGCCAAAGAAGCCAGCAGAGCAATTTCTCCCCGCGAGCTCATTCCCATTTCAAGAACAGCGATCTCTGTATCTTCGGTCATGGATAGAATCGTGAGCGGAAGACCAATATGATTATTGAAGTTTCCCTCTGTCTTATGCACCCTGTACTGCATTTCAAGCAAGGCCATAATGATATCCTTTGTCGTTGTTTTTCCGTTGCTGCCCGTAACAGCGACAACCTTCGGAGCAACCTCATTCAAATACGCAGCGGACAGCTTCTGAAGCGCCTCTAGCGTATCTTCAACAATAATCACTCCGCCACCCTCAGGCGCTGGACCTTTATCACGCTGCCATAAGGTCCCAGCAGCACCTGCTTCAAGAGAGGCAGCAGCATAATGATGACCATCAAATTTGTCTCCACATAGAGGAACAAACAAACAGTCAGGCGTTATCTTACGGGAGTCGGTAACGACTCCCGTAATGGTTGTATTCACAGCTTCAGCAGCAGTAAGTTCTCCTGCACACATCACAGCAATTTGTCCCAGTGTTCTTGTAATCAATAGCTTCGACCCCTTATAACTTCTTTAGCGACGATGCGGTCATCGAAATCGTGAACCACTCCGCCAATCAGTTGATAGGTCTCATGACCTTTCCCCGCAATCAATACTACATCGCCAGAGCTTGCCATTTCAATAGCCTTCCCAATCGCTTCTCGGCGATCAACAATCATATGATACCGGTCAGAGGTAACTCCATCCTCTACTAGTCCTGCTTCTATATCCTTCAGAATTAGCTCAGGGTCCTCCGTCCGAGGGTTGTCAGAGGTTACGAATACCATGTCGCAATATTTTGCAGCTATCTTACCCATTAAAGGACGTTTCGTACGGTCTCTGTCTCCTCCGCAGCCAAACACAGTAAGCACTTTACCTGTAGCAAATTCGCAGACCGTTCTTAATACATTTTCCAGCCCGTCTGGTGTGTGAGCATAGTCAACGATAACGGCATATTCTTGCCCCTCATCCACGGATTCCACTCTTCCAGCTACCCCATCAATTGCCTCAAGACTAGTCTTGATATCTGACAATGACACATCTTCCAACAGCGCAGCCGTAATCGCCGCAAGTGCATTATAAACGTTAAACTTACCAACCATGCGAAGCGAAATGTCTGTCTCACCCTTAAACGTATCCACATGGAAAAAAGTTCCTTTTGCAGTGATCGATATTTGCGAAGCTCGGACATTAGCGTTGTTATCAATGCCATATGTAATCACTTCCGCCGCAGTTTGGGCTGCAAAATAATGGCTGGCTTCATCATCGGCATTAAGCACCGCATATTTACGTTCTTCTTTCCAAGGAGAAATCACATTTCCTAGTCTAGAGAAGAAAAGACCTTTAACCGCCCGATACTCCTCCATTGTATGATGATAATCCAGATGATCCTGGGTTAAGTTCGTAAATATTGCCGTACGGAAGTCCGCACCCTTCACACGTCCTTGCTGAAGCGCGTGGGAGGAGACTTCCATTACGCAACATTCCACACCTTTGGAGGCCATATCATGAAGCGAGCGCTGCAGATCTAGCGATTCTGGAGTGGTCCCTGACATAGGGTAGCTTTTGCCGTCATAGCGCATTTGAATGGTCCCAATCAAACCCGTCTTCATATTCTGGTCTTGCATAATCCTTTCAATCAGATAAGTTGTTGTTGTCTTGCCATTGGTACCCGTAACCCCGATCATTCTCATTCGGCTACTAGGTGAGCCAAAGAATGCATTCGACATGACAGACATCGCAAACCGGCAGTCATCCACAACGATCTGTGGGATATCAAGCTCTAGTTTACGCTCACATACGATAGCCGCTGCTCCAGAGGCTACGGCTTGCGGCGCAAATTTGTGTCCGTCTACGGTGTGACCCGGTAAACAGATAAACAGATCACCCGGACTTACACGGCGGGAATCCGTCTGAAGATCAGTAATCTCCACCTCCCCATCCCCATATAGACGCGAAGTAGCAAGACAAGCAGATAATTCATTAACTTTCATAGTAATCCCTCACTCTACATTTTCGGATACGAACTTAAACCTTATACCTTACTCATTATTCACTAGAAGCTCCCATATAAATCCTGATGGTCGAACCTTGCGCTACCCTGGACCCAGCTTTCGGAGCTTGGTTGATAACTGTAGTGCCAGTTCCTGAACGGGCAAGATTAAAATTCATATTTAAATCCTCATAAATATCCTGTACCGTTGCTCCCGTAAGATCTGGAACCGTCACAATCGGTGTTTCGCCATACTTATAGGTTTTAGGAAGTTGGTCACTTCGCTCCGGCACTTTCAAATAGTGCAAGGAGTCCTCCATAATATTTTTCACGATTGGAGCTGCTACTACACCCCCAAACTGAATGCCCTTCGGATTGTCGACCGCTACATAAACTACAATTTGCGGATCATCTGCAGGGGCAAAAGCAACAAAGGATACAATATGCTCCGTCGGGGAATAACGTCCGTTGATGACTTTCTGTGCAGTACCTGTCTTACCACCTACACGGTAGCCGTCTATAAAAGCAGGACGACCTGTGCCTTTGGCAACTACGCTCTCAAGTGCTGCCCGCACCTTCTTGGATGTTTCCTCCGAGATGACCTCCCGAACAAGTTCAGGCTTTACCTCTGATACAGTCTCTCCCGTGTCCGGATTCACCCATGCCTTAGATACATGCGGTTTATAAAGCTTACCGCCATTGATAGCGGCAGACACCGCAGCAATTTGTTGAATAGGTGTAACAGAGACACCTTGACCGAAGGCCGTAGTTGCTAACTCTACCGGACCCACCTGTGATAGTTTGAAAAGGATACCGTTAGATTCTCCATTCAAATCAATCCCTGTCTTTGTACCGAAACCAAAATTACGAATATATTCAAATAAAGTTTCCTTACCTAGCCGCTGTCCAAGAGCTACAAAGCCAGGATTACAAGAATTCTCTACAACCTGCAAAAAAGTCTGACTGCCATGTCCGCCCTTTTTCCAGCAGCGCAGTCTTGCACCACCTACCTCGGTGTAACCCGGATCAAAAAAATGATCGTTCTGCAGATCGACTTTTCCTTCCTGCAGGGCAGCAGCCAATGTAATGATTTTGAACGTAGAACCTGGCTCATAGGTCATCCAGATTGGCAAGTTCCGGTTATAAATCTGCGGATCATATTCCTTGTACTGCCCCGGTTCATAGCCCGGTCTGCTAGCCATAGCCAGTATCTCACCATTCTTCGGATTCATGGCTACGGCCCAGCTTCCTTGCGCCTGATATTTCACCATCGCCTGATCTAGCTCACGTTCCATAATAGACTGTATCTGTTTATCAATGGTCAATCGTAGATTAAGTCCATCCTGAGGGGCAGAATACTTCTCCGATGATCCAGGCATGAGTCTTCCACCTGCGTCAGACAAATACGAAATATTGCCTGCTATACCTTTAAGCAAATTATCGTATATGTTCTCGACTCCGGTAATTCCTTGGTTATCAATACCTGTAAAGCCTAGTATATGCGCGGCAAGATCGCCGTAAGGATAATATCTTTTGCTATCCTCAGCGACAACGATGCCCGGCAACTGCAAATCACGGATGCTCGCGGCAAGTTCCATCGTAATTTTGCGGCCGCCGGGCTGTAGTTTCACCGACATAGATTTTTTAGTCAGCAAGCTCATCAGCTTCTCCTCGGTCATCCCAAGTAAAGGCGCCAATTGCTGCGCTGTCTTTTGCTTCTCCTTCACCTGCACAGGCACCGCATAGACCGTAGGCGTGCTGATATTATAGGCCAGCGGTATTCCTTCACGATCCAAAATTTCACCGCGCTTGGCGGTAAAAGGAATATTGCGGCGCAAGGAATCTTCTACCTTGTCACTTAATTCCTCGCCTTGGGATAATTGCACATAGCCAAGACGCACGACCAGCGAACCGAATAACACTGCTAGTCCCAGCAGCGTCCACAGCATTCTCCGCCGTGTTACAACCTTCGAAACCTTCATTCCGTTCTCCCCCGCTTTCACCAATAGACATGACCTCTTATCTTCATGACTATTCGGGACAAACAGGGGTTAGAACAAGCCTATGGCCCACTCTCCGATTCTGAACCCTCATCAGCAGGCGAAGTTTCAGGAACATCTTCACTATTATCATTTAATGGTTTCAGCTTCAAAGTAACCAATGTCTTGCCATTCTTTGTTCCTTCAATCTGCTCGGAGACATATCCTTCGCCTTCTACCGCAATCTCCACTTTTAGAAGTGTTAGAACCTCAAGGGAATCACGCAGCGACTCTCCCTTTAAATTTGGAATGGTAGGCTTGTCCCCTTGCTTGCTTAATAGGTATATACGCTGTCCTTGAGTAAGCTTCGTTCCAGCCTCTGGATATTGGGTTTCCACAGATGCTTCTGCACCGACCACTTCAAAATCAAAACCTTGATCCAGAAGCGTCTCTCTTGCTTCCTTCATCGTTTTGCCCGTCAGATCAGGTGTGGTTCGGAGCACAGGCGCTTCAGATTCAACTGTTTTTTTACTATCCTTATCGCTAGTTTCAGTCGCTAACTTTGGAACTCCCATGTATTGCAGAGACTGAGATACGATTTCTTTAAATACTGGAGCTGCGGCTTTACCGCCGCCAACCTCAACGTTCGGTTCATCAATAATAACAATAACAGCGATCTTTGGATCATTCACAGGCGCATAACCAATAAAGGAGACCAGAACTTTGGACTTCACGTAGTCCTTACCTTCAACCTTGATAGCCGTTCCTGTCTTACCTGCCACACGGTAACCTTCAATGTGAGCGTTGCGTCCTGTCCCTTTGACTTGGTCAGCAACTACCTGCTCCAAATATTCCCCGGTTTTCTTGGCACTTGCCTCATCAATCACCTGACGCACTACACTAGGCTGAGTAACCTTAGTGTCTCCGGTGTTTGGGTCTGTAACCTCTTTTACCACATATGGAGTCATCAGTTTCCCACCATTGGCGATAGCAGATACAGCAACCAATTGTTGAAGTGGGGTAACTAGCACTTTACCATGCCCATATGCGAGTGTAGCAATTTCGATAGGACGTCCAAGGTTAGGGTTAACGACCCCACTGGCTTCCCCTGGCAAATCGATTCCTGTCTTCCCATTAAAACCAAAATCATCAATATACTGTAAAAGTCTATCTTGTCCGAGCATTTCATAAAGCTTTACAAAGAGAACGTTACTAGACCGCTTCACACCTTCCAGGAAGCTGATTTGCCCCCAACCGGCACGATTAATATCATGTAATGCCTTACTGTAACCCTTAATTCTGATCGATCCTGACAGAAATGTAGCTACGGGATCAAAAAGCTTCTCTTCTACAGCTGCAGCAAGCGTAACAATTTTGAAGGTCGAACCAGGCTCATAAGTTGATTTGATAGCATGATTGTAGAAACCTGCTGCATCAGCACCTGTATCCATATATTTATTAGGATCAAAGGTAGGCATATTCGCCATCCCCAAAATCTCCATCGTATTCGGATCAGCGGCAATGACACTCATACTTTTCGGCTTATATTGCGCATATGCCTTTTCCATGGCAGCTTGTATATATTGCTGGATCGTACTGTCGATTGTAAGCTTGAAATTACTGCCATTTACTACAGGTTTATAAGTATCTTGAGAATCAGGCAGCTTAACCCCTTGACCGTCACTTTGATAAAGCAGCTTGCCATCAGCACCCTTAAGCTGTTCATCTAGGGACTTTTCCAGACCCATAATCGCCTTGCCGTCTCGATCTGTATAGCCTAATATGTGCGCAGCAAGCGAACCCTTAGGATAATATCGTTTCTGCTCCCTAACAAGACCAATCCCGGTCTCTTGAATTTTATGTTCTTTACCTAGTGCTACATAAAATTCTTTCACCTTGTCGGCAAGGTCCTGATCGATCTTCCAGCCTTCGTTACGAATTTCACGATTTTTGAGGTATTTTCCATCCTCGCCTTTAGCTTCAACCAGCTTCCGCAGCTCATCTTCCGGCTTGCCTAGTAGCTCATGCAATCCCTTGACAACCTCATCACCAATACCCTTTTCAGCAATGACTGCCGGGTTTACAACCACAGTATAAGCAGGGACATCACTAGCGAGCACACTCCCATTACGGTCAGAAATCGTTCCTCGCTCTGCTTTGATAGTCGAAGTGTGCGCCCAAAGTGTAGCAGCCTTTTCTTGCCATTCTGAGCCCTCCATCACTTGAATCCAGAACACTCTAGCTAACAAAACAAGAAAAAAGAGGGTAATACACCCTCCTATAAACAGCGTGCGAAGTTTTATTCTCTTTACCATAAGCGAACCTCACAATTTTTTTATTGCGATCTTGCCAATCGCTCACTAATTATCGCCTTCTGTTGATACCGGATTCGCCGGAATAAAGATGGTAGCATTTTCATCCGGTGCTACGTAACCAAGATCCTTTGCCTTTTGGGCAACCTTCTGCTCCAAATTCTGCTTCTCCATCTCATACGTGGAAATTTGCTTTTTAGCAGTCGCTATATCCTTATCTAATTTCTGGGCCTGCAAGTTCAAATCATAAATATGAACGTAACGTGAAATCAGGGTGATAGCCACCAAAACGCATACTCCTAGCGTCAGCATATACAAAAGTTTCTCTTGCAGCGGAAGTACTCTTCGTTTGGTAACTACTTTTGTCTTCTCGCGGTAAAGGGGGTTTACCTCTTCTTTTCTTTTGGGCTGAACTGCTAAATTGCCGCGGGTATAGGCCATCTCTGACTCTCCTTTATCGTCAATTACAATTTTTCTGCAATGCGCAGCTTAGCTGAACGCGCTCGAGTATTGAGCTCAAGCTCTTCTTCAGAAGGCACAAGCGGTTTGCGGTTGATTAACTTAAGCGTGCCTTTCGCGCCGCATACGCAAAACGGAAAGTCAGGCGGGCATGTACATCTGCTTAAATAGCTGCTTAGAATTTGCTTGCAAATTCGGTCCTCGAGTGAATGAAAAGTGATAACGGATACTCTACCTTCTGGTGCAAGGCAACGTACTGCGCTATGTAATCCTTCTTCAAAAGCACCCAACTCGTCGTTTACAGCAATCCGTAAACCTTGAAAGCTACGTTTAGCGGGATGTCCTCCCGTTCGTCGTGCAGCCGCCGGAATACCTTCCTTGATTAGCTCAGCTAATTCTCCTGTGGTCTCCACAGGACTTTCTTCTCTTCTGTCTACAATTTTCTTAGCGATTCTCCGCGAGAACTTCTCTTCTCCATATTGGAAAAGCACACGGGCAATCTCCTGCTCGGACCACGTATTCACAATATCAGCAGCCGTTAAAAGCGCTGTTTGATCCATCCGCATGTCCAGCGGAGCATCATGATTGTAACTAAATCCGCGCTCTCCCTCATCAAACTGGGGAGAGGATACGCCAAGATCAAAGAGGACTCCATCCACTTGGGGAATGCCATCTTTTTGTGGTACAAAGGGCACATCCTTAAGTACACTCTCCAGATCACGGAAATTGGTCTTAATGAGTACAACCTTGTCTCCGTATTCGGCTAGTCTTTCTTTTGCGTTCTCCAAAGCCCAATCATCTTGATCCAAACAGATTAATCGGCCTTCGCCGCTAAGCTTGGAAGCAATTAGTGCGCTGTGGCCTGCTCCACCGAGAGTGCAATCTACATAGATTCCGTCTTTTTTGATGTGCAGCCCTTCTGTCGCTTCTTCTTTAAGCACCGTGATGTGGTGAAACAAGCTGCATCCCTCCAGGACAGTATTCGATATTATGTTTTATAAATCAAAATTGAAATCCACCAATTTTTCGGCAATTTCGTTGAACGATTCCTCGGACTGTTCGAAGTACTGCTCCCATAGCTCTTTGTTCCAGATTTCCACCCGGTTCGAAACGCCCAGAATAACACAGTCTTTGTCCAGTTTGGCATACTGCCTTAAATTAGCCGGCAGATTTACCCTTCCCTGCTTATCCCATACACATTCTGTTGCGCCTGAGAAAAAAAAGCGACTGAATGCGCGGGCATCTGATTTCATCAGTGAAAGGCTTTTTAGCTTTTGTTCCATGATTGCCCATTCTTCCATGGGATAAACAAATAAACAGGAGTCTAGACCACGGGTCGTCACAAAGGAGGTTCCAAGCAATTCACGGAGTTTAGCCGGAATAATAATTCGGCCTTTATCGTCAATGCTGTGTTGATACTCTCCCATGAACATCCTTTTTCCCACCCCTAATCCCCGAATCCCCACTTTACCCCACTTTTCACCACTTAAGCATAATAGATTCGCCATTAAAAATCAAAAACCTTTTTCTGGTCAAAGGAAATTTTTGCTAAATCAATGGATCGTTACCCAAAAACCACTTTTCCACAGAAAAAAGCCATACAATCGGAATCTTGTCCGCTGCATGGCTTTTCAAGCATAAACGCCTTCGGCGTCTTTGTAAGTACGCTAAGCGTTTATGCGAGAAATATAAGGATAATGTATAGCGTGAAACTTATACTCTCTTATATTTTACAAAAGGTGCTTCAGTTCAAGGTACACTTGGTTAATATAATTTATTGTTGTGTGTTCCGTAATTAATCGTTCAGATTCCAGCTGTCCAAATAATCCACTTGTGCTGGAGTCAGACTATCGATGTTAATGCCCAGACTTTGCAGCTTGTAGCGTGCTACCTGCTCATCCAGCTCATAGGGAACATTCTCAACTTTTACGCCAATGCTCTTATAATTATCATTTACATATTTCAACGACAACGCTTGTAGCGCAAAGGTAGTATCCATAATTTCGGCAGGGTGTCCATCCGCAGCACCTAGATTTACAAGTCTGCCTTCTGCAAGCAGATATAGCTTACGGCCGTCGCGAAGCTGGTACTCTTCAATATTTTTGCGAACAGTACGCTGGGATACGGATCTTTCAGACAATTCAGGCTTATTCACTTCAACGTCGAAATGGCCTGCGTTGCACATGATTGCTCCATCTTTCATTACATCATAATGTTCCCCACGAATGACATAACGGTTACCCGTTACTGTAACGAAGAAATCGCCGACCTTAGCAGCTTCCAGCATAGGCATAACTTCGAAACCGTCCATATGAGCTTCAACGGCTTTAATAGCATCCACTTCTGTGACAACCACTTTTGCGCCCAACCCTTTGGCCCGCATAGCAACACCTTTACCGCACCAGCCGTATCCGACAACAACTACGGTTTTGCCCGCAACGATCAGGTTAGTTGTACGAATAATGCCATCCCATGCAGATTGGCCTGTGCCATAACGGTTATCAAACAAATATTTGCAATATGCATCATTTACTGCGACCATTGGGAACTTCAGTACACCTTGCTTTTGAAGAGCTTTTAGACGAATGATGCCGGTTGTTGTTTCTTCAGCACCTCCACGAATATTCTCCATCAGATCAGGACGCTCCGAATGCAGCAATGTAGCAAAATCCCCACCATCATCAATGATCAAATCCGGTTTACTTTCCAGCGCCTTGATGTTAAGGGCTTTGAACTCTTCAGGTGACGGGTTGTATTTAGCGAAGACGGTGATTCCATCCTCCACAAGCGCCGCACATACATCATCCTGTGTTGAAAGTGGATTCGATCCAGTAATGGTTACTTCTGCACCGCCTGCTTTGACAACCTTCGCCAGATAAGCGGTTTTAGCTTCCAAATGAAGCGTAATTGAAACTTTTAGACCTTTGAAAGGCTGTTCAGCTTCGAACTGCTCACGAATGCGGTTCAATACCGGCATATGTTGACGAACCCAGTCGATTTTCAAATGTCCTTCTGGTGCGAGTGACATGTCAGCCACGATACTATTTTGTTTAGATGAACTCATAATGAAACCTCCTAAAAGTTTTATGGAGCAATACTTCTATGTTTTACTTCGCAATAAAACTAGCTTCGTAAGCATAATCCAAGTTTTGTGAGCGTTACTACATTGTTTTATGGAGCAATACTTCTCTACATATAAATGATGCGATGCGTTCCACTATAATCCGGTTCAATAGCCATCAGCTCATCTAACCATGGAAGTCCGTAGCGGTTCAAGTAATACATGATATTGTACACTCTTTCTTGCAGTTTACCCAGTGGCATTAACGACAGCTCGATTCGCTCCCATTGACGAATTGCAGCTTCATTCTGTTTTGCCATTGCGTCTTGGGCTTTCGCTTGTAAAAAAGTGATCTGATCTAAAATCTTATCTTTATTGTTATTCCCCAGTTTAAGCAGACCTGCCTGAATGGTTCCAAGCTGCTCAATCAGCGGCTCGTACATGGCGGAGAAAGTAGCTTTGGTTTCTTCAAAACGTTGTTCAATCCCCAGCTCATCCTGTGCAGCCAACCAATCATGTCTTTTACGATCTAGTCCCTGTCTTACATCCTCAAAGCTTAATTGATATTTATCCATATGCTTATGAAGCGTACCTTCTACCACTGTGAAAGACATTCTTGGGATGATCAAAGGCATTTGTCCCCCGACCACCTCAAACGCACGATGCGGAATAGCCCAATAAGCAATCTCACCTTGACCTAGCACCGTTGCTAGAACCGGCAACATATAATCCTGCATAAGCGGGCGTGTCAGCACGTTGTTGCTGAATCGTTCCGGATGTGCCTTCACTTCCTCTAGTAATTCATCATGGGTGAACGATACCTGGCCCTTGCGATCGGCAAAAATTCCATCTTTCTTATGAAGCAATAACCGTACACCTTCATGTATATAAAAGAGGTTGGCATTTCCTGCCGTAACGTCAGCTTGAAGCTCATACCCAGCGTTCACGATATCAGAAGCAGAATTCATATACGCTGTTTCCAGTGCATCATTCTGCATAATTAGCGAAGTAAAAAATGGCTCTTCTAATTTACGTAGGTTAGGATCCGCAGAATCAAGGAGGATCAGACCGAATTTACCAAATAAAGAACCCATCAGCTTAGCAAAAGCATCCGTCATACTATCTGCTCTAAACGAAGAAGATCGAATAAATTCCATGATTTGCGGTTTGAAGTCACTATCTTGAAGCAGTCCATCCAGCTGTTCCACCACTTGCTGCCAGCTTTCTTCTTCTACACGAATATTACTCACCGAGGAGCGCTTCTCCTCTGATTTCTCTATCTTAATCTTTGTAATCTCCTGCGTACGATTTAATACATACGTATGATTCACTTCATCCCAGTCATGATCCTCACCAGCGATCCAGAATAATGGGACTACTGGCCGGCCGAGCTGTTCAGCTGCTTCTTTTGCCGCCATAATGGTTGTCATTGCTTTATATACTACAAGTAGTGGTCCTGTAAATAATCCGCTTTGCTGTCCACCAGTAACCACTAACGTTCCCGGCTGTTCTAAAAGGGCCAGTGAAGACATCACCGCATCATGTGAATTATGCTTTTCATTATATTGTCGTAGACATGCAGCAACTTGTGTCCGGTCGGCACGGAGACCCTCACTACGATCCAGCCATTCTGCCCGAATGCTTCTACACTCTATACTTCGGAAATCCCCACCGTACAAATGACTAACCTTCTCAAAATTTTCTATATAGTCGCGCGCGAGTGCAGATCCACCCGGCAGCGGTTCCTTAACAATATTCATTTGCTAGTGCCTCCAGTTCTACTGAGCAGTTATATGTAAATCCAAGTTCGTAAACTCTCTATGATTGTATCCAAAGTCAGGGGCCGCGTCAAAAGAATTACATCCCTGCAAAAAAGCAATGCAAGAGCAGCCGTATTATCTTCTTATCCTATAAAATGATTATTAAATATCCCCACTACATACAAGAGGCGAGAGCATAACGCTCCCGCCTGTCTAATTCTCGCTATGGATTTAAGCAAATTTTTTGCTTACCCAGTGGCCTTTTGATACTTCAACTAATTCAAAGTCACTATCATTGCTCTTTTCGTTAGCAGAATAAATAGGGCTACCAAGCTCATCATGCAAGTGAATACGTTTCTTGTTCACTTCAATTTCCGGATCCGGAATTGGAATAGCTGACAAGAGAGATTTGGTATACGGGTGGATAGGATTTGCATAAAGCTCTTCACTTTCCGCCAATTCTACCATTTTACCCAAGTACATAACTGCTACGCGATCACTGATATGTTTAACCATGGACAGATCATGCGCGATGAAAAGATAAGTCAAGCCCAGACGATCTTGCAATTCTTTAAGCAAGTTAACAACCTGTGCCTGAATGGATACGTCAAGCGCGGAAATCGGCTCATCACAAACGATGAACTTAGGATTTACCGCTAACGAACGGGCAATCCCAATACGTTGGCGTTGTCCACCAGAGAATTCATGCGGATAACGAGTAGCGTGATCATGGTTAAGACCAACCATATCAAGCAGCTCTTCGATCCGTTTTTTACGCTCTGCACGGCTACCAGCCATTCCGTGAATGTCCAGCGCCTCGCCGATAATATCAGAAACCGTAAAACGCGGGTTAAGCGATGCGTACGGATCTTGGAAAATCATCTGCATGTCACGACGCATAGCTTTCATTTTGTTAGAAGACAATTTATAAATATCTGTACCATTATATTTCACACTTCCGGCAGTTGGCTCATACAAGCGAAGAATTGTACGTCCAGCAGTAGTCTTACCACAACCGGATTCTCCTACCATTCCAAGCGTCTCGCCCTCACGGATCGTGAAGTTAATATTATCAACAGCCTTAAGAACCTTGCCTTTACCTACATTAAAATATTTCTTAAGACCTTCTACCTCTATTAGGTTCTTACTCAAGAGTACTGCACCTCCTTGGCCATCGAATGCAGATTCCAGCAACGCGCCATATGCGTTTCGCTGAATTCTGTGGCGCCGGGATCGATTTGTTCGCAAACATGCATTGCTTCATTGCAACGCGCGGTGAACGGACAGCCGATCGGCGGCTTGATCAGATCTGGCGGTGTGCCGATGATCGGGATAAGCGGCTCGCCCTTCTTTTGGTCCAGACGCGGCATCGAGCGCAGCAGACCTTTGGTATATGGATGCTGTGGATTCTTAAAGATTTCCCATCTTGTTCCGGTCTCCACAACTTCACCTGCATACATTACGATAACCCGATCACACATACCGGCAACTACACCAAGATCATGGGTAATCAGAATGATGGAGGTACCTAGTTTTTGCTGCATCTCTCTCATAACTTCCATGATCTGCGCCTGAATGGTTACGTCAAGAGCCGTAGTAGGCTCGTCCGCTATGAGCAAAGCCGGACGGCAGGCTAGCGCGATTGCAATCATTACACGCTGGCGCATACCGCCTGAAAATTCGTGGGGATATTGGTTAAAGCGAGCCTCAGCATTTTTGATACCAACTAAATTGAGCATCTCAATACCTTGCTTTTTCGCTTCGGCCGCTGACATTTTCTGATGTTTAATCAAAACTTCAGTGATCTGTTTGCCCACTTTGATGGTTGGGTTCAAAGATGTCATCGGGTCTTGAAAAATCATGCCAATATCTTTACCGCGAATGGATTCCATTTCTTTCATGCTTTTGTCTAGCAGATTTTGTCCTTGAAAAATAATTTCTCCCTTTTTCACTTTAGAGGGTGGAGAAGGGATCAAACGCATAATTGATTGAGCAGTTACACTCTTACCGCTGCCGGACTCGCCGACGATGGCAACCGTTTCACCTTTGCCAATTTCAAAATTCATACCACGGACAGCTTGTACCTCTCCGCCTTTAACAAAAAATGAAACATGCAAATCTTTGACTTGTAAAATAGGCTCCATCCTTAATCCCTCCTATTTCTTCAGCTTAGGATCAAGCGCGTCACGAAGACCATCACCGAAAATATTGAAAGAAAGCATGGTTAAACTGATCAGAATGGCAGGGAACAGGAAGCGCCATGGATAGTACAACCAACCGGTGAGTGAATCGTTAATCATAGATCCAAGTGAAGCGATAGGAGCTTGTACACCAAGACCCAAGAAGCTTAGGAAAGCCTCAGCGAAAATTGCATTTGGTACAGAAAGTGTAATGGTTACGATAATCGGGCCAACTGCGTTCGGCAGAAGATGCTTGAACAACAGTCTTGCAGAACCTGCACCCATGGAACGGGAAGCCAATACAAACTCGCGATTTTTGAGCTGCATAATTTCTCCGCGTACAATCCATGACATCGTAATCCAGCCCGTTATGGTTAAGGCCAGGATGATTGTGCCAAGACTTGGTTCAAGCACAACCAAAAGCAAAATTACAACTAGCAAATAAGGAATGGAATACAAAATTTCAGAGAATTTATTCATGATATTATCTACACGGCCGCCGAAAAAGCCCATAATACCTCCGTAGATAACACCGATGAACAAGTCGATGGCTGCCGCAGCTAAACCAACGATCAAGGAGATCCGTGCGCCGTACCAAGTACGAACGAAAATATCACGTCCAAGATCATCCGTTCCAAACCAGTGATCGGAGGAAGGGGGCTTATTGGTGCTCATCAAGTCATTGGAATAATAGTTATATTTCGAGAAAAAAGGAGCGAAGATCGCTGCAAGCACGATCAAACCTAGAATACCAAGCGCAGTCATCGCCATTTTATTTTGACGCAACCGTTGCCAAGAATCTTTCCAAGCAGAGAGACTCTCACGCTGGATAACCTCAGCTTCTTTTTCATCTACACCGACTTTTTGAAAGTCTTCCGGTTTTAGATTCTTTAGCAAGTTATTATCAGTAGCCACTCATTAGCCCTCCTTTCCTCCGCTTAATTTCATACGTGGGTCAATCAATACATAAGCAATATCAGTAATGAAACGGGCTACCATGAGTAGTACACCATAGAAAATGGTGATCCCCATTATGACGGTATAGTCACGGACACCAATCGCTTCCACGAACTGTTTACCAATACCCCCAACACCAAAGATCTGCTCGATAACAACCGAACCAGTTACGATGTTAGCTGTCATAGGTCCCATGTAAGTAACAACAGGCAGGATACCATTACGAAGTACATGGCGGCTCAGAATAGCCATCCAGCTTAATCCCTTAGCCTTAGCCGTTTTGATGTAATCTGCATTCAGAACCTCAAGCATACTTGAACGGGTCAAGCGAGCTATAAATGCTATTGGCTGTGCCGAGAGCGCTGCTACAGGTAGGAAATAATAGATTGGTCCTTTAAAGCCTGAAACCGGTACCCAACCCAATTTGAAAGCGAACACATACTGTAATAATGACGCGACTACAAAGCTCGGAACCGCAATCCCCAGAACTGCCAACACCATCGCGGCGCTGTCAAGAAACTTTCTGTGATAGAGTGCCGCTAACATGCCGAGAAGAACCCCAACAATAACCGCCACAACAATTGCGACGAGTCCCAGCTTCAGCGACGCTGAAAAGGTTTGACTGATCAAATGCGATACGTCTTGATTCAGGCGTTTCATCGATACACCCAAATCACCTTGGACAATATCACCTAAATACTTAAAATACTGATGAGAGAGCGGCTTGTCCAGACCATATTGCTCCATCAAACGTGCTTTAATTTCTGGCGGTACTTTTTTCTCAGAAGTAAACGGATCCCCTGGAATAGCTTTCATCAAGAAAAAAGTTGCTGAAATCAGTACAAATAATGAAACCAACATATAGAAGAATTTATTTGCGACATAACGAACCATCCCCATCACACCTCCTCCGACAAATTTTTTGAGAGCATTATATTGATTTTATGAAAAAAACGGATTTTTGTCCATTTTCTAAATATGTTATAAATAACAATAAATAACAAATAGACTGGAATACAAAAAAAAGGGATATATATGGAGTTCCACATATATATCCCGAAGTATTGTGTTACTTCAGTCAACTAACTATTCTGTTTAAATTACATGAGCTAAATCTTAGTGCTCAAGCAAGTATCCACGAGTCAAGTCAATTGCACCACTGAAGTCAAGAGTAACACCTTTGAGGTACTCTTTAGTCAGGGAGTTGTTAGTGTAGTAGTACAATGGAATCAAAACTTGATCTTGCTCGATGAGCAATTTCTCAGCTGCTGCAAAATTGTCTTGACGTACTTTCAAGTCAGAAGTTGCTTTAGCTTCGGAGATCAATTTGTCGTACTCAGGGTTAGCGTAACCCGTATCATTGTTACCGCCACCTGTTACCCACATATCAAGGAAAGTCATTGGATCATTGTAATCCGCAGTCCAACCAGCACGTGCAACTTGGTAGTTCAGGTTTTGACGGTTTTCAATAAATACAGCCCACTCTTGGTTAACGGTTTGTACGTCGATACCAAGATTGTTTTTCCACATATCAGCAATCGCCAAAGCGATTTTCTTGTGACCTTCACTTGTGTTGTAAGTCAAAGAGAATGTAGGCAGTTTATCCATACCTTCTTCTTTCAGACCTTCAGCAAGCAAAGTTTTAGCTTGTTCTAGATCTTCAGTGAAGTAACTATCTTTAACTGCTGTACGGTATTCACCATCAGCACCAGCGATACCCGGAGGTACATAACCGAATGCTGGGAATTGTCCACCTTGTACTACATTGTCAATCAAAGCTTGACGGTTAATGGACATTGCAAGAGCTTTACGGATTTTAGCGTTTGTGAAAGGTTTTTCAGTAATATTGAATTCGTAGTAGTATACGGAAGCAATACCTTTACGGTTGAATTCTTTAGGAAGTTCTTTTTGCACGATTGGAATTTGTTCTGATGGAATTTCACCAGTTGGTCCGCCTGCACGATCGTATTCACCGTTTTTGTAACTCAACAGTTCAGTTGCACCACTGTTTACAAGGGAGAAGTCGATTTTGCTAAGTTTAATGGAATCTTTATCCCAATATTTATCATTTTTAGTTACAACAAGAGTTTGTCCAGTAGTCCACTCAGTAAGAGTGAAAGCACCGTTAACGATCATAGTATCTTTGTTTGTAGCCCATTTAGGATTACCCTCAATAGATTTGTGTACAGGGTAATAAGTATAGAAGGAAAGCAATCCAAGGAAGTAAGGAGTTGGCGCTTCAAGAGTAACTTCTAGAGTTTTCTCATCAACCGCTTTGATTCCAACTTGACTGAAATCGGTAATTTCCTTGTTGAAAAACTTTTCAGCATTTTTGATGTAATACAATTGATAAGCGTAAGGCGCTGCAGATGCAGCAGCAGGATCGAGCACGCGTTTCCAAGCGCGAACGAAGTCTTCTGATGTTACAGGATCGCCGTTGCTCCATTGAGAGTCACGCAGTTTGAAGGTATATACCAGACCGTCAGCGGAAATATCCCAGCTTTCAGCAACACCTGGTTCAGCCTGACCTGATTCTGCATTCATGCGAGTCAAACCTTCGTACATTGTTGTCAGGACAGTGTGTGCTTGGCTATCTTGTGCCAATCCTGGGTCAAATGTTGGAGGCTCAGCACTTAGATTGATTCTCAACGTTTGGTCTGCAGCCAATTTCTCTTCTGTAGCCGCATTACCAGTTGCCGTGTTACCAGTGTTACCAGCGTTACCTTTATTGCCGCTGTTCGCGTTGTTTCCGCCGCAGCCAGCAAGCACTGTGCCGATAACAAGTACTAATGCAAGCATTAGCAATAGACTTTTACTCTTCTTCATCTAGCAGTTCCCCCTAAATAGAATGTGGTATATGGTTTATGATTATACAACCAGTGGTCAAAAAAATCTAGTGGTATGTTTTCAGAAAATTCTTTTTTTATTAAAACTTTAAACTTTTGTGACGTTGCCGCTTCACCGGAGCAGTGGAACATTACATCGCTTGTGATATGTACTTAATTAGCCCTACAAACATAAATAATAAATATCCGACGCTCATAAAAAAGAATGAAAGTCTCCAAACTGCCCGAAATAACCGCTTTCCATCTACTTTTCCTTTCAGACGATTCTGAGCGCCACCAATCAATCCAGTGGATATTAATACAATAAGTAGTATAAGATAAAACCCAAAACCGTTATCAAATAAGTTGTTAAACAATGCCGAGACCGATAATAATAAAAAAAATGTAGTTACGTCCATAGCGAGCATAAAAGTTTTCTTTTTATCTTTTTTTAAGCCTCTTCCAATGAAATAAACAATTAAAAACGGTATTATTGGAATCAAGCTTAAAGTAATGACCGAATTCAACAGCAATCCCATAGCTTCACCTCTCCTCCGAGATCATACCTTTATTCCCTCAACTAATTGACAGATCAAGCGATGTAAAGGAACCAATGTTCCACTTCTTTCTGCCATTTCTACAAGACTTCCATTGATCCAGTGAATTTCTGTACTTCTTGAAGCTAGAACATCTGCCAGCATGGATGAAGTATTGCCAGCCGTTGTCCTGCACACTTTAAGAATGTTATCCCACGCATCATGATCATAAGTTACTCCGCAGGCATCATATACCATAATTGCTTCTCTAAAAAGTTCTCTCATTAACTGCAGTCGCCCTTCTGATGCCAGCAGTTCACCATTTGGAATACGCCAAATCGCCGTAAGCGGATTAATAACGGCATTGATTAGGAGCTTCCGGTAAATCATGGTATCCACTTCATTCGACAAAAAGGCGGAGAATCCTGCCATAATGAGGACTTCTATTAAATAATTCGCATGTAAATCAGTATGTATACTATGAGCTTGTCCATTCTTTAAGCTCCATTGCCCTATCCACACCTCCCCCGCACCTGCATGAATGACCTCAGTTAAAGACTTTCGCTTCGCAGCTTCTGTTGTTACTGCAGTATATAAATTAGCTTTCGGCAGCAAGTCTCTGAGCATCTCCATATGTCCTATGCCATTTTGAAAACAAATGATGCGTACCTGTTCTTCTCTAAGAGGGGATAGAAATTCAGGTAAAACATTATGTAGTATGTTCTGTTTAACCGTCACTATAATCCAATCACTGGGCTCACGAAGATAGGCATCTGCAAACCCCTCTATTGGTGCGGGCACAAATCGATCGCCCGAAATTGAAATCGGATCACGACCATCCTCATAGCTCACAGTTAAGCCCTCAGCTTCTAATTTCCGGCACTGCTCTATCCCTCGACACCACAATCTCACTTCATTCCCGGACTGGGTCAGTCTCCCTGCCAAAAGCAGCCCAAGTGAACCCGCACCGATTATATCGATTTTCATCTGATCCTCCTGTTGATCTCAAGCGCAATTTTTCTAAGTATAGCCTTAATATACCAAGAAGAAACGCCGTTGTCGTCCTCCATGAATGACAATACAAAACCAAAACGCCCGCAAATGGCGCTAAAAAAGCGAACCACTTACGGGTGTTTAGTTGCCTATCTTTTATTCAATGCGTTCTAAATTTCCATTCCCATCCATTTTAAAGCGAGTCTTCATTTCTTCTTCTTCTTCGTTTAAGAACGCGAGCCTACGTGCACGATCCATAATCTGAATTAAAGCTTTGTAATCATCGTTGACTACCCGGTAGTCACTTTGAGCAAGATTAACCTCTTTTGACAACCGCTCATTCTCAGATCTTAATTCTGTTAATTCATCTTCCTTCTCACGCAAATCTCTCTCCAGCATTTTCAGCTGGCGTCCTGCCTCCTGGATCGTACCTTTCCATTGTCTCAGGAAACGTATAACCGCATCAATGGATAATGTGTTCTCACTTAATCCTTCGCCTCGTCCGAATTCTTCATCGGTATCCCCGAGAATCAGACCCGCTACCTGCGCTCCTCTTACCGACGGTTGCTTTTTCAGGTAACTTCTCTTTTGACGTTGGCCTTTAGCAATTCCAATTGCGCCTTCATAGCTTTTTCGAACACAGCTGTTCCAGCGGAATCCGCAAGCAGCTGACGTTCTGCCGATTTTCTCGCCCACTTCTTCAAAAGCAGCAAGTTGTGTACTGCCCTCCCGAATGTGACGCAAGGTTACTTCTGCCAGTATTAGATCATCTTCTGCACTCCAAGCATCCTGTCTAACGGCTGTCATCCAACCAAACCTCCTAACAACATCTTGAAATAACCATCTCCATAACCGGCAGCTCTGCCGGGTAGTGAATAGGGATAAAAGCTGCTTACTCCATTTCTATGCTTCTCATAGAGTTCATAGAATCTATTTGATACTAAATTGTATTTCCATTATCTGCCCACATCATACGCTTCAAGTTATAAATTCTCTTTTTTCAAGCACTAATCAGTCAAGTCAATTACAAAAATCACTTTTTTTGAAGATTAGTACATTTTTTTCAATGAATTCGTTTACACATTTTTACTGAACGGGTATAATAAGTCGAAGGAATATTCGTGAGATACATACTGGAAGGGGGACTCTCTCTTGGACCGCATGTTTCGGGTATTAGGTTTTTTTACACTGGCTATTGGATTGATGGCTTTTGCCGGAGGTCTGACAGAAATGGCCTTGCTTTTCTTTTTGCAAACCGCTTTTTTCGTAATTCTCGGTTATTTGAAGTTTACTGAAAAAACTTATGTCCTACTTTTCTGGGCATACATGATTTTGACTTTCACCGGTTTTAGCTATTGGACGATCTTTCAAATGGGTCTTCCACTATAAATTGCAATACTCTCATGAAGCGGATGAGGTCCTTATCTTATAAGGATCACTTCCGTTTTTTTATTTTTCAGTTAGTATAAAGATGTGGCCCCCAAAAAGTAGCTGTGTACGTATCGAAGGATAGCCTCACTTTGTGGGGATATTTTTGTATGTATGCTATTTTAGGAGGGTTAAACATATTATTAGTACATACATATATCCATTCAAGAAGAACCGGCTTTGCCGTCCTTTTATTGACGGTTTCCGTTTCTACGAGAAATAGAACGATGATTTATGGAGTGAAACAGATAAATTCTTATATTTCAAAAAAAGGTGGTGGTGTGGTGCGCTCCCGCAATGCCCAAAGCCGCATGATGGCAACCATACTAATTCTCTTCTGCTGTACATTGTTTCCGTTACAATCTACGATGTACCTGTCTGCCGATCCTAGCGGTTCTTTTTTCAATTCCTCTATACCAGATAATGAAGAAGCCCGTAAACTTCTGGAGCAGACTTTGTCTTCCGCAGAAATCGAACGAGAGATCATCAAGATTACAGCCGAACAAAAAGCACTTGAAGAAAAGGTAGACTACCTCGAAGAGCAGGCTACCGAGAAAAAATCTGCCATCGCAAACCAGCAAGAGCGTGCAGGTGCAGTCCTGCGTTCTTATTATATGGGGGATAGAGACGGTCTCTTGGCCGCATTTCTATCTGCGAAAAGTATTAGCAGATTTCTGGCTCTATTCGATTATTATGAAATTATTATCGGAAATGACCGCAACATTCTCACACAATACGAAGAACAGTATAAGGATCTAAAGAAAACCCTCCAGAATGCACAGCGTAGCTCGAAGGATCTTGCACAGCTACGAACCGCTCTGGAGGAACAGAAAATCCGGGTAGCCGCGCTCAATAAAGAAATTGAAGGTGGGATTAAAGACAGTAGTGATCCCGATAATATGAGCGCTCTGCTTCAAGAATTCACATTATATTGGGAGAATATTGGTTTGCGCGAAGTAAAGACCTACTTCAAAGCATTATCTTCCGCAATGAATAAACTACCGCAGTTTGTTCAGAATCGAGAGGGAGTTCTTACTCGTAAGGGGATGACTTATGTTCTGAATCTGAAGGAAGAGGATTTAAACGAATTCCTTCAGTCCCAGAATAAGCTATTTAATGATTTCGCATTTCATTTCAATGAGGGAACGATTACTGCCACTGGAAAAAGCGGAGCTTTAGCTCTTTCCTTAACCGGTCACTACATCATACAGGAAGAACCCATCAACGGACTTATATTCCAAGTAGATCATGTTGTATTTAATGGTCTCGAATTACCTGACACCACTAGAAGGACACTTGAGGAGGAATTTGATTTAGGCTTTTACCCTGGAAAAATCGTTTCTTTCCTACGTGCCACAGAAGTAGATAGTAAAGAGGGCATTCTGCAAGTTAAACTTTCTATCTCATTCTAGACCTTCCTTGATGAAGTCTTTGTACCCTGCCGCATCAATCTTTCCGGTAAGCAGTAAGGATACTGCTTCAACAATCTTACTCCAACCGCCTTGGGATTCGACCTCTGGGGCGGTTTCTTCTGTCAGCAATAGTTCGACTCCGAAAGGAAGCTTATAGTTGAAATCATGCTCCGAACGATAAAGAACATCCAGTGCAGGCAAGCTCCCTGTGTTCTCCAACCAATCCATCTGAGAATCCTCAGAGGTGATAAACGTTAGCCAATTCACGGCTTCCTTTGGACTTTGAGATTGTGCTGGAATTGCAAAAGAACGGCTGTAATAGGATTCAAGTCCTTTCCCGTTACTTTCGGTCAGCGGCGCTTCAGCAACTAAAGATGAATTCCCATGTTTTTGCCACTCTGATAGTGGTAGAGCCGCAACAGCAACGCTTCCGCTCTGAATCATATCCCAAACATCCTTGTTATATCGACTGGTAAGGTAAAAATAACTGCGTGCATTCTGCGTCCAATTTATTACTTCTTGGTTATCCGATAGCAAGCTGCTGTTCATACTCTCCATAACCGCCGACAATCCATATGGATTACGTGTATCCATCGCCAACAAATATTTCCCTTGCTCTTTAAGTACATTCTGAAGCAATGTGTTCCACTGTTCCAGACTTCTTGGTAAGGTCGTAAATCCCAGTTCTGCAAGTCGTTGTGGTGAATAAACAAGTATATAAGGGTCGATATCCAGCGGCACTCCCCAATTATATCCGTTCCATTGCATCCATGGGATCAACTGAGTTAACGGTGCAGTTCCTGGAATGCTCTGATACACATCCACCGGCAATAAATATCCACGTGTAGCCCAGTCAAGAATACTTCGTCCATCCGCCATGACGATATCCGGGCTGTCCCCGATGGTTAGATCATGTCTCAAAACTTCGTCTGCATCCTCGCTATCAATATTTCTTAATATTACCTTTACTCCATTTTCTAAAGTATACCGATTGCTTAGAAGCTCCAGTTCACTAAATTCCTCGCTATTTAGCGATACTGTTATGCGCAGGCTATCTATAGTTCCCTTTTCCCCTGAAGAAGGCTTTTTGGACTGACTTTGCGGTTTTTTCATAGGATGTGGGTCGTTATTGGTACTCAATTCCATACTGGGTGACAAGCTTGTCAGCGATAGTAGTAAAATTGCAAAAAGCAGCCAATAATTTTTGCGTTTCAGCACGATTCCCCACCTTCCCCATGATTCCTCACCCCTATTTTACCAAACCCGCCGCTGCTTGTCTTTAGAATGTGAAAACGTTCTCTTTCTATTATAAGGGGGAAACGAACGGAGACAATTAAAAGGCTGGGTAATCTTTAGCGCTAAGGACGCTCAATCTGAGGCACCACAACCACTAAATTTCTCCGCCGTTTCTGGGGTGGGCTGTGTTTTGCATAGCTAAGAGCCATACAGTCCGAACCCATAAGTGATAGTTTGTTTTCGGACCGTAATGTAGCTATTACGGCTATTCGGCGCGTTTTCCCCGAGTTACGGACTGGATAGCGCTTATTGATCGAAAACTATGCCTTAATGGTGTGTTTTTGAACCAATAGCTGCATCTGAGTCCGATAATGAGCCGAAAACCCGATATTAGCTCAAATAAGGGCCATACAGTCCAAACCCATAGGCAGTAGTTTGTTTGTGGATCATAATACAGCAATGCAATTATGGCTATATCGCGTTTTCTTTGCAAAGTTTCTGGGGCGGGCAGGAAAAAGCCGGGAGTTTATGCTTCTCCCGGCTGAGATTGAAGATAGGTTAGAGTAGGTCCGCTGCCAGTTGGGCCAGGCGGGAACGCTCACCTTTTTCCAAAGTAATATGTCCGCTAATCCCTTGCTGCTTAAACTTCTCAACGATATAACTTAGTCCGTTGCTCGCAGCATCCAGATACGGATGATCGATTTGCTCCGGATCACCCATTAGAATCACTTTACTTCCTTCACCCGCTCTGGAGACGATTGTCTTCACTTCATGACGGGAAAGGTTCTGAGCCTCATCAATAATAATGAACTGTGAAGGGATTGAGCGGCCACGAATATAAGTTAAGGCTTCTACCTGTATGCTGCCTAAACCCATTAAGATTTTATCGATATCGCCAGCTTTTTTGGTATCGAACAGGAACTCCAGATTATCATAAATAGGCTGCATCCAGGGTCTGAGCTTCTCATCCTTCTCTCCGGGCAAATAACCAATGTCTTTCCCCATAGGAACTACTGGACGGGCAATGAGCAATTTTTTGTATTTATGTTCATCCTCAACTTTGAATAGTCCGGCAGCAAGCGCCAATAACGTCTTCCCTGTACCAGCCTTACCTGTAATGGTTACAAGCGGGATTTCATCGTTTAGCAGTAGCTCCAATGCCATTCGTTGTTGAGCATTTCGCGCGCTGATCCCCCAAACCGAATCATTGCCCAGATAAAGCGGCTCCAGACGGGTCGCATCACTATTCACTTTGAGAAGAGCTGATTTGCCTGTGCCTATCTCATCCTTGAGGATCACAAATTCATGAGGGTACAAGGGATACGACAATGCGAGCTGTTTAACCGTTAAAGAACGGTGACTGTAATATTCATCAATCAATGCCGGATGAACCTGCAGAGATTGGTAACCAGTGTAAAGTTCATTTAAATCTCCAGTCCGATCTGACAAATAATCCTCTGGTGTAATTCCTAGCACATCCGCTTTAATACGAACCAGCACATCCTTACTCACAAGCACTACGGGACGCGGATCAGGCTTCTCATTCTCTTCAATTAAATAATTAAGAGCTACAGCCAAAATCCGATTGTCGTTAGATACCTCACCAAACATCTCCTGTACCTTCACAAAACTGCGATGGTTAAGTTCTACCTTCAGCTTGCCTCCATGCTCTAGCTCCACACCACTATGCAGATGACCTAGTTCACGAAGTCCATCAAGCAATCGGGAAACCGTGCGAGCATTTCGACCGATTTCGTCAGCGTTGCGCTTTTTGGAGTCGATTTCTTCCAGCACTACTGCCGGAATAACCACCTCATGCTCCTTGAAAGAGAAAATCGAATTGGGGTCGTGCAAAAGCACGTTGGTATCTAACACAAATATCTTGTTCATATTATCCCCTCCACAGCGCCTGGTTTGATTGATCATACATAACTCTTTCCGCCAAGGGAAAAGATAAGGTACAGAAACGATCTTGGCTGAAAGGAGTAATCACATATGAGAAAATCAATGTGTCTGTTGCTGGTACTGCTGCTATTGACAAGCTGCGGTATCGCTAATAAAAAGACATCACCCTCTCCTCAGAATAAACAATCTGCGAATGCTGTAAAGGGTACGGGAAACCATGAGGTTCGGCAATTGGCTAATGATGGTGCGACTAATCCTATGGCCACCTCAGCTGGTCACACCGTCAGTGTTAAGGGCGAAAGTGAAGTTGCACTTAAGGACCATTTTGAACAGTTGGCCAAAAGGGTTCCTGGTGTGAATGGTGCACACTGTGTAGTCATGAACAAGGTCGCCATTGTAGGTCTTGACGTGGAAGGATCTCTAGACCGATCACGTGTAGGAAGCATTAAATATTCTGTAGCGGAAGCTATCCGCAAAGACCCGAGAAGTGTACGGGCACTTGTCACAGCCGATATGGATCTCTCCAGCCGCTTAGCGGACATGAGCCGCCATGTCTCTCAGGGACATCCAATTTCTGGATTCTCATCCGAATTGGCTGATATCATCGGTCGAATTATGCCGCAGCTGCCAGAGGACACTAAGCCGATTAAAAATGCACAGTAGAGGTTAAGAAGAAAAGATGTTGTCGTCCTTTATGGATGGCAACCTTTTCTCGTAAAATTATAAGGATAATGTATAGCGTGCAACCTATACATTCTTATAAGTCAAAAAAAGCCCAGTGATATTCTCACTAGGCTTTTTTCATGGCAGCAAATACTTGTCCGTCCAGCTTCTCAGCGGCACGTCCATCATAAACCTTTGCATATCTTGGGGCGGATTCAAGCTGCGCTCCATAAAAAAGCGCGTTACGCACCGCCATAATTTCAACATCAAAGCAGCACATCTTGAAAGGTACATCCTGAAGTGGATCCTGCTTTACAACGGCACTGCCGTTAATCGCATAGACAGTACCCTCACCGAACACAGTGACGGTTACTAACGGGTTGATCTTCATGTTGTTCACGAGTCTGGAACGATGATCTACAGCCAGACGCACAGTACTTGGACTAACTGCATAAATCCACGAAATGGCTGTGGACGTTGGACCTCCTGATTCCGCATCAACTGTGTTGAGAAGAACAAAAGTTTCCGATTGCAGCATCGATAACAAGGTTTCGTTCAGCTGAGCAACGGCTTCGGACATAAGTACTGGCCCCCTATGCGGCGTAAATTCATTCGATTTATTATATTATAGCACAGGCTGAAACTTGCATTCAATTTTAGAGCGAAGTGTTATTAAGGTCTCTAAGGCGCCTCAGTGGATTCCGAAGTAGAACTAGCTGAAACTCCTGCTAACCGATCCTGAAGGCTTTTCTTGGCAGCCTCAAGCTCTTCATCATTAATATATACATACGGACTTCGCCACGTTCCAGTCACAGGCTTGAATTCGATATCATCTTTGGAAATCTTCCAATAAGTCGCAATCATATCTTTAATCTGCGAATTTTCGATATCAGTCTTCATGTTACTGTCCACTGCATCAAGAACCTTGCCTATTTTTAATACACCACCAAGCGATTGCATCTGATCCACCAGTGAATGAAGGACCTCATTCTGACGTTTGTTCCGATCAAAATCATCTGAAGCCTTAGTCTTAGGCTTACAATTAGATTTACGATATCGCACATAATCTAGCGCTTTATCTCCATCTAGCTCTGCCGGACCTTTTTTCAGATTGATATTCGTACCATCTACGCTGTCTGTATAACACATATTATCACTAATGTTGACTTTGACTCCGCCAAGCTCGTCCACCACATCACGGAAGCCTTGAAAATCCAGAATCGTTGTATAATCTACGTCAATATCTAGATATTTCCCCATCATTGTCTTCATCTCATCTTCTGCCAAAATGCCAGAAGAATCTTCTTTTCCCTTAAAGCGAGCATAGAATTCGTTAATCTTCGTTTGCTTGTATCCATTGAGCTCAACTAAGGTATCGCGTGGAAGAGAGACAATGGTAGCTGATTTTGTCTTAGGATTAAGCGCTGCAACCATAATAACATCTGTCAATCTAGATTGATGTTTTGGTCTATTGTCCGTACCCAGGATAAGCATCGTCAGTGGTTTTTCTGTAGCCGAATGTCCTGGAGCAACCGTTCCTTTATTACCTGCATTAAAGACCCCATTTTCAAGCTTCCAATACAGATAGCCCCCGTAGCCCAATACGCCAAGAATCGCAATAATGAGTAAGGTTAACAGGATTCTAACTAATCTGCCAAAAAAGCCTCTCTTTTGCGGTTTCTTCTTTTTTTTCTTAGGAGCACCCTTCACAGGCTGTTTTCTATTATTATTCGGTTGTTGACCACTTGCTCTTGGAGGTAAACTGCTGTTTCGTGTACTCATAGTAGAATAAAGTCCTCTTCATTTCATTTGGAATAAAAATTGCTACACTTAAATAGACGTTCCATAAGCAGTAAAAGTTTCGATTATTGTCTTTTTGCTGCAGCTGCAGCCTTTCTCTTCTGTCGAGCTTCTACGATATAACGTATCCGTACCATTAGCATTAATCCGACAGCAACCAGCAGACACTGGATGATCGGTAGCTTATCATGTTGAAAAATGAGGAGCATGCCGGAGCCGATTGCCATCATTATGTACAGCATAATCTCTTTGCCAATCGATAACTTTTGATTCACACGAAATACCTGATTATACACAAATGTAAGCAATATAAAAATAACAATATAAGCGACGATTGGATGCTCAGCGAACCACACCTGCATAGATAACCGCACTCCTCCCAAATTTAAGATACGTTTACATTATATCATCAGTAGGGGGATTTTTTGTTATAAAAAAACCGTCGAAAGTTAAACCTCCGACGGCTCTTTACTATGCTAAGTTGATCTTACGCGTTTGCTTGTGCCATTTTACGTTGCTTCTCTACACGTTCGCGTTCGCCTTTGTTCAAAATCTTTTTGCGCAAACGAATGGATTTAGGTGTGATTTCACAATATTCATCATCATTCAAATATTCAAGTGCGCCTTCCAAAGAGAAGGTACGTGGTGTCTTCATTTTTACAGTATCATCCTTACCTGAGGTACGCATGTTGGTAAGTGCTTTTTCTCTACAGATGTTAACGATAATATCGTTATCACGGGTATGCTCGCCTACGATCATACCTTCATAGATTTCTGTACCTGCATCCAAGAAGAGAATACCACGATCCTCAACGCCCACTATTCCATATTGTGTAGTTGATCCAGTCTCACTGGCTACAAGCACACCTTGATGACGTCCGCCAACTTGACCAGCAACCAGTGGAGCGTAGCTGTCAAAAGCATGGTTCATAACGCCGTAACCGCGTGTCAAAGTCAAGAAGTAAGTGTTGTAACCAATCAAACCACGTGCAGGAATCAGGAACTCCAGACGTACTTGACCCGTACCGTTGTTAATCATGTTGACCATTTCGGCTTTGCGAGTGCCCAGACTTTCCATAACAGAGCCCATGCTTTCTTCAGGAATGTCAATCATAAGACGCTCAAGTGGCTCCGATTTAACACCATCGATTTCTTTAATGATTACTTGTGGTTTAGAAACTTGCATTTCATAACCTTCACGACGCATATTCTCGATCAGAATACCAAGGTGAAGCTCACCGCGTCCAGAAACGATAAATGCATCAGGACTATCCGTTTCATCCACACGCAAACTCACATCTGTCTCAAGTTCTTTAAAGAGACGCTCACGAAGCTTACGGGAAGTTACCCATTTACCTTCTTTACCAGCAAAAGGACTGTTATTCACAAGGAAAGTCATTTGCATAGTTGGCTCGTCGATCTTAAGAACAGGCAGTGCTTCTGGATTCGCTGGATCAGCAATGGTCTCACCAATGTTAATGTCCTTGATCCCTGCGATAGCAACGATATCCCCTGCGCCCGCTTCTTCTGTTTCAATACGTTTTAAACCTTGGAACCCGAACAATTTCTCAATACGTGCGGTTTTACTCTTACCGTCACGCATAATTACAGTTACAGATTGACCTTGTTTGATCACACCGCGGTTTACACGGCCAATAGCAATACGACCCAAGTATTCGTTATAATCCATCAACGTTACGAGGAATTGAAGCGGGTCTTCTACACTTTCAGTTGGAGCTGGGATATGCTCAACGATTGTTTCGTAAAGCGAAAGCATTGTCTCATCTTGTTTCTCAGGAACCATGCTTGATGTACCATTAAGAGCAGATGCATAGACAACCGGGAATTCCAATTGTTCGTCATTTGCTTCAAGCTCGATGAACAAATCGAGCACTTCATCAATAACTTCCTTAGGACGAGCAGCTGGACGGTCAATCTTGTTCACGACAACGATCGGTGTAAGTTTTTGTTCCAATGCTTTACGCAGAACGAATTTCGTTTGCGGCATGCAGCCTTCATAAGCATCAACAACCAGCAATACACCGTCAACCATTTTCATAATCCGTTCTACTTCGCCACCGAAGTCAGCGTGTCCAGGTGTATCCACAATATTGATCAAAAACTCTTTATAAGTAATTGCTGTATTTTTAGCTAGGATTGTAATTCCGCGTTCCCGCTCGATATCGTTAGAGTCCATAGCGCGTTCTTGTACGTGTTCGTGTGCGCTGAAGATCCCCGATTGCTGAAGAAGCTGATCGACGAGTGTTGTTTTGCCATGGTCAACGTGGGCAATGATCGCAATGTTGCGAATATCTTTTCTTGAATGCATGATTTGTATCCAAATCCTCTCATTTATCAAATTAAAACTGTTAAAATTCGTAGCATGTCACGGCAGTCTCACAAAAGAAGCGCCAGGCAGAAAGCCGACGCTTCAACATAACATTAATATTATAGTGAAAGCACTATGAAAAGCAAGTCTTTTTATGAAAAAAACAGTTGGCAAATTCCGTTTTTTTTCACAAGATCCAACATTAATTAACTTCGATACCATCTATTTCGGCCACGAGTTCTACCCCGACCTGTAATCAGCCAAATTCCTGCAGCGATGAATACAATACCAATTAGATAGATCACACCCGTACCCATAAGACTGAAAATACAAAGCGCTATGCTTAACACACCTAATATAACAGCAATTGCAGATAGTCCGCCTGTCCGTTTTGGAGAATTGATGGAATATTCATACAGACCTATGGCAATACCGAGCAGCAGCACAGGCCATAAATATTTCATAAGCCCCCATCCCCATATATTGCAAAGTCCAAACAATAAACCATACACCGTTAATATCCCTGCGGGAATCAACACCGTTGCCGAAGCGCGGCGGCTAAAAAATAACATATGTAGAACCAATCCTGGAAGTAAAATCACTAGCGGCCAAAGGGCTCGTCCCAAAAATCCGAAGACCCCCAGCTTACCGAATAAAATCAAAACGCCCGCAGCTACAATGAATATACCTAGTCTCATGTCATTCTTGGAAGACATCCTTCACCCATCCCTTCAAATTCACGTCTACCTTATTACCTTGCCATCTCATACCCAGAAAACGACAGGATTCTTATTCATATATTATCTGAAATATACACAAAATGCCATCAAAGAGCACGCAAAAAACGGACGATTCCAATTTATGGAGATGTCCGTTTAGTATTGCCTTTTATTGCAATTTATTAACCTACTGATGTCGTTCTTCGTTTAACTGCTCCTGTAACAACTACTAATATTCCTAAAGCGATCGGCAGTATGGAATGCGTGGATGGGAGCAGAAAGGAGAGCATTGTCCCTAATTTTGCATCCTGAAGCATCATATCACCTGCTGTAAAGGCTAAAATATAAGCGCCGATAAATATGAGTATCGGAAATCTATGCAGCCACCCCACAATGAGGCCACTTCCCCATACTACAATTGGAATGCTGAGTGCAATCCCGATCACAATTAAAGCCAAATCCCCTTTGGCTAGACCGGCAATCGCCAGGACATTATCAAGACTCATAATAAAATCAGCCACGAGAATCGTTCGGATGGACTTCCATACGGAGGATGTTTCCGCGACTCTAAGATCCTCCTCTTCTTCCAGCAGCAGCTTAAACGCAATCCATAGCAGCAGAATTCCTCCTCCAGCCTGGATATAAGGGATTTTCAACAGTAATACCGCGACAAAAGTAAGCAAGCAGCGCAGAATAACAGCTCCCGCAGCTCCCCACCATACCGCAATCTTCCGGTGCTTCTCCGGTAGGTCCTTACTAGCCATCGCGATGACCATAGCATTATCTCCACTCAGCACAAGATTGATCATCAATATTTCACCAAGGAGCAATAATGATTCCATTTCCTTTTACCTCCCCGAATCACATGTAACTACATGTATGTTCGGAAGTGACAAGCTATGCTTCCTGTCCAACTTTTTTTTGAGGATGAAAGCATGTATGCCCCTTTTTTTGCGTATACAAAACTAAGCATATCTTCGTGCTCATCTTAACTAATTTTAGGGGTGACTATGCCTTGAATACATCCATATGGGAGTTTGTATTATCGCTGCTCAATATTATTTTTCTAGATCTCATTCTGGCGGGAGACAATGCCATAGTCATCGGACTTGCTGCGCGTAATTTGCCGAACAGCACTCAAAAAAAAGCAATTGTGCTTGGAACAGCAGGTGCCGTAGTATTACGTATTTTCGCAACGATTCTGGTCGTATGGTTATTGAAAATCCCCTGGTTACTGCTAGCAGGCGGGATATTACTTATTCTGATTGCCTACAAGCTGTTAACAGATGTGAACAATTCAGCGAATATCAAGGCTGGTCAAAGCTTATGGTCTGCTGTGGGTACGATCATTCTAGCCGATGCTGCGATGGGACTGGATAATGTCATCGCGATTGCGGGGGTTGCTAAGCACAATATCTCTCTAGTTGTCATAGGACTGTTAATCAGCGTTCCAATCGTCGTCTGGGGAAGTACTCTTTTCATTAAATTAATCAACAAATATCCATGGATTATTTATGTTGGCTCTGGAGTCTTAGGGTTCACAGCGTCAAGCATGATTACAGATGAACAGCAGCTATCCCCATTTTTTGAGCAGCATCCATTATTGAGAGCTCTGTTTATATTTGTGATCATTGTTGGCATCTTAATTGGAGGACACTGGAGACGCCAATCAAACCATAATAATTCAAAAAAACTGCCTCAACCGTAGATGTTGCTACGAATGAGACAGCCTTCTTTATAATATTAGAACCATTCTTCCTGTAATCCAGCCTGAGCACTTACTACATCTTTAGGCTTCTCATCTCCATAAGGAGTGATCAGCACAGTCTCCGTGGCTTCAATCGCTGCGTCCAGCAATGCAGAGTAACCTGGGAGCGTAGCTTCAATCTTATCTACAATCCGTAAATTCGGGTTCGTTGTAGGTGATTTAGGTACAAATAAAGTACAGCAATCCTCATAAGGAAGAATTGACAGGTCATAGGTGCCGATATTCTTAGACAGCTCCACAATATCACTTTTGTCCATCATTACCAGCGGACGTAAAAGAGGAAGTTCTGTCGCACGACCGATCACGTTCATACTTGGTAACGTCTGGCTAGCGACCTGTCCAAGACTTTCACCGGTTACGATCGCGAGGGCACCCTCACGTTCAGCAAGCTGTGAAGTAATCCTCAGCATAGCTCGACGCATCAACGTAATAATCAAATTATCCTGACCTATTCCAGTAAAAGATGTCTGCACCTCTGTAAAAGGTACTAAATGTAGCTTGATAACTCCCGCATATCGTGACAATACCCGCGTAAGATCAACCACTTTTTGCCGAGCAAGCTCACTCGTATAAGGATAACTATAGAAATGTACGCACTCCACCTCGAGTCCACGACGCATGGATGACCAACCGGCTACAGGACTATCGATACCTCCGGACAGCAATAACATCGCTTTTCCATTCGTACCAAGCGGAAATCCACCCACACCAGCAATATTTTCGCAAAATATATAAGTATGACCTTGACGAATTTCGACCTTCAGCTCCAGTTGAGGTGACTTTACATCCACAGTAAGTCCGGAATAGCCTTGCAGCAATGGTGTCGAAACTAGCTTGTTCATCTCCATGGAGCCATATGGAAATTCTTTCCATACTCGGCGTGCATTAACCTTAAACGTAGTTCCCGGTACAGGAGCGATGATCTCCAAAAAATGACGACTGACAGCTACAATATCCTCGAGTTCTGACTTGGCCACCTTTACCGGACTGACAGAAGCAATTCCGAATACATTCTTCAGCGCTTCTACCAATGGGGCAGCAGGTTCTCCGTTCAGGTCCACGTAAATTCTTCCAAATTCTTTGGTTAGAACTACCTTTGGATAAGGCTTAATCATTTCCTTCACATGACGTAATACCGTTTTCTCAAATCTGGCACGGTTCTTGCCCTTTAATGTAAACTCCCCGAAACGTAAAAGCAGCATATCGGCATAATCAATACTATTGGCACTGCCTTTAGCAGATTCCTGATTCATCACACTCATTAGTTACTTCATACCTCCTTCAGCAATCTTTAAAGCTCGTACCGCAGTAATTAGTGCATTCTCAAGCGCAGCGACATCTTCTTCAGTGTGACTATCACCGAAACTGATGCGGATGCCTCCTGAAGCTACAGAAACATCTTTACCCATAGACAATAGAACACGACTAGGTTCTGCCAGCCGGGAGGAGCAAGCCGATCGAGTAGAAACAGCCATTCCTAGTTCCTCCAGCTTACGGGCGAACACTTCCCCTTTCATGCCAGGGTATGAGAAATGCACAATATGAGGCGCTCCATCCTCTCTGCTGTTTATAACAAATTCAGGAACGCTGTGCAAGAAGCGTAACAGTCGATCTCGAAGTGGAAGCAATCGGGCATAGAAGGTTTCGCGTTGCTCACCACCCATCCGAACGGCTTTGGAAGATGCAACAATCGCAGGTACATTCTCAGTTCCAGCACGTTGACCCTCTTCATGAGAACCTCCTGAAAGTAAGGGGAACAGTTCGATACCTTCTTTAATATAGAGAAGCCCCGCTCCGCGTGGGCCTCGAATTTTGTGAGGAGACAAGCTGTAAAGATCCGCCTTCCATCCTTTAAGGTCAACAGCAAGCTTACCATATCCCTGAACGCCATCGACATGAAATAAGGTTCTTGGATTTACGGATTTAATCAGCTTGCCAATCTCCATCAGCGGCTGTACTGTTCCAATCTCATTATTTACATGCATCACACTTACGAGCACGGTATCACGCCGTACTGCAGCAGCTACTCGCTCTGGATCAATCATTCCAGTGCTGTCGGGCGCTACAAAAGTAATCTCCCAGCCATTCCGCTGCAGTTGCAGACAACTTTCATACACAGAAGGATGCTCTAATTCCGTAGTTATAATATGACGCCCTCTTGACTGATACTGCAAAGCAGCACCTTTAATGGCTAAATTGTTACTCTCCGTAGCCCCAGATGTAAATAGGATCTCCTTTGGTTGTACAGATAACGCAGCCGCGCATACTTCTCGTGAACGCCTGATCAGCTTGGCCGCTTCACTGCCAGCACGATGTAAGGAGGACGGGTTAGCATAGTGCAGCTTCATAATTTGTTCCATCGTCTTCACCACTTCTTCATAAGGTGGTGTAGCGGCGGCATAATCCCAGTAAAGCATATATCGATTGTCTCCTTTACTTCTTTAAAGTACAGAATCATTAAATCATTGGTTCTTAAATTTCGAAAAAGGATCAAACGGTGATCCCAAATACCAGCATGTGGTTTAAGGAAAATAGCCGTTTGATCCTTTATATTATACAGCGTATTCTGCGCGAGCGCGTTCTATTTTAGTAAGGTAGGACTGCGTCTCTTTGGGAAGCAGTGAAAGTTTCTCCAACAATTCCTGATCATTGCCGACACCAAGGTCAATTACTCTTCCAGGTCCTGCATTGTAAGCCGCTAATGCCATCTTTTCCTGTCCGTCAAACCGCTTTAATTGATAAGACAGGTAACGAACGCCACCATCAATATTTTGGGCCGGGTCAAAAGAATTTGAAACCCCTAACCCGCGCGCTGTTCCATCCATTAATTGCATTAATCCTTTAGCACCAGCCGATGAAACCACATTCGGATTAAAGGAAGATTCCGTATCAATTACAGCTTTTATTAAATCGACCGGCACCCCGTATTTGGCACTCGCCGTTTGAATTAGATCATCATAGCTTGTTGGTTTAGTATCCGTTATTTCCCCGGAAATTACACTATTGATACTTTCCGCTGTCCCGCCAATCTGTTGCCATAACAGGCTCGTAACAGATGACGTATCAGGAAGTGACGTCAAGAAGCCTGTGTCCCCGCTACTAGAGGAGTTAGATGACAAAGCTTGAAGCATTTCTGCAAATTGAGAGGCTGACGCGCCCGACCTTTCTGTTTCATTCGTTGAGCTATTCTTGTCGGTTGCACTCTTTAAGCTTATCCATTTAAGCTGCCCTAACCCATTGGTTACAGCGGGATTAATCTCCATATCGGCGCACTCCTTTGATCCTGTTGTATCATATCTATTGGACTAACCTTAGATTTCGATGATTTACGGCTTAATATTACATTTTATCCGAGATTATTGCTATATGCTGGAATGAAAAAACAGACTTCAGACCCTGATATTTAGGTCTAAAAGCCTGTTATAGTTCAAACTTTACCATTCATTTTTAGCGAGCAAAGGGGATCATCACAAAGTAACTAAGTGTAGATACAATCCCTAATCCCATTGCCCATGCTCCAAGCGTTTTTTGCTCTTTGGCATATGCGTAATACCCAACTACAACGGATATAGGTCCAAGAATGATGGACCAGAGAAACAAGGAGGCAATACCCATAGCAAGCCCAGTATATCCCATCACTTTGCTACCGCTATGTTCCACTTCGTTCTCCTTAGTTTCACTCGCCGCACGTGGTGTTGTATCCCGGACCTGCATCGATACCGGATTCACCTCTGCGGCATACTCCTCTTGATGTTCTCTGTCCCGACGGGGATAGTCCACTCTACGCGGACGCAAAATGACTTTTCTCGGACCGGATGGTCCATTGGATGAACTTGATTCATTTTCCTTTTCTCTGTCCATTAGGGCGGCCTCCTAGGAGTTCGGCTTAAATGTTAAACAGCATGTTGCGGACGATGTTGCGACATGATCGTGGTGACCTTCATTCGTCATTTCTTCAGCATATTCTTCTTTAAATCCACTACCCGCATGCTTGTCGATCTCAATAATAATTTCTTCAGCCCGGCATAAATTATGCTCGCCCCAATAATGACAATTGCTCACACTACATTTGACTAATGGCTTTACACTCGACATATTTATCACCTCGGCTTCATTATGTCCGCTCGATTTACCCCCTATTCGACAGACAAGTTTCCAGTTGATGTAACGAAAAAAAGGACCAGCTCTTGTCAATGTAGATTGACAATGTGCTGATCCTTTAGACGAACAAGTTAACTGTTAAACCTGATTTTGCATACGTTTCTCAGTCAAATAGTCGTTCTCATAATAAGTAAGATCATCGCGTAGCTCTTCATAGGTCTTGGTAATTTCTAGAATAATATCACGTGCTGGACGAACTGGTTTTTTACGGAAACGAATGGCATCCTGTCCAGTATAAGCATAACGTCCATCTTCAGAATAGCTTTCATTCTTTGGATAGAAGAAATTATTCACGCCATAGTGATATACATTATAAAGCGCCTTTTGCGCAAAAGATTCATCGAATGTAGCACGACGCAGCGCAACTCCCAGCTTCTCATAAGACATTTCCGAGAACACTAACAGATGACGAACATCGGACAGAAATCCTTGATAGAATTGTACAGTTTCTTCATCATCTTCTGTTACAAGCTGAGGCAATGCATGCTCGTTCAGAAAAATTTCCATCTTATCAATTACATCTTTAAGTTTGTCTCTCGTCGATTCACATAATTTCTGCACATTGGCTGCTGACATGGCGGTTGCTCCCCCTTATTATTCCCTGCTCTTGTAGTCAATAAAGTTAATCTTATGAAGAAATAGTCTTTAGACATATCTCTTTATTCTTGCAATATCAGGATGCAAACACAGAGAAGCCTAACCTTCTGAAAATTAAAAGAACATCCATCGACGTATCTCCTGCAATATCAGGATGCGAACTCGAGATGCTTATTCTCTCTGATATTATCATAAAAAACGTTAGGAAGGTATCCTTTTCTAAGATGCATAAAACATACGCTCTCTTCTAAACCTATAGACATTACAATGCGTAGAGGAGCGGAAATCATGTCACGAAAAAATCTAACGGTTGCAGGTCTGATAACAGCTGCGTTCACAGTTGTATTACTTACCTTTGCGCTGCGTCCTGCCACGAATGGGACCACCAGAGAAGTCGCTAATGTCGCTGTACCCAATCCTGCTCCAACTTCAACCCTACATTCAGCACCAAATCCCTCACAAGAAAAATCATTGAAGAAAAGCTCCTTATCTCAAGATGTTGACGCGACGGATCACCTGAATCGAGTAGATGTTAGCAGACATTTGACTAAACTCCTCTCTGAAACGTATGGAATTTCTTCGCTTCATGATAAATCAGTGTATGCGAAACGTTTGCAGCAGAACCACGGATTTATCACCATGCTTATGTGGATCGATTTTCGCAAACATAAAACGGAAACCTTTAAATCCTCCTCCTTTCCTCAAGGGACCGAACAGGAGAATCAAGAGCTGCAAAAATATCTTAAGACGGCAAAATCAGCGATCCATGGTCATCAATCCTATGAATCTCCAACGTTTACAATCGGTAAAGAAAAATATTACTTTATCGCTCAGCGGAACAAAGAAAAAAATGTAGGTATCATCGCACTTATTAACCAAAAGGTGCTTGGGCGTGTGGCAGACCATCAGCTGAAGAACCTGCGTCTCATTCCTTATCCGAAGGAAGGCAAGTATCGTGTAGAATCCGTTCATACCGACAATTTAAAGGATATCACCGTCAAGACCGGTCATGATAACGAAAACGCCAGCCATTTTTATGAGAATGAAATTGTCGTCCGTTTCCGCAATAACTCACCTACTCCGGGGCAGCTTCAAACGATAACCGCTGATATCAACGGTAAGAAGCCACGTAAGCTTGGGTATGCCTATATTTTCCGTTCGGAGAAGATGACTTATTATGAGCTCAAAGACTATTTCACCAATAAATGGCATCCTGAATATACAGAGCCTCACTATATGTATTTAACCAATGATACGATAACTAAAAACGCAGAGGGAACAGTTACTCCAAATGACATGTTATTCTCCACTTATCAATGGAACCTGCCGGCGATCGAAACGGAGCTGGGCTGGAACCTCTCCAAGGGAAGTAAAGAAGTGATCGTAGCCGTAGTGGATACCGGAGTCCAGATCAATCATCCAGATTTAAAGGGAAAGCTTTTGACAGGGTATAACGCGATCACCAATGGTTCTACCCCAGAAGATGATGTCGGACATGGTACACATGTATCTGGAATTATTGGTGCCCTGGTCAATAACGGAGAAGGAGTAGCTGGAATCAGCTGGTACAACAAGATCCTTCCTGTAAAAGCACTCGATAATTCAGGAGCAGGGACCACTTACTCCGTAGCAGAAGGAATCATTTGGGCAGCAGATAACGGTGCGAAGGTCATAAACTTAAGTCTAGGTAACTATGCGGATTCCCAGTTTCTTCATGACGCGATCAAATATGCCTACGACCGAGATATCGTCCTCGTATCTGCTGCAGGCAACGATAATACAGAACGACCAGGATTCCCTGCTGCCTATCCTGAAGTGATTGCAGTAGCTGCAACGAATGCTTCAGGGGAAAAAGCTTCCTTCTCCAACTACGGCGATTATATTGATGTCGCAGCACCCGGAGAAAGCATAGCAAGCACTTACCCTGATAGCCAGTATGCCGCTTTATCCGGTACCTCGATGGCCAGTCCTCATGTCGCTGCGCTGGCGGGTCTGGTGCGTTCACTGAATCCGAATCTAACGAATACGGAAGTTATGGATCTCATGACCAAAAATGCTGTTGATTTAGGTACTCCCGGCCATGACAAATATTTTGGCTGGGGTCAGGTCGATATCTATAAAACACTGCAAGCTGCTAGCGGCAATCAGGTTCCACTACAGCTATGGCCACAGCATGTGCAACAACAAATGAATCAATTGAAACAAAGATTAAGTAACTCTAAGTAACACCCTTAACCACCCATCTTCAAAAATCTACCAAGCAAACGGAGAAATAACCGTAAACCTTCCTCCATATCCGTTTCATTCATTTGTGAATAACACAAACGGATATGCCGGGAAGGGGTCTCCGTAGAGTAACAGACATCACCAGGTAAAAAAGAAATGCTCTCCTGTTCGGCCAGCTCATGCAGTCTTGCGATATCAGGAGAACCTGGCAACTCCAACCAGAGATTAAGTCCTCCCTCAGGGAGAATATATTTCACTCCAGGCGGCGCGTAAAGCTTCAGAAGCTTCGCCGCCTTTTCCATGCGACCACGGAGTGTGAATCGTAACTGAGCAGCATAGGATTCATACTTGCCTGCTATGAACGGCAATACCGCCCGTTGCGTGAGCAGCGGACTCCCTAGATCACTTGCGGACTTGGCGGCAATAAGCCGAGACAGAATATTCCCTTCAGCAGCTACACAGGCAATTCTGCAGCCGGGGGCTATCACTTTACTGAAGCTCTTCATATAAACTACATGCCCTTCGGCATCCATCGATTTGATCGTAGGCGGTGCAGGTGCATGGAAGTATAAATCACTAAATGGATCATCCTCAACAATAAGGCAACGGTAACTGCGAGCTAATTCCAGCAGACGTTGTCTTCTTGCTATGCTCAGGGTTACTCCACTTGGATTCTGAAAAGTGGGGATGGTATAAATCAGTTTAGGTGGTCTTTGATCACACATTTTTGTAAGAATGTCTACCCGCATCCCTTCACTGTCCGTAGGCACAAAAATCATCTCTGCACCTCGTCCTGCAAAAACATCAATAGCTCCAGTATAACTAGGAGCCTCAAGATACACTGCGTCCCCTGGTCCAACAAAAGTACGAGCCACCAGATCAATGCCTTGCTGAGTTCCGCTTGTGATCATCAAATCAGAGGAACTGAGTGCCATTCCACGTGCGTTCAGATGATCTCTCATAATTCCTCGCAGCTCCAGATCCCCTTGGAAGTTCCCGTAGGTTGCCATAAGCTCCGGCTGCTGAGTGACTAATGCTGCGTAGGAGTCACCGATATTTTTTAGAGGAAGTAACTCACTATGAATTGCAGCTATATGAAAGGGATACTTTACTTCAGAGTAATCAAAATTGCGCCATAGCTGTGCTCGCGGCAAATAATCATCATATCCATCCTGCCAGCGACCATCTTCCTGACTTCTATTATGCTCAGGGTCGGTTACAAAGCAGCCTTTCCCTTGTCTGCAATAAATAAGCCCCCGCTTCTCAAGCACATCGTACGCCTTGCTTACCGTTACCTGACTTACTCTCAATGTTGTAGCCAAACTTCTTACGGAGGGTAGCCGGACACCTTGCTGGAGCAGTCCTGATGAGATCCGCTGACTTAGGGTTTCGCTGATTTGATGAGGCAAAGATTTACTGCCGCTGCGAATCAAATCGATATGCATGAACCCCTCACCTCCACTGTTATATTCAACGCTTTACTGTTATACAGTACTGCTATTATGATAGCACCAAATCGAAAGGTGGAGAACTCATTTATGGATATCAAATACTCGGCCGCAGCCAATCACCTAGGATCATCAGCCGTTCGTGAGATTCTAAAAGTTACACAGGGCAATGACATTATTTCACTTGCGGGCGGGCTGCCTGGGGAGGATTTGTTTCCCTTGGAGGCAGTACGGGACGCTTACAACCGCGTACTCTTCAGCGATACCTCAGCGCTTCAATACGGACTAACCGAGGGCTTTACTCCACTACGTGACAAAATCGCTGAAAGACTTACTCGGCAAGGAATCCCTGTAACAGCGTCTGAGATGATTCTGACTACAGGTTCCCAGCAAGCCATAGATCTACTATGTAAAATACTGCTTGATCCCGGTGATGCTGTCCTTGTTGAAGCTCCTACTTATCTGGCAGCCTTACAGGTACTTGGCTCTTACCGAGCTGATATTCATACGATAAATAACGACGAGCAAGGCATTTTGCCTGATCACCTGGAAGATCAAATTCAGAAACTACGGCCCAAACTCCTATACGCAGTTCCAACCTTCAACAACCCTTCAGGAGCAACCTGGAGTAAGGAACGTCGTGAGAAAATAGTTGAAATTTGCCGCCGCTACAATGTTCTTATCTTGGAGGACAATCCCTACGGTGAAATAACCTTTGAGGAAAATAAAGATCTTTATCCACCCTCACTAGCGTCCATCGACAGAAGCTATGGCGGCGATTATTGTGTCGCTTACACTGGAACCTTCTCCAAAATCGTAGCCCCTGCCCTGCGTACCGGCTGGATTATCGGCGATTCCAATCTAATCAAGACCATCGCCAAAGCAAAGCAAGCAGCTGATCTGCATTCGAGTACCATTGACCAGCGTGCTTTAGATGAACTGCTGCTTCATTTCGATATTGAGCAGCATATCCGTGTCATCTCACGAGAATATTATTCTCGAATGAAGCTCTTATCCGCGGAACTCCGATCGCAGAGCTGGGAAGGAGCTCATTTTCTAGAGCCACGAGGCGGTATGTTCCTATGGCTAACGCTTTCCCAAGAGATCAACACGAAGGAATTACTTCCTCTCGCAGTAGAGAACGGTGTTGCTTTTGTTCCAGGTGAAGTGTTCTATTCATCACAGCCCCATAAGAATAAGATGCGTCTGAATTTCACACATACGCCACCTGAGCTTGTACCCGTTGCTGTTCAGCGTCTGGAGAAGGCATTGGTGCAATGGCGTGAGCGTCAATCCACCGTTCGATCGTAATCATGCTAAAATAACCCGTCTTCTTCATCTTTTATGGGATGGGGAAGACGGGTTATTTTTAATTCTCAGAATGCTACTTCTTAGACACTTCTATACTATCTTTATTGAGCCTAAAATATCCATTTTCAACGAAAGACATGATTCGACTGACACTTACCCCTGTTTGAAGGGATATATTTAATACCATCGTGTCGGGTGAAGTCTCTACGATACGCCTGATTCTCTGATACATCTCATCACAACTATTGCACATTCTCTTATTGTTTCGTTCATATAAATGTCCGCAAAACCCGCAAATCTGATAATTACCCATGCTATACATTTCCCACTTTCTACATATCTTCTTGCCACGAGCATAAACACCTTCGGCGTCCTTATAAGGATGGTAAGCGTTGCGAGAAATATAAGGATAATGTATAAAGTGAAACTTATACTTTCTTATATTTTAAAAAAGCGACGTGATCCGGTTTCCCGAGATACGCCGCCGCTTGTATGGTTGTTGTTGTTATCATAACGTTGCAGTTAGGAAAGTTTGCCGTAAGCCGGGTTCTGTGCTCGTCGTGGTTCAATCGGGAACTACCCTCCCACCATAAGCGACAATCATCTATCTAGGCCGTACATTACTGCACAGCTCCAGCGACCAACCTAGACGCGCCTCAGGCTAAGGCTGCCTATTCCAATAAAGGAATTTGCTGCGTCTCATTAGGTCTTGCTCCAGATGGGGTTTACCAGGAACGAAGTCACCAGCGTTCCTCGGGGTCTCTTACACCTCGGTTCCATCCTTGCCTGTGCCGCCCTAAGGCGGCCATCGGCGGTCCATTTCTGTGGCACTATCCTTCGACTCGCGCCGACTGGACGTTATCCAGCATCCTGCCTTATGGAGCCCGGACTTTCCTCCCGTGACGTCTTCACGTCACCGGCGATTGTCTGTCAAACTTTCCGAACAACATTATATATTATACAGACATCACATGTCTGACACAAGCATTATTAAATGGAAATTTTATAGGAACTTAAATGGCTCTGTATTCACTTGCGAAGCATGTACAGCTGTATCGTACTTATGCTCCACCAGTTTCCCAGTCATCCACTCCGCAACTTTCTCTTTCATGATCTTCTCCGCATTATGTCCCGGATCAATCAAAGTGATCCCAGCAAGCGCAGCATCCTGTGCAGTATGGTAATCAAGATCACCCGTAACCAGCACATCCGCACTGCGGAAAATAGCACTATTATAATACTTTCCACCCGAACCGCCGAGAACAGCGGCTTTGCGAATCGGACGATCCAAATCACCCACAACACGTACATGGTCTACCTTCAGACCTTTTTTTACCGTCTCAACAAATTGCCCAAGTGTGGTAGGCTCTTTGAGCTTACCTACTCGCCCAAGTCCTAAACTACGACCTTTAAGATCCATCGTGTATAAATCATAGGCAACCTCTTCATAAGGATGAGCCTTGAGCATAGCCTGTACCACTTTATTGCGGATACTTTGTGGCACGATCGTCTCAATACGAATCTCCTCAGCACGCTCCATCTTCCCTTTTTCCCCGATATAAGGATCTGTACCTTCTCCTGGAATAAAAGTCCCGAATCCCTCGATATTGAAGCTGCAATGACTATAGTTACCGATTGCCCCTGCTCCTGCATTCAGGATGGCATCCAGTACCTTCTGATGATGGTCCTTCGGCACAAACACAACCAGCTTTGACAATTGCTCGGAATGAATGTCTTTAATAGGCACTCCGTTCTCTATACCAAGAGCTTCCGCCATCCAATCGTTCATTCCACCTTCGGTAACATCCAGATTAGTATGACTGATGTATACCGCGATGTCATTTTTAATCAATTTTTCATACATTCGGCCCATTGGAGTGTCTGTTTGAATCCCTTGCAGCGGACGAAAAATAATCGCATGGTGGGCAATGATTAGATTACAGCCGAGACTAATCGCCTCTTCAACGACTTCATCGTTCACATCCAGTGCAACCAGTACATTGGTTATTTCTTTCTGTAAGGAACCTAGTTGCAGACCGACTTTGTCCCAATCTTCAGCTAAATGCTTTGGAGCCAGCTGCTCCATATATTGAATTACTGTTTGTCCTTTGGCAAGCATTGCAGCACCTCCGTAATCTCCTTGATCTGTTCTCGAATTAATTTCCGTTTATTCTCCGCAGATTCGAGTTCTGAACGTGACAATGATGTCAGAATGCCTTCCAATTTCTGAATCTCTCCCTGCCACTTGGCAAAAAACACTTCATTCGGTGCTTGGATCAGAAAAGGCCCCATCTGCAGCAAGGTATCCTGACCACGATTCATATCAGAATTACCTAGCGTTACCTCACGATATACATTGGCATTCGTAATTCCAGCATTAGTATCCTCTGGAACAGCTGTTAACACCTCATATAGCTTGCCGTCTTCTTCCAGAATACTTTCAGCAATAAGAACCCAATTATTATTTAGCAGCCAGCGACGCAAAATATCCTCGCCCACATTCGGCTGAAGTACCAGTGTTGTAACATCCTTTAGCTTACCTTGACTCTGACCACGGTCTAAAATCGAGGCAATTAAAGCCCCTCCCATGCCAGCGATCGTGATACAATTAACTTCACCAGGTTCCAGTACCTCAAGGCCATCCCCTCGCCGCACTGAGATCACCTTCCCTAGTCCAGCCACTGCAACGCCCTTACAAGCAGCATCAAAGGGACCCGGGTTAACCTCACCTGCTACTGCAAATACAGCCTTACCGCTTTCTACAGCAGCTATAGGAAGCAGAGCATGATCAGAGCCGATGTCTGCCAACCTGCTTCCTTGCGGAATTTGCTCCAGCAATTGCTGAAGTCGATCTGATAATTTCACATTGTTCATGTTGCCACCCACGTTATCCATTTTTTTCGAAACAAGAACAGCAGGACCAAGCCTACCGCAATTTTTAAAATTAGTAAAAACGAAATCCACTGTGGATAATCCTGCCTCAATAAAAGAGCATCCAGCTCGGGCATCATCCATAACGTTACTCCCACTGCAAAAAAAACACTGGCCACGCCTTTAACTCTGTGATGTAAAAGCCAGCTCAGCCACACCATCATTACACAGAGTGGGAGCCATAAGAGCTCAAGCTCTAGCATCGAAGCCTCAGGGCGTCTTCCACCGAAGAATCCCGCATATAGTAATGCCCAAAAAGCATAACCGCAGTACTGCAGCAAGCCGATCCGGAGCACAAATCCCAGAATACACCATAATAAGCCACAGGCTCCAATCAGAATCGGTCTCCAGAGCTGAGGATCAAGATGATGCAAAGCAATCAGCCATAGTCCAAAACCAAGCGTCAACACACTGCCTAGCCCCGCTAGGATAAGACTAATAACATGATTTCGGTCCCTGTAAACTGCTGAGTATCCATAACAAATAATTAATACGGATAGTGCTGTTGCAAGTTGCAAAGGCCAGGGAAAAACGCTAAAATAAAGACTAATCAAGAAAATCAAGGAAATAATTCCAAAACCAAACAGCCAAATTTTGATGTTTCCCTGCTGTAGATTCTTCAGCGAAATCGGATTTCTATCCTTCGCCGCAGCTTCATCATCATACAGGTTAGTTAAGAAGTCGCAATATTGCTCTGGCAGCAATCTGTTATTTCTCCAATACTGAATCTCTTTTATAATAATTTCGCGTTTTTCCAAATTCACCGGCTCATCCTTCTTTCCAGATGCAAAAGGTCAGCACTTTTAAGGTCGTAAATTCAAATAAAAGAACCTCCTGCTACTGAGCAGCAGAAGGTCCAGTTCATGAAATACTATTCAAGGAAATCCTTAAGCCGTTTGCTGCGGCTAGGGTGACGAAGCTTACGCAATGCTTTAGCTTCAATCTGGCGAATCCGTTCGCGGGTAACACCGAACACTTTGCCCACTTCTTCAAGTGTTCTCGTCCGGCCATCATCTAGGCCAAAACGCAGACGAAGTACATTCTCTTCACGCTCCGTGAGCGTGTCCAGTACATCCTCCAGCTGTTCCTTCAGCAGTTCATAAGCTGCTGCATCCGCAGGAGCCAAGGCTTCCTGATCCTCAATGAAATCTCCCAGATGTGAATCGTCTTCTTCACCGATCGGTGTTTCGAGCGATACTGGCTCTTGGGCAATTTTCATGATTTCTCTAACTTTCTCAACCGTCAGCTCCATCTCAGCCGCAATTTCCTCTGGCGAAGGTTCACGTCCCAGTTCTTGCAGCAATTGACGAGAGACACGAATCAGCTTGTTGATCGTCTCAACCATGTGTACAGGAATACGAATCGTACGTGCCTGATCCGCAATCGCGCGGGTAATGGCCTGACGAATCCACCAAGTTGCATACGTACTAAATTTGAACCCTTTATTATGGTCAAATTTCTCTACTGCTTTGATCAGACCCATATTACCTTCCTGAATCAAATCAAGGAACAGCATACCGCGTCCAACATAACGTTTAGCAATACTTACTACAAGACGTAGGTTCGCTTCAGCGAGACGACGTTTGGCTTCCTCGTCACCATTCTTAATACGCATAGCAAGCTCTACTTCATCGTCAGCCGACAACAGCGGAACACGTCCAATTTCTTTTAGATACATACGGACAGGGTCATTAATCTTAATCCCTGGCGGCAGTGACAAATCATCATCAAAGCTGAACTCATCGCCCTCTTTGTCTTCATTGTCCTCATTTGGCCGGAGGCTGTTAACCTCCTCATCGTTCTCGTTTACAACTTCAATCCCCAAATCACTGAGTTGTTCATAGAACTCCTCCATTTGCTCGGGGTCTTGATCAAACGGCGATAATTTCTCCATAATATCTTTGTATAGCAATGATGATCTTTTCTTGCCTTGCTCAATAAGCTGGTCCTTAACCTGATCCAAAGTAAATTCTGCTTCCAATTCAGTATGCTGATCGTTCGCCATAATTCGACTCCCTCCTCCCTAGGTACATCCTGTCAACATTTCATTGTCTCTCTAGGGCTATAATCTCACTTGCTATTTGTGCCGCACGCAAAAAGTCACCTGACTTTTCCGCCTGAATCATCTCTTCACGCTTCTGATCCATCTTGCGCTGCAGTGGGTATTTCCGTACTTCACGGATACAATCATCCAGCACCTGCATATTCCAGTCTGGAGGTGTATCCATCATGGAAATTGATGTAGCAGTTTTCTCTAGACGATCATCCTGAAGCGATGATAGAAACCGACTAATGCCGGGTGGTTTGCCTTGCGCGTAATAGGCATATAGATAAGCGGCAATTGCCGCATGATCATCGATGTTGAAATCTTCTCCGAGGCGTTCGCCCACATACGTGGCGGCTTCCGGGTCCTGAATCATAAAGGACAGTAGACGCCGTTCCGCAACATGATAAGCGGGCAGCAAAGTTGGTGTCTGCACTTGCCCTTTTTTATGCCTACCATTATTCCACCTTTTGTCGTTATTATCCCCTTCGGGGATGTTTTTTTGCATCGATGCCCTAAGTAAATTACAATCCTGCTTCAAACTATCATATGAAAGTTCCAGCTCAGAAGCGATTTCCCTTAGGTAAACCTCTCTCTCAGTCGAGGAATGTAACGAAGCAATGACCTCCAAAGCTTCTTTGACGTAGGCAATTTTGCCATCTTCCTCTAGGAGTATATGGTTTTTTTTCAGATATATAAGCTTAAATTTTATGGATGAAACTGCAGAATCAATAACCTGATCCATAAATCTTTCTCCACCATGCTTGGAGATGAACTCATCTGGATCGAGCCCGCTTGGCAGTAAGGCAATCTTTACACGCAGGCCACTGCCTTCAAGCATTGGAATGGACTTCATAGCAGCTGCTTGTCCTGCCCGGTCACCGTCATAAGACAGTACAATTTCATCAGCCAGACTCTTCATCAGTGCTACATGACTTTCAGTTAAAGATGTTCCCATTGTTGCTACACCGTTATGCACACCTGCTTCCCAGGCCGAAATGACATCTCCGTATCCTTCAAAGAGGACGATTTGCCGCATTTTGCGGATGGATGCTTTGGACTGGTGCAAATTGTATAAAATCCGGCTTTTGTTAAACAATCTACTCTCTGGAGAATTTAAATACTTGGGTTGTCCTTCTCCAAGAATTCTTCCGGCAAATGCAATCACCTTGCCTGTACGATTCGCAATCGGAAAAATAATCCGGCCACGGAAACGGTCTATATAGCCTTTTCCCTCACCTCGGGCAGACAGGAGTCCGCCTTTCTCCATCTCAGCAAGGTCAAAATTCCGTTTCTCCAAAAATTGTAGCAAAGTATCCCAGCGGTCCGGAGCATATCCGATCTGAAACTGGTCAATCATTTTATCGCTGAAGTTCCGGGCTCTTAAATACTCCATAGCGGCTTTGCCGTGTTCCGTATTCTTCAGCAAGTAATGATAAAACTTTGCCGACCATTCATAAGCTTGAATCAACCGATCGCGTTCCGGATCAGGAGGAGACATCAGGCCTCCCTTACCTTCAGGAACGGGAATATCACTTTCTTCAGCCATTATTTTGACGGCTTCGGGGAAGGTTAATCCTTCGATTTCCATCCTAAATTTGATGGCATTTCCACCCATGCCGCAGCCAAAGCAATGAAATACTCCCCGGTCGGGGGTAACTGTAAAGGAAGGGGTTTTCTCCGAATGGAACGGGCAGAGGCCCCATAAATATTTCCCCTGCTTGGACAAATGGACAACCTTACCGACTGTATCGACAATATCATGACGTGCAAGCACGCTTTCGATAACTTCTTCCGGAATATTCCCGTGTCCGCTAGCCACTTCAACCACCTTCAATTCTCAACAAATAAATATAATTCGCTATTGCTCTACATTCTCCTGCAAAAGTATTAAATGTTTTGTCATTTTATGTTGAAAATATATTTTTTCTTCTGCCGTTATAGGTTTTGGACCCTTAGAATAGTGTCCCCGTCTTCGTTCCACAGCCCTGGCATGCCTGCCTTCCAACATAAAATCCATTTTGGAATCGTCATATTCCTGGCCACGAAAAGAAAGCACACTGCAACGTTTGCCGAGCGCAAGTGCTGCGAGACCATAGTCCCCAGTCAATACCACATCTCCTGCAGAAATATGATTGGCAATATATAGATCGGCACTCTGATCTCCCCGGTCCACCTGCACAACCGTTACACCCTCTTCAGCTTTCAGTGCATGGTCATAAGAAGATACCATCAGTACCGGCACACCAAAGGCGCGACCTACTTCAGCTATCTCTTTTTTAACCGGACAAGCATCCCCATCCACGACTATAGTTCTAGACCGGGACTTCTTCTCCATGATCATCACCAATTTCCCGTGTAATATATATACGCCCTTACCGCAAGAAATCCTTCTTTCTATGCATAAATACGGAACGGATGTCAAATGACGCATTGGCACCGTTCCGTATATTTATACCCCAAACCAACATTCTATACCATAAGACACAAACTTTTCTTATAGATGCTGTTCAAAAAGCTGTCCTTTGATCACGACTACCAAACGAGCTTGCCAAAATCAGCAAACGCCTTAGAGTCAGCATCAATAGCAGCAAGCAGAGCTAAACGATTAGCGCGTACCTGCTCATCCTCCGCCATAACCATAACGGAATCGAAAAATGCTGTAACAGCATCTTTTAGACCCGAGAGAATACGGAGTGCTTCTTCGGCATTATTCGCCGACATCGCTTCAAGATATGGTGTGTGTAACTCCTGCCATGTATTGTACAGCTGCAGCTCAGCATCTTCTTTAAGTAAAGAAGGATCAATCACTTCGCTGGTTGCTTTAGCTGCCAAATTACTGACACGAGTGAGTGAATCTACGGTGATTTTAAAGTCTGCTTGGTCTAAGACAGCACTCATAAGAGCACGGCTTCTTCCTACAACATCTACTACGTTATCAAAGCCAGCTGCTGTAACAGCATCCACAACATCATAGCGTACATTGTCGGATAAAAGACGTTTAACACGCAGACCGAAGAACTCGTACAGGTTTATACGTAGTTCATCGTCAGAATGTTTCGAATTCCCTGAATTTTTATGAATTTCAAGCGCTGCTTCAAAAATTTCGCGCAGCGTAATCGGCAATTTATGCTCAAGTACGATTTGAACGATCCCCGCAGCCTGGCGACGTAATGCATAAGGATCCTGAGATCCCGTTGGGATAATACCGATGGAGAAGCATCCTACAATCGTGTCGATCTTATCCGCAATGCTGACAACGGAACCGGCATCCGTTGAAGGTACTGCATCTCCCGCGAACCGTGGCTGATAATGTTCAAAGATTGCTTTTGCCACAGTTTCAGGCTCTCCTGCTTTACGTGCATAATCTTCACCCATGGTCCCTTGAAGTTCTGGGAATTCATAAACCATTTGAGTTACCAGGTCGAATTTGCAAATATCAGCAGTCCGACTTACTTCAGATAGGGTTGCATCAGACAATCCCAGCTTTACAGCAAGACGATCGGAGATTTGGCGAATTCGACGCACTTTATCTCCAACACTTCCAAGCTCTTCATGGTAGACGATATTCTCCAGTTTGGCTAGTGCATCGTCAATCTTCATCTTTTGATCTTCTTGATAGAAGAATTTGGCATCTGATAGACGAGCACGGAGTACTTTCTCATTCCCCTTAGCAATAACATCCAAAGATACTGCATTCCCGTTACGCACCGTTACGAAGAAAGGTAAAAGTTTGCCCGCCGCATCAAATACTGGGAAATACCGCTGATGCTCACGCATCGAGGTAATCAGCACATCCTGCGGAATGTTCAAGAACGATGGATCGAAGGTTCCAAACAACACGGTTGGTGTTTCAACTAGGAACAGTACTTCCTCCAAAAGATCCTCTTTGATCGCAATCGTCCAGCTTTTTTCTTCAGCCAATTGATTGATTTGTTTCAGGATCAGTTCTTCACGTTCCTTCACATCTACAAGCACATGCTGCGCACGCAAGCTCTCTACATATTGTGCAGGCTCCGAAATTACAGTCTCTGTTCCCAGAAAACGATGTCCACGGCTCACATTGCCTGCTTTTACATCCGTAATTTCTAAATCAATAATATCTTTCCCAAAAAGAGCAACTAACCAGCGAATCGGACGCACGAATTTAAAATCATAAGCTCCCCAACGCATGTTTTTCGGAAAAGTCATCGCATTTACAATCCCTAAAAGACCTTCAGAAAGCAAAGAAGCAGTCTCTACCCCAGCACTATTTCTAGTAGCATAAATATACTCTACTCCAGCTAGCTCTTTGAACGTAAATTGCTCCGGAGATACACCCTGACTACGGGCAAATCCTAAAGCAGCCTTGCTCCAGTCTCCGTTTGCATCCAGTGCGATTTTGCGTGATGGTCCTTTGACCTCTTCGCTAATATCCTCTTGCTTCTCAGCCGCATCCTTAACCAATACAGCGAGACGACGTGGCGTTGCATAGGCAATAACTCCAGCATGGGTAATCCGTGCAGAATCCAACCACTTTGATGTTCTATCTTGTAGCTGTTCCATCGCAGCGCGGATAAAACGTGCAGGAATCTCCTCCAGACCGATCTCAAACAGGATATCTTTAGACACGGTCAGCACCTTCTTTCTTCAGCAGCGGGAAGCCAAGCTTCTCGCGTTCCTCAAGATATGTTGCCGCTACAGAGCGGGCAAGATTACGCACTCGGGTAATAAATCCAGTCCGTTCAGTAACACTGATGGCTCCACGTGCATCCAGCAGATTAAAGCTATGTGAGCATTTCAACACGTAATCATAGGCTGGGAACACAAGATGTTGCTCCATCGCTCTACGCGCTTCTTCTTCGTACATGTTGAATAGTGAAAATAGCATTTTTACATCAGATACTTCAAAGGTGTAAGTAGAATGCTCAAACTCCGGTTGATGAAAAACATCACCATAAGACATGCCACTAACCCATTCAAGATCGAATACATTTTCTTTATCTTGAATGTAGGATGCTAGGCGCTCCATTCCGTAAGTAATTTCTACGGCAACTGGATTGGCTTCAATCCCACCCACCTGTTGAAAGTAAGTAAACTGAGTGATTTCCATACCATCCAGCCATACTTCCCATCCTAGACCTGCACAACCCAGTGAAGGGTTCTCCCAGTTATCCTCAACAAAACGGATATCATGCAAGAGTGGATCAATGCCGAGTGCTTTCAAACTATCCAAGTAAATCTCTTGAATGTTATCAGGCGATGGTTTGATAATTACCTGAAATTGATGATGCTGATACAGACGGTTCGGATTCTCTCCATAACGTCCATCGGATGGGCGACGTGAAGGCTCTACGTACGCAACTCTCCATGGCTCAGGACCTAGTGAGCGTAAAAATGTCATAGGGTTCATCGTGCCGGCGCCTTTTTCAGTGTCATAAGGCTGTACGATAATACAGTTCTGTTCAGCCCAGAACTGCTGCAGCGTCAAAATCATCTGCTGAAAGTTCATAATACCGTCTCCTTCGCTTTACAAGTTTTTTTAGATCAGCTTGCTTAAAACTTCTTACCATGGAGGCGGCATTTTTCGCTCCTGACAGCAACAAAAAACCCCCGCCCCCATGCCTGATTAACAGACATAGGGACGAGAGCTTAACTTATTCTCCCGCGGTTCCACCCTACTTGATTCCAATCCTTGATTCAGCAAAATCAGTGCCAAAGACAAGAACGAAATCCACTTTCATTCGCCATATCCGTACTCCCGGGTGCCATGTTCATGAACATTGTCCCGCCAGGCTCTCACTGCCCCCAGCTCGCTGAATCGCGACAATATCGCTCACTACTTTCCCGATCGATGCACGTTCTCCCAAAATGGAGCAAAACGGCGATAATCTTAGAATTAAACTGTTCCTATAGTAACGGAAAAATCAGATTTCGTCAAATCTTGTACTTGTCGAGCTGATCCAGGAAATTCTGTGATTTCAGCTTTAATCCAAGCTGCATATCCATAAAGGCTCGCATAATTTTTTTGAGCTCATCTCGGCTGCTTTCTTTGACATCCACATTCCCTAATCTAGTTAGATCAAGTCTGGCGAATAAGCGTAGCAACTTCAACGCACGAGCAGAGACCTCCATTGCTGGAGGATCATTATGTTTACAGCTGCGGCAGAGTGCTCCTCCAAGGCGAGGGCTTATCAGCAGTTGTTCATCAGGCTTTTCAGCTCCACATATCACACAGGTGTCGAACTCTGGACCATAACCGGCTGCTTGCAAAATCTTCATTTCATAAACATTTATGATAACTCCAGGTTCCTTATCTTCTTCAAGTGCGTTCAAGCAGGCCGTAAGCTGGCGAAACCAGAAGCTTCCCGTCTCCTCATCATGCAGGACTTTATCAAGCAGTTCACAAGCGTAAGATGCATAAGCAGCTTTGATCAAATCCTCACGCAGAGGGTGGTGAGACTTCGTGATTTCGCCGGAATTCAGCGTCCCAAGTCCTCCGTTATTTCTAAAAAAAACAAATTCCCCAACGGTGAACAATTGGATCAGTGCAGCATGGCGGCTTTTGACCTTCTTTGCGCCACGCACCAGAACTCCTACTTTTCCCGCGTTCTCGGTGCAAAGCGTAATGATTGCGTTCCCCTCGCCGTAGTCCATGCTGCGAATGACGATCCCTTCCACCCTGTGTAGCATGCCTCTTCCCCCAGCCATTCGGCAAGCAACCAGTCCTTATTGCGCTTCTTCATCACAGACCTTCTCTTCTTCCACTAGCTGTAATCCACTATCTTCAAGTGGATGGCCAGCTTCCTTGTATAGCAGGTAAGCATCGACGTCTCCTGTCATTGCAAAATACTTCCACGAAAAGTTTCGCATTCGTATTCATCCTTTCTTGGGAAAGACGATGTCTCTTCAAGAATTAGGATGTGCGATGAGCCAGGTTCTATCCTTGCAATTCCTGCCAAACGAGGAAGAACGGATATAGATCTTAAAGGTCTTTATGGAAGCCCAAATCCCGCAAAACGCGATCCTGATTGCGCCAATCTTTTTTCACTTTTACCCATAGCTCCAGAAAAATCTTCGAACCCAAAAGGTTCTCAATGTCAGTCCGAGCACGTCTGCCAACCTCTTTCAGCAGCGCACCTTGCTTACCGATAATGATCCCCTTCTGAGAATCACGTTCAACAAAAATAATGGCAGACACATGCACCACACCATTCGGCTCAACCCTCATATCTTCGATAGCCACAGCAATGGAATGCGGTACTTCTTCGCGCGTCAAATGCAGAATCTTCTCACGAATTAGTTCTGCGCACACAAATTGCTCAGGGTGATCGGTAATTTGATCTTCCGGGTAGTATTGCGGACCTTCTGGTAAATACTTAGCGACTTGTTCTAACAGCGTGTTAACATTGCTACCCATCTTGGCAGAAATTGGAATGATTTCAGCAAAGTTATGCAGCTTGTTATACTGAGCCATAAGTGGGAGCAATGCTTCCGGCTCTATTTTATCGATCTTGTTGAGTACAAGAATAACTGGCGTCTTAAGTCCGTTTAATTGCTCAGCAATGTATCGGTCTCCACCGCCCAAACCATCTGCAGCATCCACAAGGAACAGCACAGCCTCAACTTCACCCAGCGTGCTCATTGCAGTTTGGTTCATGTAGTCGCCTAGCTTGGACTGTCTTTTATGAATACCTGGTGTGTCCAGGAACACGATTTGCGAATTATTCGTTGTATAGACCCCATGGATTTTGTTTCTAGTGGTCTGTGGCTTATCCGACATGATTGCAATCTTCTGTCCAATAACCTGGTTCATGAGTGTCGATTTGCCTACGTTCGGTCTGCCGATAATTGCGACAAAGCCTGATTTGAATTTCATATTATCTTCCTTCCATACTTTCCTTCTAGTTCAGTCTTTTTCAATCATTCAATCTTTTTTTAAAGCTTTTTCGATCCCCCTAAATCCCCCTTAGCCAAGGGGGACCCCAAGGGCCCCGGCCCTCTGGACACCAGGAAATGGCGTACCTGCAACGTTCGGCGGGATTAGATGGTTGATCGCGCATGAGCGCTTTCGTCCCCTGTTGGGGACACGCTTCACTGTCGATTATTAATACGGTTCGCATTAAGCTCACCATGGATAAAGATTACTGAGATGATTGGCTTTAGGCTGTGTTACAAGTAACCTTACGTAATTAGAATCGCTGGCGGCGTTGCCGCGGCGCTTACCTCGTAATGTTACTCTAACAACACATAATTTGCACGATTTTAGCCTAACTTGATGGTTAGCGCACACTTTTAATTGTATTTTGTACAACTAATTTGAATTTGAGTTATGCTTTTGGTGTTTTAATTGCATTCTGTGCAACTAAATTCTACCTCAAAAGCCAAATGTGGATTAAAGCGTAAATTTAATTGTATATTCTGCAACTAAATTAGGCTTGGACCCAAATAGTGGCAGTTTGATTGTACATAATGCAACTAAAGCGCTTAATCATTCAACAATGAGCTGAATTCACTCTGGAGCTTGTCCTTGCTTCAGATCTACGGGACCAAAAGCGCCGGGAAGTAATTCTCCCACAGTGGTTTCAACGATATCGCCCTTCATGTTTCCAAGGATAACCTTCATGTCAGGTGAACACAACTCAATCATAACTTGGCGGCATACGCCGCAAGGTGATACGGGGCCATCAGAATCGGCGACAACGGCGATTGCCTTGAACGAACCGATAGCATGACCGTCAGCAATGGCACGGAATAAAGCGGTTCGCTCCGCACAATTGGTTGGGCCAAAAGCAGCATTTTCTACATTACATCCGTGATGAATATGACCATCCTGATCGAGGAGGGCAGCTCCGACTCCGAATCGGGAGTAGGGAATATATGCCTTAGCACGTGCTTTAATCGCTTCTTGCATAAGAAGAGCGGAATCCATATTGGGTCCTCCTAAAGTTTTGTTAGCATTACTTCTCTGAATTTTCTTCGTACAAAACTTACTTCGAAAGCATCCACTTAGTTTTGTTAGCATTACTTCTCTGAATTTTCTTCGTACAAAACTCGCTTTCTAAACATCCAGTAACCAAAGAGGCGGAATCGCAAAACGCGGGTCCGCCTCTCCCCTGAATTGAATTGTAACCTGATTATGACATAAGTCCGCTAATCCAGTCCATCACCGGGTGGTAAAAAACATAAACCCCAACTAAGACAGCAAACACCGCCGTAAGAAGCACAGCTCCTGCGGCGGTATCTTTTGCTCTCTTAGCCAAGGGATGAACCTCCGGCGAGATCAGGTCTACCGTCGCTTCAATTGCCGTATTGAGCAGCTCGGCGCTTAAGACAAGCGTGATGGAGAAGAGCAGCAACATCCAACTGACCAGCGGAAGTCTAAACACGGCGGCGGCAACAAGTACAACCACAGCCAAACAGCAATGCACCTTCATGTTAAGCTCGGATTTGAATGCCGACAAGATGCCTTGCGATGCAAACCGAAATGAGTGCCAGAACTTCTTGTGTCCTACTGCCGTGTTCTTCACCATTAGCGAGTCAACCCAACCTGAGCTAGTACTTTCTCTTGCTTAGACATCATCTCTGCCTCTGAAGCTTCATCCTGATGATCGTATCCTAATAAGTGCAGAAATCCGTGCACAAAGAGGAAACCTAGCTCACGCTCCAGCGAATGACCATATTCCTGGGCTTGCTCCTGAGCACGAGTTACGGAAATGATGATATCTCCCAGTACGTCCGGAACATCTTCCAGCGATTCGCCTTCTCGTACTTCGTATATAATGTCCAGCTCGTCCTCTCCGCTTTCATTCATCGCAAAAGAGAGGACGTCCGTCGGACGGTCAATTCCCCGGTATTCCAAGTTCAACTCATGAATACGAGCGTTATCGACAAAAGTAAGCGCAACTTCTCCCTGATCGATCCCTTCCGCTTCACCTGCTTTTTGCAAAATGCTCTCCAGCAGTGCTATGAGATCGTCCTTTATCTCGTATTCTTCTTGCTCGTTATCCCAAACGATCTCCAAACTCATGGGTTAGCTGCCCCTTCCTCTTTTTTCGGCTTACGCACATCTTCTGGGTATTCGATCCGAGAATGGAAAATTCCCATGACCGTTTCTTTCAGCGTCCGTGCAATAATATCCAATTCTTTAATCGTTAAATCACATTCGTCAAACTGATGATCATCCAGTCGACTTTTAATAATCTTCTCAATCATTGTCTCCACCTGCAGTACAGTCGGTTTGCGCAATGATCTCACCGCAGCTTCAACACTGTCGGCGATTCCTACAACAGCCGCTTCCTTCGACTGGGCTTTCGGGCCAGGATAACGGAAATCTTCCTCGGTAAAATCAGGCTCGACACCTTTTTCTTCCGCAAGCTTCAGGGCCTTATGGTAAAAATAATGCAGGAACGTAGTTCCATGATGCTGCTCAGCAATATCACGAATCGGTTTGGGCAGCTTATATTCACGTTGCATTTCCACCCCATCGCGGGCATGGGCCACAATGATAGATTTACTAAGCTTCGGTTCAATAGAGTCATGCGGGTTTTCCATATTATTCTGGTTCTCAATAAAATAAAACGGACGTTTTGTTTTACCAATATCATGATAATACGATCCTACCCGGCATAATAGACCGTCTGCTCCAATCGCTTCTGCGGCAGCCTCTGACAGGTTACCTACCATTACACTATGATGATAGGTTCCTGGTGTTTCCGTAAGAAGCTTGCGCAATAATGGATGGTTTGGATTAGACAACTCTACCAGCTTCAGGGCAGATAGAATACCAAAGGTTGCTTCGAAGAAAGGCATCAGACCAATCACAAGCACTGCAGTCAAAAGTCCACTTGCAAAAGCAAAACCAACGGCATAAAGCGTGCTAACATCTTTCCATTCCCCACCAGCTAACAGAGTCAGCATAAAGACGGTCACACAGCCAAAAAGGGAAACCATAATTCCACCTTTTAACAATGTGGAGCGCTGGCCCGCACGATGAGTGGCAAAAATCGCCACATAACAAACAACAATTGAAAAGAACCCAAAGGTAAAATCAAATACTGAATTCTGTTGAACATTCAAAATGATACTGGCGAGTATACTAATCAGAATTGAACAGAAATACGCTAATGTCATATCCAGAAGCATCGTGATCAGCATAGCGCCGATAGCTACCGGTGCCAGATACCCGAGATAGGAATGGACATCCGTCTGCAAAATTGCGGTCAACCGCATGGAGATAATCGTAATAACAAAAACAAGCACCAGCATTAATAACTGGGAATTATTGTACTTAAATCCGGCGGTTCCGCCCGAGTAACGGATAAACACCATCAGACCCGCAGATAGCATGGTAGCAAGTAACAGCAATCCAACCTGAGGCCAATAGTTGACCTCATTACTTAACAGGCCATTCTCATCCAAAAGAGCGTACAGCTCAGGGGTAATTTTTTGCCCTTTAGCGACAAGGACTTCACCTTGCTCAATGAACACATCCGGTGTGTTCTCACGAGCCTGTACCTTCGCTTCCTTCGTTGCATCTTCGTCATAGAACTTATTGCTTGTAATAACGAGTCGGACTAACTCTTGCACAACCTCACGAGCCGTACGCTGACTCAGAGAACTGATACTGACCTGCTCCGCCACTTTGGCGCGCGCAGTCTGGGCATCTGTGATCTGATCGTTCATCAGCCTAGTCACAATATCACGAGCAACAGGCTTCATTTCGATAATGTCTTGAGAGGTCAGTCGCGGAATCTTAATGTAAGTTTCATCTGGAATGACATAGGTTTGCTCTTTTATGACAGATTGCATTTCCTCCAAAAGATGATCGGAATAAGTGCCTCCACCCCGATTTGAGGCTATGAAATTCAAAATAAAATCATTGGCTCTCTGCGGAATCTCATCACGATAAATCTCAGTCTTATCGCTTTGCGAAATCAAATCATCCTGATTCAGGCGATCAATCCGGTCCAGCAGCGATGTTACAAGATTATCGGCCCTCATCGGGATAATTTTATACTTAGGAGATACACCTTCGGCAGCTTCTTCTGCCGCCTTTAGTGTTGCCTTCTTGTCCAAAATTTGCTTAGGCGCTGTAATCTCCTTCGCGCTGAGCGTATTTTCTTTAATATCATACCGCTTAGGTAGCAGATCAGGCGATAGACTAAAGTAGAACACAAGCCCGAGTAACAGGAAAAGAGCATAGCGTGTCGCCGCGCTATACTTCCATCCGTTGTTCGTATATACAAATCCGCTTAATTTAGATGGTTGCTTTGAAGCCATGAAGACAATCCCCTTTATTGGAGGTTTTCGGCAGAGCGGTCATAGGCAACGATTATTTTCTGCACCAGGGAATGCCGTACAACATCCTGTTCCGCGAAGTAGACAAAGCCAAGTTCTTCTATGCCAGATAAAATCGCTTTAGCCTCAATCAAACCGGATTTCTTGCCGCGTGGCAGGTCAATCTGGGTAACGTCACCCGTAATCACCATTTTGGACCCGAAGCCGAGTCGAGTCAAAAACATTTTCATTTGCTCAGGTGTTGTATTCTGGGCTTCATCCAAAATAATAAATGAATCATCCAGCGTACGACCACGCATATAAGCGAGCGGAGCAATTTCAATCAATCCCCGTTCAAGTGCCTTAGCCACCTGATCGGGCCCCATAACGTCGTATAAGGCATCATATAACGGACGGAGGTATGGATCTACTTTTTCTTGCAAATCCCCTGGGAGGAACCCTAGACTCTCTCCTGCTTCTACTGCTGGGCGCGTAAGAATGATACGCTTAACAGAACCTTCTTTTAGTGCCGTAACTGCAAGCACTACCGCCAAGTAGGTCTTACCCGTTCCTGCAGGACCGATTCCGAATACAATATCACGCTTCTTGATGGTTGTCACATAATGCTTCTGGCCAATCGTTTTAACACGGATAGGCTTTCCACGAAAAGTTGTTGTAATTTCTCCCTTGAACAAATCGAGCAATTGATCGACTCGAAAGTCTTTCGCCAGCTCCACAGCGTACTGCACATCACGTTCAGTAAGTATGTAACCGCTCCGAATGAGGGACAGCAGCACATTAAACAATTGTCCCAGCATGTCTACTTCCCGCTCCGCACCACGTATCGTTAACTCTGCTTCACGGGAATCAATAATAGCAGGAATTTCACTCTCGATGATTTTTAGGAATCCATCTTGCGGGCCGAACAACGATTGCGCTTCTCCCGCATTTTGCAAAGTAATACGAATGCTTGCAGTCTGTTCTGACAAGTAGCCTCATTCTCCTCAATTGTTTACTATTGGCAGTTCTTCGGAAATTTTCTCTTCTACTTCAAAGATCACTTTCATATAAACTTTACCATTCTCTTTCTTCTCATGCAAAACTTTTTGACTTTTGATGACGCTATCAACGCCATAACGCGCCAAAATATCATTCTTCGCTCGCTCTATTCCCTTTTCAAATCCAGCCTCTGGAGTTAATGTCTCACTTGTTTCACTAATCTCCATTTCTTTCTCAGTCATTAGGCCCAGCGGCAGCTTAATAGACCGCCAGGACAGCGGATCGTGCTCAGTAAGTGTTCGGGATTTCTCAAAAGGAGAATCGCCATACCCCCATAGCTGGATAGCCCATTTACCAAGCACCAGATAGGTTCGATCCTTACGCTCCCCTGTATATGAGCTGTTCGTTGTTGTAAGTGGCACCTCTATATTGTATTCATGCCACACTAAACCCTTAACCTCACCTTTAGCTACCACGTACTGTACATTCTCTTCGTCACCTAAAGCACCCGAGATCAAGATATCCCCTTTTTTAACCCGTGAGTTACGCGCTACAACCGGTCTACCCTGCTCCGCATATATTTCAGTTACCACCGCATCTGTTCTGCTAATCAAATGTCGCTGACTAAGTAGAGGTTTGATATCCGGCTGTTTAGATTCAACCACCTGAATTTTAATGCTCGTCCCCGTCCGCTGCACCCCTATCCATGAAACGCCGGGTAATTGGGCTAGGAGCCCCTTAGAGAGCTTGTCCGGCTCATCCAGACGCCATATCCATTGAAAAGGATACACCCCCTCCTGGCGAGCAGCTGCCAATATATCCTCAGAGGCAATTTTTTCATTTCCCTCGACTCTAATGCTCCATACCATCGTAGATAACATAAAGAGCATAATCCCGAATACCAATATTCCCATGCCAAAAAATTTACGTTTCCAAAGCCGCGCCATCACAAAAGGCAGTCCGCTTCTTCCTGTAACGTGCATCCGACAGCCTGTCTTCTTTAAAATCGGACGGAGGACATAAAAATCATTAAGAAGCAGCTTAAGGGAAGCGCCGCCCTCAGCGGGCCTCACATCCCAAATCACTATACCTGCTTCAGAAATGACATTAATGAATCTCTCCACCTGAGGCCCCGTCACATGCAGTGTAACGGATCCCCGCAGTGATGAAAGAGGTGGTTCCTTCATGATTTCCCCTCGCTTTCTTTATATTTGATCTCTCCGATAATGCCTTCTACCGCCAGCTCCTGGCCAAGAATATTGCGAATGACAAGATCCTCGCCTGTGATTTCAAGCGATCCTTTAGCTAACGCGAGCTTAAGCTGGCCTGAGGAAAAATGCAGCACGCCGCGATGATTCTCGATATACAGTTCCTTATTGCCGATCAGGGTGATCCGGGGCATTTCCTGTAGTAAGTCCTGTGGTAAATCCAACACCCCGTTTGTCCATCCCCGCAGCCTGCGGCCAATACGGGTCATAAGTAGACGCTCCCCCTTCCTGCCTTCTGTACACCTTATGCGGCAACGCTTTTGTTTATGAGAAGAACTCATAAAGGAGCACCTTTCAGGTATAAAAAAACAAAAAAAAAAAGCCTCAGCTTTCCTATCGTTAAGATAAGAAAGCTAAGGCTTAATTGTTACTTTGACCTAAAATTACGATCTTCGGGTAGAATGCGGCTGGCGCGCGCGCGGAGGTCCTAGAATCTCCGCCCAAACCACACCATTGCGAAGCTCATCCCTATTCCCTATTCTATTTGACTGAACATCTGAATCAGAGGATAAACTCTTCGTCTTCTTCGAAATGGGATCTGCTCCCGCTATTCCATCAAAAGCAGATTGAAGACGCCGCACCTCTTCCTGCATTCTTTGCGTGCGCAATTCAACTCCGTCATCGGCGTGCTCCAAGGATATACCTTCTCCAGTAGAATAATCCGGTGTCGGGATGTACGCAGGCTCTGGAAAGGCAGGTGATGCGTCATACTCACGGGAGGATGTAGTAACAGGAGTAGGAAACCCACTACCAGACTGCTCTGGTTGATCTCTGTTCCCGTCTACATCCTTATTACGGTGGAGAGGATTCCCGTCTCCTCCACCAAAGGTCGGCATCCCTCCGCGTGTAGTACCTTTGGGTTTGTTCTTCGTGGCTTTGTTCACATTGGATACAATCGCGAAGATAATAACCGCAACAATATAGATCCAGCTCATGGAGATTCACATCCCCTTTTATTTATTATTGTTAGGACGGTTATTGTCGTCCTGATCATTCATTTTGCCGAGGGAGCCGCGCATTTGGGTATCCGCCTCGATATTTTTGATGTTCATGTAGTCCATCACACCGATTTGACCATTTCTGAGTGCCTCAGCCATCGCCATAGGCACCTGAGATTCAGCTTCCACAACAAGCGCCTTCATCTCAACTACACGTGCCTTCATCTCTTGCTCATGAGCGACAGCCATTGCTCTGCGTTCTTCCGCCTTAGCTTGTGCAATACGTTTATCCGCTTCTGCTTGTTCGGTTTGAAGATACGCACCGATGTTCTTGCCTACATCGATATCCGCAATATCAATGGAGAGGATCTCAAAAGCTGTACCAGAATCCAAACCTTTGGCCAAAACCGTACGTGAGATCGAATCCGGATTCTCCAAAACATCTTTATGCGAATCACTCGAACCTACCGTAGTTACAATCCCTTCACCAACCCGGGCAATAATCGTTTCTTCACCTGCACCACCAACGAGGCGATCAATATTAGCACGAACAGTAACCCGCGCTTTTACTTTAACTTCAATACCATTCTTAGCTACAGCCGCTACAATAGGTGTTTCGATCACTCGTGGATTTACACTCATCTGAACGGCCAGAAGCACGTCACGTCCTGCGAGGTCAATTGCTGCTGCGCGAGTGAATTCCAAAGGAATATCTGCACGTTGTGCTGCAATAAGCGCATTAACCACTCGGTCTACGTTACCACCTGCGAGATAGTGGCTCTCCAGTTGATTAATATTTAGTCCAAGACCTGCCTTAGTTGCTTTAATCATTGGATTAACGATTCGACTTGGCGTTACACGGCGCAGTCTCATTGCTACTAACGTTATAATACTGATTCTAACGCCCGACGCCAATGCTGAAATCCAGAGCATGACCGGGAAGAAGCTTAAAAATACACTCAACACAATGATTACGACTACCGCAATCAACAAAAAAGTAATTAAAGATGCTTCCATAACTTTATAACCTCCGTTAAATTATTGTGGAGCTACTATTCGTCATACCCATTATCTTTTACCTTATTCCTTAATTTCCTTCACCACAATCCGTCCGCCCTCAACTTTTACAACTGAGACCGGTGCATTAACGTTAATGAAACTGCCTTCAGTAACGACATCTACCCGCTCGCCGCCTATCATAGCCGTTCCGGATGGACGAAGTGGAGTAATGCTGATTCCTATAGCTCCAACTAAGCTTAACTTCTCTTCAACAGGTACAAATCCCTGATCTTTGGAGAGCGTATCCTTCAAAATAAACCTATTCCAAATTCCACGTTCTTTAAATGCTACAGCCACAATTACAATGACTACAATCGCTGCCGCGAAAGCAATACCCAGACTAAACAATGCATGTGTAAAGCTGTATGCTGCGCGTACGACACCCGCCACAAGGCTCACGGAACCGAGTAACCCCAATATCCCAAAGCTCGGCACGAACAGCTCCAGCACAAGCATGACAAGTCCGATTATGAACAAAAGCCAAGTCTCAGATCCAGCAAACCCTGCTACAGAGTTTCCGAAAAAATATAAAACAAAGGCTAATGTCCCAATAATCCCAGGTGCACCAAAGCCCGGAACGATTAACTCAATCACAATGCCTGTAATCCCGATGAACAACAGAATCGTCATAATAATCGGATTCGTCAGAAATTGCGACATTTTCTCGGCACCCGTATGCTCCACACGAAAAATGTCATCTGTAGTATACCCTAGCCAAGTAATTGCCTCTTCAGGCGTAGTGGTGATTTGATCAGCATAGCCAGCTTTTAAAGCTTCGTCACTAGACAAAGCAATAATTTCGCCCTGCGCTTTAGATACGCCTAGATCCGGCTTATCCACAATCAAATTACTATCAACCATTCCCGCAGCAATATCAGGATCACGCTCATTTAGAGCAGCGGCTCCAATCATTTTTGATTTCCAGTAGGACACCATCTTCGCGTCATCTACTTTCTGGCCGCTACTATCTACTAGAGATGCAGAACCGATCATGCTGCCCGGCTTCATGATGATTGCACCTGCGTTAAGTGCTATGTAACTGCCTGCGGAAGCGGCATCACCTTTAATAAAAGCAGCCGTTGGTATGTCACTATCTCTTACCATCGTCCCAATCTGCTCTGCTGAACTCACCAGTCCACCCGGTGTATCCACCTCCAGTACAATTAGAACCGCTCCATAATTAGAAGCTTCTGCAAAGCCTCTTTCCAAAAAGCTTTGCAGACCTCTTTCAATTTTCTGATCAACCGGAATAATAAACACAGGGCCTTTCTTCATCTCGCCATTCGCAGCTTTCGGTGCTTTTGGTGCTGTTACATCAGCGCTTACATTCGGGATAAACGGTGTTAAGAGCAGTAACAGTAAAACAACGGGAATGCTGGCTAACATAATTTTCCGTAATCTTTTCAATGTTTTTACCTCCCTTCTTCAACTTGACCCGGGACACATAATCGTTATTACGCTGAAAGCGGATTTACGTTTCAAAACAAAGAAAAGCACCCCTTTTGCAAGGGGTGCTGGCGCTATATTATTGCAGAAATTGCTGAACCGCTTGGTTCACGAGTTTACCATCGGCGCGACCTTTGACCTTAGGCATCAGTGCGCTCATGACCTTACCCATTTCACTTTTCGAAGAAGCACCGGTTTCCTGGATGGTCTGCTGTACAATTGCTTTAATTTCTTCTTCGGAAAGTTGCTCGGGAAGATACTTAATAATAATCTCGATTTCTGCCTTCGTACTCGCGGCAAGCTCATCGCGACCCGCTGATTCAAATTCTTGGAGGGCATCTTTGCGCTGTTTGATTTCACGACTAAGGATATCAAGCACTTCGTTGTCGTCCAATGTTCTCTTCAAATCTATTTCAAGATACTTTATTGTAGAACGAACCATTCGAATCGTGGAGAGCGTGAACTTGTCCTTACTCTTCATCGCTTGCTTCATATCTTCGTTCAATCTCTCGCTAAGATTCATGCGTGGGTAATCCTCCTAAAACTTTCTCTTACGAGCAGCCTCAGACTTCAGCTTTTTCTTAACGCTTGGCTTTTCGTAATGTTTGCGTTTCTTCACCTCAGCCAAGACACCATCTTTTGCGATGGAACGTTTAAAGCGACGAAGTGCAGCATCAATTGTCTCGTTTTTGCGAACTTTCGTTTCAGACACAGTTTCCCCTCCCTCCGACCATACCGTCCAAGAGCATAACACGGTTTATCAAATTCCATTATAGGTCAAACGGAAATAGGGTGTCAACCTTCGTGTTATTCTTTTTTTCTGGCAAGTTCTTCAACATTAAATGATTGTACTATGCGTGAGAAGCTGAGTTTCCTGTGAGGGCTCCCAGCTTGGCCCCACCAAGCAAGTGATAATGAAGATGAGGCACAGCTTGTCCACTATCAGGACCACAATTATTGATCAGACGATAACCAGACTCGGCAATCCCAAGGTCGATAGCGATCTGTTGCGCTACACTGTGAATTTCTGCGATCAGCGGAAGATCCTCAGGTGTGACATCATTCATGGAAGCAATGAACTTCTTTGGAATGATCAACACATGTACCGGTGCAGCCGGCTCGATGTCGTAGAATGCAAGAATACGTTCGTTCTCAAATACCTTTTTGGAAGGAATAGTACCCTCAATAATTTTGCTAAACACGGTCTCCATAGAGTGCTTGCCCCCTAAAAATTGGTGAAATTTCGCTTCATCATAAGATAATCATACAGGATAATCACCAATTACGAAAGACGCTAGGAGATTCAACATCTACATCCTAAAACTGTATCTATTACAGAATGAAATCCGTTAACAAATGAAGTAAAGCTATATTTACATCCATCAGGTCTAAAAAAGGCAAAAAAAAAGAGAAACACCCTTCACAGCTTATATAGCTGATTCGGCGGCGGACGTATGAAAAGGATAATATTCCCGGTCATACGTCCGCCGAGGTGTTTCTAAAGTAATGTCGGCTTAGCTGTATTATAACAGCGCGTTGATACTGTATCTGTGATATCAATCACACGCCTTAATTTTCTTCACATTTTTTCCAAAAGGATACGAGATCCTCCTCCACCCTGTTCAGCAGGAACTACTACCAGCTTGCGCGGCAACCTCGCACGAAGCTCTGGAACGTGGCTTATAATGCCGACAGACAGCTGGTCGTTGTGCAGCCTTTCAAGTGAAGTAATCACTGTATCCAGCAGCTCTGGGTCAAGCGTCCCAAACCCTTCATCCAGGAAGAAAAACTGCAACGGGTATTGTCCCCGAAGCTGGATTTGGGCTGAAAGAGCAAGCGCCAGTGAAAGCGATGTGAGGAAGGTCTCTCCACCAGACAGCGTTGAGACAGGTCTTCTCACCCCACCGTTCCCATCATCTCGGATTACAAAGCCGCCGCCCGAATCAACCTCCAACGCATAACGCTGCTTGCTCAGGAAACGGAGTCGCTGAGATGCGGACTGACACACCTGCATCAATTGTTCCTCCGCAATGTACTCAACAAAGGCATTCCCACGTAAGACCGTCTGCAGTTTGGAAAGCTGATCTTGCAAAGAGGCGTGGTCAGTCCGCTGGGCTTCGAGCTCCATCCAGCGAATATGCCGATGCCGCAAATCCTCCAGATCACGCTCTGCACGTGCTCGTGCTTGGAGAGAGCCTTCATCTTCAGCCTTGCTTTCTCTTAAGGTCCCCTGGCTTACTTGCCATTCCTCTTCACTTAAGCTAGCCCCGTCAAGCTTCTCTTCAATGTTACGCAGCTGCAATGAGACCTCAGCTTCTTCGGCACGATGAGCACGTACGCGGGAAGAAGCTATCTCCCGATCTTCGGGATTAAGCGCTGCTGCTTCAACCTCAGCGGCTGAACTAAACGGTGAAGAAGCCAAGCTTTGTTCCCAATGACTGGTAGCTGCAACGTAATGTTCACGCGCAGATTCCGCAGCCTGGCGAGTAATCGCCGCTTCCTTAATCTCATGCTGAGCCTTCTCCGCCGCCGCGAGATGTGACTGCTTGCTAGTCTCCAGAGCAGTTAACAACTCGTGAAGACGCCCTTCACATTCCACTAGAAGAGGAGCAGCAGCACGACCATTCGTCCACTCCAGTAGACGCTGATCTTTTTCACGCTGCAATTCTTCCTTGCCTTCGATCTGTGTGATCCATTGAGCCAGCTCTTTATCCAGCCCCGTTATGGTCTCCTGAAGGTTCTGAACTGAAGCACTCTTCTCCTCCAGAAACTTAACGCTGATATCAAGACGAGATCTAATTTCTTCAGCTTGTGCATCCTTCGCTACCAGCTCACGGTATGCTTGTTCTACTTCTCCAGGTGCCAGATCGGGGAACTGCTGTGTCCAGTTCTGCCGCAGAGCCGTTAGCTGGGCGCTTAACTCCTCAGCTTTGGCAGTAATTCCTTCTACCCAGCTCCTTTCACCAGCGACACCTGCCGCTTCTTTGAGACACAGCTGCTGAACCTCCTGCATCGATTGCTGCCACTGTACCGCAGTTCGGCGTAGTTCGCCTGACTGCCCTTTTAATGCCAAAAGTGCAGCTTCAAGTTCTGCCAAGGCTTTTTCATCTGGAACGGACACATCGGTTGAGGAAACCTCAGTAGTGCTGACTTCTGAACCAGCAGCTGCAGGGTGATTTGCCGCTTCGATGACTTCATTTCCAAATACCTGCTCCAGCCATATTTGATCCTGTTCACGAAGACCGCGGAACAGATGACGAGCTTCTAAAGCCCGTCTGGACAATGCCCGAACTTGCTGAAGCTTCATTTCCAGTTCCTGTTGCTCTAAGCTATCCTGCAATAATGCAGGCGTAGGATGATGCTCGCTGCCGCATACAGGGCAAGGTTGGCCTTCTTCCAGCTCCTTAGCCAGTGCAAGCGACAGTCTGTGAAGCTCTTGATCCTTCAGAGCCGCTTCCAAAGCACTGACATGCTGCTCCAGACGCTCCGCTGCTGCGCGTGCTGCCTCTTCTGTCGCCAGCAGCTTCTCTTGATGCAGTGCCGCCTCGCGGATCAGTTGCCCGCGAGCAGCTTCCTGCAGCTCGCGACGGCCCTCGGCCTCCGCGAGTCGTGCCTGCGCAGCCGCGAGGGCAGCGGCACGCTCGCGGCGCTCCTTCTCCGCCTTATCCCACTGGGATTCGGCGGAGTGCAGCCCCTGCAGTCTCTGCATCGCTTCTTGCAGAGACTGCCGCTCCTGGGAGCGGACACCGAGCGGCTGCAAGCTTTGCTGCAGCTCTTGCTGGCGCTTTTGGCCCTTGGCCAAAGCTCACGCTCCCGGGCCATGCCCTCCCGCAGCTCCGCTAGCTTGCGGGAGGCCTCTTCGCGGCGCTCGCGCAGAGCCGCGAGTTCGCGCCGCAGGCCGCCGAGCTCGGACTCGAGCTCGAGCGCGCGGCGGTAGGTGCCGGCCCCTCCCGGAGGGCCGGCTCTTCCGCCGCAAGTGCGGCCTGCGCAGCAGCCGCGACGGCAGCGGCACGCGCCGCCTCCTGCTCGGCGGCGGCGGCCAGCACCTCTTGGCCCTCCGCGCGGGCCAATCGGCTCTTAAAGGCTTCTTCCGCGCTGCGCCATGCTTTCAGCGCGGGAAGCCTTGCCTCGGCCTCGTCAGCTTGGCCGAGCTTCTGTTCAAGGAGGAGGATCTCCTCCTCCTTGGCGAGCAGCCCCTGCCGCTGCAACTCGCGGCGGGTCCGTTCCTCTTGGAGCTCGCGTATACGCGCGAAACGCTCCGAGACCTGCAGCGCCGCTTCCAGCTTTCGGCGGCATTCCGCAGCATAAAGGGTTGCCTGCTCGAGGCGCTCAGCTGCTGCCTCTACATCCCCTTTTCCTGCGCTGCCAAGACCCTGCTGCTCAGCGATGAGCGCGCGGAGCGCAGCCTCATTCTCCTTCACCCGGCGGCTAAGCTTAATTGCCAGCTGATCGCCATACTGTTCCAGATGGAACAGGCGCTGCAGCATTTGCCGGCGATCTACGCCACGAAGTGATAAGAATTCGGCAAATTTCCCCTGCGGCAATACAACCGCTCGCGTGAAGTCATCCATTTTTAGACCGATATGCTCCTCCACACAGCGTGTAACATCTGCGAGCTTATCCGCCATAACATTATCACCGTCAGGTGTGATTTCAATGAAACGGCTAATCGTGTTGCTGACAGTTTGTTCACCAGTCCGCTTGAACTTCCTTTCAACACGATAACGATGTGCCCCCGCGGAAGAAGTGAGCTCAAAGGTAAACGCCACGCTAAGTGTATCCTCAGAGTGATTCATAATCCCCTGTGTTCCGTTAACGGCACGTTCCACTTTTCCGTACATTGCCAAAGTAATAGCATCCAGCAAGCTAGACTTGCCGCTGCCCGTAGGTCCAAAAATCCCAAACAGACCCGTCTCACACAGACTTTCAAAATCTATTTCTTGCATTTCTCTATAACTCTGTAAACCTGCTACTTTTAATAGAATAGGCTTCACCTTAGTTCTCCTCTCCTTCCTCCGGCTGACGCCGTTCTTCTTCGGTTAGCTGTAAGAACAGCTCTATTAGCTTATCTTCCGGTTCCGCTCCACCTGTCTGACGCTGATAGAATTTACGGAACAATTCTTGCACCGGCATTCGTGAACGGGCAGTTTGTTCGAGCTCCATCTCCATTTGCGGGTAGATGGGACGAATATGAATGATCCCCTCGCGTGATTTGCGCAGGCGCTGAATATCATTCATCGACATGGCTTCACTAAGCCGAATCTCCAAATCTATAAAAGCAGAGGCATCTCTACCTTCATCCAGCCAGTTATATACCTCCTGCAATCCACCTGTGGAGCTCCATCTTACAAGCGGACGCCCACAGCGAAGATAGATTTCTTCAAAGGTTGGCTCACCACCCGGCGCAACATCAATCAGCGTCACCGATTTAGCCTGTCCTGCTTCAGAAAAACTGTATGCCAGCGGAGATCCGCTGTAACGGATCATTCCTTCCCCTTTGACACGTTGTGCGCGATGAAGATGACCTAGTGCAGTATATTGCGCTCCACAAGCCAAAGCAGAAGGATCAACGGTATACGCTCCGCCCACTTGAATTGGACGTTCCGAATCACTTTCCACACCACCAAGCACATAAATATGGCTCATCGCCAAATTTACAGTCTGCGGCGTGAATTCCCGTCCCAACAGCTGCATGAGCTTGCCTACCCGTGCGCTATAAGCCAGTCGAAGCTCCTCTTCTCCGCTATCTCCTGCAAGCAGTTCACCGAGACGCGCCTCGGAGGGATAAGGAAGAGCTGCGATTTTGGCGATCTCACCCGTGCGTACAGCATGAACAGTCACTGGCTCTGAGGTAGGAAGCCCCACTAATGTAATCCCCTGCCTTAATACAAGCGGTGAGACTGAAGATACGCGCTCCGGTTGATCATGATTTCCGGCGATTACAACAAGGGGCCTGCCCCCTGAAGTCAGCCTTGCAGCAGCCTCATAGAATAGTTGTTCTGAAGCCGCTGGTGGATTAACGGAATCGTACACATCTCCCGCCATCATTATCAAATCCACTTTATGAAAATCGGCGATCTCCACCAGTTCATCTATGAACTGCTCTTGCTCCTTCTGCCGGCTTCTTCCTTCCAGCGTTCGGCCGAGGTGCCAATCTCCCGTATGCAATATCCGCATCTTCGTCCTCTTTCTCCGCTCCTATGCGGTAATGAATAGATTTATAATTTCACAGCATGTCCGCCGTCAAAAAAGTACAGCCAAATCTCGCTGATCGGTTCTCCCAAAATATCATGTAATGCCTTGCTGTATAACTCTAGCTGAAAACGATATTTTTCCTTAAGCGCTTCTAACCCACCCTGATGTTCTAAAACAGAGTCCGTCTTATAGTCTAACAGAATAATCCGGTCCTCTTCGCGGAACAGGCAGTCAATGACCCCTTGGATCAGAACTCCTTCACTAAAGCCTTCATTATTATTTCCATGGCTTAGCTCTGTGACGGCTTTATTCATATAATCGAGCCCTCCATAAGCCTCGCCTGCGGGAAGCATATAACTGAACGGCATTTCTCTAAGCTTCCAAGAAGAATCTATTAATCTACGACCAAGTTCATTCGTATAAAAAGTCTCTATCTGATCGGGGGATACCGCCTCCACCTGCTCAGCAGTTAGAATAGCTAATCTCTGCAAACGGGCTAATGTTTCTTCCACAACCTTAGGATCAACTGAACCCTCCAGTGGAATATGCTGCATAACCGTATGGTAGGCTGTGCCGCGCTCCGCTGGGGTTAGGCTGCGCTTTTCCATAAATTTCGGACGCCGCAAATGAAGACTGTCTGCTCCTGCCACATTTGTACGTTTAATGTTTTCTGTTGAGGTGACAGAGTAGTCACCTTCCTCTAGGAGATCATAAGAAGGCTGGTCCTGCATCGATAACAAAGCTTTTAACTCCGTAACAGAGGTTTTAGCCGGAATACCAGAGGCAGCCGCAAACGGATAAGGCCATTCTAGTCTTCTAGCAATCTCATCGCTATTCACTGATCCATAGACACTTACAGATTCACCTTTTTGCAGCGCCTTGAGTACAGATTGACGCTCTTCTGCTTTTTCCTCTGAGTTATCCGATGGAAGGAACGCCCCCGAATTCAGTTCCGAAGCATTCTGCACACTGATGCTCCAGTTCGAAACATCGCTGTGCAGCACTGTCGAGACAGTACCTTCTGAACCGCCTAGCTTCCGAAGAATAGCCGCCGCCGGATGCCGGATCAATGCTGGTCCAACCCAGTCCAAATAGCTGCGTCCCCGGGCTAGTAAATGATCAGCAAGCAGTAGCTCATCCCGATTCTGCACACTGCTCCAGCTAGCGATTTTCCGCGGTAGATCTCTAACAGTACCTACTAGAATCATCTTATCTCTCGGACGAGTTAAAGCTACATATAATACCCGCATTTCCTCAGCCAATAATTCAAGTCGTGTACGACGATTAATAGCCAAATAAGGTAGAGTTGGGTAGCTGACCCGTGTTTCCCGCTCCACAAAACGTGGCCCGAAGCCGAGCTCTTTGTGCATCAGGAAAGGAGAATGCAAATCCTGCCGATTGAACTGCTTCGCCATACCGGCTATAAAAACAACAGGGAACTCCAAACCTTTGGATTTATGGATGGTCATTATTCTGACCCCATTGCCCTCTTCACCGCCACCACCAGCTACGCCTAGATCTCCACCATTCTCACGAAGCCGTGAAATGAACACTAAGAAACGGAACAACCCACGCGCCGCAGTATCATTCTCAAATTGAACAGCCCGATCATACAAAGCCTTAAGATTGTTCTGGCGCTGCGAGCCTCCAGGTAGTCCTCCAACCCATTCCAGATAACCACTCTCTCCATAAATACGCCAGATCAGTTCACTGAGGCTTCCTTGTCTAGCCGCATCTCTCCAACTTTCAAGCTGTTCTAGGAAATTCTTAAGCTTACGCTTCAACTCTGGGTTGATTTGCGGTACAGCTCCACGTTCTGTCCCCACATCATGAATGCTGCCATCAAAAGAGGCTTCATTAGAAAAGGCATTTATATCAGCGGTGCTAGCGGATTCCATTTCATGAGCCGAGAAAAGATCGTACTCATCTTCAGCTTCTTTTACATCTTGCATGTTCGCTGCCACTTGTACAGCACGATAGAAAGAACCGTGGCTGCACATCCGAACTGTAGCCAGCTCCTCTTCAGATAAACCAACAACAGGTGACCGAAGCACACCAGCGAGCGGAATATCCTGCTGAGGATTATCAACTATTTTTAAGAGTGAGAGTGCAATTTCTACTTCTGTGGCTTCAAAATATCCTTTATTCAGATCTCCGTAAGCAGGAATTCCCTCCATCCGAAGCTCTTCAATGATTAAAGGGGTCCATATTCTCGCCGAACGAAGCAAAATCACGATATCACCATAAATCACTGGGCGCATAATCTTAAGTCCTTTATCATAAATGAGCAACGGAGACCCGCCATTCAAGCCAGTCATCTGTGATATACGCCGAGCAATCGCTCGTGCTTCCAGCTGCGCGGTCTCACTCTCAATAGCTTCGCTTTCCTGAAGTGGCGTCTCACCGTCCTCAGCAGTCTCTTCTACTTTCCCTGCCGCAGCTCCGCGATCGATCAATAGTAGCTCTGGTGCAAAAAAAGTATCTGGCCCCTTTTCTGCTGCACCTGGGAAATTCGCGCCATACACAAGCTCAGCGCGATCGTCATAATTAATCTCCGCCACCGTTTCGTTCATAATCTGCCGAAAAATCATATTTACGGCATTTACAACCTCCATACGACTACGGAAATTACGGGCTAGATCGATAACCGAGCCGCCAGACGGTTCATTAGGCTTTTCAGATAACTCACCTAAGTCGGATTCGCCTACTACATTCCCGTCACCTCCGGCATGGTTCGCGCCAAAGCTACGGTATTTATCCAGGAACAGCCCCGGCTCTGCCAGACGGAACCGATAAATACTTTGCTTCATATCTCCGACCATAAATCGGTTACCAGGTGCTTCACGGGAGATTAACCGTACTATCTCTTCTTGCACACTATTCGTATCCTGATATTCATCTAGCAGCACCTCATCGAATTGAGCACGGTACTCCATCGCTGCGTCTGAAGGCAGGGAATGGCCTGGTAGAGAATCTGGATGGCGTAAAATTTGCAGGCAATAATGCTCCAAATCACTGAAGTCGACTAGACCACGTCCTGCTTTTTCGATTCGATAACGTTCACCGAACGCTATCACCGTCTCAGCAAGTTCTGCCATAAGTGGAGCCGCCTCGTTCAGTTCTCTCAAAAAGACGTCTGCAGGACGGCCAAACAATGCCTTCTGAAGATCTAAAATACTCTTCTTCACACTGTCGCGCAGCTCTTTAACCATCTCCTGCAATCCAGGATCTGTCGAATCCTTCTTACAAGCCTTTAATTTTCCAAAGTATACTTCCATGAAAATATCATATAGTTCTGCCCAGGGCCGTTCGTTTACGGCCTCCTGCAATGTATTTACCATCTCAAGATCAGCCGTCAAATTCTCGGCATAAGGTGCCGGACCGCCCGGCTGTAACGCTATCTCTCGGCCTTGAATAAGCTGACTGGCTGCACCCGCAAGGGTCAGCTTTGCTTCTTCAAGAATACTAAGCACCCATGGTGTTCGACCCAAGCTATCGGTGTCTGGTAATGAGAAATCCGCTGCGGTATCACGAAGCCACTGCTCTGGCCAAGGATGGCTACGGGCATAATCATGCAATCGCTGTATGAGCGCATGCACCGCATCATCACTGCGTTCACCACTAAACCAATCGGCGAGCTGTACAAACACGCTATCCTCGCCATCCACACCGACTTCACCGTATTTTTCCTCTAGCAGCTCTTCCAGCAGCTCCTGCCGCATCATCTCTGCTTCATGTTCGTTCAGGATACGGAAACCGGGATCTATCGGAATAATCTGATAATAACGCCGGATTACTTCCAAACAGAAAGAGTGTAGTGTTGTAATCGAGGCTTTACCTAGCAGAGACAGCTGACGACGCAAATGGTCGTTCTCTCCATTCTCCTCTAGCTCCCGATCAAGTGCTTCCCTGATTCGCTGGCGCATTTCGGCAGCAGCAGCTTTGGTAAACGTAGCTACCAGCAATCTATCTACGCTAAAGCCGTTCTCTTCCTTGCTGATTTTGCGAATAATCCGTTCTACCAGCACAGCCGTCTTACCAGAGCCTGCTGCCGCGGCTACGAGAATATCATCACCGCTCTCAGCGATGGCGCGCCACTGGTCATCACTCCATATGCTCCCTTCCGGTTTCGCTTCTATTTCAGGCTTCATACTCACGGTGTAGTTCCTCCTTTGCGGGACAGCAGATCCCAAATGACGTCCTTCCCTGGCTTACCCAGATTGTTGTAGCCATTGCCTTCCACGGCTTCATCGAACTGGCAGACAGGTCTAAAGGAACAGAAGGTGCAGGCTGTCTCTTGTTGAATTCTGTATGGCTCAATCGCGACATCACCTTCCGTAATGCGTGTCCCGATATCCGAAATTGTTCCTCGAACGGAAGACAGCAAATGGCTCCATTGCTCTGGTGTAGCAACAGAAGCACTGCTATAGAAGCTGCCATCAGCTTTTACTGCTACAGGCACGATAGAAGAATATCCTTTATCTAAAGTTGTATCCATCAGGGATACAACCTCACGATCTGCCGTAAGCAATCCTTTCATCTTGAAGCGTTTCAGCAATTCTTGCTCTGCCTGATCTTTGTTCATCCCGTTAGACGAGGTCAACAATGGGTCATGCACATGGAAATACAGTGTCCCTGCTGGAAGCGCCGGTTGCCCGAGCCATTGCTCCGAGTACGTAAGCAGCACATCCAGATAGGTCAGCATCTGTAGCGATAATCCATAGTACACCTCGTGCAGCTTGAGGTCTTTTTGACTTGATTTATAATCAATTACCCGCAGAAGAATTCCATTCTCTCCACGGGCCATGTCTACACGGTCGATCCGTCCAACAACTTCCATCACACAGCCATTCGGCAGTGTAATTCTTAAAGGAGGCAACTCCTTATCCGGTCCAAAATCCAGCTCCAGCCCTACGGGCTCAAAGCTGCCTCGGCGGGCATGCTCGCCCAGAATCACAGAAGCACGTCCAACAATGTTCTTTAGCTTGCGTGAGATGTATCCGTAACGTTTAGAGCTCATCAGAATTTCACCCTGCAGCATCGGCGATAAACGTTCTACCGTCTCACTTGCCTCACGCCGACACTCCTCTGGAGATAAGCTTCCCCAGCCCCGGCCCTCTTGTTTCAGTCTGACCGCCATATCACTTAACGCAGCATGAAATAGTTGTCCAATATCAGGTGCTTGTAGCTTATATAGCTGCCGTTCCTTCAGTCTAAGTCCATAGGATGCAAAATGAGAGAAGGAGCAAGCAACAAACTTCTCCATCCGGGACACACTGCCTCGCAGTGTCGATCCACCGTACAATCGGAGGCTTGTTCCACGCTTCAGCTTCGTTCCCACGTTACGATAGAACAACGAACTGAGCAGACGTTTCAATTCGAGACTACGAATATCATCAGCAGCGAACCAGTTATACACATCCCACCATAATTCAGGTATCTCCGTCCCCTGACGCCACTGGCGTAGCTGCATAATCAATGCACGAAGACTCTGTTCTGGATGACCAATGTAACCGAGGTGAATGAAATCTCTGACTTCTCCTGGTAGTCCTGCAGGGGGAAGTGCTGCCAAGCTGTGCTCTTGAACACTTGGGAACATTCTATGCAAATGGCGGATTACCTCAGAGGGAAGAAGCGCCTTGCCCTCATCATCAGCAGTGGCGTAGCTAATCCAGAGCTTTCGACTTCCTGTCGTTAGCGCATTATAGATTAAAAACCGCTCGTCCAGCAGTTTACGAGAAGCACCAGGAGCAAGCTCCATACCAGCGTTCTCAAGCACGGAGCGTTCGCCTTCCGAGAGAATTCCATCCTCCTTAAACTGCGCAGGCACAACACCTTCATTAAATCCAAGCAAAAAAGCGTATTTCACTCCCGTTGGTCGAGTCCGATCCATGTTACCAACCAGTACTTGGTCGAGCGCGGGAGGAACAAGTCCCATCTTAAGCTCAGCAAGTCCTGTCTCTAGGACGCCGGTGAACACATCAAATTCCAGTCTTTCGTTGCCCATCATTTCGACGATCTGATCCAGCAGATCAAGCACTGCACCCCACAGCTGACTATGTTCTCTAGCTTTCTCGGGTTGCCCCTTCTCCATAGAACCAACACTAAGTTTCTCCAGCTTTCGAGCAACATCCGTCTCATCAAGCAGCTTGTACACTGCGGTACATAGTTCAAGGCCGCTTCTACTCTTCTGTATTCGTTTCTCAAAAGCAAATAGAGGACCTGTTATACTAGCACGGCATCGCTCCATCGTAGCAAGCAGTTCTTCATCCATCTGTCTGCCGCCTTCCAGCGACAAGCTAGGAATCCCTTTCCATGAACGACCATCCGTCCAGCGATATCCTTGAATCCCACAAGCCAGCACATAGTTCTCTAAAGCATCCATATCCTCACGCGTAATACTACTGTCCATCGGTAGCAAAAGCTCTGTCTTTACACAGCGGAATACATCCTCGAAGCGCCAGCGTCGACGTACCACATCCAATGCGGAACGTACAAACTCTACCAATGGATGGTGCAGCTCATTTACCTTCTGGTCCAGAAAAAATGGCACTCCGTAATCTTGGAACAACGGTTTAATCAGCTGCTCATAATCTCCAATATTACGCATCAATACGGCCATTTCGCCATATTTTGCACCTTCATCTCGCGCCAGTCTGATCATTTCGCGCAGTGCTCCCTCAACCTCTGCTCTGTGAGAAACTGCTGCGCCTATAGATATCGCTTCATTTGCCAGTTCATCCGCACCCATCCAGACCTTCCGGCGGTCATATCCCCGTTCGAGATGAGCAAGAACAGGACTTTCTTCAAAACGTGGAAGAACCGCCGGCTCCAGAAGCTCGTCCCACACATCAATGCCTAGCTCTTCAGCTATTCCACGCAGTTTAATGTAAGTAACCGCAGTTGGGTGAAACAATTCAAGCTCATTCAACTGATCTCCATAGGGATACGAACGATCAAGTGTAAGTGACACGGTCAGCTTCGATGCTTGCTGCATCAATTCACGAAGCACTACGAATTCTTGCGGGGTAAACCCATGGAACCCATCTACCCAAATCTCCGCCCCGCGAATGTAGGAGGATTCAGGAATATGCTCAGCTAGTTCCGCTAAACGATCCTCTTCATCGATGTAGAGACGTGACATCTCCTTCTCTAGATCGCTGAATACCAGCTGTAAATCATCCAGCTTGCCTTCAAGAATAGGACTTCTTGCAATAGCGCCTCGCATTGCGGACAACTGCTCCTCTAAATCGGAGGAAGCCAAACAGCAACGCTTCATCTCCGTATGCAGTTGATTTAGCCGTTCCACAAAACCCGGTCTGTCAGCAGAGGCACCGAACAATTTCAGTTCCTCTTTGCGTCGACTGATGATTTTGTAAATTAGCATCTTTTTACCTTCTTCACTGATCGGCAGACTAGCGCTACCCCCAGTTTCCTGTTTCACTCGATAAGCAAGCCGAGAAAAGCTCAGTGTCTGCGCCCGAATGCTTCCCTTCACATTGCCTACGGTCAGAAGCCCCCGTTCTGCACCAAAGGAACCTTGTTCCGGTACAAGAATAATGATTGGCGCGCCAAGAGGCTCCTTCTCTAATGAAGAGGAGATAGACTCCCATATTTTTGTTGTCTTGCCACTGCCCGATCGGCCTAGTAAAAAGGTTACCGACATAAATGATAGACTCCTTCCGTAGCGGAGAAAATGTATATGAAACAAGGTGAAATACTCACCGTTTGATAATGTTCAAATGAAAAAGTTCAGTCGTTCCTCGTCCCCTCAGTATAGCATAACTGTACAAATCAGAACATGCGTTTGCTAGTATTTTCTAATGATTTACATTAAAAACAGCTACGAAGTGAACCGCATCCAACGTATTTTGGTGACTTGCTGTTTAGTATTTCTAGTTTGTTAATATCCGGTGCGTAACGTTCGATGCTTTCTGTTTGGAGCGTAGAGTTAGGGGTCGGAGGTCGGCGTTCACCATCAACATTCCGCATTCAACACTCAACATTTTTGCTTCTGCTAGCTACACTAATTACTTATGGACTCAGGAGTCACTATTCTTAAATTTTGTGCTGTTTTGGCAACTTTTCGGACTCCAGTGAAGTTATTCTTCACGAAATTGCCCCATCTCAGCTAGTTTGAGATCAATAGCGCCTGTGGAGTCCGCAACGGTCAAAATATTGGCTTTTTTCTCTGTTTAGTGCCATCTGAGTCCTATAGCAACTTCTTCCCTATGAACACCCTAAAGACCAGCCTCGTTACCGCTTATTGTCTAGCTCCCCTACAATTAATCTTTCTGCTGGAATACATTCGGACTCAGGAGTCACTATTCTTGAATTTTGTGCTGTTTTGGCAACTTTTCGGACTCCAGTGAAGCTATTCGTCGCGAAAGTGTCCGATTTCGGCTGGTTGGGGGTCAATAGCGCCTGTGGAGTCCGCAACGGTCAAAATATTGGCTTTTTTCTCTGTTTAGTGCCATCTGAGTCCTATAGCAACTTCTTCCCTATGAACACCCTAAAGACCAGCCTCGTTACCACTTATTCTCTAGCTCTCCCTACTGTTTGGTAAAAATAAAGTGTTAGACTGGAGTCGTTGATTTAACGCGGTTTTTGAATTGAAAAATCGTCAGCTTTTGAAAAATAAGTTTTAGACTGATCCATTAAAAAAAAGCAGCGGCGGACCAAGACTTGATAAATAAAGTCTTAGACTGCCGCTGTTGTCGTTGAACTAACGTTCCCCGTTAGTTCAATCATATCAACTCTGAGATAAACATTGGTGTAGCTCCATCCTCTGTATTAAAGCCAAATTTATTATAGAAATCCTTTGCATGAGGATAAGAAATTAATACTTTTGTTTTACACCCTTTATATCTATCAAGCATTATATTCATCATTTCCTTACCTATACCTATACTCTGATAACTCGGATTAATAAGCATATAATGAAAATATACCGTTAAAACACCATCTGACAAAGCATTTATTAAACCGACAAGCTTTCCTCCTTCCCAAGCGGTAACAATTGAATGAGATCCTCCGATGGCTTGTAAAAGCTCGTTTGGATACTTGCCAGACTCCCATTCTACCGAAAGAAATAACTCTTGAAGTGCATCCTTAGTGATATCCTCTTTGCTTGAAGCGTAATAAATACTCACCCTTATACCTTCCTTTCATAAAACTAACTACGGCACAACATCTGTTTTAAACTCCCATATTTCGATGGTTTTGCAATCCTTACGAAGCCATAAAATAATACCGACAAAGCAATTTCGGATTTATCAAAGTGAATAATCACTTTATTTACCTCAATATACTATTAAAAATATGTATAGAAAATGGATTAACTGAAGTGGAATTTGTATTTATTCACATTAGAGAATTCATGAGAATAATCGGCGAAGTATAACATTCTTGTCCTCAGCCAGGGGTAAGAAACGTGATTCCTTAATCAAAAAAAAGCCGCTAAATTAGCGACTTTCAATCGAACAATTTTCTTTTCCTAAGCCTTTTCCTTTGTATTTATTCTAACATGTGCGTTTCTTAATGAACAGTTGTATCTGATAATCCCACTGCAATATTCCAGTCACAATAATGTTATGAAGAACAAAATCTGGACACACATCGTATTCCGTCTTTGCCCTTTCAAGTAAATTTTTTAATACAGCATTCTTATTCTCTTCGGTACAATTTGCACACAGATAGTCCCCTTCTGGTAGCACAGTCAGCCCCTCTAAAGACGGATATTTCAAGCAAACAGCAAATAATCGTGTTATTCCTTCAGTCGTGAACATTCCCGCCATATCTTCAAACAGAAATTGTGAATGCAGAGACGTTTCAATTTGTTGATAGAAATGTCTGTGATAGTCCCATAAATTCTTAAGTGTGGGGCTGTCCATTTTATTCGAAAGCATAATTACCCTTTCCTCTATGTGTCTGACAAAGTAATTTTCACTTTGACTATAACCATTGTGGAACTTATTTTCATAATGTAGATAGGCACGTTTAATTTTTGATTTTGCATACTGCAGACGAGCAATTTTATCGTCTGCTCTTTTTTCTGCCTGTTTTAGAAATGCAATTACTTTAGAGAGATCATTCTGCTGCAAAATATCTTTAATATCCATTAAAGTAAGATCCATTGCTTTAAGCAGTTCAATGGTTTGCAGCTTTACGAGCTCCTGCTCGGAATAGTATCGATATCCCGACAATTCATCTTTATGGCATGGCTTGACTAATCCAATACGATCATAGTGCCGCAAGGTCTCACTGGTCATCTCTACGATCTCTGCTGCTTGCTTAATTGTAAAATAGTTGTTCATATCTACCCTCTTGACCTTTTTGTAACACAAAAGTTTATGATGATTAAAACATATGCGACTGATAAACGCAACGAAATACAAAAATGAATTTATTACCAGAGAGGAAGGCAAAAATGATAGAACTAAATCATGTATCAAAGGATTATCAAAAAGCATTTTTCCTTAAGGACTTTACGTTAAAGATTGAGACCTGTGGTATTTACTCCTAGCTATTACCGCAGTATTGGTATCTATGGTGAATACATTTATCCATCTGGTAGTTGACCCCATCAATAAGACACAAATCATAGTCAATCTGCTTGAACTTTGCGGCTGGTGGGAAAATGGTGTAATCCTTGCATTTCCTCAGTAGTTTGCCTTTTTGCTATTGACGGCTATATTCCTGCATGTATTGCTGTCTAGGCAGTCATATTTGGGTAGACTTTTTCAAGATCATTATGTTCAACTCTAATGCTTTGTTGCATATCGGAATTTGTCTGCGTAGCAGCTTAAGATTGGCATTCATAGGACTGGCTATATTAAAAAGAAAATGATTTAACGAAGGAGCATTTTATAATGAAAAGTACTGCAAAAAAATTACTAACTACTATAGGCATATTGGTGACACTATTGATATCATTGGCAGGATGTTCCTCCGACTCCACTTCCATGGAGGAAAAAAATTACGTCATCCCTGCCCAAAAGATTGATACCTTAACAATTGATGTAAAGGACAAAAAAATAAATATCCTCCAATCTAAAGATGAACAAATTCATATTGTTTACTATGAAAGTGAGAAAGATTTTTACAAGATTGATCTATCTGACGATAAAGAACTGTCAATGGTAAGTGATAGTAATAAGGAATGGAACGACTATATCGGAGGAAAAAGCTCGCAAGTAACCAGAACTATTCAGGTATGGATACCTGATGCAACTTTAAAAAATTTGACTTTAAAAACATCAAATGAAAGTATTGTATTACCAACAATCGTGTTTTTAGGGACAGTGGAAGTAAACATAAATAACGGAAATATCCAGCTGGACAAATTGAATGTAGGGACTGCTATAACCCTTAAAACAAAAAACGGAAATATTAGCGGTTCAATTCTAGGGTCATATGATGATTTCGCGATCTTAAGCAAGGTAAAGAAAGGAGATAGCAATTTGCCTGCCAATAAAGAGAATGGTTCGAAAAAATTATCTGCTTATACAAATAACGGCGATATTACCTTACAATTTTCTGAGTAGCCAGTAGTTAAATATTAGCTCGTATGAAGTCAGATACAATATTGAAAGGGATAACCCCTGTTTCACTTTTGAAACCTCTGGTCCTACCTCTTCGACTATTCCACCGGCCTATGACCGATAAAATATCCCTCTTGTATGGAAAATCACCTTGATAAAGTTGTTGATCCGACCCGTAAATCAATTATCTTATGATGTACCCGAGGGCCAAAATTAAGCTTGATCGTGACTTCCATCAAAATAAAGTATAAGTCGCATTACAGCGGCTTATACCTTCATGTTTTTGTTTGACTGTCTTGAACCATCCTTTGGACTGAATGTATCCGATGCATATAAAAAGTACTACTATCGATATAATTAAAATAATACCGTATATTGGATATTCAAACGATCCTGCCAGTTAGCTTAATGAAGCATCGTCAGTCTAATACTTTATTAAGTCTAAAACTTTATTTTCTTTTGACACCTACAATTAACCTTACTGCTGAATTACATTCGGACTCAGGAGTCGCTATTCATGAATTTAGTGTTGTTTTGGCAACTTTTCGGACTCCAGTGAAGCTATTCGTCGCGAAAATCCCCCATCTCGGCCAGTTTGGGGCCAATAGCGCCTGTGGAGTCCGTAACGGTTCAAATATTGGCTTTTTTCGCCGTTTAGTGTCTTCTGAGTCCAATAACAGCTTCTTCCCTATGAACACCCTAAAGAGCACCTCGTTACCGCTTAATGTCTAGCTCCCCTAAATTTAATCTTACTGCTGAATTACATTCGGACTCAGGAGTCGCTATTCATGAATTTAGTGTTGTTTTGGCAACTTTTCGGACTCCAGTGAAGCTATTCGTCGCGAAAGTCCCCCATCTCGGCTAGTTTGGGGTCAATAGCGCCTGTGGAGTCCGCAACGATCAAAATCCAAGCTTTTTTCGCTGTTTAGTATCATCTGAGTCCTATAGCAACTGCTTCCCTTATGAACACCCTAAAGAGCACCTCGTTACCGCTTAATGTCCAGCTCCCCTAAATTTAATCTTACTGCTGAATTACATTCGGACTCAGGAGTCGCTATTCATGAATTTCGTGCTGTTTTGGCAACTTTTCGGACTCCAGTGAAGCTATTCATCGCGAAAGTCCCCCATCTCGGCTAGTTTGGGGTCAATAGCGCCTGTGGAGTCCGCAACAATCAAAATCCAGGCTTTTTTCGCTGTTTAGTATCATCTGAGTCCTATAGCAACTTCGTCCCTTATGAACACCCTAAAGACCAGCCTCGTTACCGCCTATCATCTAGCTCCTCCTACAATAAACCAGCCTCGTTCCCATTTGTCGACCAGCCACTCACCTCATCTCAACAGCTCCACAGTAGCGGACCTACCTTGTTAATCCCGAATCCTACTCTTCTTAGAACATAGCAAAAAATCCGTAAAAGGAATCCTTGTTAAGGACTCCTTTTACGGATCAACATTCATTGTCTATATGAACAGCCAGCTTATTTCTTACTACGCACTTCAAAAATCGCAAACTTCAGATAATGTCCTTCGTTAACGCCTAGAATCTGTGGATGGTCTTTGCCTGCGGCACGCCATTCCACAAGTCTCAATACTTTACCAGCATCTTTAGCTGCATCTGCAATCGTTTCAAGGAACAGATCCGGCTGCATGTGGTAGGAACAACTTGCGGTAACCAAATACCCACCTTCGTTCACCAGCTTCATGCCATGCAGATTAATATCTTTGTAACCACGACAAGCACCTGCTACTGCGCTTTTAGTTTTCGCAAACGCTGGAGGGTCTAGGATAACTACATCCCAAGTTCTACCTCCACCTGCTGTCATCGGCTTGGAGGTATCCGTTTTAGTTGCTTTGCCTCCGGATTTAGCATTTGTAGTCGCTACTGTTGATTCCGTTCCGCTTGCAATCGTCGCCCGCTCCGAACGTTCCTCCAGTCCTTTAACCTGATTACGCAGGTAGGCAAAAGCATCATCCACTACAAACTCCACTCGGTCACTAAAGCCATTCAGCTCTACATTGACCTTGGCACTCTCTATAGCATGAGCGGAAACGTCAAGGCAGGTTACTTTTTTGGCGCCATATTTGCATGCATGCAGAGTGAAGCTGCCTGTGTGTGAGAAGCATTCCAGCACTGTAGCACCATCCCAATAAGGGAAGGTTACGTGTTTACCACTCTTATTTACTGGCAAAGTCTGTAGCGAGCCATCTTCTGCTTCGATTTCTTGCAGTGTAATGCCGCTTCGTCCACCCCAGCCCTTCATGAGTGGCGCAATGGATGCTCTATTTTCACGCTGATCAAAGAAATATCCTGTCTTCTGGCCCTCTTCGATATCTACTACCAGCTTCAGGTCATTCTCACTTACGGTAACATGCCGTGGGCATTCCCCGTATAGCACACCTGTAGTCTGCTCCAACCCTTCCAGTTCGCGCACGCTAACATCACTGCGTTCATAAATACCACGCGGTGCCATAACCTGTACAAGTGCTTCAACAATCTCTGTACGGCACTTGTCCATTCCGAGTGTAAGGAGCTGCACAACCAGAATATCCCCGAACCGATCTACAATAAGCCCAGGTAAAAAGTCCGCCTCACCATAAACCAATCGATATGCGTCTGCCCCAGGAAGGAAACGTTCTCTATGTTGCAGACAATTTGTAAACCGTTCTACGAAAAAGGCAGTGTCCATGATAGACAAAGGTCCCTGTGATACAATTCTCACCCGAATCTGTGACGCTGGATTGTAATATCCTACAGCCAGAAAGCGACCTTGATGATTAAGTACATCCACTAATCCCCCTGCTTCTGGGTTTCCTTCTACTGATGCAACTTCACCTGCAAAGACCCATGGATGGCCCTGTTCCAGTCTTTTTTTGCGATTGCGTTCTAAAATAACCGATGCCAATGACTTCAACTCCCTGTTTTTCTAAAAATGATTTTATACATGTCCTACACGTTACTTTCATATATTGGTGTACAACCCTCGTCCAAAGGAGTATGCCCTATGTTCCGTGATCTGCTGTTCCCTATTATATATGGTCTTGTTATCTTTCTGGCTGGCATGAAGCTAATGGAAACAGCGTTGTCCAAGCTTGCGGGCCCTCTGTTAACTACAAGCCTGAATAAGGCTACCTCTACACCTATCAAAGGCTTGATCGCAAGCAGTGTACTGTCAGCCTTGCTTCAGAGCAGCACGGCAGTAACTGTACTCACGATCGGCATGGTGAATGCCGGCCTGCTTACCTATGCTCGTACTCTCGGTATTATCTTAGGTAGCAACATCGGTACCACTTTGACCACCGAACTGATCGGGCTTCAGATCAATTCCATGGCCTCACCACTGCTGGCTGCCTCGCTGAGTCTGTGGGCAGCGGCTGTCATTGCTGGTGAGCTACCGCCGTATACATCACGGATTGCTGCACTCTCCCGAAAAATAGCAGAGCCGCTGCAATTCATCAGCCTGGCTGTATCAGGATTCGCCCTAGTCTTATGGGGAATCGCAGTCATGCAGTCCATCGGCGGGACACTTCAGGAGAGTGGCCTATTCCTCTGGTTCCTGAATCATGCTGCCACAAGTGTCCTGTGGGGACTCGCGGCTGGCGCCTGCCTAACAGCCCTGCTACATAGTAGCGCTGCGGTCATTGCCATGGCTATGAGCATTGCCGCGTCGGGTGCCATGCCCCCAGAGCTCGGCATAGCCATCGTGCTCGGTGCCAACGTCGGCACCTGCTTCACAGCAGTCATCGCTTCCATCGGTGGCTCGTCTTCCGGCGTCTTCGTCGCTTGGTCGCATGTAGCTCTTAACATTGGCGGTGCGCTGCTCTTCCTGCCACTTATCGGACCTTTGCAAGCAGCAGTTATCTGGATCGGCGGGGGCCCCGCTTCACAAATTGCCCATGCCCAGACTATTTTTAATATCATCTGCTCGCTAATTGCACTCCCATTATGTTACCTGCCTGTATGGTCAAGACTGGAGAAACGTCTTCAATCGTAACGATATACTGTAACGCCTGATCCCAAACTTTCCACAACTGTACTATTATACTTCAATCGAAAATATTATAAAACCGCGATCCATCGTAAAAAGTGATTACCGTCGAAGATATTGCGATCAGAGCGAATAAGATCAAAGCAATATAGTCGTTTCTTGAGAAAGGACGACTACTGTACCAAGTCCGTTTACTCTTAGTTCCGAAGCCACGTAACTCCATAGCCGTACTAATATTCTCAATTCGCTCAATGCTAGTCAGAATTAAGGGCATAAGAATCGAAATGATATTTTTAAGCCGCTTAGGCAGCTTTTCTTTTCGAGAGATGTCTATTCCACGTGCCTGAGCAGAGAAAGATATATTCTCATAATCTCTTTGGATATCCGGAATGTACCGCAGCGCAAGCGATACAGAATATGCAACTTTATAATTCACACCAATCCGGTTTAAGGAGGCTGCGAATTCACTAGGATGTGTCGTTAGAAGGAACAACAGTGCCATTGGAATGACTACCGCATACTTAAGGGCAATATTGAATTGATAGAATAGCTGCTCCCCTGTAACGGTATACCGACCTACAAGATGAACAATATCATGACGTGAACCGTAGACCTTTACACCTTCCAATGGAGAAAAAATAAAGATGGCTATATGATTAAGCACAAAGAAAATCAAAATAAAATATAGTACGAAGGCATAATCCTGAAATTGAACTTTAGAGACTCTAAAGGCAATCAAACTAAATAATAGCATCACTATTAGACATCTTGTATCATATGTAATCATCCCTGTCACAGACCACACTATAAATAAAATCAGCTTAGTGGCGCCTGTAAGACGGTGAATGGGTGAATCCTGCTTCGTAAAAGTTAACATTGTGGCCTTCATCCGCCCCGGCTCCTCCTATCGTATGCAATAAATCTTCTTACGAACTCTTCTGGCTGACCCAATTGGGCTTTCATTGCCAGTGTAAAAAGTGAAGTTTCCTTCAAGTTTGCATTCCTCACAACTTCTATATTGGTTAATACTCGCTCAGGGCTGTCATCCGCAAGCTTCACCCCATCAGACAACACCACAGCTCTATCGGCATATTCCAGCATGAGATGCATATCATGCGTGATCATAATGACCGTCATCCCCTGCTCCCTTAACGTAAGAAGGAATTCCATCATATCGTTATAATGTCTGTAATCCTGAGCTGCAGTCGGCTCATCCAATATGATAACTTCCGGCTCCAGAATCATAATAGACGCAATAGTAACACGTTTCTTCTGACCATAGCTAAGTGCTGAGATGGGCCAGCTACGAAAAGCATATAGACCGCATATCTTCAAAACATGATGCACTCGCTCACGAATAAGCTCCTCAGACACCCCTCGTAATTTAAGGCCTAGCGCAACCTCATCATATAAAAGCGTCTTAGAAATCATATGATTAGGATTCTGCATCACGAAACCAATCCGCTCTGCCCGCTCCTTAATCGTATCCTTGGCAATATCCCTTCCGTTCATCAGTATTGATCCGGAGGTAGGCTTATAAAATCCACAGATAAGCTTAGATACCGTGGATTTCCCTGCCCCATTTCGCCCGGCTATACAGATCATTTCTCCTTTATTAACAAGAAGGTTAAGCTTATGAAGCACTGGCCGATTCTTCTCATAACTGAATGAAACATCTCGTAGCTCAAGGATTGGTAGACTCTCATGTTTATCCTGCTGCGAATTATGGTTATCATTCCAGTACTCAAGCTTGCTGGAGCAAGAATCCAGCCGAATTTCATCTATATGCTGTGGATTCATATCTGATGTAATCGTACATCCTGCATACTTTAAAGCCGTTAAATAGAGAGGTTCCCGAATACCTACTTCTGAAAGCAGATCAGTGCTTAACAGCTCAGCAGCTGACATATCCGCCGCAACACGTCCGTCATGAATCACAATAATGCGGTCCACCGCACGGTGAAGTACTTCCTCGAGTCTGTGCTCGATAATAATAACCGTTTTACCAGTCTCTTTTTGCACTCGATCAATGAGCTCTATCGCTTTTGTGCCTGTATAAGGATCTAAGTTTGCCAAAGGCTCATCAAACAGCAGGATGTCCACATCACCAACTAGAACGCCAGCTAAGGTCGTTTTCTGCTTCTGACCGCCTGATAATTCCTGAGGTGAAGATCCCAAATATTCGTGGATATCCACCGCAGTTGCCGCAGCCAATACCTTTTCTATCATCTCGATCTGCTGAACCGCGTGATTCTCCAAACTGAAGGCGATATCCTCTCCAACCGTTAATCCAACAAACTGTCCGTCTGGGTCCTGCAATACTGTTCCTACCTGATCAGACAACGCTGCAATACTTAGTTCTGTCTGCTCCACACCCATAATTCGCAATGACCCAGACATTTCACCTTTATATGCAAAAGGGATGAGTCCGTTTATACAATGAGCTAGTGTACTTTTTCCAGATCCAGAGGGTCCCACGATAAGTACCTTCTCTCCTTCGGCAATCGTTAAGTTGATACCTGTGAGTGTAGGTTCCTGCTGGGCTCGATATTGAAAACTGAAATCCTTAAATTCAATCACTGCTTTTCTCATCCTTGACCTTCCTCTTGGCTTCGTTTGAAGATATTTACATTCATTATATGTTTTATAGCCATGAAAAAGCCGGTGATCTCCACCGGCTTTTGGTTTGGATTATATGCTACTCAGGCTTCTCTGGTCAAGCTACCTTGCTTCGTTCTTGTCTTAGCATATGCAATTGCAAGTAGAGAACCAATCACTGCCACAGTGACTATATTAGATGCTCCGGCGATAAGTCCTTGTGTGAATACTTTATTCGCTGGTTCCGCATAGATTAGAATATCCAGTACAGGTGCTACCAAGAACCAGGCGATTGCGTTCGCTACAATCTGGGCCAAATTAAAACGAATCAGTTCCTTTCGTCCGAACTCCCCATCATGAATCCCGATTCTAGCCACTAGCAGACCAACGACGAGCCCAACGATTCCAGATGCGATCACCCAACTGAACCAAGGGGATCCATAAAAAATCGCATCCTTCAGTGTATGTCCAATTAAACCAATGAGCAATCCGGCAAACGGACCGTACAACAGTGCGAACAATGCCAGTAAAGCGTATGTAGTCTCAATGTTAGTGTTTGGAATTCCGGATGGAATTGAACCGAACCTGCCCAATATAACGAATAAAGCAGAACCGATGCCAATCGCAACAATGGTCTTGATCGATAACACCTTTTGTTTTGCCATTTTTTCATCTCCCCCAACGCGTCTTCTTTATTTTATGTGATTATACATCGGAATAGTCGGAATTACTATAGAATAAAATAAAAAAATCTGCAAAGCAACATAATGTTGGCTTTGCAGACCCAAACCACCTATAGATTCATTATTCAAAAGATTTGCTCTATCTATTTCACAGTAACCGTTACCGTCACTGTCTTGGTACCAATCTTTCCTTTAATGGATGCCGTTCCTTTGCTCACAGCTACAATCTGACCACTAGCTGATACTCTAGCTACAGAAGGCTTAGAGCTGGTCCACGCTGCACTTCCAGTAACAACTTCTGTCTTCCCCGTGTCATACTGCGCAATCACAATTGCATTCTGAACAGCTCCTGGAGCCATCTTCAGTCTATTCTCATTAACAGTTAACTTCATTAGCTTAGGAACAACATTAATTTTGACACTAGCTGCGAGCCCCTGGTAAGAACCTGATAACGTCGCAGTTCCTTCTGTTATAGCTTTAACAGATGTACTTTTAACCGTGGCAACTGCTTCATTCGAGGACTCCCAATTCATGCTGCTGGAGATATTCCCCGTCTTACCATTAGAGTAATAAGCCGTTACCTTTATGGATTTAGAGCCTTTAATATTCAACTCAATCGCATTTGGTTCTACAACAATCTTAGTAACCTTTTGTTCAATGGTAACCGGGATACTAATGCTCTTATTAGCATAGGTTCCCTTTAAAGTGGCAGAACCCTTCACCAGTCCTTTGATTACCTTACCGGAAGATGTTGTCTTGATAATTGCATTCGTACCGGTAATCTCCCATTCCATAGTACCTGTAGCATCGAGTTCGTTCCCATTTTCCATCACAGCTTTTACTTCAGGAACAGCCTTCTCTTCACCAGTAACAATCACAAAGTTTTCCTCTGGTCCGAGCAAAATATGAACCTTATCTTTAACTGTAACACTCACTACAACACTTTTTTCCCGTATAGCCGCTTTGGAGGAGGTAGGGTTCTCCGATTTTATCTTGCCGACAATATTAACAGTACCAGCCTTTTCAGCAACGAGCTTGCCATCTTTGATGGTGGCGATCTCATCATTGGCAGATGTCCACTCGATTTCTTGACTGAGATCCAGCTTCGTTCCGTCCAGTTTGGTCCCGTTTACCTTTGGCAAACTAACGGAATCTTCAGTGTAGAGATCCAGTTCTGTTTTATCAGCTTCCAGCTCTGTAATCGTAGGATACACAGTTACCTTAAAGCTCTTACTAACGCCCATATGTTCTGCTTTAACATTCGAAGTTCCCACTGCTTTTGCAGTGATTGCTGCAGCATCACTTCCCGCAATAGCCGTTACCGCGAGCTGATTGTCCGAACTCCATACTGCAATACCCGATACATTCGGAGTGGAATTCGCAGCATCTCGAACCTCTGCTTTAACGCTCAAGCTCTCACCCATAAACAAGAATTGATCACCTGATGGAGTTAGCAATAACGCCTCATAAGGAGCACGTACATATACATCCAAAGTTTGTGTAATTCCCAAATAAGCTACTGTAATTACAGCTTTTCCCGCGGCTAATACTTTGACTTCTCCCTTGTCTACCGTAGCAACACTTGTATTGGAAGAAGACCATTCCGCTTTCGCGGAAATATCATTTGCGGTCGATTTTGTAGTCTCTTTGGTAAACGCAGCGATTTTCACCGGATTATCGCCAACGAGCATTTCGATTTCCTTAACAACGATATCCTTATCATTTTTAAGTTCAATCCCAGAATAAGGCAATTTAACTACTGCTTTAAAGGTTGCTGTTAAGTCTTTATATTTGGCAGTAATGGTTGAAGTACCTTCACCTGCCAGGGTAATCTTACCTTCTGCAATCGTCAATACGCTTGTATTGGAGCTGCTCCAAGTGGTATCAGCCGTTACATCCTTGGCAGAAGTCGCTGTATCGCCACCAATCGCATTGGCTTTGACCAACAGTTTATCCTCTTCATCACCCAATTTATAGTTCCCTTCGGAGCTATATTCGAGCTTCAATTCTTTGACCGGATGTGTTACCTCTACTTCAATAGTAGCAAGCGCATGATTGTAAGTAGCAGTAATAATAGCCTTTCCGCTATCTATCGGAGTCAATAAGCCATTTACTACTTTCACAGCGTTAGTGTTAGAAGAATTCCATACCACTGCACCCGTCACATCTCTTTTGGAGGAGGATCCTTCCACATTCGCATATACCTTCAGTTGCTTTGGCGTTTGTCCAACCGTAAGTTGTACTTTGGCTGAGCTTTCGAATTCGATCGAGTTAATGTCGCCGGTAGCTGCAAAGACACTTACCGGAAAAACCGCAGTAGCTAACAATATCATGATGAGGAGCATTTTCGTCATTTTCCTGTACACAGTCATTTGTTCTCTCCCTTAGGCTATAATGTCGTTTGGTGGTTTATCCCCACACTCTTTTACTTATATCGACAATTGTACACCAAGTGTTTACCCTATAACTCCATAAAGCCAAATTCAGGACTTTCAGACTAGATGAATAGGTAAAGGTTGATCAAAATAACTGGACGTAATATGCTAACTATTAAACTCTTTCTTGTAACAAGGAGGCTACAATGAGCGCAGAGAACGTACATCTAGAAGCCAATCTGTCTTCTAAAGAGGAAGATAGCTTCCTTAAAGGGGTAAAAGATTGCATTCCCACACTACTAGGTTATTTAAGCATTGGACTTGCAGCAGGTGTTGTTCAAAAGACTGCCGGGCTTAGCATTGCTGAGATTGCCTTAATCAGTCTGATTCTTTACGCAGGATCAGCTCAGTTTATAGCTGCTGGAATGATAGCGGTAAGCAGCTCGCCTGCAGCCATTATCATTACGATTTTTATCGTTAATCTTCGTCATATTTTGCTTAGTGCAGCTCTTTCACCGTATTTCCGACATCTTTCCCCACTGAGAAATATGCTCGTTGGCTCATTATTAACCGATGAGACCTTCGGGGTCGCCATTAATCAAACCTTGAACAAGGAGCGAATCAGTGAAAAATGGATGCACGGACTTAACATCACCGCTTATTTAAACTGGTTTCTTGCGAATATAGCCGGTGCTTTTTTAGCTCAGTGGATATCAGACCCCGATCAATTCGGTTTGCAGTTTGCCTTGCCTGCCATGTTTATTGGCATCCTTGTAATTTCCATGATTGACCGAAAGAAAATTAAACTTGATTTGGTTGTCGCAATCCTTGCCGTGATCATTGCTATAGGAAGCTCCTTCGTATTTTCCGGTAGTGTAGGTGTCATTATTGCAACGGTCATTGCGTCAACAGTAGGGATGGTGTTTGAAAAATGGAAGTGAGATGGGATGTTTTTCTGATCATACTGGGGGCGGCATTGGTAACCTTCATTCCAAGAGTGGTTCCATTAATGATTCTAAGCCGATTTGAATTGCCTGAATGGGGAATGCGCTGGTTAAATTATGTCCCTATCTCTGTCATGGCCGCATTAATAGGTCAGGAGATCTTCTTGAATGATGGGAAATTCTCGCCTATAGCTAATAATATTGAGCTTTTTGCGGCAATTCCTACTTTTTGGATCGCGATAAAGACCCGGAGTTTGCTAGGTACTGTACTGGCGGGTGTAATTTCAGTTATGATCCTGCGGATGTTTTTTTAACCAAAAAAAGGTCACTACAGCAATGAAAATGGCTGCTAGGTACCCAACTCTTTTCTAACCTTTTTGCGCCTTTATCTTCGCCTACGAAGCCGCAAACGGACTCAGCTGATCTTATTCGCAGCATAATCGCCCATTTGGAATACTAACGGACTCCATAGTCGCTATCGCCATGAAAAACAGCAAATATAGACTTCTTTCTAAGGAATAGCGACACTGGAGTCCGAAACTATGCCCAAAAAGCAAAAAAATTGCAAATAACGTCATCCGGGTCCTCCAGCACATGGAAAGGTTATGAATTAGCGAGGGAAGATTATAACTCTGCGATTTAGGTAGCCGGCAACTAAAACCAAAGAGCAGCCATTCTCCACTAACGGGAAAATCGCTGCTCTATTATCTACTTACTTCTATCTATTGCTTAAAGGACAGCCTGCTTAAGACCGCTCTGACTAACCCCGACCAATTCGCCTCGGCATTCGTTCACACCAGCTTCAGTGATCTTCACGTCACAAAGTTCTCCTTGAAGTGAATCATCTCCATCAAAGAAGACCTGCAAATAGTTGTCGCTGAATCCATGCTGGATATTGCGGCCCGGAGCACCTTTAGCGGATCTTTCCGGAATCACACTAAGCGTCTGGCCTACAAACTTACGGGCATATGCTAATTGCATTTCTTCGGATAGATCAATCAGCTCCTGCACGCGTACATTCTTGATGTCCTCGTCGATCTGATTCTCCATCCGCGCTGCAGGCGTACCTGTCCGCTTGGAATAAGGGAATACATGCATCTCGGAGTAATTTACAGCCTTCATAAAATCGTATCCGGCACGGAACATCTCATCGGTCTCACCCGGGAATCCTACGATAACGTCAGTAGTAATCCCGACATCTGGCATCGCCTGACGGATCAATTGCATTTTGGCGTAATACTCTTCTGTCGTATATTTACGGCGCATCACTTTCAGCACATCATTATGTCCGGCTTGTAGCGGGATATGCAGATGACGGCACATTTTGGAGGAACGGTTCAGCACCTCAAGCAGCTTCTCATCGATCTGACTAGCTTCGATAGAACTGATACGCACTCGCTCCAAACCATCTACCTTATCTAGATCCCACAGCAAATCGGAAAGACGGTAATTATCAAGATCATCACCGTAACCTCCGGTATGAATACCCGTAAGTACAAATTCCTTGTACCCTGCTTCTACCAATTGATGCGCTTGGGCTACGATGCTTTTTGGATCACGGCTGCGCGAAAGTCCACGCGACCAAGGAATGATACAGAAAGTGCAAAAGTTGTTGCAGCCATCCTGAATCTTCATAAAAGCACGCGTCCGATCCGCAAAGCCTGGCACATCCATCTCTTCGAACTCACGTGTCTTCATAATATTACGCACAGCATTGACCGGCTGACGTGAGGATTCAATGTTCTTCACATGCGTCATAATCTGATCACGGTCCTGGTTACCAATGACAAGGTCAACTCCAGGAATATCCAGAATCTCACCAGGAGAGGTCTGCGCGTAGCAGCCTGTTACGGCTACTATGGCCTCTGGATTACGGCGCACGGCACGTCGGATCATTTGACGGCTTTTTTTGTCACCTGTGTTAGTTACTGTACAAGTATTAATCAGATATACATCGGCGGGACCCTCGAAATCAACCTGCTCGTAACCTTCATTTTTAAATAGCTGCCAAATGGCTTCGGTATCATAGAAATTCACTTTACAACCTAAAGTATAAAACGCTACGGATGGCATCTCTTAAGCTCCTCCCATTTCTCCAGATTCATATAATATACAAGCAGCGGCAACCATGCCCGCTGTCTCACAGCGCAGAATTCGCCGTCCTAGTCCTACGGATACAGCCCCGGCTTCTTCTGCCTTGAGGCATTCCTCAGGAGTAAAACCTCCTTCAGGACCCACCACAACTATAACTTTCCCGCCAGACTGCGGTGAAAGCGATGCTAACCATGGAGCGACACTGCTTCGGAGCTGTAAGCCTTCCTCTTTTTCATAACAGAAATACACAGCATCATACTCACTAAAAGTCTGCAACAGCTGTTTCCACGAAAGAGGTGAGGCTACAGCTGGAACGATGTTCCGATGAGCCTGTTCGGCAGCTTCCTTGCAAATTTTACGCCAGCGATCCAGTCGTTTGCTTTCCTTACGCTCGTCGTATTGCACTATTGTGCGTTCTGACAGAAAAGGAACAAAGCTTACAGCACCAATCTCAGTGCACTTCTGAATGACAGTTTCCATCTTATCGGCCTTAGGCAAGCTTTGAGCTACTGTAATCTTAATTCGAGGTTCATGCGTCATCTCCAGGGACTCTAGGATGTTCACAGTGACTTCCCCAATTTCAATCTGCGCAATCTCTACTAAAGCCTCACGGGAAACACCATCGCTAACAATAAGCTTGTCCCCTGCCTTACCACGCATCACTTTAGCGATATGACGGGCGTCTTCCCCATCAATTCTCACGGTATCCGCACCAAATTGCTCCGGTGTAACGAAATATCGCTGCATCTCATCATCATCCTGTTCATAAATTCAGTAACAAATATAAACGCCTTCGCCATCCTTATAAGGACGGTAAGCGTTTAATCGAGAAATAAGTCATAAAGTATAGAGTGAAACTTATACTTTCTTATATTTGAAGAAACGGCTTAGTCGCCCTTAGAAGGACGTCACCCGTTTCTTCAAGAAATATAAGGTTTGGTCGGGCGAAAAAATAACTATAAAATTTTGATCAAATTACATAATACAATGTTTGACAGAGGTTGAAAAGGCTTCATTCCTTGCCTTAGCTGCCAAAAATACTTAGAGACAGCTGTACAAATGTTCTCGACATTTCACTAGCCCAGACTGCGAGCGGATCAATCGTATAAGTCCGTAGCCCAGGAATAAACAGAATCAATAAAAAGAGAAATACAGCCCATTGTTCAAATTGCTGTAATTTGCCGCGGATCGAACGTGGGGCGATATCTTCCACAATCCGATAGCCATCCAGTGGTGGCAGCGGAATAAGATTGAACAGAAACAGAAAGAAGTTCCATTGTATGAAGGTGCCAAAGAATAAATATACAGCCTCAAGCACGCGGTCATTCGAGATATTATCTAGAACTCCAGTTGCCGCAAGTGCACCGTAGATTATAGCACCTATAATCCCTAAGAGCAGGTTACTAATTGGTCCCACAGCCGACACGATGACTCCCATGAGACGAGGACGACTAAAGTTATCGCGGTTTACCGGAACCGGACGTGCCCAACCGAAGCCGGCAACAAGCAGCAGCAAAATACCAAAGAAATCGAAATGAACAGCAGGGTTAAGCGTCATACGGCCTAGTAATCTTGCTGTTGGGTCACCGAACTTATTGGCGAAATAAGCATGACTGAATTCATGTACTGTAAAAGCAATTAAAATCGTAATGAGCAGGAAAGGAAGCTGATCTAAATCTACTCGAATTAAGCTTTGCAATATATCCATCTTTACCTCTTTCCGGCTGTAAACGCCACCCAATCTTCCTCACGGGATATTTCAATAATCTCAAAGCCAGACGCTTTCAGCGCGTTCGCCACAAGTCCTTCTTTATCTTTATATATACCTGAGGTAATGTAGAGGCCTCCAGGCTGAAGCGCGCGGTATACATCATCCGTAAACAATACGATGATTTCCGCCAAAATATTCGCAACTACAATTTGTACAGGCAGTGTCACGCCAAGGCTGCCTTCTTGCTCTTGCTTAGCAGGAACGGCTCCTTCTAGTGAGTGACCAGGTCTAGCGGATGGCCACATCTCTCCAGCCGCTGTGTCAGCTACGCCTTCTCCGCCCAGCAGCGATAGAAGATCGCTTTCTTTTACCGTTATAGACGATTCAAGCTTGTTAAGCACCACATTCTCCCGCGCACTTTCCACAGCCACCGGATCTAAGTCTAGAGCCAATACGGATTTTGCACCGAGCAGCATCGCGCCTACAGCCAGAATTCCTGAACCGGTGCCGACATCAATAACTTCTTCACCGCCGCTAATATTCTTTTCAAGTGCACGGAGGCACAAAGCTGTTGTAGGGTGAGTCCCAGTACCAAATGCCATGCCAGGGTCGATCTCAATGATGGCTTCATCTGGACTCTCAGGCGTATATTCCTCCCAGGTTGGCTTAATGGTGAGACGTTTCGATACTCGTAGGGGTTTAAAATATTGCTTCCATGCATGAGCCCATTCGTCTTCATCCACAGTCTTCCAAGAAATCAACGCTTTCCCCGGATCAATCCCGTACTCACTCAATTCGGATACCCGAGGAGTCAATTCTTCTATAACAGCATCCATATCCGTGGAATCGGCATAATAACCTTTTATGACCGCTTCCCCTTCTGGAATATCATTCAAAGGTTGGTCGTACAATTCACCATAACGTGTATCCCGTGCTTTGTTCAGTGTGCCGGATTCCTCGATAGAAACCCCACCCGCACCAGCTTCATATAGAAAATTCGAAATCATTTCTTGTGCTTCTTCTGTTGTATGTATCGTTACTTCATGCCATAACATCTTTATGTGATCCTCCTAAAGTTTTGTGAGCATACGCTTCACTGATTTACTTCGTGCAAAACTCACTTCGAAAGCATAGGCTTAGTTTTGTGAGCGTTCCACTACTTGAATTTACTTCGTGCAAAACTGTCTTCGAAAGCATTCGCTTCATAGTATAACATTTCTTATTGGTGTAACGCCAAACTACAGATCAACGGCCTGCCGCCCCTCTTCACTCCTACAAAAGCAGTTAAGCGAATGATCATCCACCATCCCCGATGCCTGCATAAAAGCATAACAGATTGTAGTACCCACAAACTTCATGCCATTCTTCTTTAATGCCTTACTCATCACATCAGACTGAGACGTCGAAGCAGGTACATCTGCACGAGTCTGCCAATGGTTGATAGTAGGCACACCTCCGACAAAGCTCCAGAGATAATCTGCAAAGCTGCCATGTTCCTCGCAAATTCGCAAGTATACACCTGCATTACGAATAATAGCATCAATTTTCAATCGATTTCTAATAATCCCTGGATCACTCATTAGCTCCGCAATTTTGACTTCATCATAATGGACAATCTTATTCGGATCAAATCCGTCAAATACCTCTCTGAAATGCGCCCGTTTTTTTAGTACTGTGTACCAGCTTAACCCTGCCTGCATCCCTTCCAGCATAAGTAATTCAAACAGCTTTTGGTCATCATACAGAGGCTTGCCCCACTCCTCATCATGATAGGCAATATATAGAGGATCATCATTGACCCAAGCACAGCGAGTGACTTCCATCCTTCTTCTCTCCTTTAATTATGCATAGCTGAATCTTTACAACGTCTACTCACTGTAAACGAAAAAAAGGGAAGAACACAAGGTTCATTCCCTAAAAAAGTTATTCTATTTTCTTGAATTATGATTCTACTAACTCTTATGGCTGGATCTTCACTCTCGTTTCTTTATCCGGATCATCAGTCGTGTAGTAGAACATATATATAGTAGCTTCTGTACCTTTAAAATCCTTATACACATCAATAGCCTTATTGTTTCCATCCCCCGCGAAATTGACAGTTACCGGTTTACCTAGTATGCGATCTTTACCCAGCCCGATATGGGTCTGATTAATTCCACCGAAGCGAGCATCTTCACTTTCAGTCTCTACATAAAGATCGGCACCCTGCATGTAGTACGTCCACTTCACCGGATATCCGCTAAGCTGCTGGATAATTGTCTGTTTCTTTTGAGAGATGTTTGTTAAAAGAAGTGGTATTTTATCATCATTATTTTTGGTAATTTTATAGCTACCATGCTGAGTTATCTTATACTTAGCTACAAAGGTAATCGGAGTCTCTTTCGTAATTTCAAGGTCAACGGGCCGCTCGAAACGAAGCACTGTCAGCTCCGGCTCACCTTCTGGAGATCTCCAGAAACTGCCCTCCAGCGTCTTTCCTGCTACTTCAAGAGTAGACTTTTGATACGGGAAATTGTTGCCTTTCTCTTTACTTCTAATTGCGATTCGAATTTGAGTAGGCGTCACTACCATTTTCTCCAGCGTGTAATTAGGTCCGCCCTCTTCTAGTGGCAGATTCAATGAGGTATTTATGGTGCCGCTCTCCATCTGCTTTTTGCTTAATTGAAGATCGAAAGCTAATGGCCCCTCAACATTTTTCTCTTGTTTCATATACTTCAGCTTATAATTCACTTCTCCACCGGTAATATCAGCCGCCTTAAAATATTGCTGAGACGTATACTCCCCTTTTTCTCCCGGTGTACCGAAAGTACCTCCAGGCAGCGAATTTATGAGCGTTCCGTTTTTGTACCCAACAATATTAGGAAAGGCCCATTCTTTTGCTTCCGGTTGATCAAAAATAATCGCTGAAGAGAATAACATTTTTTCTTGTCCTTGGGTAAAAGGTTTCACCTCTATGCTGCGCATTCCTTCCTGCCCAATAGGAAACTTTTGAGTCTCCTGAGATTGGATATCCAACGGTAAATCTAACTCCTGTGTGCTATAGGACTGCAGATTATCCGCAACTAGTTGGACATTCACAGTGTCCTTCTTCGGCGTCCAATCACTTTCGAAATATCCGTTGTAAAGTTGATTTTTCTCATCCCATAACACATAACTGAACTCACTAGGACTATTCGCCCCATCTGCGCCCTTCAAAGTCATTCCTTTAATATTCCAATCTTCATTATCCATACGTTTTCCTACATCCAATGTGAATAAGATAATCGTTCGATTCTCATCCACAATGGCTGTATGTAGCTTTAGAGTTACTCCGTCCTTCGTCACCGATTGATCCAGCTGTTGTCCAAGGTTTTGTGCCAGTGCAGCTTGAACGCCACCTCTCCCATGGAGCAAATTATCCCAATCATAATGCACTGCCGCATATACAGGCGCCGCTGCAATAAGCACGGAAAATGAAGCAACAACCGCTATTTTACTCCAGTTTCTCCCTCTGCTTCCGCTACCATTAGGCATCCGAAATTGTATAGGTGTCATTGTACTCCCTTCCTGCTCCAAGCGTCCCCACATACTTTCAAAATCTGGATATGGCACACCTTTATCCTCATTTAAACGATGCTCCAGCATATTTTCTAACTTTTTCAAAAGATTCGCCCTCCTTTAATTCAATTTGAACCCCAGCCTCCTGCAGGATGTTCCTCATTACCGTTAGGCCTTTATGCAGCCTGGATTTGGTCGTTCCAAGTGGGATGGACAGCAGATCCGAAATTTCAGCCAGACTGAAATCATGCATATACCGAAGCGCGATCACCATCCTAAGTTTGATAGGGAGCCGGCTCATATACTGTGCCCACTCACCTTCCGTCTCTCGCTGCTCAATCTGCTGCTCCACAGGTGTTTCCACCGTTTTATGAAAGAAGTGTAGGTTGTCCGTAATCTTTTGCTGTAAAGTACGCTTCCGTTTCAAATGATTCAGGCAATGGTTGACTGTTATTTTCATAATCCAAGCCTTCATATGCTCCACGTTCTCACGATTCGTGCGAAATACGGTAATGAACACATCCTGCGTCAAGTCCTCCGCATCCGCCGAGTCATGCACCATGTAGTAGCAGGTCCGGTATACATCCTTGTTGTAGGCTTCGAATAACTCGCGGTTAGTCTCCAATTCTTGCACCCTCCTTTCTTCTCTGTGATATCTATATGACAACCAATCTCTGGAAAAGGTTCGTTTTTCTGAGCATAAGCTATAGATGCTAGTAATAACAGATGGAGGTTAATATCAACTGTACTCACAACACAAAAAGCCACTCCCCATAAATCTGAGAACTGGCTTTCCTTTATATTCACCGCTAACAGCCTATAAAAATCAAATAATATTCATAACCTCTCGTGCTTGTGTATCTAAATCGTGGGCTGAGGAAGAAATATTCTTGAAATCATCTAATGCTATATGAATCTGCTGTTGACTATCTTCTATATTTTCTTGCACCTGGTTTGTTCCTTTGGAGATTTTATCGATTTCCAGCGTAATAGCATCGACACTATTTTTCACTTGAATGATCGAATCCTGCACCATGATGGATAGCTTCCTAACTTCTTTAGCAACCACGTCAAAACCTCGCCCAAACTCCCCGGCATGTGCCGCTTCAATTGCTGCGTTAAGCGCTAACAGTTGCGTTTGCGAAGCAATATTACGAATAGTTTGTACAATTCCCTGAATCGATACCGCTTGTGTCTCCAGATTGGCTAGAGTCTGTGTATTTTCAATTGATACTTCGGCAATTTTGTCGACGCTCAGTAATAGTTCTTGACTACGTTCAATGCCTTTCTCGGCTCTTTGATTTAAGCTCTCGGACATCTCTTGCATCCGCTGTACCACGACACTCATGTTATTTTGTCGATCCGTAATATTGGCCGCTATTTTGGAAACGCCTATGACTTGTTCATTATTTTCATCAAAGACAGGCATATAGGTAGCTTCTAGCCATACCACATTTCCTTTTGCATCCATTCGTTCGATTTTATCCTGAAAACTTTTTCCTGAAAAAAGGTCCTGCCAGAACAACTCATACCCCGGGCTATTTACAAAATGAGAAAAGCAAAACTCTTTATGGTGCATCCCAATCATATCTTCTTTGTTATACTCCATCGAACTAGCAAAAACTTCATTCACATAAGCCACTCGTCGATCAAGATCAAACCTTATAATCGCTAAATTTCTTTCTAAAGATCGGACAACTAGCTCATCGGTAACTCCTTGAGAGTGTACCATTGCCATATAATAATTCCCCCTGGATATCTATAAATTATTCGCGTCATCTTGAAGTATATCTGAACAATTATACGCTCTTATTACGCAGAGAGAAATACATCATTTTTATTAAAATGATTAAAATTCGTTATTAAAAAAGGCCAATGGCGTTATATGTACATTTCCTTATTTCTTGGATCCGTAATCTCCGATCTTAATTCCCCATACCGAATCCTTCTGATAGGACGCAGCCTCCTTTAAACTTGGAAGTCTTACATCCAGAGGACAATGTCTTTCCAAATACAACACAAATGCGTGGCGAACCCCAATCTCAGCATCCAGTTTATTAAGTTCGTTCGGGTGTTTCTCCATCTCCGCTAATTCTACTTCCCAACGGTATAAATCGCTTGCCTCAGATCGTTCCATCCGAACTTTTTCAGTCAGCTCCCGCAGCTCACGGAAGGCCTGTTTTACTTTTGAAGAGTACAGTTGTTTCTGATTCATAAAAGTTAAGAGTGCGATAAGCAGCGCTAAACCTATCCATAAAATAACGTTATCCATGTTCTCCCTCCAGCTTGGGTTATTCTCCTAATTATACACATCAGAACGCAAAAATACCCCACAATGTGAGGTATCTGCCCTAGCATTTAGCATCTATTCTTTTTTCATAATTTCATGCAGCTGACGTTTGTCTGCTTCTAAAGCTCGAGCCTGTGCTTCGACATCCTCCAGATCTGCCTCCGCTGCTGAAAACTCTACATCCTCTGCTTTCGCCTCGTACAGCATTTTCATCTTCTCGGTCTTTGAGAATATTTGCGAGTTCTCTCTATCCATAGTATCGATCGTCTCCCTTCTTATTAATGAAATCATTATTCAAATCATCCCGCCTGCTTCTTCAATTAAGCGTAATGCCTGATCATAGGACTCTGAATGCAAGATCACCGTAAGTAAAATATCTCTACCCGTCGGTCCTCCATCTCCACCATGACTCATCCCACTCGCGCTGGTGTCAGCAGCAGCTAGTATGCCTGTGTGTGCACGCTCAGCAGTCATGGAGTCCATTCTGGCAACATTGCCTGTCACTGGGTTTACCCCTGAGCTAAAGCTCGTGCCTCCATATCTACTGAAGCGATCAATGGAGATTTCAATGGCCCGAAGTGCACGGAGCTTACGAGCAACACCTTCCGCTTCCTCAGGACTTTTAAAATAAGCCAAAATAGATCTTTCCGACATCTTATCCCCGCTCTCGCTTGAAATTCAGATATCTGTTGCATTCCTTTATATTGTCTTCCTTGCGCTTGTTTTATGCCCTTTTTTTCTCATATTCCACTAATCTACTAGGAATTCGACATTTTCTTCAATTCTTCCCTGCAATATAGTACTAAAGTTGTATATTCGATTTGAAGTTATAGCTGTAGAATAAATTTAATTTTCATAATTTTTTACATTTTACGTTGAGGAGGAGAACTACAGATACACACTGCAATATAAAAATTCATTTGGGAGGATGAACTTATTTGAAACGTACCTTTAAACACTCTATTCAAAGATTTGGTATTGGGGCGGCGAGCTTCGGACTGGCTGTTTCTGTCCTTTTTCCATCCGCTGCATTTGCGAACTCATCCATTGAATCATCCACTAACCTAGCTAATAATGTACAGTCTCAAAGTGTGACCCCTCATAACTACGCGGGTGTGCTCAAAGGTTCAGCACCAGTGTCCGTAATTGTGGAATTAACTAATAAACCAGTCAGTGTGTATGAAAATGAGGCTAAAACTTCTTCTTTACGATCCTCAGTCTCCTTACAACGCAGTAAAATTATCTCAGAGCATAAAAGCTTTATTTCCTCAGCGCAGAAAATCGATGCCGATATCGGTTTTGAATACAGTGAAATTTTTAACGGGTATTCCATTACGTTGCCCGCCAATCAAGTAAATAAGCTGCTAGAGCTTCCGGGCGTTGCGGCTGTTTATCCAAATGATGAAGTACATGCGTTAGCAGACAGTGTTGAGGTAGCAACTTTGCCTGTTACGCGTTCCTATTCAGATAGTGGCAATCTTATAGGCGCGGATAAACTACATGCATTAGGTTACACAGGAGAAGGGGTACAGGTAGCGGTTGTCGACACCGGCATCGATAAAAGTCACCCTTTATTAAAGGATAATTATAAGGGCGGTTACGATGCCTATGATCAGGATGATGATCCGTCAGAAACACCTCCTGATGCTAACTTTCCTCCAAAAGCAGGAAACCCTTACGAAACCTCACATGGCACACACGTAGCCGGTACAATTTTGGATGTTGCCCCTGACGTGGATTTGTACGCCTATCGCGTACTTGGCCCTTATGGTTCTGGACCCACAGCGGTTGTAATCGCGGGTATTGAAAAAGCGGTTGCTGATGGAGCCGATATAATTAACCTCTCGCTGGGCTCTGATGTCAACCAAAGCTATTCCGCAAGCTCAATTGCGATAGACAACGCCATAAAATCGGGCGTGAATGTTGTTGTTGCCGCCGGTAACGCTGGACCGGATGTAGCAACATTGGGCGAACCTGCTGGATCTCAACTCGCGCTTACTGTAGGCGCTTCTACTACCCCAGTGAATACCCCATTCTTTGATATTGGCGATGTAAAAAAAATTCCAGGGACCTTAGCAACTTACTCCCCAGAATTAGTTGATAATATTGCTGGTAATAAGATCGTTTACGCTGGTCTTGGAGGTACTTCCGATTACACAAATTTGGATGTCAAAGATAAGGTAGTCCTTGTCGATCGTGGTGTGCTGAGTTTCGGAGAGAAATCTTTAAATGCCAAAGCAGCTGGAGCCAAGCTTGTCCTAATTGCCAATAATGCTGCTGGTGAAATCAGTCCCACCCTTGGTGCGCCTGGGAATTACATTCCTACCTACGGAATTACTCAAGCGGATGGCAAGAAGATAAAAGCTCAAATGGCTGCTGCTAAAGATATCATCAGTTACTATATAGGGCTTGAAGTCAATCAGTTAGCAAACTTCAGCTCTATGGGTCCGGGGATGCCGGATTATCTAATCAAACCTGATGTTGTAGCTCCTGGAGTAAATATCAACTCCACAATTCCTAGCTGGAGTGGGGATTACGAACATGCTTATGGCTTAAAAAGTGGCACCAGCATGGCAACCCCACATGTTGTAGGGGCTGTAGCTTTGCTACTGAGTGAAAACTCTGATCTTAAGCCAAATGATATTAAAGCGTTGCTGATGAACAATGCGGATCCTATCTCTAACCGTGATGGAGCTGCTTACTCTTTGTATCAACAAGGTGCCGGATTAATTAATTTGGAGAAATCAGCAAAAGCTGAATCTATCGCTAAAGTTGGGGAGAGCTTAATTAGCGGCCTTCCTGGGACTGTAGAAATCCCTTATTACACAGGTTCCTTGTCCTTTGGCCTGCTCCCAAAAGGAGCTAGCGTAACGAAATCAGTTTATGTGGAAGACTTTAATGAGAATGGATCAACCTATACTCTATCCACCAAATGGCTTACAGAAGCGCCTGGTGACATTAGTATTAATATTGCACCAAACAGCGTTACCTCAGGTGTAGATCAATATGCACAATTTACACTAAAGGTATCTGACACAGCAAAAGAGGGTGCATATGAAGGGATCCTGTTCCTAACCTCTGATATAGAAACTCTTCGTCTTCCCTTTAATGCACTTGTCGGCGATAAATTCAATTTAGAGCCTGTTAATCAGCTTTCTTTTGAAAGTCCACAGATTTCTCCTAATGGGGATGGACGCTCAGACGACACCACCTTTACCTTCTCTGTCAATGAAGAGCTGGATGGCATAAGTTTCGTAACCTCTTCAATAGATGCTCCTGCGACAGTTCTAGGTGAAGTTTATTCTATCGATGAAAAGGTCTATCGTGGCGTGTACGAGATTACAAATTGGGATGGAACGTTAACAGATCTGGAGACCTCCGCCAAGTCCACTTTACCAGATGGTCACTACTACATCACTCCTGTGCTTCCCAACGGACAACTGCTCGAGAAACAAAAGATCGAGTTCACAATTGATACCGAGAAGCCATTAGTTTCCGGCATCACACTTGAGGAGTATGAACGTGAGGCGCCAACCGATCCTGGTGCAGCACAAATTAGTGGTTTCATTGATGATGACCTAATGGCCTATTATATTTCGAATACACAACCTATTGGAAACTGGTTTACCGTGTACGCCGAAGGTAAACATTATGATGGGAATACTTATAAATTTGGCGGTGTGATTGCAAATAACGGTGCTTTTTCCATTGACGTTCCTGTTAACGAGGGGCTTAATGAGTACAAAATCTATGTGGTCGATAAAGTAGGTAATGGCGCAGACGACGATGATTATGCTCAGCGACTGCTTTATAGCACAGGGGATGGTATTTTCAATGTAAATCCGTCTCTATCTGCAGCCACCATTGATGTGGGACAACCGGTAACCGTTGATCTAGGGTATTCCGTGACTGACGAGGTTTATGGCGTCTATGGTGCTTCATTCGCTGTCATCTACGATGATTCTCTTGAAACACCAGCGATCCAGCCAAGCGTACAACTGGCAACGTATCAAGAGGAGAATTTCTCTGGTGTTCCACTTAAAGAATTCACAGAAACCTATGATCTAGGAGACGGCCGCAAACTGACACAGTATAGCGTCAATCTGTCAGGCGGTGCTTATCACGGCTCCGGTTCTCTAGGCAAAATAACCTTCAAACCATCTACAGTGGGAAAATACGACTTTGAGCTGTACGATGTACAGGTCTGGAATGATGCTACAACATCAACAATCCCATCTGGTTTGAGAACGGTAAGCGTAACTGTTAAGACACCTGAAACACCGACGCCAACACCAACACCAACAGAGTCACCAACAGAGTCACCAACAGAGTCACCAACAGCGACACCATCAACATCACCAACACCAACACCAACACCAACACCAACACCAACACCAACATCTGATTCGTATGTACCTACAGCAACCAGTGCTCCCACTCCTGGAATCGCATTGAAATCTGGGAAGCTAGTAGAGACTGCAGATCCAGCAGGTGGCAAGCCTTCTGCGGTGTTCAACATCTTAGACACTGCACTTGCAAATTCGATCCAGAATGCAAAAGATAAAACTTCTGTACTTGATCTTAGCGATGTAAGCTTCAATAAATATAGCCAAGTTGTTATTTCTCTTACCCCGGCCCAAGCCGAGCAGTTAAAGAAATCGGAGAATGCACTCCGCCTAAACGGTAGTGGGTTCAATGTACTTATTCCAGCGGCGACTCTTCCGGATTTTATCAACAGCAACGGCTTGACCCTTACGATTAGCCTGACAGATGCGGGCAACACAGCAGTTTTAGCAGGTAGCTCAGCAGCAATAAATATCGGTTCTTCCATTCTCACTATCAAAAATGGTTGGACAACCGGAAAGCCGATCATCCTTCAGCTTAATCTAAAAGCCGCCAGTCTACATGATGCTCGAAAGACTGCCGCTTATGTAGAATCAAAAGATCGTAAATGGTCCTACCTGCAACCTGGTTCTATCTCTAAAGATGGTATTCTACAGTTTAACGTTACTGGTGATGGTTCTTACAGCGCAGCATCCAGAAATATAAGCTTTAAGGATATTGGCACACACTGGGCTCAAACCGATATCGAGGTCCTTGCTGCCCATGGTATCATTGCTGGCAAAGGAGCCGATGGCAGCTTTAAGCCTGCCGACACCTTAAATCAGGCAGAGCTTCTAACGCTCTTCGACCGTCTACTTGGAAAAGGTGACACTTGGAATACTCGCATCAAAGAAAGCGGATCTCGTGATGTGCTGACCCGCGAGGAAGCAGCTCTTATCATTGCTAAGGCCCTTGGTGCAGATCTTACAGTAGCCAAAACACCTTTAAGCTTTAAGGATGCCGACAGCATCGCTGCGGAAGCACGCAACGCTGTAGCCTATGCTGTAACCAAAGGTTATCTCAAAGGTGTTACTGCAGATAACTTCAATCCACAAGGTACTCTGACTCGTGCACAAGCAGCAACGATTCTGAGCCGTGTGCTCGAAGATTTACGTTCTTCGAGCAACCTCTAGTTTCGCTTTAAAAAAAGCCTCAGCAGCCAAATGGCTGCTGGGGCTTTTTCGACTTTAGGTTACATTTGCGTTTCCGAGGCACCTCTCGGACTCAGATGACCTTAAACGCTGGATTATGCGATATTCGCTATGTTAACGGACCCCATAGTCGCTATTGGCATGAAAAACACCAATTATGAGCGCTTTTTTGGGGGATAGCTGCACTCGTGTCCGAAACTTCGCTTCAAATCCAATATATTGGCAAATAGCGTCTGCTGAGTCCGATAGCATCAGAGAATGATTATACTCGGCACCTCTCGGACTCAGATGACCCTAAACGCCGAATTATGCGATATTTGGTATGTTAACGGACCCCATAGTCGCTATTGGCATGAAAAACACCAATTATGAGCACTTTTTTGGGTATAGCTGCACTGGAGTCCGAAACTTCGCTTCAAAGCCAATATATTGGCAAATAGCGTCAACTGAGTCCGAAAGCATCGAAGAATGATTATACTCGGCACCTCTCGGACTCAGATGACCCTAAACGCCGGATTATGCGATATTTGGCATGCTAACGGACCTCATAGTCGCTATTGGTATGAAAAACACCAATTATAAGCGCTTTTTTGGGGAATAGCTGCACTGGAGTCCCAATCTTCGCTTCAAAGCCAATATATTGGCAAATAGCGTCTGCTGAGTCCGATAGCATCGGAGAATGATTATACTCGGCACCTCTCGGACTCAGTTGACCCTAAACGCTGGATTATGCGATATTTGGCATGCTAACGGACCCCATAGTCGCTAATGGTATGAAAAACACCAATTATGAGCGCTTTTTTTGGGGGATAGCTGCACTCGTGTCCGAAACTTCGCTTCAAATCCAATATATTGGCAAATAGCGTCTGCTGAGTCCGATAGCATCGGAGAATGATTATACTCGGCACCTCTCGGACTCAGATGACCCTAAACGCCGGGTTATGCGATATTTGGTATGTTAACGGACCTCATAGTCGCTATTGGCATGAAAAACACCAATTATGCGCACTTTTTTGGGGGATAGCTGCACTCATGTCCGAAACTTCGCTTCAAAGCCAATAAATTAGCAAATAGCGTCAACTGAGTCCGAAATCCCAAGCAGACGGTTCAAAGCAGTTAATGTGTTTGAAAATCCGGAGACCAGCGGTGATTTCAGGGTTACGGGTTACGGGTTACGGGTTACGGGTTACGGGTTACGGGTTACGGGTTACGGGTTACGGGTTACGGGTTACGGGTTACGGGTTACGGGTTACGGGTTACGGGTTACGGGTTACGGGTTACGGGTTACGGGTTACGGGTTACGGGTTACGGGTTTTACGGGTTTTACGGGTTTTACGGGTTTTACGGGTTTTACGGGGGGGTTCCAGCCCGTAGAGTTTACTGGCTCTAACACATTCTTTAAACCTTATGAGATGGGCTAGCTTGCCCTACTAACAGTCGACATGCGCAAACTACCTTAATCAAAAACGCAGAGCAGCGATCCCCCAGTAACGGGAGGATCGCTGCTCTGCTGTATTATTTATTTACTCAATTAATGAAGTTAGAAATATCAGTCCCCGCGGAACGCACGCTTCACACGATCAAAGAAGGATTGCTCATGCTCATGTGTGTTTTCTCCATTCAGAGAGGCGAACTGTCGCAACAAATCTTTTTGCTCATCATTCAGCTTGCTAGGTGTCACTACAATGACTCTAACATGCTGGTCACCTTGGCCAGATCCACGTAGACGTGGAACACCTTTGCCTTTGAGGCGGAAGAAAGTACCGGTCTGTGTTCCCGCAGGAATCTTCAGCTTCACTTTTTCCGTTAAGGTAGGGATCTCAATCTCATCGCCAAGTGCTGCCTGTGCAAACGTAAGCGGAACCTCGCACATAATATCATCGTTCTCACGCACGAAGAAATCATGCGATTTGACACGGATGACAATATACAAGTCTCCAGCAGGACCACCGCGTAAGCCGCCCTCGCCTTCGCCAGTCATGCGCAGCTGCGCGCCGTCATCGACACCGGCAGGGATGCGTACATGAATCTTGCGCTGCTTCTTAACTTTACCCTGTCCGCTACAAGTCGTACATTTTTCCTTAATAATCTTACCTGTACCACTGCAATGCGAACATGGACGACGATTACGCATCTGTCCAAGTGGTGTATTCTGTACGAATTCCTGTTGCCCGCTACCATGACAAGTGGAACAAGTCTCTGGTTTAGTACCCGGTTTAGCCCCGGAGCCGTAGCAGGTATCGCAAGTTTCCGTACGTGGAATAGTAATATCGGTTTCTTTACCGAATACCGCTTCCTTGAATTCAATGGTCATCGTATACTGCAAATCCCCGCCACGCTGTGGTGCGTTAGGATCACGACGTCCGCCGCCGCCAAAGAACATATCAAAGATATCGCCTAGTCCTCCGAAGTCGCCACCACCGCCGCCTCCGAAGCCGCCCATACCTTGGTTAGGATCAATATGGCCATATTGGTCATATCTAGCTCGTTGTTGTCCGTCGCTAAGAACATCGTAAGCTTCTTTTACTTCTTTAAACTTAGCTTCAGCATCATCTGCTTTATTCACGTCTGGGTGATATTGGCGCGCCAATTTCCGGTACGCTTTCTTCACCTCGTCGTCTGAAGCATCTCTACTGAGGCCAAGCACTTCATAATAATCGCGTTTATCTGCCACTGCTTTCACCTCCGTACGTTACATACTCAAATTCCTAATTACCTGTCAAAGAAACCATTATACGATAAAACCCCAGGATCTGACCATCCAGTTCCAGCAGATGTTTATTCTTACAATATCAGAAGGCGCATTCGCCAAGAGTGTGCAAACTGATATTACAAAAGGAAAGTCAAAACACGGGATGACCCGGTTTTGACCTTCCCTTCTTAACTATATAAGAATTTATCAGTTACGCCCTATACACTTATCGTTTAAGGTTACCCTTGATTCTTATCTTCGTCAACAACCTCATAATCAGCGTCAACTACATTGTCTTTTTTAGGAGCGCCTTCAGCAGCTCCAGCGCCACCTTCAGCACCTTGCTCTGCTTGAGCAGCTTGTTCGTACAGCTTCACGGACAACTGTTGTACAATCTCAGTCAATGCTTCTGTAGCTGCATTGATTTCTTCAAGATTGTCAGTTTCAAGTGCTGCTTTCACTTTATCTTTAGCTTCGTTAGCTTTTTCAACTTCGGAAGCATCAGCTTTATCACCAAGATCTTTGATCACTTTCTCAGTTGAATACACGAGTTGGTCAGCGGTGTTCTTCGCTTCTACCAATTCTTTACGCTTACGGTCTTCCTCAGCGTGAAGCTCGGCATCCTTCATCATTTGTTCTACTTCTGCGTCGCTCAGACCGCTGGAAGAAGTGATAGTGATCTTTTGGCTCTTGTTAGTGCCTTTATCAGTTGCAGACACATTCACGATACCGTTGGCATCAATATCGAAAGAAACTTCGATTTGTGGTACGCCACGTGGTGCTGGTGGAATCTCGTTCAGCATGAAGCGTCCCAATGTTTTGTTGCCATTTGCCATTTGACGCTCACCTTGTAGCACGTGAATCTCTACGCTAGGTTGGTTGTCAGCAAAGGTCGAGAATACTTGAGATTTACTTGTAGGAATCGTAGTGTTACGCTCGATCATCTTCGTGAACACGCCACCTGCAGTTTCGATACCAAGGGAAAGCGGAGTTACGTCGAGCAATACAACGTCCTTAACATCACCAGTCAATACACCCGCTTGAACAGCAGCACCAAGAGCTACAACTTCATCCGGATTCACACCTTTGTGTGGATCTTTACCTGTAAGCTTCTTAATTGCATCTTGTACAGCAGGGATGCGCGTAGAACCACCAACCAGAACGATTCTGGTAAGGTCTGCAGGCGTCATGCCAGCATCAGACAACGCTTGACGAGTTGGTCCCAAAGTACGTTCTACCAGACCAGCAGTAAGCTCATCAAACTTCGCACGAGTCAAGTTGATCTCCAAATGCTGAGGTACTCCATCAACTACAGTGATGAACGGAAGAGAAATAGTAGTTGTCAGTACGCCCGACAATTCTTTCTTCGCTTTTTCAGCTGCATCTTTCAAACGTTGTACAGCAGATTTATCTTTGCTCAGATCAATGCCTTGCTCTTTTTTGAATTCGGATACTAGGTAATCCATAACCACTTGGTCAAAGTCATCGCCACCAAGCTTGTTGTCTCCGCTTGTAGCTTTTACTTCGAAGAAGCCGTCGCCCAGTTCAAGGATGGATACGTCGAAGGTACCGCCACCAAGGTCATATACTAGAATAGTTTGATCTTCGGATTTCTCCAAGCCATATGCCAAGGCTGCAGCTGTTGGCTCGTTCACAATACGCAGAACTTCCAGACCAGCAATTTTACCTGCATCTTTAGTAGCTTGACGTTGGCTGTCATTGAAATAAGCAGGAACTGTGATAACAGCTTGAGTAACCGTTTGGCCAAGATATGCTTCTGCATCGGATTTCAGCTTTTGAAGAATCATTGCTGAAATTTCTTGTGGAGAATAGTCTTTACCATCGATGCTTTCTTTATGGTTAGTACCCATGTGACGTTTAACAGAGCTGATCGTACGATCAGGGTTAGTAATCGCTTGGCGTTTAGCTGTTTCTCCGACGATACGCTCGCCGTCTTTCTTAAAACCTACCACCGAAGGGGTTGTACGTGCGCCCTCTGGGTTTGGAATTACAACGGCTTCGCCGCCTTCCATTACGGCAACGCAAGAGTTCGTGGTTCCTAAGTCAATACCGATAACTTTACTCACAATAATTTGCCTCCTCTAAAGGTATATGGAGCATATGCTCATTTAAATTATAAAAATATCAAAAAAATTCGATTGGTACCGATAATGGACAGATACTGCCCGTCCTATATAGACAGATTACATGCTGACTTTGACCATAGCAGGACGAAGGACTTTATCTTTCAGAAGGTATCCCTTTTGGACCTCTTCCGTTACGATACCCTCTTCGTACTCCTCGCTCTCCACCTGCATAATAGCCTGATGGTATTCAGGATTAAAAGGCTGTCCTACTGTTTCCATAGCCGTAAGTCCCTCGGACTTCAATACCCCATCTAGCTGACGGAAAATCATATTAACACCCTTCACGAAAGCTTCGGATTCAGGGCTGCTAGGAGTAGTGACTAACGCACGCTCAAAATTGTCCAGTACTGGAAGTAATTCAGTCACGAGCTTGGAGGTGGCATATTGAGCCAACTCTTCTTTCTCCTTCTGAGTACGACGACGGAAGTTATCGAAATCAGCCTGCGCACGCAGCGCGCGTCCTTGATATTCATCAGCTAGATCCTGCAGACGTTTTACCTCCGTACCTGTGTCTGAAGCACCTTCACTAACTTCTTCTGTAAATGAGTCGGTTTCTGAAGCTACATCAGCCTCAGGTTCCTCATTTATCAAATCATCTTTGAATTCATTAGCATCTTGAACTTGTTCCTTTTTCAAGTTGTCTTCACCTCCTTAAAATCATTCACGTAATCAATGTTGACTCTGTTCACTTATACCAGTGTGCTAGCATCGCTGTCAAATCTCGGGATAAAATGCCCAAGATCCCCATCACTCTTGCATATTCCATTCGTGTCGGACCAAGGATCCCAATGCTTCCTAGGGCCTGCCCATCAAGAGAATAAGTGGCGGTGATCAGACTGCAGTTAGCGAACGCTTCATGATTGTTCTCCGTCCCTATTCGGACCTGAATACCTGTGCCGCCTGTTGTAGGGGCCAGCATTTTGAGCAATGTAGGCGTCTCTTCTAGCAGATCAAGAATGCTTTTCACCTTGTCAACATCCTTGAACTCAGGCTGTGTAAGCATATTCGTGGCTCCACTAAGATAGATACGCTGCTCTTGATCACTTTCCAGCGCAATGTCCAGCACTTGCATTAATTCTTCATAATGTGAGATGTGACGCTGCATTTCCTCGCCAAGCTCGGAATACAGCCGAGTCTTCAGCTTATAGAGTGGTACATTGACCAGCTTACTATTCAGTAGGTTAACCACTTTCTCCATCTCGGAAACGGAAATCTCCGGTGGAATGTTCACCGTACGGTTCTCAACTTGCCCCGTACTTGTAACGATAATCGCTACAGCGGTTTTATCATCTAGTGGTAACAACTGAAAATGACGCAATGATGTATGAAAAACCTCCGGTCCCAGAAGGATGGAAGTGTAATTCGTCATATTGGAAAGAATCATCGCCGCATGTTGGATTACCTGCTCCATCGCATTCAGCTTCTCGGCAAAAAAAGCGCGGATCGTGCCCATCTCTGCCGTTTCGGCGGAATTCCACGGTACCAAATGATCCACATAATATCGGTATCCTTTATGGGAAGGTATTCTCCCCGCCGATGTATGAGGCTGCTCGAGATAACCCAAATCCTCTAGGTCAGCCATTTCATTTCGAATAGTTGCAGGGCTGTACCCTACATCACCCCGTTTAGAAATGCTGCGAGATCCTACTGGTTCTGCTGATGAAATATAATCATCTACAATTGCATTTAGTATCATTCTCTGGCGATCAGTTAACATGTTATCCCCTCCTATCGGCTGTTGGCTCCGATTCGTTAGCACTCGACTCAGATGAGTGCTAACCACTAATACAAAAATACCAAACTGACATTGACATTGTCAAGTCAGTTCAGCATCTTAAGTACTGCTATTTCATCGCAGGCATGCTGCTTTTTACAATTCACGCAATCTGTCCATACCTTTTCGGGAAAAATCTCTTTCTCGACGACTTCGAATCCGTTTCTAAGAAAGAAATCTACGGCGTAGGTCAGTGCCATGACCTTAGGGATTTTCTGGTTTCTGGCTTCCTCAACCAACTTCTCTAAAATCATAGAGCCCACACCTTTACCCTTACCCTCGTCATTCAGTCCAATCGAGCGAATCTCTACAAGATCATTTCCGAGCCTGAAGAGCGAACCACAGCCAACGAATCTGCCACCAATTTCTGCAACAACGAATTGATCGATCTGGCGTGTCAGCGCCTGCCTGGAACGAGGCAACATGATACCGCGCTGTGCGTATTCTTCTATCATCAGATACAACGGTTCAACATCTTCTACCACTGCATTTCTGCAAGTCACCTGTGCGTCTCCTGCTGGAGACGAATGGCGGATCATTTCCGTCTTGGCAAGCACTTTAATTCACCCCTCTGTTGATAATATGAATAAATATACAACAGAGTGAATTACAATTCAAGGGGTATTTTAAAATTAAACTTCTGTCAGTGCGCCTACAAATTCTGCGAAAACATCGTTCCCAAAAAGGATCCCTTGCTTGCTGAGACGGTAAGTGCCCTCTTCGTGCTCAAGCAGACCTGCATGCAGCATCTTATGCAAGGATTTCGCGAATACATCCTCTATTGAACGCCCAAATTGCGCTTGAAAAGCCTCATTAGAGACGCCTTCATGCATACGCAAGCCAACCATCATAAAGTCCTCCATCGCTTCTGCTTCAGTGATTGGGAATGCATCCAATCGAGGCAGACCTTTACGTGTAGCTTCAATATAAGGATTTACGCCTTTAACATTAATATGCCGCTGGCGCCCCACATATCCATGTGCACCTGCTCCGAGACCATAATAATCTTCATTACGCCAGTAAGTGATATTGTGACGACTCTCCATACCTGGTTTTGCGAAGTTACTAATTTCGTATTGGTTATAGCCCGCTTCCTTCATAGATGACATCAACAAAAGGTACATTTGCAGTTCGTCTTCTTCATTAGGAAGTGGAAGTTTGTTCTTATTAAATAGGGTGTGAAAAAGTGTGTTCTCCTCCACCTTCAAGCTGTAAATAGAATAGTGAGGTAAATCTAGCTCGAGCGCCTTGCGAATACTTTCGCCCAGCATCTCTACAGTTTGGTTCGGTAAACCAAACATAAGGTCAACCGACAGGTTGTTAAGTCCGACTGCACGAGCATTCTCCAAGCTACGGTATACATCGTCAACATTATGAATCCGGCCAATGCCCGTAAGGAGTTCGTTCTGAAACGCCTGAACGCCAAAGCTTACCCGATTCACGCCGCCTTCTTTCATAACCGTCAACTTGTCTAGATCCGTTGTTCCTGGATTTGCTTCCATAGAGAACTCGATATCTTTATCCCAGTTCGGGAAATGTGTTCGAACAGATTTTAGAAAATAAGCCATTTCATCAGGCTTCAGTACTGTTGGGGTACCACCACCGACAAAGATCGTTTTGATGACACCCGGTGGGGTGTTCTTGACAGTTTGCTCCATCTCTCTATCCAAGGCTTCAAGATAATCCATAACCGGCTGATCCTTGAGAACGTAGGAATTGAAATCACAATAAAAGCACTTATTGGTACAAAAAGGAATATGAATGTATACGGCCTCAGGGGGACGGCCATTAGTATTCGTGGTCATTAGCTGTCTCCTTTATATAAAAATATCGTTTGACTAGTGTAATCTAAAAAACAAGAAAAGGGAAGCCTGACGGCTTCCCTCCAAGGGTGATCATTTATAAATGATCTCTATTTTAAAATACAAGAAAGTATAAGTTTTACGTAATCCTATATATTTTGTATTTCTCGCAAAAACGGATACCGTCCCTATAAGGACGGCAAAGCCCTTTCCTCTTAATAAATCCGCATTTCCACAAGTTCTGCACGTTCTCCACCGTTAGTTTCATGAATCACGATTCGAACAGCGTCCGTAAGGACAGACTTCTCTAAGCGATGTACGTTCTTCCGGCGATGGTTGTCTTTGACACGGAACATGACTTGCCACGCACCATCAATGAGCAACTCTACATCGTAAGCCTTTACCAGTTCAGGAATCACTAGAAATGGCGTTTCATGGTGATGTAAGTTGATAAGATCCTCATTAACATCATCGTTAAAGGTAACATGAATTTCAGAGACTGAAGCAGCATCCGGGAGACGCGCCTCTACCCACTCCGTTCTACCAGCAGTCATCGGTTCAGAAACCCAGCTATGTGGTCCTGCAAAAGGTCGAACATACCCATCGGTGACTTTGGATGCAGCATATGCGGAAGTTTCTACTGCAAAGCAGAAATGCCTGCGTACAAGTTGTTTCATGCTCCACTCCATCACCGGCTGATCTGGCTGATGATCCTCCAGCGCTGAATCAACTACAGGTTTAACACCTCGCTCAAATGTAATGACACCTGTAATTGGGGTTTCCGAAATATGCAATTGAAGATGCTCATTAGCTCGAATAATAGCAAAGATATTACATGCACCAATTGAACTCCACTGCTCCTCTTGTACCGGAATATCAATCCATTGCTGTTCTCCAGCTTGTAATGTTATAGCATCAACCTGGCTGCACTCCGCTGGTACGTAATTTTCCGCACGCCCAGTCGTCCATAGTTCCACGTTCAGCTCTGACTGAATACTTGCTGACACAAGCAGCTTCAACCCACTGATATTTCCTTCAACCGGAAACAATATACCTACATCATGAGAAAGCTCATATGATTCAACTGGACGATCCAGCAGTATACCATTCATTGTACTGGACGCATGAATTTCGCTTTTTCTCGCGAGGTCTAGTGGATCTTCGCTACGCAATCCAATAATCGAAGCATCTTGCTTTAACATCAGCTGTTGCAATTCATGCATATGCTGCTCGCGAATTTCACGAGGGGTCACACCTTTGATGACGGATAATGCTGCACCTGTACCAGCCGCTTCACCCATGATCGCACAGGTTGCCATGACGCGCGTTGTTCCAAAAGCCACATGAGATGCGCTGATATTCCGACCCGCGAAGAGTAGGTTTCGCACATTCTTCGAATAGAGCGAACTAAATGGAATATGATAGATCCCGTCCGCATGCAGATGCTTCGAGCCACTCTCTTGAGCGTACATCCCTTGCGGTGGATGCAGATCAATCGACCAACCTCCAAATCCTATCCGATCTTCAAATTCACGCTGCGCGAGAATATCATTTTGCGTTAGAATCGTGTCGCCAACAAACCGTCTGTATTCACGTTTACCTGGAATCGAGCCAACCCACTCAAGCGTCATATTTTCAGCATCAAAATGGCCTGAGTTTTTGATATAATCCCAAATCCCATAAATAACAGAGGATAGCTCGTCGCGAATAAGTTCATTCTCATGCACCGTATCAAGCTCACCGCCCCACTCAATCCACCAGTAGTGACAGCCTGAATCCCCACTCCGAATGACCCGGCGGATCGGGATCGACGTTGTTGTAATATCCTTCGCGAACGATGGTGCAACATAACGTACCGGTTTTCCAGTATCCTGTGTATAGAACAATAATGTACTGCCTAATGTAATGTTATCAGGCACTTCTGGTGCCCATTCCTCATTAAATTCATGGCGGGCCTCACGTCCTAATCGAAAATCCGCTCCTGCTAGGAAGCCAACTAAACCATCACCCGTACAATCGATGAATGCACCGCTCACAAAAGTGATTAACCGCTCAGATCCCATCATCCAGCCGGTCACACTGCGAATCGTACGATTCTCTGCCTCACCTTCCGCTTCCAATTCGCGCACATCGGTATTTAGGAACAAGCTGATATTCGATTCTGCCTTCACGGCTTCGAGTAAGGTTAGATCCCATAAGTATGGATTCCCCTCCGGGTTCCGGTATTGATTCTCGATGAATAACTCACCCATAATGCCTGTCTCACGCGCATATCGATTTACACCATGTCCTGTTGCACCACATACCCATACCCGAACCTCTGAACTCGAGTTACCACCAAGTACAGGACGATTCTGCACTAGTGCTACCTTTAACCCAAGGCGCGCTGCTGCGATCGCCGCGTTCATCCCTGCAAGTCCACCCCCGACCACTGTCACATCGGATTTAATCGTTTCTGTTCTCATGTTAGTATCCCTCCTATAGTTAGCCTTTCACAGCCGAACTCGATATCCCTTGAATAATATATTTCTGACCCACGAAGAAGATAATGATCATTGGAATAATCGCAGCCGATGAAGCAGCCATCATCCCGTTGTAGTCCACATTGTTCTCAAGAATAAAATTCTGCAATCCAAGCGGAATGGTATATAGTTTAGGGCTTTGCAAGAATACAAGCGCATTCTCATAATCATTCCATTGCCAGGAGAAATCGAGAATAGCAAACGTTGCTATTGCCGGCTTCGCTAATGGCAGAATTAAGCGGAAAAATATCTTATAATGCCCCGCTCCATCCAAAAAAGCAGATTCCGTAATTTCCTTAGGAATGCTCATGAAGAACTGCCGAAGCATAAACACGCCAAAGATCGAAAACATAGCTGGTAGGATTAGAGCCCAATGCGTATTGTAAATCCCAACCCAGTTAAACATTATAAATTTTGGAACAAAAAGCACCTGAGGTGGAACCATCATCATGGATAGATATACGACAAATAATCCATCTCGCCCTTTGAACGAAGTACGTGAAAATCCGTAAGCGGCAAGGGCAGATAGAAACACTGCCCCTACAGTTCCAATAACCGAAATCTTAAGTGAATTTAAATAATACGAAACAAAATCATAGTTTCCTGTCCACACCCGAATATGATTGCTCCAGTTGAGAGATGCGGGCAGCCAATTCTTAAACACCTCGGTAGGTGTCTGAAAAGATGTGCTAAGCATCCATAAGAAAGGCACAATCATAAATAGTCCTAGAACAAACATGATGATCGTTACTGGCATTTTGACCATCATGTTTCCTGCTTTATCATTCATACCGCCTGCTCCTTTAATTTATGGTTTCGGGGCCCCCCGCAAAGCTTCACTTTGTGGGATTATTTAGTAATGAACCCAACGCTTTTGGCCGATCCACTGAATGACTGTAATGAAGAGAATGACGGCGAACAAGAACCATGAAATGGCTGAAGCGTATCCCATATCGTAATAACTGAATGCTGTTTTATAAACAAATAGTGATAATACCGTCGTACTTCCGCTAGGTCCTCCAGCCGTAATGGCTTGAATAATGGAGAACGATTTCATCGTCATAATTAATCCGGTAATCATTAATAAGAACGTTGTTGGACTAACAAGAGGCCATACAATTTTCCATGTTGTTTTGAATGTGCTTGCACCATCGATCCGAGCAGCTTCCAGCTGTTCTGTCGAAATTTCCTGTAATGCAGCTAAATATATGATCATATTGTAGCCAAGCATCAGCCAGATCTGTACGATATCAATGGCATACATCGCGGTTTCCGTATCCGCAAACCATCCTGGCGGCGATGTAATGCCAATCCAGCGAAGCATTTCATTGATGGGTCCCTGTGAAGGCTGAAATAGTAGCATCCAGACAAATGCAACGGCTACTCCACTGGAGATATACGGTAGGAAGAACATTCCACGTAATAAGCCTTTAAGATACACACTGCGGTTTAGAAATAGCGCTACAATAAAAGCGAGCACCATCGATACTGGAACCGATATCAGGAATATCACCGTATATTTGATCGAGGCATAGAAATTATCGTCATGGAACAACCGTTTGAGATTATCCAGCCCTGTAAATTGCCAATTCGGATTTGAAAATTGATAATTCGTAAACATGAGGACAAAGGAATAGATTGCAGGAATAATAAAGAATAAGAGAATACCAATCATATTCGGAAGAATAAAGGTCATGCCGATCCAGCCTTGTCTGTCCATCCAGCTTCTCCGCTTCACGGTATCGCCGCCTTTCGTATGCTGAAAAATGGGTACACGAAAGAGAAGAACGAAGACATCTTCCTCCTCCTCTTTTGTGCTAACGATTTCTTTATTTCATTAACTCTTGCGAACGGGTTTGCATATTTTTCATCGTGGTATCAATATCTTGCTTATTTAAGAAGTATTTTTCATACTCTTCTTTACGTGCATCAATGGCTTGCTGAGGTACATTTAGCTGGAAGGATGGGAATTTGCCGAATACAATTTTATTCATTGAATCTGTATCATATTTGTCTTCTACACCTTTCAAGAGAAGACTCATCGCTTCTTTACTGTCTACACTCTTAGAGGCTGGAATACGACCACCACTTGCCATTGGCAGCATACCTCCATCCGCATACCATTTTGCGAACTCCCAAGCTGCATCCAGGTTTTTAGACTTCGCATTAAGAGCAAGTACGTCACCTACACCGCCAGAATATTTATAATCCTTTTGATCTTTATTCACTTTTGGAATAGCGGCGAACGCGATTTTGAAATCATGCGGATAGTCCTTCAAGTTGTTCGCATTTCTGAAAATAAACTCACCTGCTGCCAGCATTCCCGCTTTGCCTTGCAGGAACATGGTGTCAACCGGCATTTTACTGGTCAGTTGTTCCCCATATTCCGGTGTGGATTTATCCACAAACATCATGTTATGCAATATTTCCAGCTGCTGTTTCCAGAGATCATTCCCAAAGTTCGAAGTACCATCCGCCTGCTTCACACCCATCCCAGCAAGTGTACCGTCCATCGTTGATGTGAAGGAGGAATCTGCCTGCAATAGTCCGTACACATCAGACTTCGTTAACTTCTTCGCATACTCCTCCAGATCCGACCAAGTCCAGTCCACCGCAGGAATTGGTAATCCTGCTGCATCCAGCATATCTTTGTTCAACCATACAAACGCCATATTTTTCTTCGTTGGAATCCCATAGTACTTATCATTGATCTTCCACATTGCTGCGTCCTCACCGATCTGGCTGTCGATATCATAATCTGTTTTCGTACTAAGATCCAAAGCAACGCCTGCATCCATACGTTTCTGTAAATGAGCAAGATCGTAGTTCATGAAAAGGTCTATGTTTTGATTGGTCATCAAGGCAGTATCCAGCTTTAAGTTTCCTGCATCGTCATTTACATTACGGATATACTCGACTTGAACGTCTGGATGATCTTTATTCCAGTTATCAATTACAGCTTGAGGCCCGGCTTCTGCAGGAACTGCCCCCCACATCGTAAGCTTTATTTTCTCCTTTGCTGTTTGTCCATTTGCACTGCCCTGCGCATCTTTATTTCCACTACTTCCATTACTTCCACTACTACCACAACCAGCCAGCATCGTACCTGCTAATAAGACAGAAAGCACTGCAGGATACCACTTTTTCTTCATCGATATCTTCCCCCTTGGAAGGATTATGTGTTGTGCTCTACGTCTATAACTTTATCATCAGAGCGGATTCTGGGGGATGAACTACATTTGGGAACTTATAGAACGTTTTTTGGTTCTTTACGGAATTCATTTGGCGTGACACCACACCACTTTTTGAAAATTTTTATAAAATAATTATCGTTCTCAAAGCCCACCTGCTGCCCAATCTCGCTAATTGTCAGCTTCGTCTCTGCAAGCAGCATTTTCCCAGCCTGAATACGCCGCTCTTGAATATAATTCGTCAACGTTTTCCCTGTTTTTTTCTTAAATAAGTCACTGATATAGCTGGCATCCATTCGTATCAGCTCTGACATGGATTTGAGCGAGATGTCCTCAGAATAATGTTCTTCAATATAAGCTATAATTTTGTTCATCTCTACATGATCTGTCGGTCCTGTTTGCTGCTTCTCAGGAAACCATTTATCGGCCTTCTTCATCTTCACCATTCGCTCCAGCTCGGCATGAACCTTACCCATCGTCTGTTTCAAGCCTTGGAGATCTAAAGACAGCTTCAGAATGTAGTCCGAAGCCCCAAATACGAGCGCTTGCCGAGCGTATTCAAATTCACTCAATGCGGTCAACATAACAAATCGACAGTCGAAGCCTTCCTCTCGCGCAACTTGAAGGAGCTTCACCCCATCCATCACTGGCATATTAATATCCGTCACTACCACATCAGGGCGAAGCTCACGAATCATTTGCAAGCCCACTTCTCCATTCTCCGCTTCACCTATAATTTCAAACGGAATTCCAGCCTTTAAGAATAGCTTCCGTATACTTTTAACCGCAGGTTGTTCATCATCCACAATTAACGTTCTCCACATGTGAGCTTACCTCCATCATAAGGTTTTGAAATAAGAAGTGGAAAATGGATAATCACTTCAGTTCCTGTGTCCGAAGATACAATGTCCATACCTGTCCGTTGATTCTTGAACAACAGCTCCAAGCTTTCCCTAATATTCTGAACACCAATTCCTTTTCGTTTCCGTGTGGCCTTGTTCAGCTGTGCTCTTTCTATCCCCATGCCGTTATCTCTAACCTGCAGGTACAACTGCTGACCAGTCACCTTAGCGGAGATATCAATTCTCCCTTGTTTCACAGACTGACCGAAGCCGTGAATCAAGCTATTTTCAATTAAGGGCTGAAGACAGAATTTAGGGATTAATGCGTATTGTAACTCCTCGTTGATATCATATTGAATTTCAATCCCATGTCCGAAACGTTGCCGCTGAATCTCCATGTAAGATTCAATGAGTACGATCTCATCCTTTAACAGGATCAAATCCACTTCAGTATTTAATGTCGTCTCCAATATTTTTCCTAGTGCAACACAAATTCCATAAATTTCATCATCATCTTTATCTAAGGCGATGCTCTTTATCGTATTCAATGTATTAAGTAGAAAATGCGGGTTCATCTGCGAGAGCAACACCTGAAATCGAACAAATTGCTTCTGTTTTTCTTCAAGCTGAAGACGCTGCAATAGCTCATTTAAATCATGGATCATGATATTGAAACTCTGAGTGAGTGCAAGTATCTCTCCGCGCCCATGTTCGGGTAACTTCATTTTAAGATTCGTTTTAGCGGTCATCTCCATCTTCTTCTGTAGCTTCTTAAGCGGCACTGTAATCGTCGATGATATAAAATAGGTTAATAGAACAAATAGCAGTAGTATGACTCCAAATCCAGCAAAAAATCGTCGTTTCTGTTTGTCCACCTCAAGAAATAGCTGTGCTAGCTGTACCTTTTTAACGACATAGCCATTCAACTCTTCGATGTAGCTGTATGTGTATAGGCTTTTCTCCTTCGGGTCGATGATGGATGCAGCACGCTCTGTCCGCCGCTGGTTGGCGCTCTTCACAATACTCTGCGCAATATCAGGAGAAAAGGTCTCATCCTTATCCGGATTAAGCATCACTCTCCCTAAAGCATCGAGCAGAAAAAAAGACCCTTCCTGTTTACTCCCTAACGTTGATTTAGTAAACCACTCTTCATAATCGATACTTAATCTTGCATAGGCATAAATGTTCAAACCATTATCACGCATAACCTCATAGAGACTAAGCATTTTCTTACTTGTTGTACTTTCCCGGACCACATTGTTCTTGTCATTCGGATTCCATATATATCGATTCGCTCCTTCTCGCTTCAATGCTTGAACCCAATCCTCCGATTGGATTTCGTCGTAGCTCAAGGTTTCCTTCGGCATATAGGAAGTGTATGCGTTTCCATGAAGGTCGATTAAAGTATAATATACCGTCGCTCCACTCATGAAGAATGTATTTTCTATCGCTCCAAACTTGTTTTCAACAAGCTTTTTTCTTGTGATTTCATCAGATTGCTCGGGATTCTTCATTATCGATAAAATCGTCGTATCTTGTTCGAGTAATAATCCTGTTTTCATAACGAGACTCATGAGATCAACAAAACCATTCTTAATCCCAATAAGCTGTTCTATGTTCTTCGTTTCCGCATTATCCTGCAGCATTTGTTCTGTCTCTTTGAAGTTATATAGAACGAGTATCGCAATGGGTGTTAATACCAACAGCAAGAAAGCAAACAAAATCCGATTCTTAAAGGTACTTGGCGTAAGTTTCAAATATAATCGCTTCACAGAAGGACTCCCCTTACATTGTATGTGCTTACAATCCTTCCCCTATTGTAATCTTCTCCTGATAAAAAAAATAGAGCCGGGATATTCTCCCGGCCCTACCTGAATTCTACTCGTCGATCTTCAATACTGCCATAAATGCTTCTTGTGGTACTTCGACACTGCCCACTTGCTTCATGCGTTTCTTACCTTCTTTTTGTTTCTCAAGCAGCTTCCGCTTACGCGAAATATCACCGCCGTAACATTTAGCAAGTACGTTTTTGCGCATCGCCTTAACGGTTTCACGCGCAACTACCTTCGTACCCACAGAGGCTTGAATCGGCACTTCGAACATTTGACGAGGGATAATCCCACGTAGTTTCTCACAAATGATACGTCCGCGGTTGTAAGCACGATCACGGTGAACGATAAAGGACAAGGCATCAACCTGCTCATTGTTAAGCAAGATATCCATCTTGACCAGATTCGAACGACGGTACCCGCAAATTTCATAGTCGTAGGATGCGTAACCTTTTGTACCTGATTTCAACTGATCAAAGAAATCATAAACGATTTCAGACAGTGGAATCTCGTAAGTAATCGTTACACGATTAGTATCAAGATACTCCATATTTACGAACTCGCCACGTTTGTTCTGGCACAGCTCCATTACGGTACCTACAAAGTCGTTAGGCACTATGATCGCTGCTTTAACATATGGCTCTTCAATGTAGTCAATCGTTCCGATTTCCGGATAATGTGACGGGTTGTCGATTTGAATCATTTCGCCGTTGGTCAGCATAATTCGGTAAATAACACTCGGTGCAGTTGTAATCAGTGGCAAATTGAACTCACGTTCAATCCGTTCCTGGATAATTTCCATATGCAGGAGACCAAGGAATCCGCAACGGAAGCCAAATCCAAGTGCGCTTGAGCTTTCCGGCTCAAAGCTTAGCGAAGCATCGTTAAGCTGAAGCTTCTCAAGTGCCTCACGAAGATCGTTATAATCGGAGGTTTCAATCGGATACAAACCACAGTATACCATCGGGTTAATCTTACGATAACCTGGAAGCGGCTCAGCAGTAGGATTCTTTGCGTCAGTAACCGTATCACCGACACGAGTATCCCCAACATGCTTGATCCCAGCTACGATAAAGCCAACATCACCAATATTCAGTTCATCTACAATGGTCATACGTGGCATAAATGCGCCAACTTCAATAACCTCGAAGGTCTTCTCGGTTGCCATCATCTTAATCTTCGATCCCGCACGGATCTTACCGTCCATTACGCGCACATAGACGATAACGCCTTTGTAAGGATCGTAATGAGAGTCAAAAATCAACGCTTTAAGCGGATCTTCTGAATTACCGGATGGCGCAGGAACCTGCTTCACCACCTGCTCCAGAATTTCCTTGATCCCGATACCGGCTTTGGCAGATGCCATAACCGCTTCACTGGTATCCAGTCCGATAACATCCTCAATCTCCTGCTTTACCCGGTCAGGGTCAGCGTTTGGCAAATCAATTTTGTTGAGTACAGGAAGGATTTCAAGGTTATTATCCAATGCTAAATACACATTGGCCAGTGTCTGCGCTTCAATCCCTTGAGCCGCATCCACGACCAGCAATGCGCCTTCACATGCTGCAAGACTACGGGAGACTTCATAAGTGAAATCGACGTGTCCCGGTGTATCAATCAAGTTGAGATAATACTCTACACCATCGTCTGCACGATAGGTTAAACGCACGGCTTGCAACTTTATTGTGATACCACGTTCGCGCTCCAGATCCATCTGATCGAGCACCTGTTCCTGCATTTCACGCGTGGTTAGTGCCCCCGTGTATTCCAAAATGCGGTCAGCTAGTGTCGATTTGCCATGGTCTATATGTGCAATAATCGAGAAATTGCGAATTTGTTGTTGTCTTTTCTGAACGTCAGTCATTCCTTACCCCCACAGACAGCCTGATATTAATCCACTTATTATAACAGTACAAGCTTACTCCATCAATCCCGCCCTTACGTAAAACAGAAGAAACAGTTATTCACGTACCCGTGAAATAACTGTTTCTCCTAAAATCATTGTGATTCTTCCGCCGAATCGAACAATGAGACTACCCAGCGTATGCCCTTCTGAGAAGCTTGCTGCAGAAGACCCGCCGTTTTATCCGCTATCACATCGACTGTCGGCTTTTGTTCCTCGGGAATCAGAATCTGCTCCGGAGTTTTCGTATTATACCCGTCTACCACCTGCTGAGGAAGATCTGTAGCTGGCGCAGGATTGCTATTCTGAGGCAAAGGAGAAACAGGTGTGTATGCACCTGTGATAGGGTCGATCACCATCGGAACATACACATAAGTCTGCCCACCTTGTGTAACCCCATTCTTTATCGGCTGTGATTGCATGCCCGTCACTTGACTGGTTGGCGTAGTCGATAGGTCGGTCCAGCCTGGCAGCAGCTTAGAGACGGTTGCCCCTCCGCTGCCACTGAACTGCATACCTAACAGTATACCGACCCCTGCCCAAATACCGACCATAACCAGTTTTTTACCGAAACGAGACATGTAAGCCACTCCTTTTTAAATACTTGGTAATAAATCTGTTACTCTAATTGAATGTCTACAGGTTAGGAAGCTCCGTTCGACTTTTGGGGTGCCGTAGCATTGGTTTGTCCCTTGCTCTCTTGGGTTGTAGGATTCGTCGCCTTGCCAGCTGCGTTTACCTTCTCCGAGTCATGACTGCTCCAGTACACATCCGCAATAGCATCTGCTAAAATATCAGCCGTACGCTTTAATTCTTCCGCTGTATTATCAATACCGCCCACTTCAATCAAAACACTATTAGGTGAGAGGGTTTGGTTGTACTCCCCGTTGTTTCCTTTACCCGCAGCTTTTCCCCATATCCCGCGAGATATTCCTGGGTAACTCTTTTCAATCGTTTGATGAATCTTGTTCGCAAACTCTTCATTCTTCTTCCAATCTTTATTCGCATGTCCAATAATAAAATACACCTGAGCGTAACTTTTCCCATCAATCACTGCAGTTGTTTTGCCATGACGCTGCGAGTCGCGATGAATGTCGATCAGTTCACTCATTTCTTGATTTGTGCTCATCGCAGATTTAACCAACATTCGAGAGTATTTGTAGGAAAAATTCCAGTTATAGTCGGCAATTTTAGTTAGAAAATCTTCTTTGGCATGAACTGTACCAATCCCGCGTTGTTCCAATCTTTTCGTAATATATGATCCTACCAGCATTACATTCTTAGAAGAAACCGCAGAGCTTGGATTTTCGTTCGCTACTCCTAGTAGAGGGTTATACGCCTCCCGAGGATGTGAATGATAGATAAGGATACGTTTAACCGAGGTGTCCTTGGTATTATCTGTCTCGCTTTGCGGATCACTCTTATCCGTACCTCCCGCAGCTCCTGATGGCTCAGGAGACGGAGCTATCGTCGCTTCAGGCTGCTGTTCTGGGGTATCTTCGGGCTTGTCTACTTCGTTTGGAACAGATGGTTCAGCCTCTTCCCCTCCACCTCCAGCCAGTTCATCCGTTCCCGGATGATAATCAACAGGTGCTCCTGTAGAGCCGCCCGAGCCTTTTCGCAAAAGAAATGGATCATCCGCTGCCAAGCCTGGCACTTCACGAGACACTAGACTCTTCGGATCACTTGGATTCACACTGGTCAGCAATTGAAATACAAAAGAAGTTACTTTTTCACCTGAAAAAGCAGAAGGCTCTTTCCCTTGCGGTAAATGAGGTACCTCCATCCCTAACAGTTCCATGAAAAATCCACTCGATAGGGAGGCCGCAAGCCCCTTCATAGATGGAATGGGTGAAGAGTTCAACTTCTGTCCGGCCAATCCACCAGCTCCAAGCAGCATAAAAAATACTAGAGAACCTCCGGCCAACAGCAGCATCGTTCTTCCCAGCGATAAAGCATCCAGCACTCTTCCACGTAAGCGGCCGATGTTCCAAAGCTGAAACCATTTTTTATTCATTATATTTATGTCCTCCTCCAGCCCTCTGTAATCTCTTATACTCCAAATCTATGAGCGAAAGAGAAATAGTAGAACCGTAAATGAGAGAATAGACATAGAGTCCGGCGAGATACTGTACATCAGCATCCCGCCGGACTTGTGCTAGCAATGATTCAATTAGTGGGTATAAGCGCCGACATTCTCAGGATCGACCGCATCATGCAGGGCTGCATTCAGACCACTGGCTACGATATTGGCGATGCCTTCAATAAATTCATCGATTTCCTTAGGTGTAACGATCAAATCATGTCCAAGTGGCTCAAGCACTTCCTTCACTAGTGACAATCGTTCCTGCTCGGAAATATCGTCTAGCATCCCCATAATTTCCTTAGTATGACCAGCCCCTTGCCCAAAGTGATTCTTCATCATCTCCAGTACATTATTTACAATAGTCGAAGCATAGCAAACTGTAGGAACACCGATAGCAATACAAGGAACACCTAGAATTTCCTGCGTCAATCCGCGCCGTTTATTACCAATCCCCGAACCGGGGTGGATGCCGATGTCGGCAATTTGAATTGTCGTATTGATCCGTTCCAGTGAACGGGATGCCAGCGCATCAATGGCAATGATGAGATCTGGCTTTGTACGATCCACGATCCCCTGCACAACCTCACTCGACTCGATACCGGTCAATCCTAATACGCCGGGAGCAATAGCACTCACCTTGCGATAGCCTGGAGAGACTTGATCCGGCACGAGCTCATAAAACTGCCGAGTAATGAGCGCATTCTCCACAACCAGCGGACCCAGTGAATCTGGAGTCACATTCCAGTTACCTAATCCAACGATCAGCACAGATGCATCCTTACCAATCCCAATCCTAGTCAGGAAGTCCTCGAATTCGCGAGCAAAGACTTCAGCTACTTTTTGCTGCAAGCCAGTATCTCCATTGCGCAATGCTGGTACCTCAAGCGTGACATAATTTCCAATCGCGCGACCTATCGCCTGTGATCCGGCAGCGTTAGCCACACCAAGCCGGGTAACTTTTATCCCATCAGACTCTTCCACTTCTTCGTTTACACCAGGGATTGGCGTCTTTTGTGGCCCTTGAGCCATTTCCTTTGCCTCTAATGCCAAGTCCGTGCGTACCGAATATAGCTGCAGATCAGGTTCCATTGTTCCAGCCTCCTAAAAGTTTTGTTAGTATCGCTCCATTGAATTACTTCGGACAAAACTCACATCGGAAGCGATACTTAGTTTTGTAAGCAGACACTTCCTTGAGTTACTTCTAACAAAAACTCAAATTGCAAGCTTCTGCCTATGCTCTTTTGTCGATAGTGTGCGAGAGAAAGCCCTTGTTTATGCAGGTTAAAATGGTTTAATTTGAAAGCTTTAAGTATTGCTTTTTACTACCGGTCATGCTAAACTATTTTAAGTTGTGAATCATTTGATAATGATTTCGAATGTCTTACAGGAGGTGAATGCAATGCCAAATATTAAATCCGCGGTTAAACGCGTAAACACGAACGAAAAACGCCGTGCACTGAACGCTTCCCAAAAATCCGCGCTTCGTACAGCTGTGAAAACTGCTGATGTAGCACTGACAGGTACGGAAGTTGAAACTGCTCAAGCTGCTTTCCAAGCTGCTTCCAAAAAGCTGGACAAGGCCGTATCTAAAGGTCTGGTTCATAAAAATGCGGCTGCCCGCAAAAAATCCCGCTTGGCGAAGAAATTGAACGCTCTTAAGGCTCAAGCCTAGGACGACATTCATAATGAGCAATTGAAGAACCTGACCGCTATGTTTCATACGGTTGGGTTTTTTTGTGTCTACTATTTTATAAATATAGTTAGTTGAATGAAAGAAAACCACCTTAGAAAGGCGGTTTTTTTGAACGATCAGCTTTTCTCTTTTTTCTCTTTTTTCATTTCATAATAGTGACCATCCCATAAAAAAATCATAGTTTGGTCGTCTTTAATAATAAAAATACTACCGGCATTTGTCCAATTATTTATAGATACCGTTTTAACCGATTCTGATTCAATTCCAATGTCACTTAATTCATTTCTGTATTCGTTAAAAAAATCATCCTGTGTTAGGCTCTCTTCCTTATATTCAGGGTTCATAATTTCATCTTTATTAAAGGATGCTTTTTCTTTCGAATAAGTTACTTTCATTCCAATTAGGTTTTCATCCTCAGCTGCCGAGATAGGTGTAGAACCAACTATACTTTGTACACTCCAATCACCAAAATAGGAAGGTGAATCTGAAGAAGTATTCGCAGGCGACCCAGAAGTAGAACCTGACGGTGAATTCGTATCAGTTTTACCACAAGAACTAATCAATAGAACGACCAAAAGCAGTGCCAAATAGTAAAATATATTTTTCATATTTGGATCATCTCCATATACTTTTTCCACTGCTTAGTTCAAGTACCTAGCCGCAACATAAACAGCTCCAGACCAAGCACTTTATCTATGGCTCCTGTCTTCATCTTATAATCCAGATCAGCCAGCGCACTTAAAATTTGCCGCAGACGTTCACTTGAGAACTTGTGGGCCTGCTCCCCTGCAAGCTTAACAGCATAAGGATGAAGTCCGATCTGCGAAGCAATCTGACCTTGCGAATAACTATGTGCTGATAAATCCTTCACCTGCAAAATAATCCGGAACTGCCGCGCAACCAGCGCAGCAATCTTAATGGGTTCTTCTCGCTGCTTCAACAGCTCATACAGTGTATCAAGCGCCTTATCCAGACGCAGATTAGCGATATCCTCTACAAGTGTGAACACATTTTGTTCTGTTCCGCGATGCACCAGACTCTCTACTGCTTCTGCGTTCACGGTTCCGCCCTTACCAGCGAACAAACAAAGCTTGTCCATTTCCGCAGATAAGCCCTGCAAACCTGTCCCTGCATTGGTTATAAGAATCTCCGCTGTGCCAGGTGCCATCGCACAACCTCGCTCACGAATCCCTTTCTCCACCCAGCGCAGCAGTTCTTCTGCCCCTAGCGGGTTGAAGGCTAACACCGTGCCCGCCGATTTAACAGTCTTCACAATTTTCTTACGCTCGTCCAGCTTGTCATTATTCACCATAAAGACGATCACACTGAAATCTACAGGATGCTGCAAATAATCACTTAAAATATCTATACGATGCTCAAGTTTGGCATTTTCTTTTCCCGCTGTAAATAACGATGCGTCCCGCACCAGCAATAATTTACGTTCTACCATAAAGGGTACAGTCTCAGCTTCTTCTACCACAGCCTGCACCGGCGTCTCAGAGAGATCAAAGGGAATTACCGCGAAATCACGATCCTCTTTGGCAATCAGCTGGTCTTCCAGCAATGCCGCGAATTCATTCATTCGAAATTTTTCACTGCCGTACAAAAGGTACAGCGGTGAGATTTTCCCTTGTTTGATTTCTTTTATCGCCGTTTTGGCATCCATTCCGCCACTTCCTTTTCCATTCATCTAGCCCAATTTGCCCAGAGTCCTATTGTAGCAAAAAAAACGACATAAATGCACATGCAAAAACGGAGAAACTCTGGCAGCCATGGCCAAAGCTCCTCCGTTTAAGCGGCGCATCTATATAAACGCCGGAATGAGAAGCCCTAGAAACTTCCCATCCGACGGTCATACCGATGTTCTGCAAATCCTATACTCTCTAGTTCCTGTCCGGTTGCTATAGTATATTCTGAAACTTCGAAAAATGTTCCAGCCTCAATTTAATTTGTTGACGTTGAAGATGGAGTCTTCGATGGTGTCGCCCCAGGTGATGTAGACGGCGTTGAAGAAGCTGCCGCTGTTTCCTGTACAGTGTACACCTTAGTAGTATTCACACCATCTTTTTCTGTCACATAAGTGAACTGCGAGCTATCCGCTGACCATTCTCCAGAAACCCAATTCCCTTCTAATGGATAAGAAGTCACTGCCGACCTAGCTTCCACTGAGCCTTCAGCAGAATTCTTATAAATAACAAGCTGCAGCCCAGCAAACTCAACCGCATAATGCCCATCAGGCGAAGTCCAGGTCTGCACATTAGAATCATTGGAATCACTAGAAATGTTAAAGCCCATAACCTCTCTCCTAAAATCATTCGCACTATCTAATGATTCCTCCGTAGGTGGCGATGGATCAGCTGCGATCCCTTTATCAGTAGAAGCAGGTTGATCCTTCTTATCAACTTTGGACTGACTATTACTGCCAGCACTTGTATCCGGAGTTTGAAATTTCGTTACAGTATCCGGCTTAGGTGTCATAATCCTCTCAGTAGGATTGGGCTTCACATTATTAGTTGGTTCTGGTATCGACCGTCCTTCAGATCCAGCATTATTTTCTGTTGGATCTGTCGGCATCGACGCAGGGTCTACCGGCCCCATCGCTCTATCTAATGCAGCGTTATCCTCACTCACATCAGGTGCAACTGGTAGAGACCCCGAATCCGTTCCGCTATTAGCAGGCGCAGCCTCATATGAATTATCAGAAGTAGGAGCTTGCGATTCAGCTGTCATACCTCCAGCATTATTACTGGTCGCTTTACTACTATCCTGCATCATTTGTTCTACCTCTGCCCCAGGCATTTTATCCGGCATATTAAAAATAGCGATCCCTAATATTACGGCAGCTGCGATAGCTCCAATGCCTGTCCGTGTTGCTATAGAGGTTCCCTTGGAAGGTTTACCGCGGGAGCTTTCACGTGAAAATGGAACTACAACTGGCTCTTCGGTTCTCACAGCGCTTTGTTCACGACTGCTTCGATCCAATTCTGCAAGCTGAGGTAAAATAGAGTCAACCAGACTAAACGGGGGTTTCACGTCTGGCAACTGCTCCAATTCATTGGAGAGAAGTGTCAGCCGCTCAAAGACTTCCGCGCAGGAAGGACAATCATCGATATGACGGAACATTTCCACAATCTCATCTTGGCTCAAATCTTTGTCTAAATAGCGGTGCATCCATTCCATCACCTCCGCGCATTTCATCCCGATACACCACCTTTCTGGTACTCCTGAAGTCTATTCTGCAGCTGCTGTCTGGCCCTAAACAGGTAAGATTTCACTGTATTCAAAGGCAAATCCAGGCAGTCTGCAATCTCGTTGTAAGAAAAATCTTGTAAATAGCGTAAGACGATGACTGTCCTATGATGCTCGGGTAATTGATCAATCGCTTCACGTATATCCTCAGCTAAATAAGAGGATAGAACCTCACGTTCCACATTGTGTTTATCCTGAAACACCATTTCATGCTCATCAATAGAAACTGTAGGTTTAGTTCTTCTGAATTTATCAATGCAAATATTGGTAACGATTCGCTGAACCCACGTTTTGAACTGGGCCTTTTCCTCATATGAACCGATTTTAGTATAAACCCGGATCAAGGCCTCCTGAGATGCATCCAGCGCATCTTGTTCATTATGCAAAATGTAGAAGGCGGTCTTATATACATGCCCTTCAATTTCTCGCAATAGGGTGATTAGAGCGTCGCGATCGCCCGCTTGAGCGGCTCTGATGAGTCCCTGCTCCACCACGAAGGTTCCCCCTCTCTATGCAATCTTACTGACGCGCAAGACTGCGAATTTGTTGCAACCCTGTAATTAATATTTTTAGAATACCAAACTTTTCTTAGAACGTCATGTTAAGCCATTTTTTATAAAGCGCTATCGCACATTTCATATCATTTCACAGCCAATAATTCTTACTAAGCATACAGGGGAAACTTCAATCATTCAAATACTCTTTTGGATAACTTTATAACAAAAATGACACAAGTATAAACGCCTTCAACATCCCAATAAGGACGGCAAGCGTTTATACAAGAAATATCTCCTATTTCCAAAAGAAACGGCTTACTCTCCTGTCGGAAAAGAAGCCGTCAGTAAACAAGAAATAACATTAAAATCGAGCACATAACTCTATTTATATAACACAATCTTGCAGAGCATGAACACTGCGTAGTTGTCCCTAGTTTCATCATCCACAACATACGCCTCTCCATTCTCAAAAATATGAGGGTTATTGTAATTCCGCTCTAATCTATAGATCTGGCCTTCCGTCACCTTACAACCATGGAATGCCGACGCAATTTCTACGTATTCGGCATCCTCTTCATCAGCTGCAAGATACAGCTTTTTATCATGATAAGCAGGCATATACTCACTCCCGGTCCGATAATAAACCATTCCAATTCGTTGACGTCAGTCAAACATCACAACTCTTCTACTTTATAGTTTATTGCCTTTGTCCTCATTCTATACTTTATGAAAACATATAATGTAAGAAAATGTGGTTGTCAGGAAAATAAGTATACAAAAAGGCTGTACGGCTGACATGCGTCAGCTATACAACCTTCAATAAATCTATTCATTCGAAATTAAGAAGCATACCTAATTAATACCTTTTACCTCTTTAAATTTTGCCACATACTGAGCCGCAAGATCGGTAATCTGATCGTATCGGCCTTCCTTAGCTGGTGCAGTCAAATTGCCCCCGATACCTACTGCTATACAGCCGTTGGCAATCCACTTCTCCATATTATTCAGATCCACGCCACCTGTTGGCATAATGTTCACATGCGGCATAGGACCTTTAACCGCTTTCACATAATCCGGACCAAACGCACTGCCAGGGAACAGCTTAAGCACATCCACACCAAACTTCAACGCTTCCTTCATTTCATTTAATGTCATGCAGCCAGGCATGTACGGAATACCATAAAGATTACACATCTTAGCTGTCTCTGCTTCAAAAGAGGGGCTAACCACAAATTCCGAGCCTGCAAGAATGGCTATTCTCGCCGTTAATGGATCAAGTACAGTACCTGCACCAATCACTGCGCGATCTCCGTACTCCGCAACCAATCGTTTAATCGCCACATCCGCATCCGGAGTCGTGAAGGTTACCTCAATATTATTCAGACCGCCTTCGATACAAGCAACGGACATTTTAAAAGCTTCCTCAGCACTATCAGCACGAATAACGGCTACAACTCCAACGGACGCCACATTCTGCAATACTTTCATTTTCTTCATCAGTAGACTCCCTTTCTCTTGGTACGATCATAGATGAATATGAAACACTAATTTAGATAAACTTTTTTATTAAATTTACTAATATAAACGATATAATCTATAATCAGATAGTAATAACAATACGGTTAACAGTCAATACATTTTTCTGGATATAGAGATATTACTTCATCTATAATATCAATAAACCCTTTTATAGTAAGGATTTATTTCTTATTTGTTTTCTTTTGTCCAAAACACCATTCGGATTAAAAATCATTCTTTTATTGTACAAAACCGATTTATGTGATAATTTCAAGTTACACATCATTATACTGGGATAAATTCATTACCCTAGGAGGAACTCAAATGAGTAAACAGCTGGATGCCGTCACTTTCGGGGAGCCGATGGCGATGTTTTATGCGAATGAAACGGGTCCCCTGCATGAAGTATTTTCGTTCAACAAAGCGTTGGCAGGTGCAGAGAGCAATGTAGCTACAGGCTTATCACGCTTAAATCATCCTACAGGTTATGTTACGAAGCTTGGCGAAGATAACTTTGGTCATTTCATTGCTCAAGCAATGAAGAAAGAGAACATTGATACCGACAACATTACTTTTACTAAAGAACATTCAACAGGTATGTTAATCAAATCAAAGGTTATTACTGGCGATCCTAAAGTCGAATACTTCCGCAAAAATTCCGCGGCCTCCAAGCTTAGTCTGGTTGATTTTGACGAGGCATACTTTAATGCTGCAGGACATTTGCATGTAACAAGCATCTCCTCCGCCTTATCCAAGACCTGTCATGAATTCTCTATTCACGCTATGGAATTTATGAAGAGACAAGGAAAGACGGTCTCCCTCGATCCAAACCTGCGCCCTAGCTTATGGCCGGATACGGAAACGATGGTGAACACGATCAATGATCTGGCTACACGCTGTGATTGGTTCCTTCCAGGACTCGGTGAAGGCAAGATTCTTACAGGTCTAAGTACGCCCGCAGAGATTGCGGACTATTATCTGGCGCGTGGCGTCAGCTTAGTCGTCATCAAGCTCGGTCCTGAAGGCGCTTACTATAAATCCGCTGAAGGAGAAGGTTATGTAGACGGATTTAAGGTAGAACAGGTCGTTGATACCGTAGGTGCAGGAGATGGTTTTGCCGTTGGTGTTATCAGTGCGATGCTGGAAAAGCTTCCGATTGCCGAGGCCGTCAAACGTGGCAATGCGATCGGTGCGTTAGCCGTCATGTCGCCTGGCGATATGGATGGACTTCCGACCCGTGAAGAGCTGACGAAGTTTATGCAGCAGGAGGTTTAAAAGGAACGAACAGCGCTGCGTTTCGGAGCACGAGTTGGCCACTTCAGTAGTGTATCTAGTGTAATTAGAGTAATCATCATCTCCTGAGGCATTCGGACCTAGGTGACGTTATTTGCAAATTTTCAGCCTTTACAGCGTAGTTACGGACTCCAGTGAAGTTATTCCTCATTAATAGGTCCATATTTTGTGTTTCTCATGCCAATAGCGACTATGGAGTCCGTTCGCATTCAAAATGTGGGATTTTGCTGCGCATAAGGTCAACTGTGTCCGTTAGCGGCCTCCTATGCCAAAATTCCACCTAAATCAAATAAACAAAAAGGGGATTTCCGATCAGCCATATCAAGCTGATCAGACTATCCCTTTTTTGTACGTATCTATAGCCTGTACTTATTTATAAGACTTCACGGACTGTCCTTGTTGCAAGGTCGGTGGAAAACGATAAGTGATAGGAACAGAAGCGCCTTTATCCTCGATAGAAGAGAGTATAATCTTAGCGGCTTGCATGCCCATTTCGTAAGCAGGCTGACGAATCGTCGTAATGACCGGATTATAAATTTGCGCAAACTCCGCATCATCTATCCCGATGACCGACAATTGTTCCGGAATAGCGATAGCATTTCGATTCGCATATTTCAGGATCTCTGCTAGCGTGATATCATTCGTAGCCAATAACGCTGTCGGAGGATCCGGCAACGCTAAAAGGTGCTTCAGTCCTGTAGCTAATTCTTCTTTTGGCACACTACAGATATACTCCTCACGCAGCGTTAGGCCCGCTTCTTCCATTGCTTTTTTATAACCACTGATCCGCTCTTTACGAGGGGTAATAGCATGTTCCCCTAGCGGCAGGGTGACCAGAGCAATTCGCTCATGTCCTTGCTGTGTCAGCTGTCCCACACCTATCTTGGCCGCCATTTCATTGTCGAGCAGCAAGCTCTGCGTGGTGATTCCATCTACCAGACGATCCATAAACACTAACGGAAAATCCGCCTCAATCAGTCGGCTGTAAGCAGATGGATTGTTCCCCGTTGGAAAAATAATCAAACCGTCCACCTGGCGGGCAACTAAAGTTTCGACGTACTTGCTTTCTTTTTCTGCATTCTCATCGGCATTACATATGATTACTTGAATCCCGTGTTGCTGCAGCTCGTTCTCGATTGCCCGAATACACTGGATAGACAGCGAATAATCGATATTAGCAACGATGATTCCGACCATATGCGTCCGATTCTGCTTCAGACTGCGCGCAAGTCCATTCGGTTGATAATTGAGCTCCTCAATCACAGCCTCAATCCGATTCTTCGTCGCTTCACTCATATATTTAAAACGTTTGTTCAAAAATTGGGAGACCGTACTCTTCGACACTCCCGCTTTTTGAGCCACATCATCAATCGTTAACTTCTTCATCACTTCGGCTCCACTCTTCTCAAAAGAAAATTACTTTATCAAAAAGTATAGCTTTTATTGGGTGAATTATCTACTAGTCAGCAGTTTCACCGTAGAAGTCTTTCGTAAGAAGCTCTATCTGCTGCTCTTCTGATAAAAGTGCCCATTCTTCATCCAGCCATCCAAATCCAATCTTCCCAATAATATCCGCTTTGCGTAGTTCTTTGCCCACTTTATAATTCATGATTAATGTTCTTTCTTTAATCTCTTTAAACCCGATTGCTGCAGCAGGCGTTTGAATGCTCATGGTTTCCAGATCATAAAGCACTGTTTTCTCTTGGAATTTTAAATCCCCTATATATTCTAAGTAACTAAGAACGAGTTGGTCATGCTCCTTATCCAAAGCGATTATCGACTTATAATTTAGTAGTGTATCATCAAAAGAAGTAAGTTCCTTCGGCACCACAGTTTTTCCTACCATTGCTTTTTTAACATTCAATGTCGACATTTTAGCATACTCATATTTGTCTGCACCAAGAGTCCGCTTGTAGGTATATAACAGGACATAATCTCCCGCTCCAAAAACCCCACTCAAATATTGATAAGTACTTGCCCCTCCCGCATAAAGAGGAAAAGTATATATCCTAGTAGCCGAAGAAGCTGACAGCTCCGCTTGATCTTTTGAACTTAAGTAAAGTGTAAAAGGTTCTGTAGGATGTGTGTACCTTGGCTTCTTGTAGTCAACCATCGGGGGGGGGCGGCGACCAAAGGATTCCCGCAGTTGTCTCAACGGCATATGCTTTAGTCTTATCTCTGCTCATCGGCAAAGGCATGTAGTATTTCTTACCGCTAATCTCAAACTCTACTGGGCTTGTCGGAGGCTCTAACGCTTTGTCATTAGTAGCAGGAGTAGAAGAAGGCAGTATCCCTGCGGCTTGTGACTGCACCGATGAAGATTGGATTGTACCTTGGCTCTTCCATACGCCCATAGGCAAGTTTAGTGCACCTATCAACAAAATCATAGCCACACTGGTCAGTAGCACACTTTTGTTTATTCGATAACGTTTGTGGCTTTTATTTTTTAGCACCGCAGCCTGTTCGATCTGCAACATCAGCTCAGGTGTAAAGCCCTCCTCAATGAAAGGTCTTTTGCCTGCTTGCGCATACCAATCAGTCTGTCCGATCATCACTGGATTACTATTATCAGCTTTGCCTTTCATTCTCTCTCCTCCTTCTGAATGGCTTGCTTAACCTTCTCCCTCGCGCGCGAGCCGAGATTTCACAGTCCCCTGAGCTATATTCAGTAAATCAGACATTTCGGCAATCGATAGTCCATGCTGAATATCCAGTACAAGCACCTCTCTGTTCTTATCTGGTAGGGTCATAATAATTTCCCAGATTCGGTTCGCATACTGATTGCCAAGTGCTTCTCTTTCTGCAGACAGAGCAGTTACCGTGGCAGGTTGATCTCCAAAGGGTATAAATTTGCGCCAAAAGCTATTTTTGCTCCAGCTGAAGGCTGTATTTCTAGTAATCGTGAGTAGCCAGGTTTTCATCGACGATTGTCCCCGGTACTTCCCCACATTTTTATATGCCTTCAAAAACACTTCTTGGCTGATATCATTCGCTTGCTCACGGCTTCTAGTTAAGAAAAAGCATAATTCCACACATCTGATCCATACTCCTCCATCATTTCCCGCAAGGTCATTTCGGACGCATATGCTTCTGCATATGGCATATCTTCGCTTAGCATGTTTCGTCTCACCCCTTGCCTAATAAGACTTTCCAAACTTGAAAAAGTTCCCTTTAAAATAAATAATTAGGTTGTTATTTTATTAACAGCATAATCTGTATATCTGTCTATTAAAAAGCACCATCGATGAACGTTTAAACGTCATCGGTGGTGCTCGCGTGTCGGATTGGGCAGAGCTAAATATTAGCTCTAGCTGTCGTTGTAAGTTTATCGCCCGTAATCGGAGTGTAATGGTCCACTCATCTACGCGGACTCGGATATATTTGTAAAAAGCATTCTATTGTATTTCGTGCAATAGAACTTGATTTTTCAACTCCATAAAGAGATTCTGTTGCACTTCATGCAATAGATACTATTAAAATTCAGAGAAACAGCCACTTTTCCTCATTTTGAGTGTACAAAGTACAATAGAATGAAGAACCAGCTACTTTGGCGTGCGTTCTATTGTACAAAGTGCAATAAGAGTAGGGTAGAGTGTTCTGTAGGAGTTTGTGCTACAGGAGGAACTTGGTATGTTGTTTTGTACTTGGTGCAATGAAAGGAGCTTGGGCGTTCTGTTGCATTTTGTACAATAAGAGGTGCAATACACGTCCCCTTCTATCCATCCTATTTTCTAATCTACTCACCCTTCCCTAATCTTCCTTCCCCAACTTATATCGTACTCCAATCCCCTCCGCCCGCACCCGCATCTGTATCTCCCCCTGCTGATCCGTTCGGAATATAGATGCATGGTAATCTTGCAATCGCTCCAACACTTCAGCTTTCGGGTGACCATACAGATTGTTAACACCCGCTGAAATCACCGCTGCTGCAGGCTGCCAGAATTCTAACCAAGCTTCTCCAGTAGATGTTTTGCTCCCATGGTGAGCTACCTTCAGCACATCAATAGCAGGTCCTGCGCTGATGCCCTTTTGCTTAGCCTGCTCTACAATCTCCTCCTCGGCTTCCAAATCCATATCTCCGGTGAATAGAAAGCTCCTACCATTCATCTCTAAGCGAAAAGCTACCGAATCGTGGTTCTGCTCTTCCAGTAGAGGAATGCCATTCTGATAAGGAGTACCCGACGCTTCTCCATCTTTTCCCTCCGGCCACAAAAAGGACAGCTCTGTCGCATCATCCGGGGATAGGGTCATTCCTTGATGCACAGCGTACAGCTGAACATCCCTCTCTAGTGCAGTCCTCATCATCCCCATATAAAACTCGCGATCAACTAACGTTCCATTAAAAAGCAACGCCGAAACCGGAATCTCTTCCAACACGGCTTGGAGTCCTCCGGCATGATCCTGATCTCCGTGTGTCAAAATAATCGCATCCAAACGGTGGATACCACGTTTTTTCAGCAGGGGCATCAGCACTTTAGCGCCAACCTCGAACGGACTTCGACGAACGCGCCATTCTTCTTTTTGACCAAAGTTTAAGGTTCCACCACCGTCCACTAAAATATGTGCTCCGCTCGGTGTAGTGATGAGAATGCTGTCGCCTTGTCCGATATCCAGATAACTAATTGTGCCTCTACCTGCTTGACCATCCGACTGATAACCCCTATACAGCAACATCCCCAGTCCAACCACCAATAGTAGAACAATCGCTCCGCTCCAGCGTCCAACCATAGAAGCACCAACAGCAAACTGTGCATTCCCCACTCTCCCAAACCTACCGTGACTGTTCACAGATAAACCTATCTCCGCTAATGGCCTCGTCTCATCCTCCATATATTGCGGTGCAGAACGAGCTTCCTTTCTTAGCTTGGCAACATACAGCAGACCATACAACAAAACATAATAACCCCCGATCCACAGCAGTGAAGGCGAGCTCCAAATCAGTACTCCACCAGTAAATTCATTGATCCATTCCACAGCGTAAAAAGTAAAGTTATTCAACAGCTCCGTAACATGTGCCAGTATTTTTGTAGCATCTTCCCACAGTCGTCCAAGCAGTAGCGCAAGCGTCCCTAGCGGCAATACTACAAAGGTAATAAAAGGTACAAAGACCAAATTGGCAACAAAGGACAGTAGCGAAAACTGATTAAAATAATAAATCGTGAGCGGGAAAGAAACTAATTGGGCCACTAACGTCACAGAGACCGCACCTTTAAGCCAGCGTGGCAGTACGCTCAAGAGAGGATTCATAAGCGGAACGTAAACCATCAAGCCCAGGGTCACCAGAAAAGACAGCTGGAAGCTGACACTGAGCAGCATATAAGGATTCCAGATCAACATAAACAGTGCCGATGCCGCCAAAATATTCAGTCCATCCTTCAACATTCCAACTCGTGCAGCGAGCAAGGCAATCATACTCATCAGCCCCGCACGCACAATGGACGGACCCGCACCAGATAAGAGGACATATACCGGAACGAGTATGAAGGTGAGCGTTAACGCAGTCTCTTTTGTCAGGCGTAAGCGTCTGAACAGAAATAAAAGAACTCCTACATACACCGCTACATGCATACCAGAGATGGCGAGAATATGCGTCAACCCGAGCTGAGAAAACTGCTTAAAGGTAGCCGGATCGAGATCATCCTGCATCCCAATGATTAAGCCCTTCATATACCCAGAGTGGCGTCCTTGAAAAAGATGGTCCAGCTCCGCCCCAAGGGCCGTCCGCGCGCTGTCATTTAAGCGAAAAATCGTTAACGGATTCCAAGAATCTGGCACGGTTGCCCTCACATTTTCCGCTCCCTGTCCCTTCAAAAGCCAATAAATCTTCTTCGTATGTAAATAAGCACGATAATCGAAGCCACCAAAATTACGCGCTACTGCCGGCTCTTCCAACACACCGTTAAGTAGCACCTCATCCCCTCTTCGCCACTCCGCAGCTACAGCAATTTCTTGCTCGGCCAGAAGTTTGATCTGCACCGCGATTAATTCTCCTTGCATCTTGCTGTCCTGTCCATCCATAGGATCAGCTGCTTTCTCATCACCCTCTGTAAGCAGCTTCATATGTGAGAGCTTCATTATAAAATTAACCCGATCCCCATCCCGTTCCACCACGGAAACGATCGTACCTCTTGCTTCCACCGAACTCTCATTTAGTTCTGCATTCGTACTACCCAACACTTCAGGAATTCCACGAATGTTGCGAGCTTCGTTCCACTCCCAATATCCAGCCGCTAAAGAAATGGACAAACATAACACCGCTATGTATTTCCAGCTCATTGTTCCCCACACCCTCAGACTCACCAGTAAAAGTATTAATCCAGTCCACGCTAACAGCAGCCCGTTCCCTGAGCATAAGCAAGCCGCTGCGCTTCCAGCCACCCAGCATGTTGTAAAGCTTAGCAAAGGTCTCTCCTTCACGTCCCCATCCCCCCTTTTCTCGATACTGGATACAAAAAAGAACCTCTACATACGCCACAAGAGCGCACGAGAGGTTCTTCCTCAAGTCATCTTATTCAATTAGAGTTGTACATTACAGATCAGCTATTCCGACACTTTTATCATCGTTTCACTTGGCGGCTCATAATTCTCCAATTGGCGAAATACGATGCCTTTTGCAGCCATCATCGCTTCTACTTTTTCCATATCCTTGCGGTAAGGGCGGTAATACACGATCTCCACAATACCACTGTTCGCCAGCATATTAGCGCATGTCCAGCAAGGCTCGTCCGTCACATAGACGGTACTGCCTTCCCGATCGATCCGGTCTGTAAATAGCAAAAGATTCTGTTCCGCATGAATCGTGCGAATACAGCGCTGTTTCTTCACCATAGTCTCTACGCCATCCACGATCTCCATCTCATACTGCTCCGAAAGCATACAGCCTGCCTCCGAGCAATCAGGTACGCCCATTGGCGCCCCGTTGTACGCTGTTCCTAGCAACTTCTTGCCTTGTACCAGTACAGCACCCACATGTCGGCGATTACAGCGTGAACGAGTTGAGACCATGCAGGCAATGTCCATGAAGTAAGTATCCCAGTCTTTACGATAAGCAGCAGTCATAATCAATCTCCATATCCTTCTAAATAGTTGTTAACTATTGTAGCACATCCCCACAAGTTTTCACTAGGACAACGGTTGTAGTACATTCAACAGCACTTTCAATCCCATTTTATCTTCAAAATACTACTATCGGCTTTAACTTTTCCAGCATTTTGGGTCCGATCCCCTTGACCTTCCCCAAATCAGATAGGCTACGAAAAGCCCCTTCACGGTTGCGATAATCGATTATAGCCTGAGCCTTCTTCTCTCCGATGCCTGGAAGATCCATCAGCTCCTTAGCACCCGCTGTATTCACATTTATTTTACCTTCCTGTGAAGCAGCTGGCGTGGAAACTTCAAGTGCCCCCGCAGCATTCTCCCCAGCAACCGTCGTCCCCTGTTCATCTACTGGAGTTGGGACAGCATGATCTACTTGTGTATCCACCTTAACCTTCTCAGCAACATCAGGCTTATCACTAGCATCAGTCTTCCCAATAGCTTCAGCTCCCACTGTAACTTTCCCAGCACTTTGCTTATCTACCTTCGTCTGCCGGCCTCCCACGTTGCCCTCTGTGGTCGAAGCTTCATCTGACTCAGCGACTCCAATCGCCTGTTCCATGCTTGCATTCATGATCTCCCATCCGGCAATGCCAGAATCCCCCTTACTCCCAGCGGCCCATAACAGCCCACTACCCAGTAAAGCTACAGCCACTCCGAGCACTATACTCCCTTTATTCAAAATGCGCTCCTCCTCACGAAAATTCGTCTTATACTTTTTTGTGAATCTTCATACATTCCTTTAATTGGAATCCCCTTTAATAATTCATACAAAACCTGTCATTTGTCCAAGGCTATCCTGCATACATATAACGAAGAGAATTCATGTCAGTTAGTAAAAAGCAACGCTAGAAAGGAGGAACCACAGGTGAAAGTAGGATTTATCGGAACAGGCAGCATGGGCAGCCTGCTGATCGACGCCTTTCTTTCTTCCGGAGCGCTAGAACCGTGTGATGTGCTTGCTAGCAACCGCAGCCTGAACAAGCTGCTGGAGCTTGAGAAGCGTCACCCCGGCATTTCCATTTGCGGAAGCAATAAGGAGACAGCGTTAGGAAGTGATATCGTTTTTTTATGCGTAAAGCCACTTGAATTTAAAACATTAACAGATGAGATCGGCTCATGTCTCCGGAGTGAGCAAATCGTCGTATCTATTACAAGTCCAGTTCAATTGCATCATCTGGAATCCGCTTTGCCGTCCAAAATTGCCAAGATCATCCCAAGTATTACGCACTGCGTCAAGAGCGGGACTTCACTGTGCATATTTGGCAGCAGGCTTAATAAAGAAGACAGGCTTGTACTGCTACAGCTGTTGTCTTTCATAGGTGTTCCTTTGGAAATTCAAGAAGCACATACCCGAATCGCTTCTGATTTCTCCAGCTGTGGGCCTGCGTTCTTAAGCTACTTCATTGAGCGCTGGATTGAAGCAGCAGTAGAGGCCACTGGAATTGAAGAGACGTTAATCAGCCGACTTGCTGGTGAAATGCTGCTTGGAACAGGCAAACTGCTGACAGAAGGAGAGTTCACCCCCCAAGAGCTTCAAGATCGGGTTGCTGTTCGCGGCGGCATTACCGCAGAAGCGTTAAACCACTTGCGTACCAGTCTAGAAGGTGTATTTGAACGCCTCATCACGACTACGCATGATAAATATGATGAGGATGTTATTAAGCTTGATGAGCTATTCGGACATGACACCGTTAATCAAGATCCTAAAGAGCGTTAGAACAACAAAGCCCGCAGCACGGATTTCTCCGATGCTGCGGGCAGAATTGCGTTCTTCGCTTAACCCACTACAATATTTACAAGCTTGCCAGAAACCGCAATAATCTTGCGTACGGTTTTACCTTCTACAGCTGCACTCACATTAGGGAGTGACAGCGCGTGAGCTTGCATTTCTTCCTGACCCATATCCAGCGGAATCAATGCGCGTTGTACGATTTTACCATTCACCTGAATAACGATTTCAACCTCAGCATCAACTGTCCATGCTTCATCATAAGTTGGCCAAGCCACGTAGCTGATGCTTCCTTCATGACCGAGCAGTTGCCACAGCTCTTCAGCAATATGCGGCGCCAGTGGCGACAACATTTGTACAAAGTGTTCCGCAGCTTCCTGGGACAACGTTTCTTGCTTGTAGGCATCGTTAATGAAAATCATCAACTGGCTAATCGCCGTATTGAAACGCAGATGCTCGAAATCCTCAGTGACTTTCTTAATCGTTTTGTGCCAAGTACGTTTGAACTCATCCGTGCCGCCATCTGCTGTGATTTTGGAATTGAGCTTACCTTCCTCATTCACGAACAGGCGCCATACGCGGGACAAGAACCGATGAACCCCTTCAACACCTTTTTCATTCCAAGGCTTGGTTGCTTCCAGAGGACCCATAAACATTTCATAGACACGCAGTGTATCCGCACCGAAAGCTTCAACAATCTCATCAGGGTTGATAACATTTCCGCGTGATTTACTCATTTTTTCATTGTTATTTCCAAGAATCATACCTTGGTTAACCAGCTTATGGAAAGGCTCTTTCGTTTCCACTACGCCGATATCATAAAGCACTTTGTGCCAGAAACGAGCATAGAGCAAGTGAAGTACGGCATGCTCGGCTCCGCCAATGTACAGATCCACTGGAAGCCATGCTTTTTGCTTCTCAGGGGAGCATAGCTCTTGATCATTTTTCGGATCAATATAACGCAGGTAATACCAGCAGCTACCCGCCCATTGCGGCATGGTGTTCGTCTCACGACGAGCCTTCATACCAGTTTCAGGATCGATCGTTTCTACCCACTCTGTTACATTCGCAAGTGGAGACTCCCCAGTACCTGAAGGTTTAATCGCATCCACATCAGGCAGCACCAATGGCAGCTGATCAACCGGAACGGTCTTCATTGTACCGTCTTCCAAATGCAGAATTGGAATCGGCTCTCCCCAGTAGCGTTGACGGCTGAACAGCCAATCACGCAGACGATAGGTTACTTTACCTTTACCTACGCCCTTCTCTTCCAGCCAAGCAATCATCTTCGCAATCGCTTCTTCATTCTTAAGTCCATTCAAGAAATCAGAATTGACATGCGGTCCGTCTCCGGAATACGCCTCTTCTTCAACGTTGCCACCTTGCACGACTTCCACGATATTCAGGCCGAATTGTTTAGCAAATTCCCAGTCGCGTGTATCGTGACCTGGAACCGCCATGATCGCACCCGTTCCATATCCAGCAAGTACATAATCTGCAATCCAGATCGGTGCCTTAGCGCCATTCACAGGATTGATTGCATATGCACCCGTGAATACACCACTCTTCTCTTTAGCCAAATCTGTACGTTCAAGATCGCTCTTATGGGAAGCTTTCACACGATATTCTGAAATCGCTGTACGTTGTGCTTCTGTTGTAATGGCATCAACCAGTTCATGCTCTGGTGCCAATACGCAGTAGCTTGCTCCGAACAATGTATCTGGACGTGTTGTAAACACGGTCAGGCTAGCGTCGTGACCTTCAATTTCAAAGTTCACTTCTGCACCTGTGGATTTGCCGATCCAGTTACGCTGCATATCCTTGATGCTCTCAGACCAATCCAGCTCTTCCAGATCTTCAAGCAGACGCTCAGCGTATTCCGTAATTCTCAGAATCCACTGACGCATCGGTTTGCGGACAACCGGATGTCCTCCACGCTCACTTTTACCATCAATAACTTCTTCGTTGGCAAGTACTGTCCCCAGTGCCTCACACCAGTTAACAGGTACTTCTGCTACATAAGCCAAGCCTTTGTTGTACAACTGGATGAAAATCCACTGCGTCCATTTGTAATAATCCGGATCTGTAGTGCTGATCTCACGATCCCAGTCGTAGGAGAAACCCAGCGATTTGATCTGACGACGGAAGTTATCGATGTTCTTATCTGTAAAATCACGTGGATGCTGACCCGTATCCATCGCATATTGCTCTGCAGGAAGTCCAAAAGCATCCCAGCCCATTGGGTGCAGCACGTTAAAACCACGCATCCGTTTGTAGCGGGATACGATATCCGTTGCTGTGTAGCCTTCTGGATGACCTACGTGCAGTCCTGCACCTGAAGGGTACGGGAACATATCGAGTGCATAGAAATTTGGTTTGGTTGGATCTTCACCTGTCTTGAAACTTTTGTTCTCATCCCAGAACTTTTGCCACTTGGGCTCAATAGCCTGCGCCCGGTAACCGCCGGCAGGTATACTGTTTGTTTGATTGTCGCTCATTGTCTGCTCCTCCTTGGAGTATTACTACTTAGATTTCTTAACCAAGCATAAACGCCATCGGCATCCTTATAAGGACGGTAAGCGTTTATGCGAGAAATATAAGACATGAAGTATTTCGGGAAACCTATACCCTCTTATATTTACAAAAAAACCTCCCATCCCTAGCGTATTATCGCTAGGGACGAGAGGTTATAATTCCCGTGGTACCACCCTAGTTAGCGGCTGAATATACTTTATTCTGCCACTCACTTTGCACCCTTTAGCGGGGGTGAGGCGACGGCGGTTCACCTAGGACATCCATTATATCTAGTGGACTATCCTGAAACTTGCGCCGTTACTCCGAGGTGAGTTCACTCCGTTCCGTTAACCGGCTCGCACCTTAGTGCCGGCTCTCTGCAATAACGGTATAGAATTAATACTCCTCATCATCGATCAACTATATATACTGATTGTTCATCAGTAATATTCCCCAACATTATATACAAAACTGCTGACTATAGTCAATGTTTTACCCTATTTATACGGGCTTTCGTTTGATTAAATACGTCATAAAGTGTTGAATAACGACTTTTGCAGCCGCAAAGAACGGTACAGCAAGAATAAGTCCGATCATTCCCGCCAATTCGCCGCCAACCAGAAGCGCAAAAATAATGAGCAACGGATGCAAATGCAGCTTCTTTCCCACCACCTGAGGTGAAATAATGTTACTTTCCACGATTTGGCACACTGTGTTAACCACTGCAACCAGCAGCACTAAACGAAAAGAAACGGTCGAAGCCATCACAATGGCTGGTGCAGCCCCCAAAAAGGGACCCATATACGGAACAATATTGAACACTGCCACCACACTGGCAAACAGTAAAGCATACGGCATTCCGATGATGGCATAACCGATATAAGCAAGCACACCTATAATAATGCAGACGAGAAACTGTCCACGAATGTAGTTGCCGAGTGCATCATCGATATCTTTTAACAAAGTCACAATAGACTTACGCCGTGCGCGGGGCAGACAAGAGACCACCGTCCGTTCAAACACGTCAAAATCCTTCAGAATATAGAACACTAGAAACGGCACGATAAAAGCATTGAACAGCACGTTAATCGTTGTCCCTATATTATCGAGAAAGTTAGAAATCCCTTCTGCGAGGCGACTTTCCAATTGAAAAAACCAATTGTTCATCCCCATCTCGACCCCTGGCGGTATCAGTCTAGAATTCATATGTCGCATCAGCCCTTGGGCTTGCAGCGTCATCTCTGGCAAATGTTCATTCAGCTCTTCAAGCTGCTCGATAAACATCGGGATAAGGTTAATTGCGATCACTGCAATGGCCGTTAAAAACACTGCATATATAAGTAGAACAGCTACACTACGCGGCATCTTCCGCCCGGCCAGCATACTAACGACGGGATTCAGCACGTAGGAAATAATCATAGCTGCCAGAAATGGAGCGAGGATTGCCTTCAAAAATACAAATATCCCCTGCAGCATCGGACGAAGCAACCAAACAAAATATAAAATGATCAGAGAGAGCAGCACTCCGATCATCCAGCGGAACCACTTTCTTTGGGACCATTGCTCCATGAGTGTACCCTCCTGCGACTGTAGCCTGGACTAGCTTCGTAAATAAGTATATGTATGGCCGCAGCAAAATAACCATCAAGCACACAAAATAACCCCACAAAGTGAAGCCTTTGCTTCGATGCTTTGCGGGGAACCCAAAAAAAGCGTCAATAACCCTGCAGCTGATTTCAGCTGAAAGGAGATTGACGCTTTAAGTGCATAGATCATTCTTGCTTACAAAGCAAGATTCATAGTTAAGACGACGCATGAATTTGCGGGAAATCCTGAGTCATATCATCACCGGAGAACAGATCGTCCAGCGAGCTGAGTGTACCGTCTTCTTCAACCTGATACACCGACATTTTCTCGCCGTTTACCGTCAATTCAATGAAACAGCCCCAGCAATAGAACTGGTGGGAACCAATCTTTCCGATATCTTTAGAGTTACAATTTGGACACTTCATATAATACATTCCACCTATCCGTTAACAATATTAATGGCTTTTTGTAGCCGTTCTTCGCTCATCGCAGGAACCATTAAAGCATTCTCACCAATGGACATCTCATCAGAACAAGGCAGCCATTTTCGGCCTTCGATCAAATCAGTCACAAGCCCGTCACTGATTTCCAGCGCTCCTATTGTGTTTCCCAACTTTTGGTCAAAATAAACATCCGATATTCGTCCAAGTATAGTTCCCGTTGTAGTTAGTACTTTCAAATCCTTAAGTTTGTTCTTTCCTAATAGAAAAGTACAAGGTATATGATCGGCATCTGTCTTATCAATCGACTCTTTACTACGAATCATGACAGCATCCTCGCCGTAGGCCACAATATCTTTCCATGCCACAAATTTCACATGGCCACCAAAAAAAGATTTGCTTTCCAGTTCAATACCCGTAATATTCCAGTTTGAATCGAGTAGGATATCGACAATCTTGCCGATTTCATTCCCCTCTTCAACTTCAAATACAGCCAAGCCGATCAGATCTTGTAGTCTCATGGCTGCCTCGGTCCCCTCACTTTGAGTGTACTTACGAGTTCTCAGAAAGCCAAAAGCCCGAATCGCCTCGATACAGATCGAAACCTAGAGTAACTAGTCTCATTTACGTAGGCGATTCAAAATGGTTTCAACTTTTCGAGCAACGTACTCGATTTCTTCAGTAGTATTACCCAAACCGATACTAAATCGAATCGCGGACTCTAAAATATTTTGGGGAAGTCCCATTGCTTTCAGAACATGAGATATTTCCAGTGATCCTGACGTGCAAGCCGAACCACTCGCTGCCGCAATCCCCTCCATATCCAGGTTCATCAGCATAACATCTGTCCCAGCCCCTGGGAAGCTCAAATTCAGAATACTAGATAAAAAATGCTCGGGATTACCGTTAAGCGAATAACTCTCTCGTCCAATCAGAGTATCCAGCTCCTCGAGTAGTCTATTGCGCAGGAGCTTCATATTCTGTTGACGTTCTAAAAGACCCTTAACGGCTATCTCAACGGCTTTGGCAAATCCAGCAGCTCCGGCCAGATTCTCTGTTCCGGCACGTCTGCCACGCTCCTGAAGGCCGCCATGAAGTCTTGGATGCAGCGGCGCTCCGCTTCGGACGTATAGCCCCCCGATCCCTTGAGGCCCATTGATTTTATGAGCGGTAAAGCTCATGTAATCTACTGGAAGCTCCCGTAATGTAATTGGAAGGGCACCAAGAGCTTGTACAGCATCTACATGGAACAGAATTCCCCGTTCTCTTGCGAGCTGACCAATCTCCTGAATGGGCTGAACAGTGCCTACCTCATTGTTGGCATACATTACGCTGATAAGCACCGTGTCTTCCTGCAACGCAGCCTCTACGTCTGTGACGGATACCCTGCCCTTCGAATCCACAGGAAGATAGGTTACTTTGAAACCTTCCTTCTCTAGCTCTTCGCAGGTATGTAACACTGCATGATGCTCGATCTGGGTGGTAATAATATGTTTTCCTTTATGGGAAACTGCAGCTGCTGCTCCATAGAGCGCTAAATTGTCACTTTCTGTGCCGCCTCCAGTGAACACCCACTCTTCAGATGAACAGCCCAAAAAGGCGGCGATGGAATCGCGCGCCCCATTCAATATTCTTTTAGCTGAACGCCCGAACTGATGTACACTCGATGCATTTCCGTATTGTTCTGTCATTATATTCAGCATGACCTTAGCCACCTCGGGATGAACCGGGGTTGATGCGGCGTGGTCCAAATAGATGGATTTCATATTTATTTCTCCGCTTCTACAGTATAGGAAACTAGTTCTTCTAAAAATATAAGAAGGTATAAGTTTCATGTTATACATTATTCTTATATTTCTCGCTTAAACGCTAACCGTCCTTATAAGGACGCCGAAGACGTTTATACTTGCAACTATTAAATTATACCGCGCGAGAAGTGAGTTTTCCACAAGTGAAAGAACACAATATTGTAATCATTTCCCTATGAATGCTAGGATTATAATAGCCAGTTCTCTTCAGAGGTTACCTCAATGCCATTTTTTCTAAGTAAAGCTGTAGTAACGCCATTTCCCGCTATTTTCTTTCCTTTAAATTCCCCATTATAAATCATGCCGCTGCCGCAAGAAGGACTGTTTTCTTTAAGCACTACCATCGTAGCTGAGACCTCTTGAGCTTTTGCAAGCGTGATATAAGCACCCTTTAAATACATATCTGTAACATCTGTACCTGAACGATCCACCACTTTAGCCGTCCCTGCCAGCACATCCTCGCCATTCCCACCAATGATTTCGGCTGGCTCTCTAGGCGTAGAAAATCCTCCCAGTAATTCTGGACACACAGCAATCGCTTGATTCTCATTCAAAAGCTTCTGAATTTTCTCATCCAAACAATCCGTACCATTATATCTCACTTTCATGCCAGCTAGACAAGAGCTTACCAGAATCACCAATGCGCACCTCTTTCTTCATTCATTCCGCTTCGTTTATAATAAGAAATATTTCGAGCATAACATGACTAATTTAAGCTGTAAACTGAGCGAACTACTAATCTACTGACTGGGGAGTGTAAATAATGTGCGGACGTTATACAATAACCGTCACCATGGAAGAGCTGATGGTCAGATATTTTGCGAATGATTCAACCATTGTCCACTATGCCCCAAAATATAACGCTGCGCCCATGCAGCAAATTCCGGCAGTCATTAATACAGGCTCCAGCAATAAGCTTGGTGAACTGCGTTGGGGTCTGGTCCCATCATGGGCCAAGGATGACAAAATCGGCAGTAAAATGATCAATGCCCGGGCAGAATCGCTGCTGGAGAAGCCTTCGTTCAAACGATTAGTAAGCTCACGCCGATGCATTATCCCTTCCGATGGATTCTATGAATGGAAGATGCAAGGCAGCAGCAAACAACCCATGCGGATCGTGATGCGCGATGGGGGGATTTTCTCCATGGCCGGATTATATGATATTTGGATGGACCCTGAGGGGAATAAATTAAGTACCTGCACGATTATAACGACTACTCCGAACGAGCTTATGGCTGAAATCCATAATCGCATGCCGGTTATTTTGAAGCCTGAGGATGAGGCAGAGTGGCTGAGCCGCGGCAATCAGGACACTACCTCTCTAATAAAGCTCCTGAAGCCGTATGATCAACAACAAATGAGAGCTTATCCAGTTTCCACGGCTGTGGGAAATGTTCGGAATGATACGAAGGAATTAATTAAAGAGATATAGATCAGATGATAGGTATAAATCTAATCTTTTTATTGACGCTAATTCTGACCTCGTTGTTAATCCATGAAAAAAATCCTTAACCCTGCGGGTTAGCCGCAGAGTTAAGACCATCGACGCTCAATCTTAGACCGACGTCTCAGCAATTGCTGAGACATCTGTAGAAATCTGTCCGCATACAGCCCGGAGGAAAGATTGTTTCGGATATGCCATTCGCCATTCATCCTAATTCTGTCCCGCAGTGCTGGATCATGCATTAATGATAAAGCAGCATTCACAGCTTCATCCAGCTGCCCTCTCGTGTATATTTTTCCAGTATGATTATTAATGACTAATCTCCGAATGCCATCTGAATCCGTAGTAAGTACAGGACAACGACACAACATCGCCTCAGCTACCGCGTACCCAAATCCTTCAAGAATAGAGGTGGAGCAGAGCAGACCTCCCGAATCACCAATAATGCTCATATAATCTGCCATCTGCTCATGAGGAACATTAGAATGCGAAATCAAACGTGAAGCAATCCCAGTCTCGGCTACAAATTGTTCGAAGCTCTTTTTTTGCTCCGGCTCAAATAACGTATCATCCTGAAAAATCCATAAATAAAGCTCGGGATGGATCGCCAGCAGCCTTTGTCCGATTTGTAGAAATTCTCTCCAGTTCTTATTTGTTTGAATTCGTCCTACCCAGCCTAGGATGGGAAAGCTTTTTGCGGGATAATTGGTATAGCCAAACTGATCGCAATCGATCGGATTGTCAAAGCAATATTGAGGAATGGAGGGGAATCCACCTTTAAAAAGGGTCTGCAAATGGGTGGTTTCTGGATAGAGCAGTGCATCGGTTAGCTTGTGAATCCGCTCATTAAAATTATTAACGACTTGCTCCGCTTCATCTAATGTCCCTAATCCCTGCACCTCAAAAACAAGCGGCCCCTTGTAACCAAACCCTCTGAACCTCTCTGCTAAATAAATATCAGTACACACTACAATCAAATCAAAGGCTTCCCGACTGAGCAATTCCCTGATCTCGTCATCATTATTTGTAATATACGTTTGGATGTTACGGATATTTTGCTGCCCTTTTCCAGGGTGCGTGTACAACAAGTGGCACTCAACACCGCGATCATGTAGCGCTTGGCAGCGCACTCGGTTCAGGGTTTGCATGCCTCCGCTCGGGTTGTAAAAGGTGAACAAAATCTTCATTACGATCACTCATTCGCATATTATTTTAGGAAAAATAGATCTTCAACAAATCATACAAATCTGCGCTTCGAAACAGCTCATTATAGTAGTGAGTTTTGGTCGATGGGACATGTCTGTGCCGAAATCCAATCAAGCTATGATCATCCGTATAATAATTGGAGATCGTGTCCCCACCGGTAGTAATCAAAGCCTCCAGCATGTATTCAATATCGAGTGCTCCTATGAAGATCTTGGGACCTAAAACTATCGTGTAAGGAGTGGACAAGTGCTCTAGCGCTCCACAAATCGCGTGCGACTCCACAACTCCTGGCATCCTAACGAACTCCGTTGCTGGATGAGGGATTGAACCCAGTAGAGCAGAGGGGTGACCCGTTAGTGATAAATCCAGCACCCGACACTCATAATTACTATACGTTTGTTCATACAGATTCTCTATCCTCGCAATTTCATCCGCACAAGCATTCACTACTGGAAATAAAACGGTAATCATAGGACGAATCCCTCTACGGAATCGCGCCTGATGGCGGGTCAAATGATACGTATATCTCCATCTACGATGATTTTCAGTGGAATGTAGCTGTGCAGATACACTAAAAGTAGAATCCACACGATATTTAACCAGCTCCACGGGGATAAAGCGAATATCACAATGTTCAGCCATTCTAAGCCAGTAATCATAATCCTCCACCGGTTCCATTCCATACGCTCCAACAAGCTTCGCAACCTGCGATTTGTACATGAAAGAAACGCCAATAAGCGAGTAATCCAGCAAGCTCTCTTTGGGCTGTGACTGATAATTTCGCTGAGTAGCTAGTTGATGTTCGTTATGAAGTAGGGTTCCCTCGTTATCTATACTTTGAAAAGAACTGTACACGATCCCTAGCTCCTGCGGCCCCTTCACTAGAGCACCTCGAAGAATTTCGAGAAAACGGGGTTCATAAACATTATCGCTGGAGACCCAACTCAAATACTGAATACTGGGATCGCTAAACAAAAGATCAAAGCCCGTATTCAGCGCATGTGCGATACCCCTGTTCTGTACATAAGAGATAATTGTAACCCTCGGATCCTCGGCAATGATAGATCTCACAAGCGGTTCCATTTCTGGCGCACCATCAATCACAATGACCAGTCGAAATTCGGTGAAGGTTTGGCGCAGCACAGACTCCAGAGCTTGCCGGAGAAATTCCGGCTTTTGGGTATACAAAGGCATAACTACCCCTACATCCGCCATGATTTTTACCTCTCTCTACATTGGAGTATACGATTAGTATATTTAAATTCCACCTTTGTGCCTGTGTGAATGCCTCTTAGAGGATTTATTGCGCCTAAAAAAGAAGCAACCACCCTGTTTTTATCGGTGATTGCTTCTTGATTTTCTGATACCCATTGTTAGATCGCAATATTTCCGCAATATATCTGATTCCCTTGTCCAAACACAATGAACCTCAATTCATAATATATAGCAAACTAATAGAAGAGGTGAAGCTCATGGCAAGTACAACAGGTATCATTACGAACACAGGAACTACTCCAGCATCCAACGTGGTCATTAACATCGACAATGACAACCTTAGTTTTTCATCTAACGTAGTCTATCACGTTTACGTATGGAATACCTTTGTTAGTAAGGCTTTAGTCTACTCCAGCTCATTGAATATTAATGCTAACACCAGCCAGATTCTCAGTTTTACTATCGCAGGCAATTCAGCATATGAAGTCCAATTTCTCGTAACTGGAAATGCACCCGCAGACACGATTATTACGGTATTCGGAACGGATTCGTCAGGCAACGTCATCCCTCATCAAAGAGTGCTGCAATCCGAACTTACTTTCATAGCCCAGCTGAATCCGTAAGTACCAAAAACTCTATTGCGAAAGGAGTTTTGCATGGTTAATATTCAAATTTCGCCGAGCACAAGCGCTCAATTCGAGCCAACGATCGCGGTAAATTGGCTTAATCCTTCGGTGATGGTTGCCGTTGCTGTAGACCTTCGGTCAGGCCCTCCCAATATAGGTTTATACAAATCTATTGACGCAGGTGCCACTTGGACAACAACATTATTACCGCTACCTACAGGATTTGCAGGCATCGAAGCACCACATATTGATTATATTTTTCCAACCACGTTCGTAGTATTGGCTCATGCCTTCGATTCAGATGGTCTCAGCGGGTCGATTGTTTCCTATACCTCTGTCGACAACGCCTCTTCATTCGGACCGCCAGTCATCGTGAATCAAGGGTTTGGACAGTTTGTGAATGATGACCAGGTGGTCGTTGTCACCGACAAGGCTGGATCAAGTCCCTATTTTGGAAATGTATATACTGGTTATACGCATGATTACAACACCCAATTCATACCAGGAAATACGATATTCTTCAATCGTTCCCTAGATAGCGGTGATACCTATTTCAGTCCCGCCCTGCTGTCTTCGGTCGAAGAATTTGAAGAATTCCCCGGTATAGCAATCACATTAAATGGGATTGTTGTCGTGGGATGGATCAATCAGCCTCCCGGTAATACTGATCTTAAAATTCGCACATCCCCAGACGGTGGAGTCACTTTTACGCCTGAAACCATGGTCGACACCGTTGTAGTCCCACCAGATCCATTGCCGGGATATTCATTTAGATGTCTGACATATCCTTCACTCGCAGCGGATATTTCTAATGCACCGACAACGCAAGGTAATGTCTATGCTGTATGGCAAGATTTCCGAGAAGGTTATGCCGATATTTTTCTTGCTACTTCCACTGATTTCGGTGTGGATTGGGGCACACCAATATCCATTACGGGTAGTCCAGCGGGCTCCCAAAACTTTTTCCCAGCCATCACCGTGTCCCCTGCGGATGGCGCAATATTCGTTACCTATTACACTAATCGAGTCAATCCCCTCAACCTTGATGTTTATCTAGCTACATCTAGAGATGGCGGTATGACGTTTACAAACACCCGTATAACGACAACTTCCTTTGACGTCACCGGCATTACCCTTATTGGGGACTACATTGGCAATGCCATCGTCCCCCAAACAGGCCGTCTAGTGAGCGTATGGACGGACACGCGGACCGGTACAGAGAACATTTGGTTTGGTGATAATCAATAAGCTATTAATAAACTTCTGATGATTCATAAAAAGGATGCCGAGCGAATATGCGGCATCCTTTTTTTTGCGTAGCGAGACTAACCTGACCATTCTCTCGGTAATCGAGAAGCCAACCTTCATGGATTACTCTGATGTTCTTAAACTAAGTGTTTTGCAGGAAATGTAATTTTTCATGATTTCAATTTCATAAAAAAAAGCTCCCAATAGGGAGCCTAAACGTTAAAACAACAAATTTTGGGGATTTATTCCACGTACAATAACTATATGTAAAACATCTATCTAACTACATCTACAAGGATGTATCAGAAGTTAGTTAAAGCCGCATAGGGATTAGGAATATCACTTTTTATACCGAGTTGTATCTACACTAAAAAACACTCATCTACAAGGCGATCTGTGGGCAAAGTGTGGGTACTTAAAAAGGAGAATCCCTATGAATTTTAGTGAAATTACTATTGGCATACGCGTTCGTATCATAACCGGTTTCCACACCGGCAGGATTGGCATTGTACTAGCGAAAAGAACACAAACTGTCTTACTCGATATTGGAGAACCTTTACTTATCAGTGAACCACCTGAACATCTAGAGCCTGCACCTGAAGATCCACTACCACCAGGCTGGGAAGAAGTCGAGATATAAAAGCAAAAAAAGCCCTGCTACCGTAATGGCAAGCAGGGCTTTTTTTGTGTTAATAAAACTTTAACCATACTACTAAGCATGCTATAGTGTTGACCATATACTCCCAATGAGGTGAAATGTTATGACTAATCACATCGATGTAAATACGACACTAAGTCAATACTTCCCGCTTCCGGCACATCTTTATTGTAAAGACACTTCTTGCATTGTAGCTATGGCTCTTGAAGAAGAACGTGGACAAAATTGAGATTAACTCCTAACTGTCCTTGGTGAAGGGAAAGTATCCGATCTTTTTACAACTCCATAACAACTATCCTCCTATTCTATAATAACTTGGTGTTAAGGTGTATAAAGATTCATCATCTTAGATCCCAATGGAGGTAAATCTGATTGAACAAGAAAAAGCGGTCCGCTACATTAGTTGTTATCCTGTTTTCAGCTGGTGTGCTTGCAGCCAGTGCGCTGCTCGTCCCCAGCCTGATGAATTCCGTAGTTTTCGCCAAGAACAGTTCGTCAATTCAGGGCAGTAATCGGCTGGCTTTGAGTGAAAGCACGATACCCGTGCTGAAGGTGGAGGCGCCGGCGCCGGTATCCACCATACAACAAGACCTGTATCAACAGATGACAGCGGCGCAAATCCAGCAAATCTATGACTTTATAGACAAGGCAGAAGATCCCCATATTTCAGGTCGGGAACAAACCGAATCCGAAATCAACCGCAGACAAGTATTGGAGGATCAGTATGCGTATGACGGCCTCCGCCCCAAGCAGCAGCTGCCGTTAAAGGCCGGACAAGCAGATTTGTATCTAGATTTAGAAACCAATACATACACCTACCCGGAGAGGAGTATGACTGATGAGGAACTGTTACAGCTGATTGACTGGTACTACCGGCTGAATTACTTCGTGTCCAAACGAAATCCGACTGTGCCTCAGCTTCAGCCTCAGAAAATCAGCCAGGCTGAAGCTGAGGCACTGGCCTCTGACAGTGTGCGCAAGCTGTTCGCTGCCGATGTGTCCAAGCTAAAAACATCGAGAATGCTGATTGAGCTGGGACTAAACAAACGTCCAACCTGGACAGTTCATTTTGCTCCTTACAAGAAGCTTACCCTGCTTGGATCAGGCGAGGTATTCTGGGAATATGATGTGTTGATTAATGCAACAACCGGTGCCGTAGAGGATACGACAGCCATTAATTGGGCACTGAAGAGAACTCCCATCGACGACGACGCAGCCGGCACCATCCAGAAGGATGCCAGTTGGATTCATAAAGCCGTGCAGGTCATCACGGACAAGCAGGGAGAAACAAGAACCATTGTCAAAGCTTATCTAACCGATACCGAGTTTAACAACAAACGCGGGATGGTGGATGTTAAACTGTTGCTGGAAGATGGAAGTAGCTATACCGCGGAGTTCCGCTATCCCGATCAGACCCTTCGCTGCCTAATCTATGAAGCTTCTGACAAAGCCAATTAAGCGGAAACGTTACAGAAATAAAGCAGGTCGGGGCACCGCCGCCGTCCACCCGGCCTCACCGTCATGCAGGTTATTCACCATTAGAAATAAAAAAACTACGCCAGCCCAATTAACGAATAAATATGTTTTTCAAACCGGCTTAAATATGGGACAAATACACCAACTGTTGCAAAATTCACATCTGAGATGCCAATGGTTTATGCAAGAATGATTCAAAAAAAGTATAAGTTAAAAACTATGGGTTGGTCTCGTGAAGATCAACTTTTTTTATTATCCTTAAAGGGAATGGTTACAAGTTCCTGTCCTCTGACAAGGATTAACCTTGTCACATTGTACGAAGACACAAGTTACATAAACGACGCTCCGTTGCCTCTATATTACTCAAGGCTGAGGTAATCCGTAAACCACAAAAGCCCTACCGACCATATAGGTTAGTAGGGCTTTTTCATAATCTCAAACGTTTGGGAATTTACTTTGTGATATTAACTGTCTTACTTGCCGCGGTGGGTAAACTGTGGACATCTAGTCCCAAAGAACCTTCCTAATCCCTTTGAAATCACGGAATTTCTGATTCCTGTTAGATATAGAACATATAGTTGTCTGCCAAGCTCTCTTCTTTATAATTAATCAAGTCATGAAGCGTTGTGGAATCCAGTACGTCGGCAATGCTATCGCGAATACGCAGCCATAAATCGCGTTTTGCCGCGTCATCCTCTTCAGTGAAATCCACAGGAGAAATGGGTCCCTCTAGCACACGAATGATGTCACCCGCTGTAATAGCGCTGGCCTCACGTGATAAAATATATCCACCGTATGCACCACGAATACTTTTTACAAGTCCTGCGTTACGCAGAGGAGCGATTAGCTGCTCCAGATAGTGTTCAGAAAGTCCATTTTTCTCAGCGATACTCTTAAGTGAGGTCGGTCCTTCACCAAATTTCAGTGCAAGCTCCATCATAATTGTTAGTCCGTAACGTCCTTTGGTTGATATTTTCAAAGGGGCACCTCTTTCAGTTTAGTTTCTAGTTATTGTATACTATTGATTTGGTAAGTCATGCGTTTGTCATATCAAGGTATTCCGATGATTACTCTTAGTTTATGTTATCATATTCGAAGTCACAAATGAAATGGAAAACGAAACATTTTGCAAGAATGTTCACCCCTGGTGGACATTTTTCTATTCTCAGCCTCTTATTTTAGGGTTTACAGTAGACAGGTATGTTATAATACATTTTGAGCCGGGTGTTCCATGAATGACCGGTATTTTTGGTACAGAAATGGTGATTACGATGACAAAAGCAAAACAAGACACCCGTGTCGTCGTCGGCATGTCCGGAGGGGTCGATTCCTCCGTCACGGCGCTTCTGCTCAAGCAGCAGGGCTATGACGTCATCGGCATCTTCATGAAAAACTGGGACGATACCGACGAGTTCGGAGTATGTACGGCCGAAAGCGATGCAGAGGATGTTCGCCGCGTATGCGAGCAGATTGATATTCCTTACTATACCGTTAATTTCGAGAAGGAATACTTTGATAAAGTATTTTCTTATTTCCTCGATGAATATAAGGCCGGCCGGACGCCAAATCCTGACGTCATGTGCAACCGCGAGATTAAGTTTGGAGAATTTTTGAACAAAGCCCTTCAGCTTGGTGCCGATTATGTTGCTACTGGACATTACGCACGTGTTATAGAAGAAGATGGTGTGTACAAGCTGCTACGCGGTGTAGACAACAACAAAGACCAAACCTATTTCTTGAACGCGCTGGGACAGTATCAACTCTCTAAAGCAATGTTCCCGATTGGTCATCTTCCGAAGCCGGAAGTACGGAGAATTGCCGAGGAAGCTGGTCTCTATACTGCCAAGAAAAAAGACAGCACAGGCGTCTGCTTCATCGGCGAGCGTAACTTCCGTGAATTCCTCAGCCAATATCTCCCTGCACAATCGGGTGATATGGTAGATATAGCAACTGGGGAAATCAAGGGCCGCCACGATGGACTTATGTACTATACATTGGGTCAACGCCAAGGCCTTGGTATCGGTGGGTCCGGTAACGGCGAACCTTGGTTTGTGGCTGAGAAAGACCTTAGCCGTAACATTCTTTATGTTGTACAAGGAGACAAGCACCACAGCCTGTACTCCACTAGTCTGATTGCCTCCGGCGTGAACTGGATTAACGGACAAGAGCTAGGCTCTGAGCCGCTAAAATGCACCGCCAAATTCCGCTATCGCCAGCCAGATCAAGGCGTGACTCTTACTGCGCGGGAAGATGGAACAATAAATGTAGCCTTTGATGTTCCACAAAAAGCAATCACTCCTGGTCAAGCCGTTGTCTTCTATCTCGGCGAGCAATGTCTCGGTGGCGGCACGATCGAATATGCCGAGAAGGTTGTTCCTTCAGCGCAAGTTTAAGTGTATTCTATACATCCGCATCAGCCCTAACATACGAAGTCCTAAGAAATAGCTGTATTTGATACAGCTATTTCTTGTTTTCAAATCCCCTTTTCGATTTAGTTGTATTATGTACAATTAAAAACATCCAATATCCCTTTTTAGCCTATATAACTGGAAAATAGATGTATGAAATGCAGTTATATTACCTTTGCAGCTCTAAAATGAGGTTTTAGTTGTACAAAGTACAATTAGCCGGCTTCAAAGCGGAGAAATAGCCAAGAGAGCTACTCAAAAGGAAAGATAAAAAATGAAAGATAAAAAATGAAACAAGAAACGAAACACCAAACACAATACACACAAAAAAACAGCAGCTCAGGAATCTCTCCCTAAACTGCTGTTCTGTATCCTACCATTTGCTTTAAACTAACTCCCGCTATTCCTACTTACTGAGCTACTGCAGCTTTATCCGCAGATACTGCGATGTCGTTATAGTAGAGACCAGTGCCATCACCAATCGCATAATTCAGGACACGGTTGTTAACCGGAACTACTACTGCACGATAAAGTGTTGGGAATACTGGAATTTCGTTTACCATGAGCTGTTGCCACTCTTTATAGATCTCTTTACGTTTTTCTACATCAAATGCAGCCTCGGAAACACCTTCGGCGAGCAAGCGATCATTCTCTGCACTTGCATAACGAGGGAAGTTATAGATTGCATCTTTACCGTATAGACCTGTTGGGTCGACGTCAATCCCTACACCCCAAGCACCTTGATACACATCAACGGTAGGATCATCCTCACCATTTTGACCAATGCGATCATAGAAGGTATTAAACTCTACCATTTCCAAAGTTACATTCAGACCAATGGCTTTCCATGATTGTACATAATATTGAGCCAGCGGCTCAGCAATGTCTCCACCAGTCATCGAAATGAAATTAATCTTCAGCTCGCTGCCATCTGGATTCGTTCTAAATTCACCATTAAGCTTATAACCTGCATCATCCAAAATTTTCTTGGCTGCTTCTTGATCGTAAGCTACGCCCGGATTAGTAGCATCATGGAATTCCGGATGGGACGGTGGAATTAAAGTTGTTGCATTCCAGCGAAGACCATTATAGAATTTCTTACCCACTGTATCGTTGTCTACAGCAGCCCACATAGCTTTACGCAGGTTTACATCCGCCATTTTAGCTTTAGGATCGGTGGCAACAACTTTTTTCTCTGCATCCCATTTCCCCAGCTTAAATCCAATATACGTATAAGCACGGTCAATCGCACCCAGGAATTCAACGTTTGACATCTTTGCATTATCCGGGAATTGATCAACAGGGAAGGAATCCACTAAGTCAACTCCACCAGATTTCAATTCTTGCACAATCGTTGTAGGGTTGATAACCTTCAGAATTACCTTATCCAGTTTAGGAGCTCCACGCCAGTAATCGTCATTTTTAACGAATACTACAGATTCACCAGGAACGATGCTTTCCACTTTGAAAGCTCCAAAGCCAATCGGCTTTTGACGTAATTCAGGAGAAGAGGAAATTTTAGCAACATCCATACCACCAAAGATATGTTTGGCTAACGGATAAATCCATACCCCACCTGTTAACAGAGAAGGTGTAGATTTCAGGTAAGTAATTTGCAGTTTCTTATCACCCAGTACTTTAATTCCAGAAATGGTCTTGGCCTTACCAGAGTGGTACTCATCCATACCTTCAATATTAGTAAAGTCAGAACCGTAACGCGGTCCATCGTATTTCGGATTACCAATAACCTCATGCGCGAACAGCCAATCTTCTGCTGTCACTGGCTTTCCATCCTGCCAGTTCACATTGTCGCGTATTGTAAAGGTAAAGGTACGTCCATCCTCCGAGACTTCATACGTTGCTGCACCATCATTTGTATATACATAGTCTTTATCCCATGTTAACAAGCCTTCATCAAACCAATTCAACACTTGTGCATCCGGATCTCCAGAATAGAAGTTCCAGTTCAAAGTACCTTCAAATGGACTGTCAGAAACGAGTCCAAAAGTAATCGAGCCTCCATCAATAGCTTCACCTTGATTGGTCTTAATGTTACTGAAATCTTTAATGTTATAAAGTCCGTCTTCTGCTTCAGGCGCTGCCGTCGCTTCTGCGGTTTCCGCAGGGGCACTGGCACTTGGTGCAGCTGTTGACTCAGCCGCTCCGTTGTTGTTCTTGGAGCCGCAGGCTGCAAGGACAAACAACATTACAAACATTAATGAAACTAGTAGTGCCTTAGAACGGATGGGTTTTCTCATTTAATCATTTCCTCCCTTATTATCCTTTTCTTTGTCTTGCGTCGGTCGCACGCTTGAGCGCTTGACCCACATTATTTATACTCAACATCAATACCAGGATCAGCAGTGATGCGGGTAACCAGATCCACCATCTGAACTCAAGCGTTTGCGGATTTCTCGCATAGCTTACTAGAGTACCTAGACTGGGTGTACTTTCTGGAAAACCAAAACCTAGAAAGGATAGGCCTGATTCCAATCCAATATTAGCTGCCAAATTCAAGGTCATCGTTACGATAATGATTGAGCTTAGGTTCGGCAGCACTTGCGAGAACATAATTTTAAGATTGGAGGAGCCTAGGGTCTTAGATGCCTGAACGTAATCCAGTTCCTTCTCTTGCAACGTCTTGGAACGAATTAACCTGGCAATCCCCATCCAAAGAAATGCAGTCATGATAAAGGAGAAGGTCAACGTATTGTATTTAGGCACTGCGCTTACGAATGCTATAACAATCATTAGAAAGGGTAGGATCATGAAAAAATCTACAACACGCATCGAAATATTATCTACCGTTCCCCCAAAGTATCCAGAGAACAAACCTACTAGAATACCGATGATTCCCGTAAAAAAAGTAACCATAATGGCAATAGACATGGAATTTCGTGTGCCTATAATTAATTGACCGAATACATCCCGCCCTCCATAATCGGTCCCCAGCCAGTGTAGAGCCGAAGGCTTCTCATACAGTGCGAACAAATCAACCGTAACAATTTCTTTTTGATCTAAAAATAAGGAAATCCCATAAACGGCGGCAATAATCGTAAATAGGAAAATCAGTGAGACCAAAGCCAGTTTATCCCGCACGATCTCACGCCACACAATTCTGAAGCCTGATGGACTTTTATCTGTTTCCTGCAGCAGAGCTAGCTCTGCGCTTGTCTTTGCCATTTTATTCACCCCAAAGTGTTCATCTTCTTATTTAATCCGGATACGCGGATCTACGATACTTAAGATAATGTCTGATAACAACGCACCGACGATGGCAGCAATCCCATATAGAAGAACGAGCGCCGTTACTACGCTGAAATCCCGAATTGTTATCGAACTGAGGAACAACATCCCCATACCCGGATAGCTAAAGATACTTTCAACGAACACCGTTCCGCCGATCAGTCCAGTAATCTCATACCCGAAAAATGCAGCAATTGGCAGTAAGGAATTTCTCAATATATGTCGATTATAGACGCGCGACTCTGAAGCGCCTTTGGCTCTTGCCGTGAGGATAAAGTCCTTTTGTTTCGTATCAATAATCTCATTACGCAGGTATTGTACTGTCCCCACCGTTGCAATCAGCGCCATAGATAACGCGGGCAGAAGCAGATGGTAGAATTTACTCCAGAAGTGGCTTAGCGTACCCGGAACTTCTCCAGGACTGACACTACCGCTAGTAGGAAACCAATGAAGATGAAACCCGAAGACCCATACCATTAAGAGGGCGAAAATAAACAATGGTGCGGCAAAACCAATATACGTATACCCAGTAATGAGGCGATCCAGCCATGAGTCATTATAACGACCGCTAGTAATACCTAGTGGAATCGCAATAAGGTATGTAAGAATCAGTGTGACAATCGCCAGCCATAGGGTATTCATGAGGCGTTGACCGATAAGCTCTGAAACAGGCATTTTGAAACGGAAGGATTGACCAAAATCCCCTTGTATCGCTTTAGTGATCCAATCCCAGTACTGGATGTACCATGGATCATTTAAGCCTAGCTTTTCTCTCATCGCATCGATGGCTGCAGGATCAATATTTGGATCAAGCATCCCTGATAACGCATCTCCCGGCATCGCCTTCGCCATTAGAAAAACAAGAATACTTAATAGAAATATTTGAGGAATCATAATAAGAATTCTACGAACAATAATCTTCCACATATTCTCAACCTTTCTCAGGCAAGGCTACCAGATGAGTCTCGGAAATGGATTTCAATGGATAAGGCATGCCTTGTTCATCAAAATAATTCCGGTGCGCTTGTTCATATTCCAAACTTACTGATTTTCTAAACTCCGTCTGCTTCTCCCTTTGCTTCGGATCAATATCAGGAATAGCCGCAATAAGCCTTTTAGTATAAATATGGCGAGGATTGTCAAAAATATCTTTAGCAGTTCCTTGCTCCACATGACGCCCTTTATACATAATCCCAATATGATCACACATATGTCTGATAATGCCGAGATCATGACTGATAAATAGAAACGTAAGATTCAGTTCTTTTTGAATATCCTGCATAAAATTGAGCACCTGTGCCTGTACGGAGACATCCAGCGCAGAGACAGGTTCATCCGCAATAATCAACTTCGGTTTGAGCGCAATAGCTCTTGCAATACCGATCCGCTGCCGCTGACCGCCTGAGAATTCATGCGGATATTTAAGAATATTTTCAGGGCTTAATCCAACCTGCAAAAGCAATTCTTGGACGCGACGTTTTTCTTCCCCTGGAGACATTTTTTCGAAATTACGCAAAGGTTCAGCAATAATATCTAGCACACGTTTCTTAGGATTTAAGGAAGAGTACGGATCCTGAAAGATCATCTGGATGTCTTTGCGGATATTTTTTTGCTTACGCGCACCCTTTAAAGCCAAATCCTGCCCTTCAAAAATCACGCTGCCGCTAGTAATTGAATTGAGTCCGATAATTGCACGGCCTGTAGTCGTCTTCCCTGATCCGGATTCACCTACCAGTCCGTAGGTTTGCCCTGCTTCAATAGTAAAACTAACATTATCCACAGCCTTGACCTCGCCAACTTCTTTTCGGAAGATGCCTCCATGGATCGGAAAATGAACCTTTAAATCTTTAACCTCAAGAAGTCCCATTGTGGCTTGCCTCCTCGCTAGTATCAGGGAAATGAAAGTTATTATGGCAGGTGCAGCGAACAAAATGCCCAGGGGCTACTTCATGTAGCTGCGGATTTTCTTCATGCTCCCATTCCGGAATCCAAGGTGTTCGGGCCGAGAAACGACATCCTTTGCGCGGAAGATTCTGTAGTGGTGGGACAATCCCCTGAATCACGTGAAGTCTAGACTTCTCTTCTTTAACGGTGGGTATGGAGTTCAACAAGGATCTTGTATACGGATGCTTCGGATTAGACGTTAACGTAAAAATATCTGCAATTTCTACGATTTGTCCGGCGTACATTACCGCAACCCGGTCAGCCATTTCACTCACAACCCCTAGATCATGGGTAATTAAGATAATGCCTGCTTCCATATCGTTTTTTAATCTTTTTATGAGTTCAAGAATTTGTAATTGGATGGTTACATCTAGTGCCGTAGTCGGCTCATCGGCGATCAAAAGCTTAGGGCCATTGGCAATCGCTATAGCAATCACAACCCTCTGCCTCATTCCACCAGATAATTCGTGGGGGTACTGCTGATATGTATGTTCGGGACGGGAGATTCCAACCTTGGTCAAAAGATCAATGACCTTCTCTTTTCTTTGCTTCTTCGAAAGCTTGGAATCATGTAGGATAAGTACTTCTTCAATCTGTGAACCGATAATCATGAGCGGATTTAAAGCGGATAAAGGATCTTGAAAAATCATAGACATTTCTTGACCGCGCAGCTTGTTGAGTGCAGCAGGAGACATAGTAACGATGTCTTGACCCTTATATTTGATTTGTCCGTCTATTTTGGCTCTGGTATGCAATCCCATGATCGAAAAGGCGAGCGCACTTTTTCCTGAGCCGGACTCTCCAACAATAGCAAGAATCTCATTTTTGCGAACGGATAGGGTAACATCGTCTACTGCAGCATAATAGTCATCTACGATCCTGAACGATGTCGACAAATTTTTGATTTCTAGTAATTCTTCGCTCAAATTAATCCCCCTAACAGCAATAATTTCAAAATTCGCATAATGAAATATTATGTAAATTTTGATATAAACAACATTCTTTTCATGAAACATATCAAAACATAGACTGTTATAATTATTAACACCATTAAGAATAGTACAAGTACTTCCATCGGAATTAAAACTTGTTTCTCCGTAACTTTGTAGTTCATTTTAATTAACTTATGGTAAATTATCAATCTTTTCCTATAAAAAAATTTCATTCATGTGATTAAAAGTAACGCAGACAACAAAAAAACGGCTCTAGGCCGCCTTTTTTTGAAATAAATAATTTTTCATGTTATATTAAATTTATTTGCTTATCAGCATTAAAATGGAAGGAATTACAGTCTCTGGGACCCTATTGTTCTCGTCGAAGTCGTTGGTTGTGGCGGATCTTAATTTCATTTCCTTGCTCGGTCGCTTGATAAAAGACACGCTGAGAAATCTCCTTAGGCAGATACTCCTGTTTCACATAATGCCCCGGAAAATTGTGAGGATATTGATACCCTTCATGTCCTAATGCAGTAGCCCCTTTATAATGGGTGTCTCGCAAATGCAGTGGTACCTCTGCGGATTTGATCTCATCCATACTTGCCATTGCATTCGAAATAGCTGTAACCACAGCATTAGACTTCGGACTCTCCACCGCAAAAAGAATAGCTTGTGCAATGTTTAGCTTCGCTTCTGGCCAACCATTATTTCTATAGGCTTCAAGTGCACTTACCGCTTGGACCATAGCCTGTGGATTAGCTAAGCCAATATCCTCACTGCTGGCTGCAATTAGACGACGAATAAAAGTCATCGGGTCCATCCCAAGCTTCTCTACCGCATATAGAAACCAGAACAACGCGGCGTCACTAGAACCACGAATGCTTTTGTGAAAAGCAGATAGTACATCATACTGCGTTGATTCGTCTGCTTTCACAATGGGGCGGCGTATCGACTCTTCTGCCACCTCCAGCGTGATATGCACACTCCCGTCTACCTCCGGAGCAGTGGTTAACGCAGCTAGTTCCAACGCATTTAAAGCCCTTCTGATATCTCCATTAGCCATAGTAGCGATATGCAATAAGGCCTCTTCATCAACCTGAAGCTCCATGAATCCAAGCCCTCTATCCTTGTCCGCTAAAGCCCTGCGCATCGCGATCAAACTGTGTTCACTCGTTAGCGCCTCCAGCTGAAACAAGGTAGAACGGCTCATAAGTGCTCCGTTAACGTAATGGAATGGATTCTCCGTAGTCGCGCCAATAAACGTAATGGTTCCTTTTTCTACTGCTGGCAATAGCGCGTCCTGACGTGAACTGTTAAACCGATGTACCTCATCCAGAAAAAGAATTGTCTTGGAACCGTACAGTGTTTTATTATTTTGAGCGCGTTCAATGACCTCCCGCACATCCTTCACGGAAGCCTCCACCGCATTCAGGCGTACGAATTCACCTTGCGTGTGATGGGAAATGATATGAGCCAATGTTGTTTTACCACATCCAGGAGGTCCATAGAGCAAAATTGAAGAGACCTGGTCTGCCTCAATCGCTCTCCGCAACAGCTTTCCCCGGCCTATGATATGTTCTTGACCAATATATTCATCCAGATTCTCCGGTCTCATTCGGTCCGCAAGCAGCCGTCCGCCCCCGTTGTCCTCTCCCATAGAAAATAAATCCATAACTCCACTTCCTTGCTATATTCTTATAAAAGCCAATGTATATCTCCCTTTATCATACCATAGACTTATTTTTCTCAAAAAATAAAAAGAGCATGATCTCGTCTTAGAAAGGCGGGAGCCATGCTCTTTTTTCAAAATATAAGAAAGTATAGGTTTCACGCTATACTTTATTCTTATTATTTCTCGCATAACGCTTACCGTCCTTATAGGGACGCCAAAGGCGTTTATGCTTGAATTGTACGCTAGCAATTTATTGCCAGCCGCATTTTTGATATGATTTTTCGAATGCTTTCTTCCGACAGATGATACTTCTTCTGAAGCTCTGCTACGGAATCGCCTTTTCGATGACAACTGAAAATTTCCTCATTGCGGTTTGCTATCTCTTTCCTCGAACCGCTGTTCTCGCCCCATCTAACCCGCTCTTCCGTTTTCTTCGGGATGTAGAGCAGTTCACCTTGGATGTATCCCTGAAGCTCTTTGAGCAAGCCAGGGGGGAGCACATCCTTCCCATTTACATAACTCAACTTGCATTTCCTCCTTCAACAGGTGTGTTCCTATGCGTCCGTCAACTACTGATAAAGTAATTTCCACGTCACCTGCCTCCTTTCTTCTCCTCATATTTGGAAAAATCCGTAATTTCATTATATAAAAACCTCTTGGTAGCGTCTACATTCTAATTCACATTTCGTTATTTAATGGATAATCGGTTCATGGTTTGAAATAAGGAGGCCTTACGGCCTCCTCGCTTTAAGCGGGTTTCCGTCTTAGACGGAAACCACCTCGTATACTGAAATCATCTCAATCAGCCTCCTTCCAGAAGTGTTCTTGCCCGGCCGGACACTTATTATTAAGCCATACCCGTAGGGGAGTTACAAGTTCAAAAACAGTTATAACTGTTCTCCACCAGTCTTAGTTCCCCTCAGCATCGCTTTCAGCCGTCATTTGCACGTAGGAAGGTATTTCCCCATTATGGAGTAACCACAGCTCGTGAAGCGCTCGTGTACAGCCTACATACATCAGCTTCGCATCCCATGCTGTCGCTCCGTAATGGTCTTGATCGGCATCTGCTAAGATGACCGCATCAAATTCCAAACCTTTAGATAAATACACAGGTAGTACCGATAATCCACCCTGATATTGCGTCATACTACCGTCGATCAGATGAATATCCTCAAAATGCTGGGCGAGTTCAGCATACAGCTCTGTGGCTTCACGCAGACTACGTGTTAGCACAGCCACCGTACGATATTCCCTTCCTGACAGAGACTTCAGTGCCGATTGTATAGTGCTCAAACGAGCATTTCCTTCAGCTACCTGCTCTCCGAACCCTTCCTCGTAGGCAATCATCCGAACAGGGTCACCACTACGAAAGACAGGAACGGCTAGCAACGAGCTTTCTACTCCCGATGATAGAATTCCATTAGCGAAGTCTATAATTTCCATGGTTGAACGATAGCTGCGTGTCAGCGCATGATAAGCCGTGTTCTCAGGGGCAAATAAGGTCTGCATCTCTTCCCATGCGTGTACGCCTTTGTAAGCGTGTATACCCTGCGACAGATCACCTAGAATGGTAAAGGAATGTCCACGCACGTATAAATCCAGCACAGCAATTTGGAAAGGGGAGAAATCCTGGGCTTCATCGATCACCACATGGTCAAAACGAGTGCCACCTTCGTTCCCATTCAAAAGATAATAAATATACAACAGAGGTGGTAGATCCTCTTCTCGTATGATCCCTTTTTTCAGCTCTTTTGCCGTTTCCTTCAGCACAGCTGCCGGAATATTCTCTGGTGGATCCACCGGCCAATCTTCAGGGACTTTAGCAGCACGGAAGATTTGCTTGTAGATCGTCAGCGGATCATACTTAGGCCATTTTGCACTGTATGCTTTTTCTCGCGCAGCACCTTTTTTCTTGCGATCCTTCATAGCTGCAGCTGACGGACTCTTCTTCAGCTCCATCTCAATCCAGCGATGTATCCGTGCCATTACACGTTCCTTACGCTTCGCTGGCGGATAAGGCGCGTACTCCTCATTATGCCAACGTAAGATCATCGATCGGCGCAGCACAGCGCCTTCCCACGGGATAAAATCACCCTCAGGTACCGAGCTGCTTTCCAATAGCTTGATGCTGGATTCTATTATTCCCATCAACACCGTAGAACCCTTGAAGCGTCCAGGTGTCTCTTCTGTAATCACAGGCATGCCGCCCGGAGTTTCGAACCAACGGTTCATCGTCTCCGTAGCATCTTGCTCTGGAAGCTCCAGACCTAGTACATTTGCAGCCCAATCCGGGAAGGTGCTCTGGGCAATATTTCCTACACCGAGTTCAGGCAGTACATCCGAAATATAATCCAGAAACATCCGGTTCGGTGCAAAAATAATCATTTTTTCTGCAGAGACCTGATCCTTGTATTGATACAACAGAAAGGCTAACCGGTGCAGTGCAACTGTAGTTTTACCACTTCCCGCCACGCCCTGAATGATCAATGCTGTATTTTTGGCGGCACGGATAATCTTGTCCTGCTCCTCCTGAATAGTCGATACGATATCACGGAGACGATTATCTTTGTTCTCCCCCAAGCGATAGACGAGAAACTCGTCTGACACCGCTGGTGCGTCACTCTCCCGATTGTACGTATCTGCCACCCGCTCCAGAATTTGTTTCCGGATCACTACGTTGCGTTTGAGGTATACCAGCCCCTCTATCAGCCCCTCTGGAGCTTCATAGGAGGCAGGCTCCGTACCACCGGTAAACGAATAAAACAGGCTTGCTACCGGTGCGCGCCAGTCAATGACTAGCGGACGGTCGCTTACCTGCTCGCGATCTACGCCGATTTTGCCTATATAGAGTGCCTTCCGCTGCTTCTCATCATTGCCCTGAAAATCAAGCCGTCCGAAATAAGGCTCCTGCCGAAGCTTGGCAAGATCTTTGCGCTTCTGTTCACGGTTCGCTTCTAACACCTGTTCCGTATAATCGTGTCCCGTGTACACCGGAGTCCGGTTAAGCTTCTCCAGTAAGGTATCAATCTCAGTAAGCGCTTGATTCAGCCTGTCTTCTTCCTCTTGATAGGCACTTTGAAAGTTGTCTTCCAATTTCAGTTACCTCCTAAAAGTTTATCGAGCTTAAATTTTCATTCTCCTCATTCCCTCTTCTCACACAAAAAGGATACTCATTGTAGCACAATCAGCACATAAATACCAAATCTTTCAAGCTAACACATTACTATAGCACAGCTTGCAAAATAAAGTTAGCTACAAATAAGCCCGCAATCCCATATAGCGCAGGGGGTACTTCCTTGCCCTTACCCACCGCAAGTTTCACGATCGGATACGTAATAAATCCAAAAGCCATACCATCTACGATGCTATAAGTAAATGGAATCATAACCATGATAAGAAAAGAAGGGAAGAGCTCTGTCAGATCGCCCAAGTCCATTTCACGCACATTCTGCACCATAAGCCCGCCGATTACAATCAAGATCGGAGCGATAGCACTATCTGGAATGTAGGAGAGCAGAGGGAGGAACAAGAATGTCGCCCCGAACAGAAGCCCTGCCACGAGCGAGGTCAGTCCCGAACGTCCACCTGCAGCAATGCCTGCATTAGATTCTGCAGCGGCTACTACAGGACTGCTTCCGAAGAGACCTGCAGCGATATTGGCAATAGAGAGCGCTCGTAAGCTACTCTTGAAGCGCTCAGGGCGTCCCGCCATCATCGTCTGTGAGGCGACTAATCCGATATTTTCAAATACAACGATTAAGAGCAGTAAGAACACAGCAATCCAGAACACAAGGCTCACTATGCCGCTCCAGTCCATTCCCAGAAATAAGCTTCCATAACCCGTAAATACATGACCTGATGCCTGCTTCTCTGGTGCGTGAGCCGCTCCCAGCAAGTAGGCTAGTCCTGTACCAACCAGCATACTTATAAGCAAGCCACCGTTGGTTCCCCGGATAAACAGCACTAAAGCGAGTAACAAGGTTACACAGGAAGTGATAACTGCTGGATCACTAAAATGTCCTATAGCAACAAAAGTAGTCTGATGTGCTATCACAATCCCGCTTTTTTGCAGGCCTATAAAGGTCAGAAACAGCCCTATCCCGACGGTTATGGCATGTTGCAGGTTTTGAGGAATCGCTTCACTAAGAATGCGATATAGCGAGGTGAAGGCTACGATAGCGAATAACACACCCGTTATAACGACGACAGTAAGCGCCTCTCTCCAACCCAAATTCATGGAATGAACGAGTGTGTATGTGAAAAAAGCGTTGATCCCCATCCCCGGCACCACGATGATCGGCGTCTTCCCGCCGAAGGCCATTAGCAGACAGCCTGTAATGGCAGTCAGTAGCGTAGCCACCATAGCCGGTCTAAGCGGCATACCCGCGTCATGAAGAATGGTCGCGTTGACCATCACAATGTATACCGAAGCAAAATACGAGAGTATCCCTGCAGCCCATTCCCGTTTCCAGTCATTCTCAGGTGCTAGCCCTACGCTATTTCGCCAAAAATTCGATTTCATGTATAAAAACCTCCACTGATATTAAGTTCCGCAGGCAGATATTTAACCGGATTATAAGGCTTATAATCAGCGGCTCATCCCGGTTTAGCTATTATGCCTATTTGTGGCCTACATCTTGCAGACCCGCCTGTTAACCACAACAAAAGGGCGTACGCAACTGGATTTCAGCTGGTCGCCCTTTTGGTCCATTTTACTACTAATATCGCTATAATTGAAACAGCTTCAGCTCAGCGATTCATTTACACGCTGACGCCTCCAGCCTCAAGCAAATCACGCACGGCAACACTGACCATGATCAGGCCTGCTACCGGCGGAACGAAGGCGTTACTAGCTGGTGGTTGTTTCGCTTTACGTCGATCCGGCGCATTCTCCGGAACGATCTTATCTGTAACATCCTGACGTGGCTTCATTGGCGGCTCTGTAGAGAAAACCACCTTCACGCCTTTCTTAATCCCTTCCTTACGCAGCTTCTGACGAATGACACGAGCAATAGGGTCATAAGTTGTCTTGGAAATGTCCGCTACCTGGAATCGTGTAGGATCCATTTTGTTGGCAGCGCCCATACTTGAGATCATTGGAATTCCACGGGACAGACATTCTTTGATTATGTGAACCTTATAAATAATCGTATCCGACGCATCAAGTACATAATCAGGTTTTAATTTGAACAATTCCTCATAGGTTTCTTCCGTATAGAACATATTGAGCGCAATCGCTTCGCATTCCGGATTGATCAGCTTCACACGGTCTACCATCAGTTCAGCCTTCTTCTGCCCAACCGTAGTTGTGAGTGCATGAATCTGGCGGTTTACATTGGTGATGTCTACAGTATCCTTATCTATCAGAATAAGTCTGCCGATGCCGGTACGCGCCAAAGCCTCAACTGCTATACCGCCAACACCGCCGATGCCAAGCACCGCTACCGTGCTGTTCTTCATAATTTCCAGACCTTCCGGTCCGATCGCCAGTTCCGTGCGTGAGAACTGATGTAGCATGAGGTACACCCTCCTTCAAAAGCTTTGGCGAAGCAGAAATCTGCCTCGCCCGCTTTGTTATAGTTTATTCTTTTTCTTTCTTCGGTTTAAGAGCCAGCTTAATGTGCAGCTGCTCCAATTGTGAACCGTCTACTGGTGAAGGTGCATCCATGAGCAGGTCTGTTGCACTTGCTGTTTTCGGGAATGCGATAGTTTCACGCAGATTTGTACGACCGGACAGCAACATTATTAGACGGTCTAAACCGAAAGCAATACCGCCGTGTGGAGGTGTACCATATTCGAACGCATCCATCAGGTAGCCGAACTTCTCGTAAGCAACCTCTTTCGTAAATCCAAGGGCTTCAAACATTTTCTCCTGTACTTCGCGTTTGTAAATCCGCATGGAGCCCCCGCCTACTTCATAACCGTTCAGAACGATGTCATAAGCTTGTGCACGGATCGCACCTGGATCTGTGTCAAATAGATGCAGATCCTCTTCACGTGGACGAGTGAACGGATGGTGTTCTGCTACATAACGTTTCTGATCTTCGTCATAGCCAAGGAGTGGGAAGTCTGTAACCCAAGCGAACTTGAACACATTATCGTCGATTAAACCGAGCTGACGTCCAATTTTAACACGAAGGGCGCCTAGAACGTCTGCTACAACCTTTTTATTATCAGCGGAGAAGAGGAGAAGGTCGCCTTCTTCAGCGCCTGTACGCTCCTTCACAGCCGCAATTTCTTCTTCAGAGAAGAATTTCACAATCGGCCCTTTGAATTCACCGTCTTTCACTTGAATCCATGCCAAGCCTTTCGCGCCATAACGAGCGGCATAAGGTCCGAGATCATCGATTTCTTTACGAGTCCAAGTGCCACAGCCTTTAGCATTTAGACATTTCACTTCGCCGCCTTTTTCGATTACAGAAGCGAATACCTTAACACCGCTAGTAGCAACAATATCGTTCATTTCTACAAGCTCTAATCCAAAACGTAGATCAGGTTTGTCAGAACCGTATTTGCCCATAGCATCAGCATAAGTCAACCGTTGGAACGGAAGCTCGATATCTGCTCCTACAGTTTCCTTGAACAGACGTTGCATCAGCTTCTCCATCATACCAAGCAGTTCATCTTGTGACAGGAATGAAGTCTCGATGTCGACTTGAGTGAATTCAGGCTGACGGTCAGCACGCAAATCTTCATCGCGGAAACAACGAGCAATTTGGTAATAGCGCTCAACGCCGCCCACCATCAACAATTGCTTATAGATTTGTGGAGATTGTGGCAATGCGAAGAATTCGCCTTCATGCACACGGCTTGGTACCAGATAATCACGCGCGCCTTCCGGTGAGCTCTTAGTTAGGATCGGTGTTTCTACGTCGATGAATCCTTCACTGTCAAGGAAATCGCGGAAGATCTTAGAAGCTTTCGAACGAAGCAGCAAGGTTCTTTGCATCTCTGGACGACGAAGATCCAAATAGCGATATTTGAGACGCAGAGACTCGTCTACTTCCACACCATCTTCAATGAAGAACGGAGGTGTCTTAGCTGCGTTCAGCACTTCAATATCCGTAATTTGCACTTCAATTTCACCTGTTGGCAGGTTGCGGTTAATGGTTTCCTCATCACGTTTAACGACTTTACCTTTAACAGCCAGGACGTATTCACTACGAACCTTATCAGCAATTTGCAAGGCTTCGCCAGAGTAGTCTGGGTTAAATACAACTTGCACAATACCGCTTCTGTCACGCAGATCAATAAATAGTACGCCCCCAAGGTCGCGGCGAGTCTGCACCCATCCGTTCAAGGTTACTGTCTGTCCAATATGTTCTGGTGTTAACTGTCCACACTGATGACTTCTTTGCATAATTTATCATTCCCCTTCATGGTTAAAAATACATTTTTAATCTTTCTCTATACAGTCACCATAAGACGTGAGTCAGATGGTCTAAACTAGTGCCTGACCCAGCTCTTCCAGCTTCACGGTGCGCTGCTCCCCAGTATTCATCGACTTCACGGTAATTACACCATTCTTCAACTCATCTTCACCAAGAATCGCAGTATAACGTGCCGACATACGGTCTGCCGATTTCATCTGTGCCTTCATCTTCCGGCCTAGGTAGTCGCGTTCTGCTGAGAAGCCTTGGCTACGCAGAATATATAGCTGCTTAGAGATTTCGATATCAGCTTCTTCACCGAGAGCTACGAAGTACACATCCAGCGGTTTCGCTGTCTCCAGCTCTACCTTCTGATCCTCCAAAATGAGGAGAATTCGTTCCAGCCCAATCCCAAAACCAATACCCGGTTGATCCGGTCCACCAATTTCTTCAACCAAGCCGTTGTACCGGCCTCCGCCGCCCACGGTATCAATCGAACCAATACCTGCTGCTTTATATTCAAACGCTGTATGCGTGTAATAATCTAGTCCTCTTACAAGGCGAGGGTTAATGGTGAATTCCACACCCATGATATCAAGATGCATCTTCACCTTCTCAAAATGAGTCGTGCACTCTTCATCCAGACTATCCAAAATGGAAGGCGCATCTGTAAATTTATCTTGATCTACCTTACAATCCAGCACGCGAAGCGGATTACGCTCAATACGACGCTGACAGTCACTGCAAAGGGTATCCTTCATTGGTCTTAAGAAACCCAATAGTTTCTCCCGGTAAGCTGTACGGCTAGGTGCGTTACCAACAGAATTGATCTCCACTCTTACATCCTTAAGGCCAAGATCCTTATAGAATTGATAGCCTAAGGAGACTACTTCCGCATCAATAGCCGGATCCACAGCTCCAAAAGCCTCAATACCAAATTGATGGAATTGACGATATCTACCTGCCTGTGGACGCTCATAACGGAACATAGGTCCGATATAATACAGCTTACTTACATCAGGTTCACCATATAGCTTGTTCTGAACATAAGCTCTAACGACACCAGCCGTTCCTTCTGGACGCAGCGCCAGATCACGATCGCCTTTATCCTTGAACGTGTACATCTCGCCTTCTACAATATCCGTCGTTTCGCCTACTCCACGCTCGAATAACCCCGTGTGCTCGAACATCGGTGTACGGATTTCACGGTAATTGAAACGACGGCATAAATCTCTAGCCTTCCCCTCAATATACTGCCATTTCTCCACAGCTCCCGGAAGCACATCCTGCGTTCCTGTTGGTTTCTCGAATCTTTCTTTAGCCACAGTCTATCCCTCCTAAAAAATACCCCTCTAAATCTGCTCTCTTCATCACTTCATCATGCTAAACAAAACAAAAAATCCCCCGCCCTGTTTATAAAAAACAGGGACGAGGGATTATCATAACCAATAATACACCCGTGGTACCACCCACATTCCGGATCAGAACCATTCTGAATCCGCTCAAAGCGGTTAACGCCCGCCTACGCATAACGGCTACTAATCGCGGCAATATGCATTGCCCACTTTCGCCGTACGTTCTCGGGGAGGTCATTCATTCGCTCATCAACAGAATCCTTGCAGCCAAGCCGAATCGATAAATCATCCATTCTAATGGATGTCATCTGAATCTACAGGGGATTCCTCTCTGGGGTTGTGGGTCCTCGAATTACTTGTTCCCGTCATCAAAACCATATGTTAAAATCGTATATTTTTAAATTCTACTGAACTACTGCGCTAAAGTCAAGGCAGGAAATGCGAAGCTGAATAAAAAATTCGACAACTTTCAACTTCTTCCCTTTCATTTTAACCGTTACAAAAAAAATGACCTGCAGCCAAATGCTGCAGGTCCATCATCATATATTATTAAAAAGGGGGTCATGCCTTTATTATAAACACGCTATATTAAGGAAACATGTATGTAATATTACGATTATATTACATTCATGAAAGCGGTTTATTTTAATAGATTGTTGTTAATCGAATTGCTCTACAAATGCCCCTTTGCCCCGAAGGGTTTCCACAACCTCATTATAGTTCTCTTCTGCGACGCTTAGGTCCATCACATAACGAAGCTCACTTAAATCACCATCTTCGAGCTCTCCATCTGCTACATCCGCACTAATCTGATCTTCATCCACGCTATAATGGGTCTCAGGTTCATCCCGCGTTTCGGAAGCAGCAACACCAGGGGCCAGCATAGCTCCAGCAGCCGGAGTGCTACCCGTTCCAAGCGTCCCTACTGTGCCTGCCGCTAACGTTGTATTACTAAATGGCGCTATTGGGAACAAAATTCTACGATCTTCCCCAATAGGGTCTGTGAGTGGCCATACCTCCAAGCCATCCACCTTGTAACTAATCAATGCTATTTTAGCACCTTCTGCTTCATTTTCCGTTCTAAAATATGCTTGGATTTTTCTGGTCATTACCATTACCTCCTTAGATTATAAGACTCAGTGTTATAAAATTACTATTTCAGGACCTTCAAAATTTCACGAACGAAGGCAGGCTCATCTTTTGGAGTGCGCGAAGTAATGTAATTACGATCAACTACCACTTCTTCATCTTTAAACTCCGCACCGGCGTTCACAACATCATCTTTCAGCGGAGGATAACAGGTGATGGTACGTCCTTTAAGCAAGTCTGCACTGATCAGAATTTGGGGTCCGTGGCAAATAGAAGCGATAGGCTTACCAGCATCGTTTGCTTCTTTCACAAACTTTAAAATATCTGCATTTTGCCGTAAATTTTCTGGGGAAGAGCCCCCTGGAATAACAATCGCGTCATAATCACCAGCTTGAACGTCGGCTATAGCTTTATCGGCTGCGTAGGAGACCTCCTTCTTTTTGCCCAGTAAGGTCTCACCCTTCTTTAAACCAATAATGTCAGCTTGATGTCCTGCCTTTATAACTTCATCGTAAGGAACCTTCATCTCAGTATCTTCAAAATCATTAGCTAGTAAAAATGCAACATTACTCATGTAATAAGTTCTCCTCTCTGCTTGTGCATATGAATAGGTACTTATTGATCTTTCTTGTCGTCTATTACCCTTATCACAATGATTTCTAACCTCTAATCAGAAAATATTCCCCGTTAACCGCATCAAAAAGCCGCCTCTCCCACCCCTTTCAGGTACGCGGTAAGAGATTACGGCTTCTTCCTTTGATCACTTGAGATTCAATTTCTTCTGTCTTTCTCGCTAATGCATAGGCTTCTACAGGACTCCCAGTCGCTATTGCCGGGATACTTCTCCATACCCATGCCTTCTGTGATTGTCTCATTGCCTAAGCTCCTTGCATCGTGCGGGATAACTGTCTACCTTTAGTTTATCCAGCTCCAAGGGGCTCTATCCGCGCAAGATTCTCACTCACTGCTCATCCACAATAAAAAAGATGTCGAAAGTTAGCTCCGATAGAAGCAATTTTCGACATCTTTTTTTCATTAACTGCGACTATCTAAAATGAGAGTAACCGGGCCCCAATTGGTCAGCGACACATCCATCATCGCTCCAAATACACCCGTCTCCACCTGAAGGCCTCCAGCTCTAAGCTCTTGGTTAAAGTAATCATAAAGTCGCTCGGCCTCCGCAGGAGCTGCTGCTCCCATGAAATTCGGCCGTCTCCCCTTACGACAATCCCCGTATAAAGTAAACTGGGATACTGAAAGAATCGCTCCCTCGGTCTCCGTGACACTGTAGTTCATTTTACCAGCATCATCTTCAAAAATACGCAGTCCTGCTATTTTATCCGCCAAATATTTGGCATCCTTTTCTGTATCCTCATGCGTAACGCCAACTAACAGCATCAAGCCTTTGCCAATCTCACCGGTCACTGTCTCATCCACGGTTACTTTGGCGTCCTTACAACGCTGTACTACAACTCTCATCGTACTACTCCGCTCCTTGCCTTATTGCATGATCCGATTCACTGTATATACATCCTTGACTCGTTTCACTTTATCTACAACGGATTGCAGATGCTCCGTGTTACGGATGAGAATGGTCATGTGAATCATTGCCATTTTATTCTTGTCAGAACGCCCAGTGACTGCAGAAATGTTCGTTTTACTCTCGGAAACCGCCTGCAGCACTTCATTGAGTAGTCCATTACGATCATGACCTGTAATCTCAATATCCACACTGTAGTTTGCTTCCATCGTACCTTCCCATTCCACTTCAATCACCCTTGCTGCTTCTTCTCCGTCGCCTTCACCCGGAATATTAGGACAATCCTGGCGATGTACAGATACACCCCGGCCCCGTGTAACATACCCTACAATGTCGTCACCTGGCACCGGATTACAACATCGTGCAAAACGGACAAGTAAATTTTCAATTCCCTTTACACTAACACCATTGGTCGGTTGATTACGTTTTTCGCCGGAAGACTTGATCTCCTTCATCTCTGAAGTCAGCTCTAAATGATTAGCAGCTTCTTCCTGCTCTTTACGCAGCTTCTCCGTCAGACGGGAAGCAATCTGCGAAGCGGTAATCCCTCCAAATCCAACGGCAGATAACATATCCTCTACATCGTTAAAAGCAAATTTCTTCGCCGCTTCTAATAGTTTGTCATCAGAAATCCACTCAGAAACCTCGACATTCAGACGCTTCAGCTCACGTTCAATCGCTTCGCGACCTTTTTCGACATTTTCCTCACGTTTTTCTTTTTTGAACCATTGCTTAATTTTGCTTCGCGCATGTGAGGATTGAGCAATCTTGAGCCAGTCGCGGCTTGGTCCGTACGAATGCTTCGATGTCAGTATCTCTACAATATCGCCCGTCTTCAGCTTGTGATCCAGCGGTACGATCCGCCCGTTCACCTTAGAACCAATCGTGCGATTACCCACTTCCGTATGAATACGGAAAGCGAAATCAAGCGGCACAGAACCCGCAGGAAGCTCAATAACCTCGCCTTTAGGCGTAAACACGAACACGAGATCCGAGAAAAAATCCATTTTGAGTGATTTTACGAACTCTTCGGCATCCTTGGCCTCATGCTGCAGCTCCAATATTTCGCGAAAAAAAGGCATCCGATTCTCCGGATTCACATTATTGCTGGTTCCTTCTTTGTATGCCCAGTGTGCTGCTATCCCGAATTCAGCCGTGCGATGCATTTCCCAAGTACGAATTTGCACTTCGGTTGGCTCTCCGCCAGGACCTACCACTGTAGTATGCAAAGATTGATACATATTAGCTTTGGGCATAGCTATATAATCTTTGAATCGACCTGGCATTGGCTTCCAAAGGGTATGAATAATTCCGAGGGTTGCATAACAATCCTTGATATTATCCACAATGATACGGATGGCCAGCAGGTCATAGATCTCATTAAACTGTTTGTTTTTCGTACTCATTTTGTTATAGACACTGTAGATATGCTTCGGACGACCGGAAAGGTCACCTTCAATGCCCATTTCATCCAGCTTGGCACGAATACGGCCAATTACGCTGTCGATAAATTGCTCACGTTCTGCCCGCTTCTTATGCACCAGATTAGCAATGCGATAATACTGCTGCGGATTCAAGTAACGAAGCGCAATATCCTCCATCTCCCACTTAATCGCGGAAATCCCCAGACGATCAGCCACAGGACAGAAAATCTCCAACGTTTCGTAAGAAATACGACGCTGGCTTTCTTCAGATTGATACTTTAACGTACGCATATTATGCAGCCGATCCGCTAGTTTAATAACAATGACCCGGATATCCTGCGCCATCGCAATAAACATCTTACGGTAATTTTCGTTCTGCTGCTCTTCCTTTGAGCGAAAACGGATGCGTTCCAGCTTAGTTAAGCCATCGACAAGCATCGCACAGGTATCGCCAAATTTCGCGCGGATTTGTTCCAATGAGACCGTCGTATCTTCCACAACATCATGCAAAAGCGCCGCAACAATAGATATAACATCCATTTGCATATTGACGACAATATCTGCCACCGCCAGCGGATGCAGAATGTATGGCTCCCCCGACTTGCGGATCTGCCCGTGATGAGCCTGATCGGCAAATTCATAAGCTTCCCGGATGCGGAGAAGATCTTTATCTTTTATATAGGCGCCAGCCTTATCAATTAATCGCTCTATGCCCATTCTCGTCGTATCCGTTTCCTTTCTATAATAAAATGAACCCGCAATCATTCTAAAATCTGCAGGTTCCAATCATTTCGCAAGCAACTTACGCTCTTGTTCAAAGTTGTCTATAATTATGACGCTTACGAAGGATTACGTCAACACTTGCCGTCTCATGGTATTCAAGAAGTAAAAGTTATGAAAATCGGACAAATTTATAACACTTGTGAAAATGTTGTTGTAAAAAAGCCCAGTTCTATTTAATCTAGTAAAGGCGGATTTTCGCTGGACAACATCATATCCATTAAGAAAGAGGAGTGAACTCCATTGCAACGCGAGATTCAAGTTAATGAAAAACTTCCTTGGGGCCCCGGTTTTCTATTAAGCCTACAGCATTTGTTCGCCATGTTTGGCAGTACAGTGCTGGTGCCTAACTTGTTCGGGGTTGACCCTGGCATGATTTTGCTGATGAACGGTATCGGCACACTGCTATACATTTGGATTTGCCGTGGTAAAATACCTGCCTACCTTGGCTCCAGCTTTGCATTTATCGCACCCGTATTATCAGTGCTTGCCGATCATAAAGATGATCATATGAAAGGGTACTCGCTTGCTTTGGGCGCTTTCATCATCACTGGTGTTATCTTTGTGCTCGTTGCTTTGATCATCCGTTATGCAGGAACAAAATGGATCGATGTTGTCTTCCCTCCAGCAGTAATGGGAGCTATCGTAGCAACGATCGGACTTGAACTTGTGCCTGTTGCCGCGCGGATGGCAGGACTTATTGCTCCTGAAGGTGTTGCAGTTGCAGACTGGACGCCAGATGGCAAAGCAATCACGCTTTCTATGGTGACACTGGGCGTAACTGTCATTGGAGCTGTACTCTTCCGCGGTTTCCCAAAAATCATTCACATCCTCATCGGTATCGTAACTGGTTATGGTTTAGCTTATATTATGAAAATGGTGGATACGGCTGCAATATCTAATGCGAATTTTTTAGCGCACCCTACCATTGTTACTCCATCCTTCGATTGGAATGTAATCCTGACTATCATCCCAGTATCGCTAGTAGTAATCGTTGAACATATTGGACACTTACTTGTAACCAGCAATATTGTTGGCAGAGATCTGGCTAAAGACCCTGGACTTGACCGCTCCCTGATGGGTAACGGGATATCTACAATTATCTCCGGTTTTATCGGTTCTACTCCAAATACAACCTACGGTGAAAATATCGGGGTTATGGCATTAACTAAAGTTTATTCTGTATATGTGATCGGTGGCGCAGCAGTGATTGCAATTCTGCTATCGTTCTCCGGAACTTTCTCCTCCGTTATCGCTAACATCCCAACACCTGTAATGGGTGGTGTATCACTACTGTTGTTCGGTGTAATTGCCGCATCCGGTCTACGAATCTTCGTTGAGCAAAAAGTTGATTTTTCCAAAGCTACTAACATGATTATGGCTACGTTGGTGCTTGTTGTAGGAATTAGTGGTACAACCCTTACTATGGGTAGCGTAAAACTCAGTGGTATGGCTCTAGCTACGATTGTTGGTATCGTTCTAGCCCTATTCTTCAAACTCATTGAAGTTCTTGGACTGTCTAATGAAGGTGGAGAAAGCGATAAAGCTGCTCACTAATTTATTTATGAATTAATAATTCAAAAAGACTGCTCCAGATCCATTTTATGGATTGAGCAGTCTTTTTTTATATTTCTTTTAACCAAAAAATACAAAACAGCAACCCTCTGCTAGTAATGACAGCGAATTGCTGTTTGCACTTTTCAACATCATTCGATACATAAATCCCCATTTATTTCCCGGGAAAAGACAAGTTTATCGTATTAATCTTCGTAATCAACTAATGTAATAACTTCAATTCCAGAAAGCTTATTACGTCCAGCAAGCTCAACCAATTCAATCAGAAAAGCTGCGCCTACCACTTTACCGCCAAGCTGCTCCACAAGGCTAACCGAAGTAGCTATAGTACCTCCTGTTGCTAACAAATCATCAGCAATCAATACATTTTGTCCAGGCTTAATGGCATCCGTGTGAACAGCAAGTGTGTCTTTACCATATTCAAGATCATATCCAACCTCAATAGTCTCATATGGCAGTTTTCCACTCTTACGAATCGGCACAAAACCTACGCCCAATGCATAAGCAAGAGGTGCGCCAACTACAAAACCACGTGCTTCCGGTCCAGCGATTACGTCGATTTCTAAATGGGATACAAGAGCTTTCAGGGCATCAATCGCCTGACGATATGCATCACCGTCTTTTAGCAAAGTAGTGATATCTTTAAAACTAATACCTTCTTTTGGGAAATCAGGAATCACGCGAATACTATCTTTAAAATCCAAATTTTTCATCTCCTAAAAGTTTTGTTTAGCATAAGCTACTTTGAGTTCGGTTCGACAAAACTCACTTCGTAAGCGTCTGCTTTGTTTTGTTAGCATATGCTACTTTGTGTTCGGTTCGGGCAAAACTTACTTCGTAATTATGATACGCCTAAACGGCGTGATAACATCCAATCCTGTAGCTCAGATAAGCTACCTTCCATGAAGTACTGCTCCATTTCTGCTATCTGCCCAAGTCTAACAAAATGAGTTGATGCTGTCAGGCTTTTAGCTGTAGGCTGCGTAATAAAGGTTACACTTCCCTGACTTCTTTCTATAAACTCAAGCTCCTCAAACACATCTAACATATTATTGAGCATTCGAATACTTAATGAGGATTGTCGACTTAGCCGCAGCAGCACTTCATGTTCAGGCGTTGCAACAGCAGTGATCGAAGCCAGCAGTTTATAAAGTATTTTAAAATGATCCCGTGTCGGAATGATGAGTCGTTCTCGCCCGTCCTTTATAGAATGCAATAGTGCGATATTATCAGCATTAGGAAAAGCCTTTAGTAACGCGTCTAGTTGTTCAGGAGTCTCAGGCATATCCAGTAGACATAAAAGTGAGACATGCCCTGATGCTTGAATTGAGTCATCCTTATTAGCGGCACTGATACCAACTTCTTTATCATATACCCAAAAGGACATTCCTATCAGTTCAGTCTGTGGGGACATACGACCGCTCTGAAACACTGCTGCGGCACGATATGGGCCATCACCGCTGTAAGGAAGCAGCAGCTCTCTAATATGCGCAGCTTGCCGCACAGCGTCAGCAGCGCCACGAAGATCAAATAACTGAGCATCCTGAACAGATAAATCCTGTAGCATCAGCTGTGGTTTCCTAGAGCCATTCCACTCGTTGATCGACAGTTCAGCCAGCACATTGATCGGGGTGCCCACAGGGAGCAGCTTAGCCAAATCCCCTTTACCAAAAGCTAAGGCTTCGATTGTGCTCTTCCCCTGTTGCAATACGATCTTCAAGTGTTTTCCTTCTTGCCCCATCGTGCGCGTCTCTTTCACCGTAGCCCCACGAATAATAAACTTTGGTAATGGATTTGACATCCCGAAAGGTGCAAGCCTTTCCAATTCAAGCGCGGTCTGAAGGGACAAATCGGAAATCGACACTTCTGCATCAGCAGAAGTAACAGGAATGAAATGCTCCGGTGTCAACACAGTAGCAGCGTATTCATTTAATGCCGCAGCGAAGGCTTCTAAGCCGTCCTGATGCAGGCTCATTCCCGCAGCTGCCGGATGACCACCGAAATGATCCATCAAGTTAGAACAAGAGGATAACGCCGCATATATATCAAGTCCAGGAATAGAGCGGGCAGAGCCCTTGCACATGCCGGTCTCCGGATGAATATCCAGAATAATTACAGGTCGATAGTAACGCTCCAGCAGTTTGGAAGCCACTATACCTACCACACCCACGTTCCAGCCTTCTCCAGCAAGGACAATGATATCTGGTATCTCTCCACCCTGAGTCATCTGCTCCAGTTTTGCAGTGGCCTCCACTACAATTCTTTCTACGACCAATTGGCGTTCTTTATTTAGCAGATCAAGCTCCCCAGCCAGTTGCTCCGCCTCATCAGCATGCTCGGTTGTAAGCAAGGCGACCGCCCGTCCAGCATGATCCAGACGACCACTCGCATTAATACGAGGAGCCATTCCAAAAGCGATATTAACCGCACTCACAGTACTCATGGTTACCCCGCTGACACCGAGTAAAGCACGGATACCTGGGAATCGAGAATTTCGCATACTGACCAAACCGTTTCGAACAATCTCGCGATTCTCACCCAGCAGCGGCATTAAATCCGCTACAGTACCGATAGCAGCTATTTCTGCCCATTCTTCGGGAGTTTGCTCTCCTAGCATAGCCTGGGCGAGCTTATAAGCTACACCTACACCTGCCAATCCTTTGAACGGGTAGGGACAGTCGGGCAGCTTCGGATTAATCAACGTATAAGCCTCAGGGAGAAGCTCTGGTGGCTCATGGTGATCCGTAACAATCACATCGATCCCAAGTTCATTAGCGTAAGCAATCTGATGATAGGCGCTAATGCCAGTATCTACAGTAATGATTAAGGATACACCCTGCTGTAAAGCCCAATCCAAAGCATGATTATGCAGCCCGTAGCCCTCATTAGAACGGTGCGGGATATAAATATCAAAGGAAGCGCCCAAGTAACGCAGTAAATGAATCATTAACGCTGTACTGGACACACCATCGGCGTCGTAATCGCCGTAAATAAGGATATGTTCTTCTTCTTTTAAAGCCTTTCTAATTCTGGGAACCGCTTCAGACATTCCTTTTAAAAGGAACGGATCATGCGGAGCTTCCACACCGCCATCCATGAACGACAGAGCCTCATGTGGCGTATTCATTCCTCTAGTCACTAATAGTGAGGATAAGAGCGGAGAAATAGAAAGGCTCCGGGCCATATCCCTTACAATGTCGGGATCGGCTGCCGGAGATTGCCATCTTGTTTTTGAATAAAGCAATAGCGCTCACCTTTCTCTCACCTTGCGAACTACTGAAGCAGCGTCGGAATATCATTATCCACCAATTCATAATTACTTTTGTATGGATAACCGGGATCATAAGGAACTACGTCCATATGTACCTCACCAACATGAACAAACCTGTGCTGTAGCAACTTTCTTGCGCATTCTGAAATATCCTGTGCTTCCATCACCGTAATACGCGGATTTACACTGATCTTCACTTGCAGATTCACATAATTCCCTTGCTCGAGCGCCTTCAAATGTTCTACACGAATAACGCCGTGAACACGTTGTACGGTTTCAATAAAATTAGCTGCCTCCTCAGAAGGTAGCTCCTGCGCATTCTTAACACTAACAGTATTAACAATGAGTAAATAGCCTTTACGAAGAATTAAGCATCCTGTTAAAAGTGCGGCAATAGGGTCCATATAGAGTAGAGGATGCCAATAGGTACCCCCCATTGATAATGAAATCCCAACTAATACTGTGATAGAAGTATACAAACTGAAACGATGACTATTGGCATAAGCAGCATGACTGCCATCACCTATTTTTTTAAAGTACCGATATTGATATTGAAATACAGCTTCTTTAAATACAATAGATAGCAAGACAGTTACAAGTGCAAGTTCTCCGCGAGTGGATGACTGTCCCTCAGTTAAGTCACGGATTGCAGAAAAGGCGATCTGCAGCCCCCCCATAAGGATTAATACCGAAAAAAGTATAGCTAAAAGTGGTTCCTTATTTCCCCGGCGGTTTTCTATCCGTTGCTTACTCTTTCTGTTCTCTTCAGAGCGCCACGGAAGAATATCCGCCAATTTGGCTGCCGCATCTGCTCCAGAATATAAAGCATCGCCCATTAATGCCTTGCTACCTGAAATATAGCCAAAACTCCCCTTAGCTACTGCCAAAGTAACATCGCTGATGATCCCTGTCCAAGCAACCGTCTTGCTTTGCGGTGATCGTTCTTTATTCATACGAGGCCCCCCTTACCACTAGCAAGTAATCTCATGATGATACAATATACATGACATACTACCCCAAAGATTTCGAAAGCCGCGTCGCATTTGACGCGGCTTTCTTAAATTATAAAGTTGATGTTTTTTTCATTCAAGTGTAGCCATGTTATTTCTCTTGAGACATTAACCTTTAGCTGGGCCGCTCTTTACCTTAGGCTTCTCACGCTTCTTAAGCAATAGCCAGATCGGACTTGCAATAAAGATAGAGGAGTACGCTCCGAATAGCAATCCGATAACCATCGCAAGCGAGAACATCTTGATGGACTCGCCTCCAAGAATTAACAGGCAGAACGCCGCAATAAATACGGTAAATGCTGTATACAGAGAACGCATAAGAGTTTGAGCCACACTCTTATTCACAAGCTCTTTTAAATCTTCATAGGTTTTTTGTTTACCAAAACGTAAATTCTCACGGATACGGTCAAAGATAACGATCGTATCATTGATGGAATAACCGATAATCGTAAGCACCGCGATAATAAACGTCAAATCCACTTCCAAACGGAAGATGGAGAAGATGGCAACGACCATAAAGGCATCATGGATCAATGAAACGATAGCTGCCAATGCAAACCGCCATTCAAAACGAATACTTACATAAATGATAATCCCTAGACAAGAAATGAGAACCGCATAGATCGCATTGCGTGCAAGTTCTTTAGACATTTCAGTATCTACGGTGTTAATCTCAAACGACGCCTTATCGTCCAGTTTCAAGATTTCAGACTTTAGTGCTTCATCTTGTTGTTCATCAAGCACTTGATCATAACGAACGTTGACCCGTTCACTTCCTAACGTAATGCTTGGCTCACTTGAAATCCCAGTTTTTTCAATAGCAGAATTAACCTCTTCCAATGTCAAATTCTTAGACAAAGAGATATCAACATTAGATCCCGCTTTGAAATCAACGCTGTAATTCAATCCAAATGTTGCTAGGAAAATCAAACCCGCTACTGTAAGCGCGATGGAAAAAACATAGAAAAATTTACTTAAATGTATGAAATCAAGCTCTTTCTTAAAGCGCACGAATATCACTCTCCTTAACACCGAAGCTCTTCGGTTTGTTCAGCTTACCGGCCTTAACAAGCTGGCTAAGCAACCAGTGGGAGAAATAAAGATTCGTAGCGATACTCAGAACGATTTCCACGATCAGCACCAATGCGAAGCCTTTGACTGCACCTGTACCGAAGGCGAACATGACACCTGCCACAATAACAGTTGTGACATTGGAGTCCATTACTGTCCGGAAAGAGGATTTATTACCTGCTTTAACGGAGGAAAGTACACTTTTACCACTGCGCATTTCTTCCCTTATCCGTTCATTCGTAATGATATTGGCATCGACTGCCATCCCTATACCCAGAATAAATGCGGCTATACCAGGCAACGTCAATGTGAAGTCTGCAAATACAAAGACCACAATTAGCAGCCATGTATGCAAGATCAGTGCAAAACTAGCCAAGAGACCTGGCAAACGATACATACCGATCATGAAAATAAGGATAATTAAAGAACCCAGTAGACCTGCTTTGATCGTTTGATCAAGCGATTGTTTACCAAGCGTAGCACCCACACTTTGGGAGTATTTCTCAGTAAGTTTCAGTGGCAACGCACCAAGATTAATGGTGTCAGCCAGCTCACGTGCTTCCTTAACTGTGTACTGACCGGAAATAGACGCACTACCGTCGGTAAGTACTGCTTGTACCGTAGGGTCAGATAGTTTGTTCTCATCCAAATAAATTGCGAGATTCTTACCTAATAGGCGCTTAGTAATCTCCGCAAATTTATCCTTGTCCTTGATCTTAATACTGATGATTGGCTGATTCAGGTTATCCCGTCCAACCTCTGCCGCACCTTCAACAAAATCACTACCTACTAGTTCGATCTTGCTGTAAGTACCTTCAGCGTCACCTTCAGCAGCACTACGGAAAGTCAGAACTGCAGGCTCCTTCATCTTCTTGCGAACCTCGGCCTCATCAGTAACGCCCGCAATTTTCAGACGAATACGGTCAGTACCTTCAGTTGTAACCTCTGGTTCACTGGTTCCCAGCGCATTGGCCCGTTTTTCCAAACTTTCTGCTGTTTTCAACAGTGAAGCTCGGGACAACGCTGCTCCCGCTTCCATAGGCTCAGCATGGTACAAAATCTCAAATCCGCCTTTTAGGTCAAGACCAAGTCTAACCTTGTCCAGCAGTCCAGGAGTAGTAAATGCCATGACGCCTGTCAAAACGAGCACGGTAATAATAAAGCCCATTAGTCTCTTCATGCTCTAGCTAGTTCCCCTTTCATTAACTCAATATTCCTATTATAGCTACACGTGAAATGACCGTCAATTCACAGCATAGACATAGCTATACTCACACAAAGAAACGGCCGTCCCTGCTCATATCAGCAAGACATCCGTTTATATAGGAGCTGTGAAGTTATTATTCTCTTACTTTACTGCTTTATAAGGCTTTTCGCAAAAAAAGAAGAGAGATGTTTATTGTTCAGTTCAACCCCCGATAGGCTGCAAGAGTCAAATAAGTCATGTAACTATTGGCTTTTAAGGAATAAATATCATTTACCAGCTTATGCAAGGGAGGCATTCCATCCTTATCATAATTACGACTGATACAATCCCAAATATCCTTGCTGGTTACATACTCATAGCCGAGGAGCCGGAATTCTTCAGCTTTGCTGCGGCACATGGCTTCGATTTCTTCACTATGTTGATCATGATTCCACTGTTCCGATTCCACGTGATGACACCTCCAAAGATCGCTCGTGTTCGTATGCTTACCATAGGTATTCGACCCAAGTTCTCTGCTTTCCTCCTTCCGTCACAAAAAGTTACAACTACTAAAACAAGGCATGCCGGGATAGGGGTATAGCATATCCATAAGAATAGACAAGTTGGCCAGCGTTTCATTTCATTTGGGGAAGAAGGCGTGACCTTTGAGGAAACAGAGCTTTATACAAGGAACTTTAATCTTGCTTGCCGCCGGCATCATTAATCGAATGCTTGGATTTATACCCCGAATTGCTTTGCCACGCATCATTGGAGCAGAAGGCGTGGGTCTATATCAGCTCGCGTATCCATTCTTTATCGTGCTGGTTACGGTTATTACAGGCGGACTTCCCCTAGCTATTGCTAAAATGGTGGCGGAGGCAGAGGGAGAGAACCGTCCTGAGAAATCGCGGCAAATTTTACGGACTGGCCTTACTCTTAGTGTCGGACTAGGAATCTTCTTTACCATTGTTGCGCTGGTCAGTGCTTCATGGGTCTCCAATGTGCTCTTAACAGACCACAGAGTGTATTATACTTTTATTGCCATGATCCCAATGATTGGAATTGTTGCTGTATCTGCGGTATACCGCGGTTATTTTCAAGGTAGGCAGAACATGATTCCTTCCGCACTTTCTTCCGTTTTCGAGTCTATCGTGCGAATATTTTTTATGCTGTGGTTCTCTTGGCTGCTGCTCCCCAAAGGTATCGCTTTAGCAGCTGCAGGAGCAATGCTAGGTGTAACTGTGGGAGAGATTGGCGGAATGTTAGCCATTCTGTGGCAATATTATGTCATCACGAAAAAAGATAAAAAAACAACCCCCATTCAAGAGCAGCACAAGGTTGATCAGAAGACTATTCCTTCTGATCCAGATGCTGTAAAATCAACTTCCCCCATACTGCGGCGTTTACTAGGTGTGTCTATTCCTGTTACGGCAAGCCGGCTGGTGGGCTCCTTTTCCTATCTACTGGAATCTATAATTACCGTTCGCAGTCTTGCATTAGCTGGAATCGCAACAGCCGCCGCGACTGCGCAGTATGGGTCTCTACAGGGAATGGTTATTCCCTTACTGTTGCTTCCCGGAGCGTTAACCTCCTCCCTTGCTGTGTCACTGGTCCCATCCTTATCTGAGGCTGCCGCGAGAAAGGACTTGCCTACCATTCACAAACGAATGCACCAAGCACTTCGACTCGCTCTTGTAACAGGCGCTCCCTTTGCTGTTCTTATGTATGTCCTAGCAGTCCCACTATGCAACTTGTTATACGGAAATCCGGACACCGCTCCTATGCTAAAACTAATGGCCCCTTTCGCTTTGTTCATCTACGTTCAAGCACCCTTACAAGCTGCGCTTCAAGCTATGGACAGACCGGGCAGGGCACTCATCAATACTCTTGTTGGGGCAGTAATCAAAATCATTCTGATTGTTATATTAGCTTCACAGCCTGAATACGGAATCTACGGCGCAATCATTGCCATTATTGTGAACAGCGTTCTTGTTACTCTACTGCACGGGTACAGTGTGGTCAGTCTAATTTCATTATCCTTACGAATAACCGATACCATTAAAACCTTATGTGCAATGATCATTATGGGAGCAGGCGTGCATTATGTATACATCTCCATTCCCATTGCAGATGCACAATGGATTCAATTTTTATTTGCCTCTGCGATAGGAATGGCCCTGTATTTCGGTATCAGCCTATTAGCTGGTCTTATCTCACTTCGTGATTTGGATCGACTGCCGTTCATAAAGCGCTGGCTCTAGAATGCTTATCTGTTATCCAAACTGTCAACATAAACTCTGCCTTTATGGTCTATGGAGCAAAGAAATACATCCCGAAAATCTGATACTCCCTTTTGGCGGATCTGGGTTCTTAGCCAGAACCTTGTTTTTCCTATCATCTCTAGATTATGATCCTGGACCTTACCATCCATAATCAGTGGAATAGGAAGTCCTTCATATCTGATTTTGTTCTTTGGCAGCTTAACCTTCTGGCTGCTTTCATCTGCATCTGCATCCGCATCGGTCTTATTATTCTCAGCAACTGAACTACTATTGCCTGTTTGATTGGAAGATGAAAGTCCTTTGTCTTTCTCAAAAACGGTAAGCTGACCACTGGGCTCTAGAATTGCAAATTCCACATCAGCAGGACTAGCGATGTTCTGACCACGCAATTGCTGCAGCAGATCATCAATATTGTACCTTTGTTTACGCATCTCTCCTCGGTGCAACTTGCCGCCAGAAATAAGTATGCTCGGTTTACCGTCCATTAAAAGTCGAATTTTTCTACTCTTAAGGCTAAGCTGAGCAACCAGAACTTGAATAATAACCAATGTGGCCATCGGAACCACACCTTCGTAAATCGGGCGATTAATATCCTCGATCACAAAAACACCAATCTCAGCAATCATTATTGAGATCGTTAAATCAAATACAGATAACTTACCGATTTCCCTCTTCCCCATGATACGCATGCACAGGAATATGAAGAAATACATCAGCACGGTCAAGAAAATATGGGTAGTGATATGCTGGGACATATAGCTTCGCTCCCCTCCACTCTCACCCGCAGACTTGTTTTCTCGGGCGGATTAATGTAACCCTATTCTGACCGCTCAGCACAGGGAACATTCGGAAGCTCACATATTAATTAATGGTAAAAAGGCTGCAATGCCCATTCTTGTACTATTGGGGCAAGCCTCCCCATACAATGAATAATAACTTATGTAGATTATTTTTCTAAAAAAACTTTAGGAGGTTGTACCATGTATTTAATCCGGCGCCTGTTCTCATGGAGAATAGCCAATCCTGTGTTATCTGGCCTATGTCGATCATTCCTTTGGATGCTGCTTGGCGCGTTTGTCCTCTCTCTTTTATTATGGGGTAGCGGTCTGAAAGAGCAGGATCTCTCAATGTATACTTATATAGTACACGGCATAGCCGCAGCATTCGGAGGACTGACCGCCGGTCGCAGAGCCACGAACAAAGGGTGGTATCAAGGAAGCCTTACAGGAATCTTTTACGGAATTATCGTTCTGTTAATTGGATTTCTGGCACTGGATAGCTCACCTTCTGGTGTTGACCTTCTTTGGGTTCTAGCTGCTGCAGCAATTGGTGCACTTGGGGGAATGTTTGGGGTTAATTTACAGAAAAGCTAAAATTATTATTGCATTAAATTCGAAACAATCCTTGGAAATATGTTAAACTGTGATCATCTGACTTCATAAAGAGAATCAAGGAGGCTTCGAATGCTTTGTTTTACCAATCAATGAATCATATTGTTTTGTACACAGTTGCATTAGTAGTAATATTAGTATGGATTGGCGCTCGTCGTAATCCAATCATGGCATTAGTTGAAATTGGGAAAGAGATGCTACGATCCTATAAGTTTTTGCTACTGATAGTAGGAATGTTTGGTGTACTGGTCTTGAATAAATATGAACTACAAATTGAAGAAAAAATGCATCTTGCCTCAGACTATACATCATTTGTCTTTGGACTAGAGGGGCATTTTGTCCAAGCTGTTCAGGATATATTCTATAGTCCATGGCTAACGCCTATCATAGTTTTCTTCTACATTTTCATGCTTCAATCTGTACTAGCAGCTTCTCTAGGTGTTTATCTGTTAGATAAGAACCGAGTGATGCTGTACGCAACCTGCTATGCTATAATCATTAACTATGCTGTAGCTATTCCATTCTACCTATACTTCCCTGTAAATGAGGTATGGTCCTATGTACCTGCAGGCGTTAGATTTACTATGCTGGATGTATTTCCGAAGTTTGAGCAAGAGTACCGTCCTCTATCCGGTCTCAATAACTGCTTCCCAAGTCTACATACGTCCATTTCCGTTACGATGGCATTACTGGCATTCCGTTCAGGAAACCGCCGGTGGATGGTCATTACGAGTATTTCCGCAGTCGTAATCGTCTTTGGTATATTCTATCTGGGTATTCATTGGCTTACAGATATGATAGGCGGCACTCTGCTAGCAGTTCTAGCTTCAACCGTTGGTGTACAGCTCGCCAAATTAACCTTACGGGGACGTGAAGAATCACTCAGTGTTCGCAGCCGAATAACGGATATGCGTTAAACCAATAGATCACGATGAAAGATGAACGTCAAAAAAGCGGTGTCCCTCTCTTAACGAGAAGACACCGCTTTTTATGTACTTATTCATCAGAAAACTATACTTTCTCCTCCACGTCCGTGGCAACGGAGTGACTAATGGAACCGCGATCAAAGGTCAGTTTAGTTACATCATTGACCCGTAGAACCACGATATCATCGGAAATCTCCATGATCGTACCGTGAAGACCACCAATAGTAACGATTTTATCGCCTTTTTTCAGAGACTTCAACATTGCATTACGTGTTTTGGTCTTCTTCTGTTGCGGACGAATCAGCAAGAAGTAGAATACTACAAACATAAGTACGAATGGACCTACAAGACCCAGTATACTACCTCCGCCTGTTGTTGCTGCATATTGAAACATATTTCTCCCCCCTTTCAAAGCACATTAAAACATGGACCTCAACGAAGCTTTAGAAGCCTTTAAGATTATCATATAATCCGTATTTAGCAAAAAACTCATCGCGAAAATCAAGCAGCCGATCTTCCTTGATGGCTTCGCGCACTTTACGCATCAAATCCAACAGGAAGTGCAAGTTATGGTATGTCGTCAATCTAAGTCCGAAGGTTTCATCGGCTTTGATTAGATGGCGCAAATAAGCGCGGGAATAATTCCGGCATGTATAGCAGTTGCACTCCGGATCAAGCGGCCCAAAATCGCGGGCATACTTTGCGTTGCGTACAACGAGTCTTCCCTGACTGGTCATCGTTGTTCCATTACGAGCAATACGGGTAGGCAGAACACAGTCGAACATGTCCACTCCCCGGATTGATCCTTCCAACAGCGCATCCGGTGAACCAACGCCCATCAAATAGCGAGGTTTGCCTTGTGGCAGCAGGGGAACTGTATAATCCAGCACTTCATACATTAGCTGCTTGGACTCTCCGACGCTGAGCCCTCCAATAGCATACCCCGGGAAATCCATGGAAGTCAAATCTGCCGCGCTCTGACGGCGAAGATCCTCGTACATACCACCTTGAACGATAGCGAATAGCCCTTGATCATTCGGACGAGCATGACTTTTCAGGCAACGTTCCGCCCAGCGTGTTGTACGCTCCAATGATTTTTTCACGTAGTCATATTCCGCTGGGAATGGAGGACATTCATCGAATGCCATCATAATATCAGAGCCAAGTGCGTTCTGAACTTCCATGGCTACTTCAGGAGACAAAAACTTCTTGTCCCCATTTAGATGGGAACGGAAATGAACGCCTTCTTCGGTAATCTTGCGCATGTCACTAAGCGAGAATACTTGAAACCCGCCGCTATCCGTCAGAATGGGACGGTCCCAGTTCATGAACTTGTGCAGTCCGCCTGCTTCACGAACAATATCATGGCCCGGTCTCAAGAACAGATGGTACGTATTGCTCAAAATAATATGAGCATCCATCTCTTTCAGTTCTTCAGGACTCATTGTCTTGACTGTAGCTTGTGTGCCGACTGGCATAAATGCAGGTGTCTCAATCACACCATGTGGAGTATGGACTCTTCCAAGTCTTGCTCCGGATTGTTTGCACGTTTTGATGTGCTCATAAGTAATTGCTGCCATAAGTTAACCCATCCTCTTACCTTAGTAAATAAACATTGCATCTCCAAAACTAAAAAACCGGTACTTCTGCTCTATCGCTTCTTCATAAGCAGCTAGAATATGTTCTCGACCTGCCAAAGCACTAACCAACATCACCAAAGTAGACTTCGGCAAATGAAAATTAGTAATTAACGCATTGACTACACTAAACTTATAGCCCGGATAGATGAAAATATCCGTCCAACCACTGCATTCCACAAGTGGACCGCCTTCACATTGTCTTCCGACGGTTTCAAGTGTCCGACAAGAAGTAGTGCCTACTGCAATAATGCGGCCACCTTGTTCCTTGGTAGCATTAATAGTGTCTGCTGTTTCTTGGGACATTACAAAAAACTCTGAATGCATAACATGCTCTTCAACCTTCTCAACAGACATCGGACGGAACGTACCGAGACCTACATGAAGTGTGATATAAGCGATATTTACACCCTTGGCTTCAATCTGTTCCAACAGTTCTTTGGTAAAATGAAGCCCTGCTGTTGGAGCAGCAGCCGATCCTTCGTGCTTAGCATAAACGGTCTGATATCGTTCCCGATCATCCAGTGTTTCCTTAATATAAGGAGGCAGTGGCATTGTTCCCAGCCTGTCCAAAATCTCTTGGAAAATACCCTGATAAATGAAGCGAAGCGTTCGGCCGCCCATATCAGCCTCGTCCTCGATAACAGCACGAAGCTCATCGCTAAAAATGATGACCGCTCCTGTCTTAAGCTTCTTGCCTGGCTTTACAAGAGCTTCCCATCGATCGTCTCCCAGATTCTTAAGAAGAAGCACTTCAGCTTTAGCCCCCGTATCTTCTTTAACCCCAAACAATCTGGCAGGAATGACTCTCGTATCATTCAGAACGAGCGTATCTCCCGGTCGAAAATAATTAATAATATCGGTAAAATGCCGGTGAGCCAGCTCCCCATCCTCCTTATTTACTAAGAGCAGTCTAGAAGAGCTACGGTCAGAGAGTGGTGTCTGGGCAATTAATTCTTCTGGCAAATGAAAATCATATGCGTCTACATTCATGGTCTGTCTTCATTCCTTAACTATAGTAACGTTCTGATAATAGTGTTGCAATATCTGCTGGTAATCATACCCGCTGTCAGCCATGCCTTTCACGCCCCATTGCGACATGCCTAGACCATGACCGTATCCTTGGCCAATGAACAGAAAGCCCGAACTGTTAGTAATCGCTCTAGCTGAGGAATCTCCGCCCATCACTACAGTTCCACTACCATTCACATTAACCTTACCTGATGCAGAGAGTACACCAGCGCTCTGTGAGCTTCCAATCGTGCTGGTAGCACCGTCAGCGCCTAATACAGTATAACTTCCGGCTGGTACAATATCAAACAATGTACTTGGCAATCCATTGAACGCCGAACGGAACATATCAGGATATTTCACATCCAGTGCCTGGCCATTTGCTTTCACCTGAATCGCTCTTCCAGAAGGACCGCGCTGAGTAACCTGCAAATTAAGGATGCTGGAAGGGAGTGTGCTGGTTGTTTTACCCTGCAAGCTTTTTAGAAGGTCGGCAGAAGTATATGGCCCTTTGATCCAGCTATAGCTGCCGGACTCATATACTTTATCTAGAACAACAGCATTCTCGCCTGGATTCAGCTTACCTACCGCACTAACACTACTCTCAACAGCAGGAAGGGGGCGTACATTGACATCTTTAGTGGTAGCTGTCGCTATGTCCAGTCCCGCTGCAGTTTTATTTCCTGTCAATTTAATGTTATCCTCACGTGCATATCCAGAGGTACCATTAGCGAGCAGTAAATAATACCACTTCTTAGCGGTTGCGCTAGCTGCGACATCCTCTTTGCTGGGAACGCTGGCAAATGCATCTCCACCATTGCCCCATACTTCCGATGGATCAGCTGTTATACCACCACTGTTCGAGGAGAACACAGCTTCCACTACTTTACCACCACTCATCAATACTTCACCGGCAGTAGTATCCACTGCCTTAATAATGCTTGGAGCCTCTGAACCGATTCCGTTATATACCTGACTCAATGTAGAATCTACTACATTCGCTACTTCGAAACGGTTGCCTTGCGCCATCGCATAACTTCGGGCGGCGACTGCCTGAGCCTTTAGGGCTTCATCCGGCCAGCTGGAGGAAACCTCTCCTCCAACCACTGCATACAAATATTGTTCCAGTGGCACTACATTGATAACAGCTAAGGAACCTCTCAAATTACTGAGCTCCATATTTCCACGGTAGGTACGCTTGGATCTTTCTTCGAGCTGAATCCCAGCCTCACTGCCAACTGCTAGAAATTTAGCATCATTTCCGGAAACCATATAATGATTAACCTGTATCTCGCTGCTAAAGTCCAGCCCAGCATCCAGGCGCATGATTAACCCAGGTGAAGTCGTAGCGGATCCAACTAGCTGTGGCATTACTGCAGACACTGCGGTCTGAACAGCAGCCAAATCTTTATCGTTCGCAGCTTCGCCTACCCATACCTCAAACTGAGCACTGCCATCACTTCCTGTGAGAAACACCTTCCAGGCATCAAAACCAGCAGCTGTAATACTGCTCAGAGCAGTATCAGCTTCTTGTTCCGAAGAATAGCGACCCGCCGATAGATGCTTATCCCCCTTCACCGCAGGGGTTTGATCAGCAGGAATACCGAGTCCTGCCTTTACTACACGGGCAAGCCCATCCTTGGCAGCAGCTTCACTGGCATAAACACCTGTATATAACTGATACACATTGTTTCCATTCCTAGCAATCATAAAAATCTGAGGCTTATCAGAGGTAGACTGAAGCTTTTTAGCCGCATCAGCAGCTGTTTTCCAGCTTGAAGTCTCCATTACCTTTACTCTGTATCCATCCACACTAACACGAATTCTGCTCTGGGCAGGCACTGATAACAAAGGTGTGCTCCCTGGTTGGTCTGACATCAAGGTGAAGCTTTGTGTCGATTGCATGGTTACTACTGGCACGGTGGATTTATATTTACTACCAATATCGGCATAAAGGGCAACTCGTATCGTACTATTAGAATCGGCATGACTGGCACCCGCAGGGATCAAGAGACTTCCCACAGCAATCGCAGCTGCTAGCAATCCTTTGCTTAGTGGAGCTATTCCTCTCCATTTCATCTTCGTATGCTTCATCCAGCATCCTCCTTTTTGAATGTAGTTACTGACTCAGTGCTGCTCCGGAGGGAGCGGAAGGCCTAAGTGATGATAAGCGGCCGGGGTTACAATTCTTCCACGAGGGCTCCGCTGCAAGAATCCTATCTGCAGCAGGTAGGGCTCATAAACATCCTCAATCGTCTGACTTTCCTCACCAATTGTAGCAGCAATCGTATCCAGTCCTACTGGACCGCCACGAAAGCTTGAAATCATCGCTCTTAACATCTTGTGATCGATGCTGTCCAGCCCACGTGGGTCCACTTGCAGCATCTTCAGGGCTTCCCCAGAAATCTCAGGGGTTATAATCCCATCACCGCGCACTTGAGCAAAATCACGGACTCGCTTCAATAGTCTGTTCGCAATCCGCGGCGTCCCCCGAGAACGAAGGGCGATCTCTTCCGCTGCATCTCCGACAATCTCAATCCCTAAAAGATCTGCATTTCGCGCAACAATGAAGCTTAGCTCATCTATGGTATAGTACTCCAAGCGGCTGACCACTCCGAAACGATCACGTAGTGGCGCTGACAGCAGGCCAGCACGGGTGGTAGCACCTATAAGTGTGAACGGCGGCAGATCCAATCGTACCGAACGGGCACTCGGCCCTTTGCCGATCATGATGTCCAGCGCGAAGTCCTCCATCGCCGGATACATTACCTCTTCCACCGTCCGGTGCAAGCGGTGAATTTCATCGATGAACAGCACGTCGCCTTCCTGCAGGTTCGTCAGCAAGGCGGCTAAATCTCCCGGCCGCTCTATCGCAGGACCGGACGTTGTTCGTAAATTCACACCCAGCTCATTGGCGATAATGTTTGCGAGTGTTGTTTTACCGAGACCTGGAGGCCCGTAGAGCAGTACATGATCCAGCGCTTCACTTCTCATTTTGGCCGCTTCGATATATATTTTCAGGTTTTCTTTTACCTGATTCTGTCCGATATATTCTCCTAGATAACGAGGGCGTAAACTTAATTCTACGGCTTGCTCGTCCATCATCAAATTAGCGGATATAATCCGGTCATCCATTCCTATCGCTCCCTTTCTTCAGGATGTGTTCGGCTTTACTTAGCAACATATAATAGCCCAAGTGCTTTCTTCATCAACACATCTACAGTCCCTGTCTCTGCGCCCTCTTTTTTCATAGCGAGCCACACACGGTCCAATTCACTTTCGGTATAACCTAATCCCTTAAGAGCGTCCCTAGCCTCTTGCCAAGCTAACCCATCCGTTGCTTCTTCCATTGGAACTGCAAATAATCCCGTTTGCATCGATGCCATACTGAGTCCGTCCAGCTTGTCCTTCAAATCTAGGATCATCCGCTGCGCCGTCTTCTTACCAATGCCCGGCAGTTTTGTTAGGAAGGTTATATTCTCTTGGTAAATTGCCGAGATCAACTGATCTGGAGTTCCACCTGTCAGTATTCCGAGTGCAACCTTCGGACCGATCCCAGACACCTCAATCAACTTGCGGAACAATTTTTGCTCCTCCCGAGTCGGGAATCCGAACAGAAGCGTCGCATCCTCACGTGTTTGATAATGGATGTAGATCGTTACAGGCCCTTCTACTTTAGCAAAAGCATAAGGGTTCGGGCAGAACACCCGATATCCTACGCCCTGCACATCAAGCACCACATATTCCGACTCTAAATGAACGACGGGTCCTCTTAAGAAATCTATCATTTTCGCAATACCTCATTTAATTTAGAATTAAGACTGCTCGAATGGGCATGACAAACCGCTACCGCGAGTGCATCCGCTACATCATCCGGTTTAGGAATCGCCGATAATTTCAGCAACAGCTTCACCATTTCCTGTACCTGCCGCTTCTCTGCCTTACCATAACCAACAACTGCCTGCTTCACCATCATAGGTGTATATTCCGAGACGGGTAGGCCACGCTGTACAGCAGCTAATATCGTCACTCCGCGGGCCTGTGCTACTGGCAATGCTGTTGTTACATTACGTGCGAAGAACAACTTCTCTATCGCTACAGCATCGGGCTTATATTTATCAATGAGCTGACCCACACCTTCATAGACATGCAGCAAACGTTCTTCCTCAGGTGTGTGAGCCTCAGTCTGGATACAACCATATTGGACTGGGGTCAACTTATGACCTTCCTTATCCACAAAGCCAAAACCGACAATCGCCAGCCCTGGATCAATTCCCAAAATGCGCAAGCACGATCTCTCCTCTATAACAGGCAGTTTATTCCACCGTTTTCATCCATTACTCCGCTATGAAGCGAACATATGTATTCCTTCAAACCATTATAGCAAAAATACCCCTTCCGGGAGAAAAAAAGTTTACCCTCTGATGCGAAATGACAACTTTAGGCCTACAATGAGCACCTCAAACTTTCTTATATTTGCAAAAAAAAGCTGCCCCATAGCCATTAACAATGACTTTAGGACAGCGCATATGCTTTTAGATGTTATTGCTTATTCTTCATGACATGTTCGGCAGCCTCGCGCGCATAGTCACTGAAAGTGGACAACACGCTGTTGTACTCTTCAATATCCTGCACACGAATCCCTTCATGGAGCTCTTTCCAAATACTTTCCGGCAGAGAGGATTTCAAGGAACCCATATCCATTTGAAAAAAGGTCTTCAGAACCTTTTCCTGCACCGGAGGCCCTTTAAATAATTTCAAATTCCCAAATGCATCGACACCGATATAGGCTTCTTTTTTCGTTAGGGTTGATAGATCATTCACTTTTTGTTCCAGCCACAAATCTCCCTCGCTGCTGATCCAACCGCTCCATGCAGGGTGCTCGTTAATTATTTTTTTTAGCTGAAGCGGGTTCTTTATGCCCGGCAATGTCTGAATTTCTTCCCCAGATACATACGATATTTTTAAATGAACGGTTCTGCTGAGTCCGCTTTGAGTGATCGTCTGCAACAGTTGTTCGTTATTTAAAGCACCCTTCTTCTCTTTCTCCTCACCGTTGTCCACGCCTACTTTAAATACAGCTGCGGCCAACTCGCTTTCGGCACTATCCGTCCAACTAGAATCCGTCAGCAGTCCACTGATTTCCTCAGGCACCTGCATACTGCGCCAAGCCAGTACAGTAAGAGCTAAACAAGCGGCCCCTACCCAAAGCGCCTTTTTCCAACGTCTCCATCGCTGCCAAAGTTGTTTTTTTATGCGCGACACGTTAATCCCTTCATTCTGGTTTTTCCCTATTGTGACCTGAGAAGGGATCATTTATGCGCTTTTTTGTGAATAATCGATATTTCATCCTAATTGCAAGGTTGACCTTGCAGTATAATTCAAGCGTTAGGAATAACCGGCAGCTTCACATGGCTTGGATATTCACTATTATGGTAAACGGTTTGCAGTACTGTAATTGCCTCTGTATCTTCATATGGGTTACCACCCGTATTCGTATTAGGGAACGCAACGAATTTACTGGATGAGGTAATCGAGAACCGAACTCGGTGTCCTACCGCAAATCTGTGGGCAATATTCGGCATGAAAATATCGTATTCCTCCACTTGACCTGGCGTGAGCAGTTCTGGTGCATCAAACCCATGACGATATTTAGCTCTAACAATATAGTTAGATAACCGGATAGAGTCTCCTTGTTCATTCACATCGCTAAGCGTAACTACCCAATCCGTATCCTTACCAGTGCTAGCGGCGTAAATGACAGCAGACAATTCGCCAGCTATAGTCAATTCTTCCGTCAACACCTCACTTGTGTACACAAGAATATCATTCCGCAGCTCGTACTTCCGCAAATTTTCAGGCTCCCGCTCACCGCTATCATTCATAGGATCATTAGGGTTATAGACGTAAGTATCTTCTGGAGAATGTTCCTCTGCCGCTGCGAGCAGCTTCCCATCTCCTTGTCCTGAATTAGCCCGCCCCCCACTGGAAAGGTAAAACGGCGTAGTTATAGCTTCAACTGGTGTCCAATCCTCCGACGTTCTCCATTGATTCTCACCAACGACATAATAAGAGGCTCTAGGCTCCTCATCTATTCCATTCGGAATGCCTTTAAGGAAACGGTCGAACCAGCGCAGTACGGAAACATCATAATCATAGACTACTGCATCATTGCCGAAGCTTACACCCTCATAGTCTCTGGCTCGGTTTGGCCCATGCTCCCATGCGCCCAGACGGATTTTACGGTTCGGCACATCATGTTCAGTCAACATTCTCCAAGTCTCCGATACACCAGGGCTGTCGCCGTCATACCAGCCTGAGATTACATACATAGGGACCTGCACCTGATCTCCGCGCTCCGTAAAGGTACAGTTTCTCCAAAAATCATCATACTCCGGATGCTGGCTCCACAGATCCCATGGTCCTGATGCTTTGCCGATCATTTGCTGAGGAATCTCCTTAATCGGTCTCGCATCAACGGCCGCTTCTGGGTTTACCGTAATCCCGCCAAAAATATCAAAATCCGTCCGGGTACCCACAGATTGTGCAAGCGTCCAAGACAAGAGTGGCCAAGAACAAAGCGTTCCCCCCTTACGCGCCGTATCTACAAATGGTGAGCCCACATTCACTTCATCTACAACAGCCTTCAAATTGGGGTGCCCACTGGTCGCCGCCGAGACAACCACGAAGCCCAGATAGGACGCGCCCCACATTCCAACATTGCCATCCGACCATTCCTGCGCGATTATCCAATCGATCGTATCATAGCCATCATCCCGTTCATTATAAAAAGGGATCAATTCCCCTTCCGAATCCGCCCGACCTCTAACGTCCTGTGACACCACTGCATAACCTTTATTAGCCCATCTCATAAAAATCTCTTTTTTCCCGTTACGGTCATAGCAGGTTCTCACAAGAATCGTCGGCAGCTTGGTTCCCGGCTGAATACCCTCAGGAAGAAACACATCTGTAGCCAGTCTCACACCATCGCGCATTGGAATCAGATCCGTACCCAAATCATTCACACCATACTCTGGCTTGGACAAAAGGGGATCATCATAAACAACCAGAGGCGTCAGCTTTTCATACCCAGCTTTAACAATCAGCTCGATGCCATACCGATTCGGGGTAAGAAAGGCAATAATCTCCCCATCCAAGGTCACAATATCCAGTGCCGTCTCTTTGCGCAGTGCCCATACTTGAGAGGTTTGTTCGCGGCCATCAATCACCGCCTGATACTGAATATGCTTTTGATAAAGATCACCGTTACTCAGAACTACCTCATCATTGGCCCATTCTGCTTTAGCGTAAGCGTCCATGTGTTCATGGATTTTTTGAAATGGAAGTACGGTCTTGAGCTGGCTATCCAGCACATTATCCTGCATTTGTGTTCGTCTGCGTGGATCAACCTTAGCGAGCATGATTTGTTGTTCCGTAAAATGTATTTTTCCTGAATAAATGCCAGAACAGTAGAAGTTAAATGTAGTAGTGTTCAAATATGTTGTCATCTATTTATCCCCTATCCCCAAATTTCTTCAAATACGCGCAGCCAGTTGCCACCCATGATCTTTGCAATGTCCTCATCCGTATAACCGCGAGCCACTAGACCTCTAGTAAAGTTGATAAAATAACTATATTTTTCAAGCCCAGCAACGGTTTCAGTAGAAGGACCGTCTCCTTTGGCGAATCCTAGCTTAGGTGCAATATGTTCTTTAAAATAAACCAATGACCAGAGCACATCGCTCATCGGCCAATCCGTTCCAATCCCAACATGATCCACGCCTACAAGCCGAATCACATATTCGATATGATCCAGCACATGATCAATGGTCGTATGGTTAGGATCTTCATGAACAAACCACGGCATAGCAAAAATACCGATGACTCCACCCGTCTTCGCTATCGCGATAATCTCTTCATCACTTTTACAGCGCATATGCGGATAGATCGCCTCTACACCTGTGTGTGAAGCAATGACCGGAGTCTTAGAATACTGGCAAGCATCGAGCGTGGTCTGTTTTCCACAATGTCCCGTATCTACAATGATCCCCAGCTTATTCAGGCGCTCAATGAATCTTTTGCCATAGTTCGTAATCCCAGCATTCGACTGTTCTGCACAGCCTGCACCGACCTGATTCTGATTGTTATAGGTTAATTGTAAAATTCTTAAGCCAAAATTATGTAACACATCTAATAGGTCTAAGTTTTTGCCTAAACCATCTGTTTCTTGTGCCGTGATAATACCCGCCTTATGGCCATTACGCTTGGCTGTACGAATGTCCTCAGCGGTTAATGCTTTTACTAACCAATCTGCGGAGTCGAACTGAAGCTGAACTTCAGCCATGCTAGTGACCATGCTTTCTAAGGATTCTAAGTGAAGTTCCCTGTTACCCGCGGTAATTCCCGATTTATACCATTCACTTTTATACTCGGGGATCTCACCGCTGGCCGACAGCTTTGTGATCATTTTTGCTGGCATGCTGCTGTATATCATCGGCTCATCTTTATAGGGCTCACACAGCTCTTTTATTTTTTCGGACACAGACTCTGGAATTGCGTTTGGAGATAAGGGGCCTTGAAATAGCAAATCAATATTAATGTTCTGCTCATGCAAATGTACGGCCCGTTCTTCGTCTTGCTCCGTCAACTTGAAATCATACAAACCTTCATATGTGCTCATCGTGTGGTCGCTCCTTAGAATGCAATTTCAATGCCTTTTTGTAATTTAACAGCTTCATTATAAATGAAGTTGGCTGCTGCTAAATCCTCTATCGCAAGTCCTAGTCCTTTAAAAAGAGTGATCTCATCAGCTGTAGCTCTGCCCTCAATACTCCCGCTGATCAATTCACCGATTTCACCGATAATATGGCCTGAATTAATCACGCCTTCGTTCAGCGGAATTAAATAATCCCCGGATTCATTATGCGCGGATTCCAATCGGTCTACATATAACTTAGCTAATCGGACGGTCTCCGAATCCAGCTCACGATCTGCTGGTCTGCAGGCTCCAACCGCATTGATATGTACACCGGACTTCAGCCACTCTCCTTTGAGTACAGGCTCTGTGGATGCTGTTACGGTACAAATGATATCTGCTGGGCTTACTGCCTCTTGAACAGACTCAGCCACAACGATCTCCACACCATATTTACGGCTCATCTCCACTTGGAAATCTTTTGCCTTCGCATGTGTCTTACTCCAAACTCTGACCTCACGAATCGATCGGACCAGTAGCATCGCTTCCAGATGACTTTTGGCTTGCTCGCCCGTACCTAGAATGGCAAGCACCTCTGCATCTTTTCTGGCCAGATAACGAGTGGCTACTGCGCTAACTGCCGCCGTACGGATTGCGGTAATCTTTTGTCCATCTACTACAGCTTTCAGAACACCGGTAGAAGAGTCGAATAGCGTAACAAGCCCTTGATGGGAAGGTAAACCTGAGCCATGATTGCTTGGAAATACACTGATGATTTTGGCACCTGCTACTTCTTCACCCTGCAAATAGCCCGGCATTAAGCCAATCAGATTACCTTGGTGCAGCGGGAGTACTTGTCTTAAGCTCTGTACGGCTTGTCCTGCGGACAAGTCCTTCAAAACGGATTCCATCACTGTGATGCAAGACTCCATTGCTAATAGCTCAGCCACTTCATTTTGATTAATAACTAGCATAAGACAAACCTCCTTTATTTCATTGTGACAACAAATGTGGGATTGCAAAATTATTCTTTATATCATAACTTATACGCTTTAAATATTCATGTATAAAGCTGGAAGTCAGCAATTTGTCTAACCGAGAGCTATTCGCTATACTTAATATAGTTCATATTCTATTTTAAGGAGCTGACGATTGATTATGTCTAGTAAAATAACGTTAGGTAGAACAAATTTGCAGGTACTCCCTCTCGGACTGGGTGCCAATGCTGTTGGTGGGCATAATTTATTTCCCGGCTTAAATGATGAGACGGGTAGAAACATCGTTCGCAACGCTCTTGAACATGGGATCAATTTCATTGATACCGCCTATATTTATGGACCAGGTAGATCCGAGGAATTGATCGGAGAAGTGCTGAGAGAAAGAGGTGGCCGTGATAATGTGGTCATTGCTACTAAGGGCGCTCACAAGATTACGGGCGATAAGGTTACAATCGACAACTCTCCGGCTTTTCTCAGACAGTCTGTGGAAGACAGTTTGAAACGCCTCCAGACCGATTATATCGATCTTTACTATATTCATTTCCCTGATGAAAGCACACCTAAGGATGAAGCTGTTGGCGAGCTTAAGAAGCTGAAGGATGAAGGAAAGATCAAAGCAATTGGTGTCTCCAACTTCTCCATTGAACAGCTGAGAGAAGCCAACAAGGACGGGCATGTGGATGTTCTCCAATCCCATTACAACCTGCTGCACCGTGATGCGGAAAAAGACCTACTCCCTTACACGCAGGAGCATGGCATTTCTTTCGTTCCTTATTTCCCGCTCGCATCCGGCCTTCTTGGCGGGAAATATAAGCAAGGCGATACGTTCAGCGACAATAGAAAGAACAACCCCATGTTCCAAGGAGAGACCTTTGCCAAGAACTTGGAGAAAGTGGACAAGGTTCGTCAAATTGCCGATGCCAAAGGTGTTGATGTCGCTCATGTGGTACTCGCCTGGTATTTGACTGTACCTTCCATCGATGCGCTAATTCCGGGCGCCAAGCGCCCAGAGCAAATCGTCTCGAATCTACAGACTCTGAAGGTTCAGCTGACACCAGAAGAGATCAAAGCGATTGATTCAATCTTTAAGGCTTAATAAAGCCTTATTTGTAAGTAATGTAAAGGGGGTTGTCCTAGAAGTCATGAAATGGCTACTGGGGCAGCCCCCTTTTAGCTTTGTTCAATTCGTTTGATCCCTCAGATTCGTTCGCTTTACCATTCGTTGAGTTCGTTTGACTTGTTAGAACACTTTCATTCAACTGATTCGATTCTTTAACTAACTTTTCACAAACGCAATCGCTCTCGGACTCAGCCGACCTTAAACGCAGCATTATTGCCCATTTCGCATCTTATCGGACTCCATAGCCCCAATTGGTATAAAAAACACCCAATATAGCCCCTTTTCTACGGAATAGCGTCACTGGAGTCCGAAACCCTTCTCAAAAGACTAAAAGCTCACTAATAACGTCATCTGGGTCCGAAAGCCTTAATAAATGATCAAGACTCGATAGCGCAGCTAGCCAACAAACCAAAATACAGGGCAGCGGATTCTTACCGAATATCCTAAATTCTTTGTATTAGTAAATATTGTTTGCTATACTTTCTCTGTGTATCAGTAGACTTAAATTTTTATACAAAGGGGAATTCCTTGATGATTATTCAACCTAAAACACGCGGATTTATATGTACAACAGCCCATCCAGAGGGATGTGCCAAACAAATAGAACAACAAATTGAATATGTAAAAGCACAAAAGAAAATTGAGGGACCTGCGAATGTACTTGTCATCGGTGCTTCTACCGGATACGGACTAGCTTCTAGAATTTCAGCTGCTTTTGGTGCTGGCGCCAATACCATTGGTGTGTTCTTCGATAAAGCTGCGGAAGGTCAGCGCACAGCTTCTGCAGGGTGGTACAACTCCGCTGCCTTCGAACAACAAGCAGCAGAGCTTGGACTCAAATCACACAGCATAGTTGGCGATGCCTTCTCTGATGCTATTAAAGAGAAGACCATTGAACTGATTAAAGCTGAATATGGCACAATCGATTTAGTTATTTATAGTGTCGCTTCACCTCGTCGTACCCATCCGGTAACAGGAGAAACCTTCTCCTCCGTTATTAAACCAGTGGGTACAGCTTATTCGAATAAAACCTTGAACTTCCATACAGGTGAAGTATCCATGACCACTATTGAGCCTGCTACAGAAGAAGAGGTACGTCAGACGATCGCCGTTATGGGTGGCGAAGACTGGAGAATGTGGATCGATCAGCTTCAAGCAGCTGATGTCCTTGCAGATGGTGCCACTACCGTTGCTTACTCCTACATCGGGCCTGAGATCACTCACCCTATCTATCGGGACGGAACGATTGGCCAAGCCAAGCACGATCTGGAACAAACTGCGATCCAAATGAATGACCTTCTTTCAGCAAAAGGTGGACGTGCCTTTGTATCCGTTAATAAGGCGCTCGTAACTCAGTCCAGCTCAGCGATTCCTGTAGTGCCCCTTTATATCTCTGCACTTTATGAAGTAATGAAGGAAAAAGGCCTGCACGAGAACTGCATTGAACAAATGTATCGCTTGTTCTCTGAGCACCTATACGGTGAAGGCAAGGCTACTACTAACGGAAGCTGCTTGATCCGCATTGACGACTGGGAAATGCGTGAGGATGTCCAGACAGAGGTTATGAAACGTTGGGACGAGCTGACAACCGATAATGCAAGTGAACTAGCTGATCTGGAAGGCTACCGCCAAGATTTCTTCAATCTGTTTGGCTTTAGAACAGATGGCGTAGACTACGAAGCAGATATTGATCCTAATGTCGACATTCCGAATATGTACTAAAATGATTCTGAACACTTCCATATATTAATTATGGATGTATAAAAAAGAGGTTGTCTGCAAAGTAGTGAATTCTACTGATGTGGCAGCCTCTTTTTTTGTGCTTTGCTTACAGCCTACCCATACGTCGTAGGGCATATTGGCTTAGCCTCCCACTTTGTGATATGGTTTGATAGAATACTGCAAGTTCTACTTACATTCGAAGGAGTGAATCACTCATGGTTAAGAAAATTAGTGTAGCGAATGGTGTACTTGACGTGTCCCAAATTTCGCTTGGCTGTATGCGGATTGCGGATTTGTCTGCAAAAGAGGCTGATACACATGTACATAGTGCGTTGGAGCTCGGAATAGACTTCTTTGATCATGCCGACATTTACGCAGCTGGCAAAGCCGAAGAAGTATTCGCAGGGGTACTCGAGAACAATCCTGGTATGCGTGATAAAATGATGATCCAGACCAAATGCGGAATCCGCAACGGTTATTTTGATTTCTCCAAAGAGCATATCCTACAATCCGTGGAGGGTAGCCTCAAACGCTTGAAGACCGATTATATCGATGTCCTCCTGCTTCACCGTCCTGACACGCTGTTCGAGCCGGAAGAAGTGGCTGAGGCTTTTGACATTCTGGAGAGCAAGGGATTGGTCAAACATTTTGGTGTCAGCAATCAGAACCCGTTACAAATCGAGCTACTGAAGAAAAATGTAAAGCAACCTCTGCTGTTCAACCAGCTGCAATTGAGCATTATGTTCACTGGTATGATTGATACCGGCTTCAATGTGAATATGACTAACTCCGGTTCGGTAGTTCATGATGGCGGGATTTTGGAGTATAGCCGTCTACATGACATGACCATTCAGCCATGGTCACCTTTCCAATATGGGTTCTTTGAAGGTGTATTCTTGGACAACGACAAGTTCCCTGAATTGAATGAGGTCATTAACCGCTTGGCAGCTGAAAAAGAGGTTACCAATACTGCTATTGCCATTGCCTGGATTCTCAGACACCCGGCAAATATGCAGCCTGTTGTAGGTACAACCAATACGCAGCGATTGCGGGATATTGCCAAAGCATCCGATATTACACTCACCAGACCAGAATGGTATGAAATTTACCGTGCTGCCGGTAATATCCTTCCATAAATATCAAAAGCCACGAAGTACGCTAATATCGTACCTTGTGGCTTTTCTTTATGACTATGATTGAACCCGAATAGCTCTAATTAAAAAAGAAACGGCATAAATGCCGTTTCTTTTAAGGATGGACTCTCAGGGGCTCGAACCCTGGACAAATAGATTAAGAGTCTACTGCTCTACCAACTGAGCTAAGAGTCCACAATATAATGATTTACCTTATTGAACTTGAAAAGCAAAAGCTCTTAGCTTAACGCATAAGAGCTTCGCTTGCTAATTGATACCGGCGAGAGGACTCGAACCTCCACGGTTTCCCTCTCGATTTTGAGTCGAGCGCGTCTGCCATTCCGCCACGCCGGCAAAGTATGAAGTTAAAAGATGGCGCGCCCTGAGAGATTCGAACTCCCGGCCTTTTGATTCGTAGTCAAACGCTCTATCCAGCTGAGCTAAGGGCGCAAAATTTATATGGAGCGGACGACGGGAATCGAACCCGCGACCCTCGCCTTGGCAAGGCGATGCTCTACCGCTGAGCCACGTCCGCACACGGTATGTATTGATGTCCGACTCACTAAAGAAGTGAGCCATGAAGGACTCGAACCTTCGACACCCTGATTAAAAGTCAGGTGCTCTACCAACTGAGCTAATGGCTCATGAAGCAAGAAAAATGGCGGAACCGACGAGATTCGAACTCGCGATCTCCTGCGTGACAGGCAGGCATGTTAGGCCAACTACACCACGGTTCCAAAAGATATAATTGCTTGATGAAAATTGGTTGCGGGGGCAGGATTTGAACCTGCGGCCTTCGGGTTATGAGCCCGACGAGCTACCGGGCTGCTCCACCCCGCGTCATTAAAAATATTTAGCTATCAGTTACAATAAGAAAGCTTCATGGTGGAGGCTGAGGGGATCGAACCCCCGACCCTCTGCTTGTAAGGCAGATGCTCTCCCAGCTGAGCTAAGCCTCCATGTAAAGAAGCAACTCAATTATCATAACATAATTTAATCTGTAATGCAACATTTTATTTTAGAAGAACAATTACGTTCTAAAAATAATGGTGACCCGTATGGGATTCGAACCCATGTTACCTCCGTGAAAGGGAGGTGTCTTAACCCCTTGACCAACGGGCCTTATTAAAAACAAAATGTTTTGACAACAAAAAAGATTATATCATGTATTTTAAAGTATAGCAATACCTAAATTAATATAATTTCATTCCTCTCCTACGTAGACATTAAATTGATATCAAGCTTACGTGCAATCATCTCCACGACTTCAAGTGTAGTCAGGTTATTCGTGTCTAAATGGTCTTTGAATACGTCCTTATTCAGCCCTGTGATGCATCTGTCGATCTGTTGAACGGCCCATGAGCCATTCCCTTCACCTCTACCACCCAATCTCTTGAGTAGCGTCTCTCGTGAGGCACACAAAGTAAAATGATGAACCTCTAATCCTTCATCTATTAGATTACCAGTAATGTCCATCCAATAATCTGGGTTGACTATGGTCATAGGTACGTTAATCGTCCCACTATATTCGTTAGCTATGTATTTTAACATGGAGTGGTTAATTTCACGCCAAAGATAATGATCCTGAAAGTCACTTTTTGTCATCACATCAGGAATGTTTGCTCTTATGTAATACCCTACATTCTCTGGATCGTATATAAAAGAATCAGGAAGTCTACGATGTAATTCATATGCAGTTTCTGTCTTCCCCGCACCAAAAGCTCCATTGATCCATATAATCAAGATCCTTATCCCCCATAAATAATCTATTAGTGACTCTATTAAACCACATTATCATAAAAGCCTTACAAGCAAATTCTCTGTACAAGGCACAACAAAAAGACCACTGTCGATTACTCAACAGTGGTCTTGCGTGCTTGGCAACGTCCTACTCTCCCAGGACCCTTCGGTCCAAGTACCATCGGCGCTGGAGGGCTTAACGGTCGTGTTCGGGATGGGTACGCGTGGAACCCCTCCGCTATCGCCACCAAACGGGCATTTGCGGTACAAATGCATTATTCAGGTCTCAGCATCGCCAAATGCTGAAAACAAATTCATCATCATATAGCCACTAGGACCATATGGTTTAGAACTTGATTCCTGAAAACTGAATCCGAATTGAATTTGCGTTTTAAGTATAGGATAAGCCCTCGACCGATTAGTATTGGTCAGCTCCATGCATTACTGCACTTCCACCTCCAACCTATCTACCTCGTCGTCTTCAAGGGGTCTTACTAATTGGGAAATCTCATCTTGAGGGGGGCTTCACGCTTAGATGCTTTCAGCGCTTATCCCGTCCGTACGTAGCTACCCAGCCATGCTTCTGGCGAAACAACTGGTGCACCAGCGGTACGTCCATCCCGGTCCTCTCGTACTAAGGACAGCTCCTCTCAAATTTCCTGCGCCCACGACAGATAGGGACCGAACTGTCTCACGACGTTCTGAACCCAGCTCGCGTACCGCTTTAATGGGCGAACAGCCCAACCCTTGGGACCTACTTCAGCCCCAGGATGCGATGAGCCGACATCGAGGTGCCAAACCTCCCCGTCGATGTGGACTCTTGGGGGAGATAAGCCTGTTATCCCCAGGGTAGCTTTTATCCGTTGAGCGATGGCCCTTCCATGCGGTACCACCGGATCACTAAGTCCGACTTTCGTCCCTGCTCGACTTGTAGGTCTCGCAGTCAAGCTCCCTTATGCCTTTGCACTCTTCGAATGATTTCCAACCATTCTGAGGGAACCTTGGAACGCCTCCGTTACTCTTTAGGAGGCGACCGCCCCAGTCAAACTGCCCGCCTGACACGGTCCCCGTACCCGATAAGGGTACTAGGTTAGAACCTAGATACGATCAGGGTGGTATCCCAACGGCGCCTCCACCGAAGCTTGCGCTCCGATTTCTACGGCTCCCACCTATCCTGTACAGATCGTACCCAAATTCAATATCAAGCTGCAGTAAAGCTCCATGGGGTCTTTCCGTCTTGTCGCGGGTAACCTGCATCTTCACAGGTATTAAAATTTCACCGGATCTCTCGTTGAGACAGCGCCCAAGTCGTTACGCCATTCGTGCGGGTCAGAATTTACCTGACAAGGAATTTCGCTACCTTAGGACCGTTATAGTTACGGCCGCCGTTTACTGGGGCTTCGGTTCATAGCTTCGGATTGCTCCTAACCACTCCCCTTAACCTTCCAGCACCGGGCAGGCGTCAGCCCGTATACTTCGCCTTGCGGCTTCGCACAGACCTGTGTTTTTGCTAAACAGTCGCTTGGGCCTTTTCACTGCGGCCCCCTCGTGCTATTCACACTACCGGGGCACCCCTTCTCCCGAAGTTACGGGGTCATTTTGCCGAGTTCCTTAACGAGAGTTCTTCCGCGCGCCTTAGAATTCTCTTCTCGCCTACCTGTGTCGGTTTGCGGTACGGGCACCTTCTCCTGGCTAGAGGCTTTTCTTGGCAGTGTGAGATCATGACCTTCGCTACTACAATTTTCGCTCCCCATCACAGCCCAGCCTTAATGATGTGCGGATTTGCCTACACATCAGCCTCACTGCTTAGACGGACATATCCATCAGTCCGCGTCACTACCCTCCTGCGTCACCCCATCGCTCATAGCGGATTACGGTGGTACAGTAATTTCAAACTGTTGTCCTTCGACTACGCCTTTCGGCCTCGCCTTAGGTCCCGACTTACCCTGAGCGGACGAGCCTTCCTCAGGAAACCTTGGGCTTTCGGCGGATCAGATTCTCACTGATCTTTTCGTTACTCATACCGGCATTCTCACTTGTATGCTGTCCAGCGCTCCTTACGGTACACCTTCAACCCACATACAACGCTCCCCTACCCCAGATACATACGTATCTAGCCATAGCTTCGGTGGTGTGTTTAGCCCCGTTACATTTTCGGCGCAGAGTCACTCGACCAGTGAGCTATTACGCACTCTTTCAATGGTGGCTGCTTCTAAGCCAACATCCTGGTTGTCTGTGCAACTCCACATCCTTTCCCACTTAACACACACTTGGGGACCTTAGCTGATGGTCTGGGCTGTTTCCCTTTTGACAATGGATCTTAGCACTCACTGTCTGACTCCCGGCAATAAGTATATGGCATTCGGAGTTTGACTGAGCTTGGTAATCCTTGCGGACCCCGCACCCAATCAGTGCTCTACCTCCACTACTCTTATACCGAGGCTAGCCCTAAAGCTATTTCGGGGAGAACCAGCTATCTCCGAGTTCGATTGGAATTTCTCCGCTACCCCCACCTCATCCCCGCACTTTTCAACGTACGTGGGTTCGGGCCTCCAGTGCGTGTTACCGCACCTTCACCCTGGACAGGGGTAGATCACACGGTTTCGGGTCTACGTCCACATACTCATTCGCCCTATTCAGACTCGCTTTCGCTGCGGCTCCACCTTCTCGGCTTAACCTTGCATGTTAAACGTAACTCGCCGGTTCATTCTACAAAAGGCACGCCATCACCCATAGATAGGGCTCTGACTTTTTGTAAGCACACGGTTTCAGGTTCTATTTCACTCCCCTTCCGGGGTGCTTTTCACCTTTCCCTCACGGTACTGTTTCACTATCGGTCGCCAGGTAGTATTTAGCCTTAGCAGATGGTCCTGCTGGATTCATACGGGGTTTCACGTGCCCCGCACTACTCGGGATCCGTCTCGGAGAGAACACAGTTTAGGCTACAGGGCTTTTACCTCTATCGCGGGCCTTTCCAGACCTCTTCGCCTACCATATTCCTTTGTAACTCCATGTGAGACGTCCCACAACCCCTAAGAGCAAGCTCTTAGGTTTAGGCTGTTCCGCGTTCGCTCGCCGCTACTGACGGAATCACTATTGTTTTCTCTTCCTCAGGGTACTTAGATGTTTCAGTTCCCCTGGTCTGCCTCTACATTTCCTATGTATTCAGAAATGAGTAACTGCGAATTACCACAGCTGGGTTTCCCCATTCGGACACCCCCGGATCAAAGCTTGCTTACAGCTCCCCGAGGCAGTTTCGTTGTTCGCCACGTCCTTCGTCGGCTCCTGGCGCCTAGGCATCCTCCGTGTGCTCTTATTAGCTTAACCTTTGCTCCGATGTTTCGCTTGTTCGCACAATCGATAATCTTCGCTTCCAGCTAATAACTAACGTACTTGTTTACACAAGTTATAGCTAAAAGATGTTCTAAAACGCAAATTCGTTTCGGTATCCAGTTTTCAAGGATCAAGTCTTACTGAGAGCTTAAACTCTCAAAACTGAGCAACGAGTGAGTAACAGGCCTAAACCTGAGATTTGGAAGTTTAACTTCCGATTTGAATGTCTCCATTGCAGGAAACGATTCTCCATAGAAAGGAGGTGATCCAGCCGCACCTTCCGATACGGCTACCTTGTTACGACTTCACCCCAATCATCTACCCCACCTTCGGCGGCTGGCTCCCTTGCGGGTTACCCCACCGACTTCGGGTGTTGTAAACTCTCGTGGTGTGACGGGCGGTGTGTACAAGACCCGGGAACGTATTCACCGCGGCATGCTGATCCGCGATTACTAGCAATTCCGACTTCATGCAGGCGAGTTGCAGCCTGCAATCCGAACTGAGACCGGCTTTGATGGGATTGGCTTCACCTCGCGGCTTCGCTTCCCGTTGTACCGGCCATTGTAGTACGTGTGTAGCCCAGGTCATAAGGGGCATGATGATTTGACGTCATCCCCACCTTCCTCCGGTTTGTCACCGGCAGTCACTCTAGAGTGCCCAACATGACTTGCTGGCAACTAAAGTTAAGGGTTGCGCTCGTTGCGGGACTTAACCCAACATCTCACGACACGAGCTGACGACAACCATGCACCACCTGTCTCCTCTGTCCCGAAGGCCGCTGCTATCTCTAGCAGATTCAGAGGGATGTCAAGACCTGGTAAGGTTCTTCGCGTTGCTTCGAATTAAACCACATACTCCACTGCTTGTGCGGGTCCCCGTCAATTCCTTTGAGTTTCAGTCTTGCGACCGTACTCCCCAGGCGGAGTGCTTACTGTGTTAACTTCGGCACCAAGGGTATCGAAACCCCTAACACCTAGCACTCATCGTTTACGGCGTGGACTACCAGGGTATCTAATCCTGTTTGCTCCCCACGCTTTCGCGCCTCAGCGTCAGTTACAGCCCAGAAAGTCGCCTTCGCCACTGGTGTTCCTCCACATATCTACGCATTTCACCGCTACACGTGGAATTCCACTTTCCTCTTCTGTACTCAAGTCACCCAGTTTCCAGTGCGACCTTAGGTTGAGCCCAAGGTTTAAACACCAGACTTAAATGACCGCCTGCGCGCGCTTTACGCCCAATAATTCCGGACAACGCTTGCCCCCTACGTATTACCGCGGCTGCTGGCACGTAGTTAGCCGGGGCTTTCTTCTCAGGTACCGTCACTCCGATAGCAGTTACTCTACCGGACGTTCTTCCCTGGCAACAGAGCTTTACGATCCGAAAACCTTCATCACTCACGCGGCGTTGCTCCGTCAGACTTTCGTCCATTGCGGAAGATTCCCTACTGCTGCCTCCCGTAGGAGTCTGGGCCGTGTCTCAGTCCCAGTGTGGCCGTTCACCCTCTCAGGTCGGCTACGCATCGTCGCCTTGGTGGGCCGTTACCCCACCAACTAGCTAATGCGCCGCAGGCCCATCCCTCAGTGACAGATTGCTCCGTCTTTCATTCTTCCTTCAGGAGAAAAAAGAAATTATCCGGTATTAGCTACCGTTTCCGGTAGTTATCCCAGTCTAAGGGGCAGGTTGCCTACGTGTTACTCACCCGTCCGCCGCTAAGTACTTTTGAAAGCAAGCTTTCAAAAGTACTCCGCTCGACTTGCATGTATTAGGCACGCCGCCAGCGTTCGTCCTGAGCCAGGATCAAACTCTCCAATTAGTATTGAAAAGAGCGATATGCTCATTTTGAAACATCTGACGAGAAAATTAATTCTCTATTTTGGATTTCACTTTCGTGATTTCCTACTCACTCGTTGTTCAGTTTTCAAAGATCAAGTTCTCGTTGGCGCCGTTTAATGTCTCAGCAGCAACTCTTATAATATATCATGTATTCCGATGAATTGCAACACTTTTTTTTCAAAGTCTTTTGTAATTTCATTCAGATTTACATTCACCAACCGAAAGTTTATATCTCCTCTTTGCGACTGGATTTATAATGTAACATATAACCCACTCTAAAAACAACCCCTGAATTAAAAAAAAATCAAAAATAATTACTTCCGTCTCAGTCCTACATCTCGTTCACATCTTCTCATAAAAAAACGTGCAGGTTCTAATATTCAGAACCTACACGTTAAAGAGAGATCGGATGTTAATTCGGAATAGTATTAATTAGAAATCCACGGATTTCTACGTTTCTTAGAGCTCACTGTACGACCACCTGCATTTGAACGTTGAGACTTCACAACTGTTTTGTTTTTCTTATTGCTGTTTTGACTCGAGGTCTTTGCTTTTGATGCCGTTTCCTTCGTTGCAGTTCCTTTACTTTTGATAGAAGCACCAGAGGTAGCTTCCTCACTCACTGTTCTAGCAACTTCAGGAGCGTCCTGTACAAACGCTTCAGGATCTTGAATTTCCGGAACCCGATTATGTTGCGAATAATTACCTATACCTGGATACTGCGGATTAGACGGAATACTCGACATTATAGGCCCGCCAAAGGCTCCAAGAGGAGAAGCTGGAACGATTCCCTGATTAGGTGTTCCTGCTCCATAAGCAGAGAATGCATTCGGGTTTCCGTATGCTGGATAGGTATTATATACAGGCATTTCATATGAATAGGGTTGAATATGCATTCCCCCACACCCACAAGTAGTTGGCCAAGGAAGATTTGATGACATCCCATACATCGGATTCATTCCTGAAACATTAGCCTCCATATTGTTAGGTGCAGCGTTTGGATTCCATTGTTCCGGGCTCACATTAGGCGCAGCGTTTGGATTCCATTGTTCTGGGCTCACATTAGGTGCAGCATTTGGATTCCATTGTTCTGGGCTCATGTTAGGCCAAGCATTCGAATTCCATTGTTCTGGACTCACATTAGGTGCAGCATTTGGATTCCATTGTTCCGGACTCACATTAGGCGCAGCGTTTGGATTCCATTGTTCTGGGCTCATATTAGGCCAAGCGTTCGGATTCCATTGTTCCGGGCTCACATTAGGCGCAGCGTTTGGATTCCATTGTTCTGGGCTCATGTTAGGCCAAGCATTCGAATTCCATTGTTCTGGACTCACATTAGGCGCAGCGTTTGGATTCCATTGTTCTGGGCTCATGTTAGGCCAAGCATTCGAATTCCATTGTTCTGGACTCACATTAGGTGCAGCATTTGGATTCCATTGTTCTGGGCTCACGTTAGGTGAATACATATTTTCTGAAAAGTAGTATGGGGACATGCATTCAGGTCCATATGAGGCTGGCTGAGCATAACTTGGTGCCCAATTCATGTTCATATTAGGGTTATTTTGATAAGAATCATAGAGATAAGGATTTCCTCCTAGACCTGGATATCCCATATTGTCACAAGAATCTGCCATTTCCTTTTTGCTAGCCACTGGCTTCATCTCAGCTTTTGGTGCCTCATGATGTGCTACGGGCTCTTGATTTGGAACTGTAATCTGAACAAATAAGCTCTGCATTTCAATTTCTTGCACAGGAGCAACTTCCATCTGCATATTCGGCGCAGGATTAGGTGCAGCATTTTGAGTATTAATAGGGGCGATGTTCATTGATGGGTGTGGTGCGGAATTGTATAAAGGCGAGATATTTGACGATGGTTTTGGTGCAGGTTTAGTTTCCGCTTTAGCCTCTGGTTTATTTTCTGCTTTAGCTTCTGGTTTGTTTTCTGCTTTTGCTTCCGGTTTAGTTTCTGGTTTGACTTCTGGTTTAGTTTCCGGTTTTGGTGCAGGAACTACCTCAGCTACTGGCTGTTGTTTTGGACCCGTATATTCCTTCCCGCCAACTTGTGTTTTCTCAGAAGCATTAGAAGGCATGTAGCCTGGCTGTACAGGTGAAGAATTTGATGGCTTTTTAGGAATGTTTACTACTTCACCTAACATCAATACATTTGGATTCTTTAGCTGGGGATTTGCTTCAACCATATCCTTCAATGGGATTCCCCACGCCTTAGATAATTTCCATAAGGTATCTCCTTGTTTGACTGTATGCTTGTAGTAAACTTCACTGTTGTCCGGTACGGATACAGGAGCCGTAGGTATTTTTACTTTTTCACCAAGTGCCAGCACATTCGGATTACTGATCTGTGGATTAGCTTCAATAATTTTTTGTAACGGCACTCCGTACTTTTGCGATAATGCATACAGACTATCGCCTTGTTTGACAATGTGTATTTTCACGTAGCATTAACCTCCTAAAAGTTTTGTGGAGTATTGCTTTCTTACAGCTACACTGCAAAACTGGCTTTGAAAGCAAACACCCTTTGGATGGAACATTGCTCTCTTACAAAGTTATATGCGGTACAGCCGCCTCCTTCGTTACTACATCTTATGCAGCCCATGGGCGAATGACATCCCTGAAATAAAAAAAATCCTTTCAAGATCCATGAAAAGATTAACCGCAGACTCACGGATATCTTCTTCATGTATCATGAAAGGATTTACTGATGCCTATTTAACACTCCTTACACAAAAAGCAAGTAAAAGAGTGCATTATTTAATTAACTGTTATTCCCAAACCTTATAGCCATCTTTGTCCACTACATTACGGAACTCTTCAAGCAATTTCAAAGTGATTGGACCCGCTTGTCCTTCACCAATGATTCGGCCGTCAATTTCACGTGCAGCAATAACTTCTGCTGCAGTTCCCGTGAAGAATACCTCGTCCGCTATGTAAACATCATGCATAGTGAACGGTTCTTCTTTCAGCTTAATACCCAATTTCTCACACAGCTCAATGATCGCCAGACGTGTGATTCCTTCAAGTGCTCCCAAATAGCAAGGAGGAGTGAAGACCACACCATTTTTGATGATGAAAATATTATCGCCAGATCCCTCAGTTACATAACCTTGAGCATTCATCATAATCGCTTCATCGGCTTCTGCCAGATTGGATTGAATTTTCACTAGGATATTGTTGAGATAGTTAAGCGATTTAATCTTCGGATTCAGTGCATCCGGAATATTACGACGTTGGGATACAGAAACAGCACGAAGCCCATTAATGTACGCTTGCTCTGGGTAAATAGCCAATTGTTCAACGATAATGATTACGCTGGCTTTAGGACAACGACGTGGATCAAGACCCAAGTTACCAGGACCACGGGATACGATCAGTCGAATATAACCGTTACGCATGTCGTTAAGGCGAATTGTTTCAGCCATAGCTTCCAGCATCTCGTCATAAGTGAGCGGAATGTCCAGCATGATCGACTTCGCCGAATCATATAGTCTGTCCAAATGCTCTTTGCATTTAAAAATATTCCCATTGTAGATACGAATACCTTCAAATATGCCGTCTCCATACAAAAAACCGTGATCAAAAACGGATACCTTTGCATTTTCCTTAGTTACGTGTTGTCCATCCAGATAGATCCATTGTTCAGCCATGAATTTACTGCACCTCCGCTTTCTCTTCCTCATAGGTGTATGTGGGATACGAGCCCAGAATCCGAACCTGACAGCCTAAAGCGCTAATCTCTTCGATAGCTCCTGGCAGCAGGACTGATTCTATCGGTTCCAGCACATCAATATAAAAATAATAAGTACCCAACTTCTTTTTCGTTGGTCGTGATTCAATACGCGATAAATTTAGCTTCCGCCAAGAAAAGGCAGCGAGGACCTGATGCAAAGCACCTGGAAAATCCTCCGGCAGCGTTACTAGGACACTCGTCTTTACACCATTGCTGCTCCGTGGAAGATCTACCTTCTGCGGGCCGACAAGGACAAATCGCGTGTAGTTGTTGTTGTGATCTGTAACTTTCCGATCTACAATCTCCAGCCCATGTGTGGCTGCGCCAAGTGCAGTACCAATCGCAGCCCAGCCCTTGCCAGGATTGTTCTTAACGATTTCAACAGCTTCAGAGGTACTTCCGACCGACTCCAGTTCAGCCCAAGGTGCATGCTTACGAACAAATTGCATACATTGTGCCATTGCAACAGGATGCGAAAGGATTTTTTTCATTTTAGTGAAATCCTTATTGCCGTTCGTATCTCTAAATTCCAGCGGGTGAGCGATGAGATTCTGTATCGATGGAAAGATCCATTCAGCCTGCATAGGTAGATCGACTTCATTGATGAGCCAATCAATATGAAGACTAACTGAGCCTTCAATAGTATTCTCAATCGGGATTACGCTGTAATCAGTGATGCCACCAGCCGTAGAGAGAAAGACATCGGAAATTAACTTGTGATGCACAATTTTTACAGGCTCGCCGTTAAACAAATGCAGCAGCGCTTCGTGAGATACGGAGCCCTGCGGCAATACCGCTATTGATTTCATGACCGTACTTCTCCTTTTATCATATCCAAAAATGATACGTTTTGCATCTCGTTTCTTTGAAGCAACTCTGATGTAACACCTGAAGTACAAGGCATCAGCCAGCAAGTCTGAGCAGAGATGCCGTGTTCTTGCATCGTATTCTTCAGGAAAGCCTCAAGCTCATGCTTACGAGTCTCCTGGCGATCAACTAAACACAGTAGGGTAGGACCGGCACCGCTAAGTGCGATTCCTAAAGCACCATGGCTAGGCGCTTCCGCGAGCAGCTTCTCCATGCCTGGAATAAGTGCTGCACGATAGGGCTGATGCAGACGATCCTGCATCGCTCTACTGATCAGGTCAAGCCGACCTGACGCAAACGAGGCTGTCATTAAAGAAGTTCTGCTGATGTTGTACACAGCATCACTAACTGAGATTTCTGTTGGAAGCACTCCCCGTGCTTTTGTGGTTTCCAGCTCGAATTCAGGAATAACCACAAGAACCTCAAGATCTTGTGGTGGTTCAAGGCGAACGTAATCCGCATGAGCACCGTCCCACACTGCGGTAATGATGCCACCAAATAAGGAAGCTCCTACATTGTCAGGATGCTTCTCAAGCTGGGTAGCCATATCAAACAGCTTGGCATCATCGAGCGGAGAGCCGATCATCGTATTAGCTGCGACCATGCCCCCAATGATGGCCGAAGCACTGCTGCCCAGTCCACGCGTAAGCGGAATCTCAGAGTACATCGAGATAGATATTTCAGGCACCGCAACGCCTGCCTCTGCAAATACCATTTGAGCGACCTGATAGAGTAAATTACTCTTATCCCGAGCCACTCCCTTCATCTCGTCACCATATAGATGAAAAACTGTCTCCTCTGCTTCCTCCATCTCAATCCAGGCATACAGCGGCAAAGCCATGCCAAGAGTATCGAAGCCCGGACCAAGATTGGCAGTACTAGCAGGTACTTTAACCCTTGCTACTCCATAAGTACTCATAACAGGTGCAATCTCCTTACTCATTGATTAAATATAGAAAGTATAGTGCAGCTACAGTTCTAACCTTCCACACGATAATGACTCTTGATCCGGTGGATGACTTTCAGTTCCTTAAAGTGGCGCAGCACTTTGTTCATACTAGCTTTACTGGCGTTATGGGTAACAATAATAATTTCCGCATCAGGATTATTTGGGTTGGCTTGTTGAACTACCGAATCAAGACTCACGTCATACTCGGCAAACACCTGAGTAATCTTGGCCAATACGCCTGCTTTATCGTCAACGTGTAAAAGTAGGAAGTTCTTATAAAAGATATCCTCATCACTCTTAAGCTTCTTCTGCTTATAAGGTACTTTTTGCTTCAATCCATTGACACCCAGCTTGAGGTTCTTAATAATAGCTACCAAGTCAGCTACCACCGAAGTTGCTGTTGGCATTGCACCCGCACCCGCGCCATAGAACATCGTCTCTCCTACTGCTTCACCGTACACATAAACTGCATTGAAGACACCATTTACGGATGCAAGTGGGTGACTTGCTCGAATTAAGGTCGGTTGAACACTGATACTGAATTCCTCATCCTGACGTTCAGCAATGCCTAGCAGTTTGATTTCGTATCCGAGACGCTTTGCAAAAGCAATATCGGCTTTACTCACTTCTGAAATCCCGCTCACACTGACGTCATGTAGCTCCACGTTAGTGCGGAAGCCTAAGGTTCCGAGAATCGCCATTTTGCGGGCAGCATCCAGACCTTCAACATCGGAAGTTGGATCAGCCTCTGCATATCCTAGATCTTGCGCTTCTTTTAACACATCACTATAGGAGGCGCCTTCTTGACTCATCTTGGTTAGTATGTAATTAGTTGTTCCATTCACAATACCTATAATCTTCATGATCTTATCTGAAGAAAAGCCTTCGATAAGCGTCCGAATAATCGGAATACCACCTGCAACACTAGCCTCATAAAAAACATCACATTGCTTCTCTTGCGCCTTAGCCAGAATCTCCGAACCGTGCAGCGCCATCAAATCCTTGTTCGCAGTTACGACGTGCTTACCACGTTCCAAAGCTTCAAGGATATATTCCTTCGTTCCATCGATACCACCCATCACTTCAACAATTACATCAATCTCAGGATCACGAATAACATCCCATGGATCTGTTGTTATTTTGGCAGGGTCGACCTCAATATCACGTGGCTTATTGGAATTATTCACCGCTATGCGCTCAATGAGTATTGGAGAGCCTACTTGACTGCTCAAATCCTCCTGATTTCCTTCCACGATACGAACTACACCTGTACCAACAGTTCCCAGACCCAGCAATCCTACTTTAACCGGCTTCATCAGTATCCTCCTAAAAGTTTTCGTATATAAATTCTCTATCCCTGTCCAACGATTAGGGCGCGCTTCACTCCCGGAATATCCTTCAGGCTATCAAGCATCTCTCCGAGCTCCTCATTCAAATGTGAGATTTCCACGGAGATCACCACATTCGCTCGTCCTTGTAGCGGGATACTCTGGTGAATCGTCAGCACGTTAGCCCCATGCCCCGCCACAGATCCTAGAACCTTGGAGAGCATCCCAGATTCATGTTCCAAATCCATAGAGATCGTAACAATTCGCTCACGTTCGAGCTGATGGATCAGGTGAATGCCATCCTTGTATTTATAAAAAGCACTTCGGCTTAATCCTACCTGTTCTACACCCTCATGTACGGTCTTCGCATCCCCGGCCTCAAGCAATTGTTTGACCTGCATAGTCTTAAGTACAGCATCAGGTAATATGTCCTCACGGACCAAATAATAGCGTTCTTTCACGAACGTCCTCACCTCAAAGACTTTTGTGTTTTCTTAGTGGACATTATATCGGAAAAGACTTATAAAATGCAATAACTTTATATGTATACTCTGAGGTCGGGGAGTTAGTTGGAGCAAAACCCCAGATTCCTGGGGGCAGTAGGCACTCGTATGTACTCTAACTGTATGGAATCGTCGTCCCGCAATAATCACAGATCTTGTCCTGACCAGGAAGTACTCTACTCTTAGCACCGCAACTCGGACAAACGATGGATTTCGGCAGTTGGACAGGTGGCTTAGGCCTATTCTCCGGTAATGACTGCCGCCCAGATGATGGTTGGTTCTCTGATGCCGCGGAGGGCTGTGCCCGGTCAGGATGCACAAGATTGGGCGGTTGTTTATCTAAGAGCTTAACACGTCCTTCATAATAGACAAGATCAGAAGCAAGTAACCCCCATCTCACCAAATACCGTAGGTCTCTACGTACATCATCTTCACTTTGTTTCGTGATATCAGCTAAATTACCAATATGTCTAACATCATCCACTATGATCAGCATGAGATACTTCTTGCACAGAAAATCAAAGTTTTCTGTTGCGAAGGTAGCCCTCCCTGCAAAGCTGTCCGCCGGAATTATAAAGATCAAGTAGAGGACCACCAGAATGATTAATAAAGTGAACCACTTAAAATCCCCTTTGTAGGTCCCCACGGCGAAGAGGACGGCAAGTTCCATAAAAGCTCCCATACATACATGATAGAGCAATTTGTAGTTAAATGATTTCCGCTCATTCTTATAATGAGTGCTTACAAAACGAAGCATCGCAAGTACAAACCCAAGCGGAGCAAACAAATAGGCAATCGCCATGATGATTCGATCAAACACTGTCTGGTCTCGCTTGTTACGGTAGCGAAGGTTATTCTCAGGCGCACGCACCAGTGCTTGTGCCCGTTTGGAATAAATAAGCTTCGGCGGCAATTTTACAAATGGATTGTCTACACGTCCTTCATAATAAACAATATCTGGAGAAAGTACTCCCTGATCTTTTAAATATTCCAAAACCTCGCGGACGTTCTCTTCACTGAATCCGCGAATATCGGATAGGCTGCCGATATGCCTTATGCCGTCCACAAGAACCAATGCGATATAGTCATTGCAAAGATAGGTGAATCCCTCTCTCCATCCTACGGCCCTAACCGACAATTTGATGGCGGGAATCCTAAACAATGCGTAGATAATCACCAGCCTGATCAAGAGTGCGACATAATCGATTTGACCAAGTAGCTTGCTAATTATGAAATAGATCGCCAATTCTACAAAGGCACCCATACACGCATGATAAAACAGGTTAATATTGCTTGCTTTGCGCTGTCTCTTGGAATGTGTAGATAATAACCGAATGGCAGCCAATATAAAGCCAACCGGAGCAAATACATACGCAAACACAATAGTCGTATAATCAAACGCCGTCCGCTCATATTCATGCTTATATATCGGTTTGCCTGTTGTTGGTGGCTGCCTTCGTATATCCAATTTACTCATCTTATATCTCCCCTAGTTAAGTTATATCTACAATGCACAGGGAGAACCTTGGCATTAACTGTACGATATCATCGTGCCACAGTATTCACAGCTCTTTGACTGACTAGGCTGAACCGTGTTCTGTGCTCCGCAGCCCGGACAACGGATGGACTTAGGCAGCAGTGGTGAGGACTGCGGTTGAGAATGAATCTGCTGTCCCGAAGCTTGGGCTTCGAAGCCTGAAGTCCTTCCATGATGTACAAGATTAGGTGCTGCCATGGATGGATCTGGCGTCTGACGCCCCTCGGAAAGTACAATATCAATATCCAATAATCCTTTATTCTTTAGATACTGGACATCTCTCCGTACATCGCTATCGCTTTGACCTATCCGTTCAGATATACTGCCGACATATCGGATATTTTTATTTTGAATCAGCTCTATATAAGAAGTGTTAAGCTTAGAAAGTGTATATTTAGCTTTTGCTGTCACACTCGCAAGAATAAAAGCCGGAATCAAAAATATGACTGCAAGGAAAATCTGGATCGTTAATAATTCGGAAGCTCCAGTGTTTCCACTCATGGTATCCACGAACATTGCAATCGAGAGTTCAACAAATCCTCCGATAAATACATGCATGATCAGATTTAGATTGGTGGGTCTCCGATGATTTTTATAATGAGTTAGCATCAAACGTAACAATGCAAGAACGAGTCCAATGGGTGTGAATAGATATGCTGCTGCAAGAATGACATAATCAAACCCAGTCCGGTCTAATTTAATCAGAGGAACCGCTACACTCCCCGCTGGGGTCGGTGACGGCTCTTGTATGTTCAATCTGTTCATGTAGTTATTTCCTCCTATTTAAGTGCCGCTAATTCATGATTTCGCCGTTCAAGTGTAGCCTCAATACTCTCGGCCATTTCGTTGATTTCAGCTTGCCAGTTCTCATGTGGCTCATTAGTCATGAGCAGAAGCTTCACATGATCATGCAATAGGGAGATCTGCTGATGCATGATATCCTCAGTAGCATATAAAGACGGATCTGATACAGGATCACTGAACTTGAATTGATCTCGTAATTCATTGAGTACCTTCACAAGCTGTTCAGATTCGGAATTCTTCCAGCTACTCGCCAGCACACTAATCTCGTTTAATTCACTCTGGTGCTGCCGAAATGCTTGCAAGGACCTCTTCACTTGCTGCTCTTCAGTCTCGGCATTCCATCCATAAATCCTGATCACAGGTAGTGTGATTCCACCAATCAAAAGAATCAGCAGTTGAACGGCAGCATACCACAGAGGCGACAACTCCAGCAGCCAATCGAAAACAATAGCGGATACAAATACGACAGCCGCATAGATTCCCGTGATGAATGCACCACTGATAAGAACGGGTGAGGTTCGCTGCACACTTCCTGCAGTACGGAGCCAAAAAATACAATAGCCATACACTACGCTCTCAGCCAACAGAACAGCAACAAGCGAAGTCACGAATCGAAACAGCGATTCAGAGAACCCTAACCCTAAAAAGGAGAACACCGTTAGTATTATAGCAGCCACATAAATAATGGTGATGATACGAATATAGCTTTTGCCCTTGTTCATTACGTCCTCCTTCAGCCTGCTTTCGTTCCACACTCGGCACAAAATTTCTGTCCGGGCTTCAGCTCATGCCCACAGCCTCCGCATTTAATAACCAAGCTGTCTCCACAATGAGGACAGAATTTCACCCCTGGCGATACCATTTCTCCACATTTACCACAGGCTTTAGGCATTTCTTTTCCACAAGAGACACAGGAAGATGCACCCTCAGGATTATCTGCCCCACAGGTTGGACAAGCACGATAAGGATTGCCACAGCCAGGACAGAACTTAGCTCCAGCTTTCAGTTCATGTCCACATTCCAAACAATTGATCTTGTTTCCGGACGGTGTGCTTTGCTGAATGCTCTCCAGAGCATGCCCACAGCCACTGCAGAACCTTCCCTCAACAGAATTCATAACCCCACACTTCGAACAGGAGCGCTCTTGGCGTACAACTGTAGTTCCTGAATCAAAACTCATCCCTCGGGTCATACGAGTCACCATATCCATAGCCGGGCCAGCAAATCCCATACCAAGTCCAAGCCCCATCCCGGTATTCATCATGCCCACTCCAAGATTGCCAGGATTGCCTGCTGCTTTTTCCATCGTGTTAAAGCCCCGCTCCTGCTGGTAGTTGAAGCCGATAATATCCATTTCTGCTTTTTTAGCTAAAGCTTCCTTTAATCGAATCGTTGCCGGATCATCATCAGGAATATTAATCGAATCAATATAGAAATTATTCAGCTCAAGACCATTATCCAGAAAAGTCGATGCTAACCGCCCCTGAATATGCTTTGAGATCTCTGCAACATAGGCATTAATCTCCAAGATACTGATTTGCTTATGCACAAGGTAGGATGAGATCAGTTCATTTATATTCGACATAAGCAAGCCGCGAAAATAATTTACGAGCGTATCGTGATCAAACTGAGGAAGCGTTCCAACGAGCTGCAACAAAAATTTACGTGGATTATCCACCTTTACACCAAACTGTCCGAAGGAACGAACAGAAATCATGATTTTGTATTTAGGATCCTGGAGTTGTAAAGGTGCGCTTGTTCCCCATTTAACATTCATCGAATTGGTTTTGTTCACGTACCATACTTCTGCTGTGAATGGTGACTTCCCACCGAAAGGAAGATTAACGATATTAGATAAAATAGGAATATTAGCGGTGCTCAGGGTATGCCGCCCTGCCGTAAAGGAATCAAGCGCTTGTCCGCCCTTGAATAGGATCGCTTCCTGAGATTCATTAACGATTAGCTGTGTCCATGTCCCTAGCTCTTGGTTAGGATATTTCCATGCGAAAATCCCCGGAGGACCGTCGTACTTCACCACTTCTATAATTGCCATCTGCTATTCCCTCTTTCATCATCTATGATATATGAATAACGTATGCGTTCCCGGATGGGAAATTGTGTATTTCGATATTTATTGTATACGATATATATCGTGTTTTGGGTTCTTTTCATGAAAAAAATATACTCGATATGTAAACAAGTATAAACGACTTTGACGTCCTTATAAGGACGGTAAGCGTTTAAGCGAGAAATATAAGACATATAGTATGGTGTGAAACTTATACTTTCTTATATTTAAAAAAAGCGTGACTTGTGTCTTCCTTTACAGGAGAACACAAGTCACGCTTTGTAATCAGCTAAATATTAATAGTAACTACTATTCTCTACGAACTCGAATTCGAACTCACCAATACGGACAATAGTCCCCTCTACAGCTCCACGTTTACGAAGCTCTGCATCTACACCCATATGTCGCAAAGTCCGGGCGAGCTTTAGAATCGCATCATGTGTGCTAAGCTGCATACGTTTCAACATTTTCTCGATACGAGGGCTGTTGACCACATATGTTTCATTATCACGTGTAATGGTGAATGAGTTATCATTTTCCGCTTCTAGCTTATAAACCTTACGTTCAGTTGTTCCTGATACTTCTTCAACTACCGGTGCCACCGGAATACTATCAAGAATATCCGTTGCACGATATAACAGTTCCTGAACACCTTGACGGGTAAGCGAGGAGATTGGCATAATCTCAAGATCCGGACGCAGCTCAGCTACGCGTTCTCGGAAAGCGATGAGATTCTCTTCTGACTCTGGCATATCCATTTTATTCGCGGCCACGATCTGAGGACGATCAATTAGAGCCGCATTATATTGCTTCAGCTCGTCATTAATGAGAACCCAATCCTCGAAGGGATCACGCCCCTCTGAACCAGACATATCCACTACGTGAATAATGATCCGTGTACGTTCAACGTGACGTAGGAATTCATGACCAAGTCCTATGCCTTCACTAGCTCCCTCAATTAATCCTGGCAGATCCGCCATTACAAAGCTTCGTCCATCCCCAACATCTACTACACCTAAGTTCGGTGTAATCGTAGTGAAATGGTATGCACCAATCTTTGGTTGAGCTGCGGATACGACCGACAGTAGCGTAGATTTGCCCACACTCGGGAAGCCTACAAGTCCCACATCAGCCATAACCTTAAGTTCCATAACAATATACCGTTCTTGACCCTCTTCGCCGTTCTCTGCTAGCTCTGGAGCCTTATTAGATGTTGTTGCAAAACGAGCATTCCCACGACCCCCACGACCCCCACGGGCAACAACAACTTGCTGACCATGACGAGTCAAATCGGCGATGACCTCTTGAGTATCATCGTCAATTAACATGGTTCCAGGTGGAATCCGAACGATCATATGATCAGCGTTCGCCCCATGCTGACTTCTGTTACGTCCTTTAATCCCTTTGTCCGCTTTAAAATGGCGCTGATAACGGAAATCCATCAGCGTACGCAAGCCCTCATCTACGCGGAAGATAACGTCGCCACCACGGCCACCGTCACCACCTGCTGGGCCACCATCCGGTACATACTTTTCCCGACGAAACGCAACGATACCATCCCCGCCGTCTCCGGCCTTAACATAAATCTTAGCTTTATCTACGAACATTAATGTTCACCTTCCTCACATTTCAAGCGGCAAACGCAGCTCTACATAAGCCTTGCTGGGCTTAAACTGCTCCGCTTTCATGATTTTCCCTTGTACTATATTATAAATTTGCCCTTTGAGCTGCTCGGGATTGCCATGCTCTCCCTCACCTTCGAAGGAGATAAGAATGTCTCCTCCATCCTGAATAAAGCCAAGACGCAGCTTGCGCGTTTCACCCTGAGGAGCCAGTCCGTTATATTGATAAGCTCGTACGGTCTGCATGATCACTGAAGTCAGCTCATCTCCTGCTTCCCGGTTTAGCTTCTCCTCCAGTTGCAATCCTTCCTCCACTTGAACTTCCAGTTCCAGACTAGTCCGGTAAGTTCGGAAAGATTGGATATAGAAGACCAATGAAGGAATGCCCAGCTTAGCGATACGACTATCAAGCGCTATGCGTTCCTTTATTCTTTCCACACACTCCACGGATTTATCAGGTTTTCCAAGCTGAATATATCCGTAAAGAATCTGCAAATCATTCATCCAATCATGACGATGATGATTCAGTGTCCGAATCGCCGCCTGTTGCAGAGTGTTCTCTTGTATGCGCAGTTCCCGTTCCCAATGACGCTGATTCCAAATCAAACTGAATGCAATCGTTACTGCTACCCAAATTCCAAGCAACAGACACGTCAAAAGGGAGGTATGCCAATACACGAGTCCTAAAGGAAGCATTACGGATAACATGACTGCCCAGATTGCACTTTTCCAGGATTTCATTCTTTCTCCCCGTCCCTCAGTTCGCAAAATTCATGACTTCGTTTAGATTATTGTCCTCACCAATTACCATTTCCTAGTATAACACAGCAATTCCCTGTAGTTCACCAGAGATAACCATGAGATTTTCATATATGTCTAAGGATGTTTATGCTTTCTTAAAACTCTGAAGGTCTACGTTTCTAAAGTGCTCAAAGAGGTATCCACAAATGATTCTGAATATTCTACAAAAAAGCCTCCGGCACTCATGCCGGAGGCTTCTACATGCAAATATGGTTCCGTAAGCTTACGCTTCCAGTGCCGCTGCTACCGGAGCGACATCAACTGGGTATACGCTCACTTTTTTGCGATCGCGGCCCCAACGTTCGAACTTCACTACGCCATCCACCAATGCGAACAACGTATCATCTTTACCGATGCCTACGTTAGTGCCTGGGTGAATTTTTGTTCCGCGTTGACGAACCAAGATGTTACCGCCGGTTACTGCTTGACCGTCAGCACGTTTCACGCCAAGACGTTTGGAATGGGAATCCCGTCCGTTTTTTGTGGAACCTACACCTTTTTTCGATGCGAACAATTGAAGATTCAATTTCAACATGTTGTCAACCTCCTTCTTTAAATATTTACTTGCTCTATTTGAAGATACTTTCCGTATGATTCTGCGATATCATTTAGCATCACGACCATGGATTCAAGCAGCAACTGCACCTTCGCGGAAGTATCGAAATCATCAATGGAACTTAATGTTCCACTTAGAAATCCGTTCTTCATGGACGTATCCATGGAGATTCCGGTCAAAGTCTCAATCGAATTGACGGTTCCAACCGTTACGGCCGAAACTCCGGCACATACGATATCTTCGCCACGCTTAGCATAACCCGCGTGCCCTTTTACCTCAAAGCCAACGATAGTTCCTAGATCCGAAGATCGTGTAATCCGTACGTTAATCATTCACGCACCTTCTTACGCTTGAATCTTCTCGATAGTTACTTTCGTGTACGGTTGACGATGGCCTTGTTTCTTGTGGTAGTTCTTCTTAGGTTTGTATTTGTAAACTACAACCTTAGCGCCTTTACCATGTTTCTCGACTTTAGCTGTTACAGACGCGCCGCTTACGAGCGGAGTTCCTGCAGTCAGACCACCTTCGTTAGAAACAGCCAATACACGGTCAAAAGTTACACTTGCGCCGTCTTCAGCTTCCAACTTCTCAATGAACAAAACATCGCCCTCTTGGACTTTGTATTGTTTACCGCCAGTTTCGATAATTGCATACATTTTACTTGCACCTCCTCATGTCTCAGACTCGCCTAGTCTAGGTGGCAGATTCCCGTGGGAACTACACTTATGTACCCGATCGGAGCGGTTACAGCATGTGCAGGATCGAATGAATCAAACACATACTTGAAGATATTATCATACTTATCGCCCATCGTCAACTCATTCCATCCATTCTCCAACTTTCCCAGTCCCTCCGCAGCACTGACACAGGATAGGTGCGAAGCTGGCTGAATCATGTCTTGCCTTCTTCCGAGTCATCTCGAGGAGACCGAGTCTTGTCCAACCGAGAATATGTGTTTTGGTTCGATCCTTGCAAATTACTTTCTCCAGCCGCTCGGTAACCATTTTCCGGTGTATTTCTTCTTCCATATCAATAAAATCAACAATAATGATTCCGCCCGTATCTCGTAAACGAATCAGACGACCAATCTCCTCTGCTGCAAGCAAATTAGTGTTCGTCACCGTCTCTTCAAGCGATGCTCCTCCAATGTATTGCGCGGTGTTAACGTCAATAACCGTGAGCGCCTCCGTCTCATCCCAGATCATTGTAGCTCCGCCCTCCAGCGTGATCTTGCGACTGAAGCTCTTGTGTAGCTGTTCCTGAACACCATATGCTGTAAAGATGGACTCCGATCCATTATACAAACTTACAGGCTTGTACCCATCAGGTGCCATGTCATCCAGAAATGCCGTGGCTTCTTTAACTGCAGCTAAAGAATCTATAATCAACTGATCACGCTGTGGATTAAATGCATCTCTTATAAAGCGCTGAACAATACTAAGATCACGATGCAATAGAGCCGGAGCTTCTGCGGTTTGTGCCCGACGTGTAATGTTATCCCATTGCGCACGTAAAAAAGAAAGATCACCTTCCACCGCTTCATGCGGCTCATCCTGAGAGACGGTCCGCATAATAAGCCCCTCTTCGTTCATACGTAGGCGTTCACCAATTCCTTTGAGCCGGCTGCGTTCTGCATCACGACTTATTTTTTTGGAAACACCTACATAATCTGCAAAAGGCATGTACACCATCCAGCGACCAGGCAACGTATAATGGGTCGTTACACGTGCACCTTTGCCGCCGCTAGGCTCTTTTCTTACTTGTACAACAATATCCTGACCAGGCTGCAAAAGCGTCTCGATAGAGGGCTTCACATCCGGCTGTTTATCCAAATGAGGGTGCAATACATCATCAACATATAAAAAAGCATTCTTCTTCTGTCCAATGTCAACAAAAGCAGCCTGCATACCTGGAAGTACGTTGATCACACGGCCTTTATAATAACTTCCGACCAGCCCTTGCTGCTGATCGCGTTCAGCCGCGTACTCCACAAGCCTTCCGTTCTCCAGAAGAGCCATTCGGGTAATGTGCTGCGTGCAGTGAACGATCATCTGTTTCATGGCTTCACCTCTGGTTTCGTTCATTCATTCATCCCTTTTCACTCTCTGCATAAATACACTACATTCCGAAGTAGGTAGAAATTAAACGCTGTTCCGGCACAACAGCAACAACATTTCCTTCGCCGTTTAAAACATAGATAAAATGATATTGATTACGTTTAAATAGACGCAAGATAGCATCTAAAGGTTTCGCAGATAAGGCAACAATTGGACGAGCCACACTTCCTGTCCGCAAATGATACTCATAGACAGCCTCCCTATTCATCAAAAATGCAACGAATCGGTACGGTAAATTTCGATGATCCGTAAGATTTGAATACAATAGAAAAGCACCGATCATGACCATATTCAGCCTCAAGCCACCACCCACTCCAAGGGGCAGTAGCGAATAAACAATCACAAGAATGCTTGCAGCAATACTCACTCGTCCGCTCCAGAGCAAAGTATAGTAGTAAGGAAGAAATAAACTAACTGTAGCTTGAAGTACTTTGCCTCCGTCAAGTGGCAGAACAGGCACTAGATTAAAGAGCGCAATAATGGCATTGGCATGTATAAAATAAGTTAAAAATTCCTGATTACCATAACCCGCTTGCTGAAGCCCAAGAGCCATAACAATCATGATTCCATTTTGCAGCGGACCGGCAAGTGCAATGCCAATCTCACGACTAGCTGTAAGCCGTCCATGATCTTCAATCACCGCAACTCCGCCAAACGGAAGAAGCTGAACCGACTTGACTGTAACACCAACCAGAAGGGCAGCCACCACATGTCCTATTTCATGAATGAGGACGATCGTAAATAAAGTAATCAGCTCCAGAAATTGTCCTGTGAGTACAGAGAACAACATAATGATTACGAACAATGGATGTAGTGACAGATCGATCCCTAAGATCCTAATCAAACGATACCACTTCTGTAGGATCAATATAAGTCTTGTCTTTCATCACTGCAAAGAACAGCGTTGGAGCTGAGGAGCCCTCTTTCTCCAGCATCCAGCCGAGATCATCTCCACTCTGAATCCAGTCATCAATCGCCAGTTTAGTGCCATTTAAATGTCCGTATTCTGCTGTGATTCCTCCAGAATGTTGGACCGCAATTCGAATGCCCCCGTCCAATTCCTTGGAGATGGAAAGAACACGTCCCATGTCTATACTCTTCACCGTCACATTTGAGGTTGAATCGACTTCAGGCATAATTTCTACACCTTTTAGTGTGGAAGCAAAAGGCTCCACAATGCTTCCAGCTACCGGAGCACTAAGCTCATGACGAGCTGCTGCCTTTTGAGCAGGTTCATCCTTATCACCAAATATCGGAATGAATGCCGGCGCACCATTAAAATTCTCCTCATACCAGACCTGCACTGCTGTGAAATCCATGTCTTTGCTCAAGGCATCACTAATAAAAGCTTGAACTTTATAGGACCATGGCTGGTGAACCGCAAAAACTCCCCACACCGCTCCAAACACAAGCACACTGGCTACAACCCGTCGAATAAAACCGGCAGAAAAGTTAGAACCTCCTCCACCAGGTTCCTCCCATCCCCCACGTCTCTCTTTCCACATTACTTCTGGATCAGGCTCTATAGATGATTGCTCCTCATTCCGCTTAAACCCCGTACCCCACTCTTTGAAGCTCGTACTCTTTTCGGGCATAACGAATAACGGAGACACCTCCGCGGTTTCTATATCCGGGATTTCCTCCAGCAAACTACGAATACGCTCCTTGCGGCGATTCTTGATATCTGATTTGAGATCCATATTTATCCCTCCGGACGGGCTTGTTTTACTTCCATTTTATGAAGCACGGAAGTCTCTTTAGAACAAGCCCACCCAAGGTGGAGCACTTAATTGCCACTAAAAAAATAAATCCCACCCATAGATTTCTCTAGTGGTGGGATCGTTAATGCTTCTATAGTAAGATTGCTTGGTGCAAAATTAAGCCATACCGAAAAATTTCTTAAATTTCTTAAATGCTCCCGGTTTCCGATCAAGCTGCATTAGCGGCACAGCATCACCTAAAATTCGACGTGCAATATTGCGGTAGGCAATAGCTGCTGACGAATCGGGATTCATAACTGTAGGCTCTCCACTATTTGCGGCTTTAATGACCAGTTCATCGTCCGGAACAATTCCGATAAGATCAATATTCAGCACCTGTAAAATATCCTCAATATCAAGCATATCCCCAGACTTTACAAGACCTGGGCGAATACGATTTACCACCAGCTTTGGCGATTCCACATGCGACTGTTCAAGTAGTCCGATAATACGATCTGCATCCCGCACAGCAGCATGCTCTGGTGTGGTAACCACGATCGCTTTATCCGCACCGGCAATCGCATTGCGGAAGCCATGTTCAATCCCTGCTGGACAATCAATCAATATATATTCATATTCCTTCTTCAGTTCGAGAATGATATCTTTTACTTGTTCAGGAGTGACGGACGTTTTATCCTTCGTTTGAGCTGCGGGCAACATATACAACTCATCAAAGCGCTTGTCTTTAACGAGTGCTTGATTTAGGCGACAACGACCCTCCGCTACATCCACAAGATCATAAATAATACGATTCTCAAGCCCCATAACTACATCCAGATTACGCAGTCCAATGTCGGTATCGACGAGACATACTTTTTTACCCTGCAGTGCAAGTGCGGTTCCAATATTGGCTGTTGTGGTTGTTTTGCCAACTCCGCCTTTGCCCGAGGTTACGACTATCGCTTCTCCCATGGAGGCTACACCCCTTTAAACACATTTAAATCCTGGCGTATTTTGACTAAATTATGAATCTTATCGATTTGCATAGCTCCGTCCGTTAAATATGCAAACTCCATACTGCTTTCTCGGGTTTCCCATTCATCGGGAGGCCGACTGATAATATCAGCAATTCGCAGTTGTGTTGGAGACATTAATGAAGCCGCGATAATCGCTTCCTCATTACCATCTACTCCAGCATGCGCCATACCTCTAAGTGATCCTAGAATATAGATATCGCCTGAACAGGTTATGGTCCCTCCTGGGTTCACATCCCCCAGATATAAAAGATTTCCATCATGGTGCAGCACCTGACCGGAACGAAGAATCCCGCTCATTAGAAACAACGCGTCATTATCCTCACTCCCGGGCACTGGAAGCGCCTCAATGGAACGAATCAGTAGGTTTCCCTGTCCCTTCAGAATCTCCAGCACAGCTTCCTTATCTTCCTCAGTTACAAGACGATTGCCCAGCTTAATATCCACATGAACAATCGGTCCAGTCAAAATATTTTGATGGCTGTGCTCCAGCTTATAGCGAAGCTCGCTCAGAAGATCTTCGAAGGGACACTTGTCGTCTAACAGGAATATCAGGCCATCCTTGATGCCCTTAATCCTTACATGCTTGGATTTTACTGTCATTTGCCTGGCCCCCTATCCTCATTCATTCGTGCCGGGCCCCTTAAATTCCTGCTTTATAAAGAAAGAAAATAGAAGCTTCTTTATGCCGCTTCTTCCGTACTCTTCTCTTTCTTGATCAGCTCAAGCTGGCGTCGTAACGGTATGTAGAGGATCAGAGCAATAGCAAAATGAAAGAGCATCGTTGGCAGCATATGATTCAAAATAGCCCAGCTATAAGGCTCCTGATTGAGATTGAATACACTATAAATACCAAATAACACACTATCCTCTAGCAAGCTTCCGAGCAGAATCACAGTCATCATAAGAGGTAGTGGAGCACGCGGAATCTGAAACAGAAGGCCGATTAAATAAGCCGACAGACCCATTGCAAAAGAATGTGCTCCTAGAATTCTGCCATAAAAAACGACATCATGTAATAGTCCGAAAGTTAGGCCCAGTATAAGCGCTGTATGACGATGATGATATACAGCCACGAACAATAGCACAACGAACACTAGATTCGGAATAATTCGCATCTGCCATACATCTGGAATCAGCCAAGGCAGAATGGTTCCCTCCAGAATGAACAAGAGGAACAGTAACAGAACAAGAACAGATCTGCGCATATTCACTATTCAGCACGCTCCTCCGTAAAAACAACAATCAGCTGCTTCCAGTCTTGAAATTCTGCTGAAGGCTTAATCACTGCTGTGGAGGTTAATCCAAATTCACCAACCTCAACGCTTTCAACTGTACCGATGGTCAATCCTCGCGGATACAATCCCCCAATACCAGAAGAAACGATAACATCCTTCGGCGCAATAGGATCACCTGGCGGGATCTTGTTCATCAATAACTTGTTTGTCTTCGGATCATAGCTTTCAATCATACCAAAGGTTTTGCCCTCTTTGTTAATAGCGGTTGCCGCAATTGGCGGCTGAGAATTAGGGTCATTCGTATCCATCATGGTCATCAGCTTCACCGTAGAGGTGAAATTGCTGACTTGACTAATAACACCCACCAAACCATCCACCGAAATCACAGACATATTTGGTCGAACGCCATCTTTAGCACCTAAATCGATTACAATCGTACTATTGCTTGGTTCTGTTGTCTGACTAACCACCTGCGCAATATGGTATTGATATTTATACAATTCCTCCTGAGCTTTCGTGAACTTCAACTGTTCCTTTAACTGCTCATTTTCTACCTGAATGAAATTGTATTGCGCTTTATCACGTGCATATTGGGCGGCTAGAATCTTCAGCTGCTCATTTTCCTTAGAAAGATCTTTCAGATTTCCGATATCTTCAAACAAGCCCGCTACATATCCAGCGGGCTTGTAGAACATTTTTTGCACGAAACCAGTCGTATCTCTAAGGAAATTCTCCGGCCAGGACAAGGAACTCCTTGATGCCAAGCTGAAGCCCATCACCACAATGAACAGCACCAGTGTAATCAACAGAATAAACAGACGTTTATTGCTTAAGAGTTTAAACAGTTTCAACACCCTCTAACAACAGTATTTCTCCCATAACAGGGGTTGACGTACACAAGTGGCAATACATAGGCTTATCTCTTAGAGCGAAGACTGGAACTGCTGCGACTCTTGAACAAATGGATATTATCAAGCGCCTTTCCTGTTCCAATAGCTACACAATCCAAAGGGTTCTCAGCGACAATAACTGGCATTCCAGTTTCACGCGCAAGCAGTTTATCCAAGTTACGAAGCAAGGCGCCTCCACCTGTCAAGACAATCCCGCGATCCATAATATCTGCTGCGAGCTCTGGTGGACATTTTTCCAAGGTTACTTTAACAGCTTCAATAATAGAACTCACTGTATCGGACAATGCTTCACAGATCTCATCAGAAGTAATTGTAAGCGTCTTTGGCAGACCTGTAACGAGATCGCGTCCGCGAATTTCCATAGTCTCAGCTTTCTCAAGTGGCAAGGCAGAACCTACATCCATTTTAAGCTGTTCCGAAGTACGTTCACCAATCATCAGATTGTACTGACGTTTGATGTACTGAATGATGGACTCATCCGCTTCATCACCCGCAACACGTACGGAACGACTAGTAACAATACCGCCGAGTGAAATTACAGCAACTTCAGTAGTACCTCCGCCGATATCAACAACCATACTTCCTGTTGGCTCCCATACCGGTAGATCTGCACCAATCGCTGCAGCAAAAGGTTCCTCGATAATGTAAGCTTCGCGAGCACCAGCTTGTCTAGTAGCATCTTCTACGGCACGTTGCTCTACAGCAGTAATGCCGGATGGTACGCAGACCATTACATTAGGGTGACGTTGGAACATAGAACGTTGTTTCTGTGCTTGACGAATAAAATATTTTATCATCGTAGCCGTTGTGTCAAAATCAGCGATAACGCCATCCTTCATCGGACGGATCGCACGAATATTTCCCGGTGTACGACCGATCATCTTTTTAGCGGATTCACCCACGGCTTCAATCGTCTTAGTGTCAGTGTTAATGGCTACAACGGAAGGCTCTCTTACAACGATCCCCTTACCGCGTACATAGACAAGCGTATTCGCTGTCCCCAAGTCAATTCCTAAATCTTTCGTAAAACTACCCAACATGATAATTCTCCTTTTCCTAAGTAAATCTTCACATTTATATTACATGTGTCCTTTTTCTTTCAAGCTTACAAAGCTGCTATCACCGATAATTAGATGATCTAACACGTCAATCCCGACAATCTCGCCTGCCTGAAGCAGTCTTGAGGTCAAGGAGATATCCTCCGGACTAGGCGTTGGATCACCACTAGGATGATTATGTGCGCATATGATAGAGGCACTACTACATTTTATAGCTGCTCGAAATACTTCACGGGGATGAACAATCGAAGCATTAAGACTGCCCATAGACAACGTTTCTTGTCCAATTACGTGATTCTTCGTATTCAGAAACAGGCAGACAAAATGCTCCTTCTGCAAATAACGCAACTGCTCGGTCAGAATCTCCGCAGCATCCTCAGGACAACGGATAATGACCGGCATGTTAAACCTGGAGTTCGCGAGGCGCCTTCCAAGTTCGATGCCTGCTTTTAGTTGCACGGCCTTGGCAGGGCCGATACCTTTGATTTCGGTCAGTTCTTCGATGCTAAGGTCAACTAGCCCACGTAGGCCGCCAATCTTCCCCAGCATCTGCTGTGCAATATGAATAGCCGATTCCCGGCGTGTTCCCGTACGCAGCAGAATGGCTAACAACTCCGCTTGACTTAATGATTCCGCCCCATAATGCATCATGCGCTCTCTTGGTCGTTCTTCATGGGGGAGGTCCCGCAGCATTACTGATTGCGACTCCATCCCTATCCCTCTTTCCCAAGCTTCCTACCGGTTCAATACAGTTATACCGAACTCGGACAGCATTTCGCCAAGAAGCGACAGCGGCAATCCGACAACATTGAAATAACAGCCTTCAATTCGTTCCACCAAGGTGGAGCCAAGCCCTTGTATCGCATAAGAGCCAGCCTTATCAGCGGGCTCTCCCGTAGCTATATAAGCAACAATTTCATCCTCAGTCATTGCTCTCATCGTTACGGAAGTAACACGGTGCTCCACTATAGTCTTTCCATGCGGAAGTCCAATACAGGCTACACCCGTGTATACCTTATGATTCCGGCCCTGAAGTCTGGTAAGCATCGATTTACTGTCCAGCTCGTCCACCGGTTTGCCTAGCACAGTGTTATCTAGTACAACAATCGTATCACTTCCAACGATTACTGCGTTACGCTCTCCTACTGAGGCTACTACGGCCTCTGCTTTACGCAAAGCCAGACTGCGCACGATTTGCTCCGGCGTAAAGTCCGGTGGTGTGCTTTCATCTGCTTCACTGGTAATGACCTCAAAAGGCAAGCCCAGTAAAGACAAAAGCTCTCGTCGACGCGGTGAACCTGAGGCTAAAATAATGTGTTGTGAGTTGTCCACGTTGTAAACGTCCCTTCTTGATCAGTAACGAGAGTTACAGTCTACGGTACAGCCATACAGCTGTAATAATACCGATGAGACTTAGCATGCACAATTTCAAATGAATAGTGATGTCATAGGTTATGATGTCCAAATCGGCTCGCGGAGACCACTTAAGCACAGTCGATGTTGTTAGAAAAGAAAGAGCCTTTACCGGCTGCAGCAGCTTGGCGATCCAGGCTCCAGCCAGCCAGCCTAGAATTAGAAATAACAGCAGTGTTCCTACATTTTTCTTCTTCATCTCAGTCTTCCCTCGCCATTTTTTGACACCCTAATTATTATACGGTGAAATTGTGATCAATACAAACGTAAAATCCCTTACGGTAATGTTTACCACCATTTGCACTAAAAGTTGCGGAGTGATCCCATCCTCCGTATCCATTAGCACACCAAAACAGCAAGCCCCAACATCCGGAGGCTTGCTGTTCTTAATGTCCACAATCTATCAGTTAGTTCATTGCAGTTAGAAGCTGTTTTTGGCTAGTCAAAAAGCTCAGCATCGATTCCTGCACTTCCCAAAGAAGGCCCTGAGCCTTGTTCTTGTTATATTCACTCCATGCTGATATCCCTTGGCTCATTGATTTCTCTAGCGCTGCGCAAATACTTTTGGCTTCAGGAGATACGCCTTGCTCTAGCACTTTGACAGCTTCATTCCATTGCAGGTGAAGATCACTCACCGCGGAGGTATTTGCTGTCGTACTTGTTTGGCCAGTGCTAAGTAGAGAAGCTGATTGACTGCTTAATTCACTGAGCAGCTGCCCGCTCACAGAGAAATAGTTCTTCACTTCCTCTGCATTACCGGTATAGACAAGCTGTTCTGCCCCGGGAAGTGCCACCTCTCTCACATACAGCTCAATACCCTGATTCTTTAGACCGCTGCTTAGCAGCTTGGCCTGTTCACGGTCGGAAGACATTCCAGCATACACACGATTGCCGTCAGCAGGGTCCATACCCGCTGCCAATCCTGCGGTTAACAGCTCCTGGCGAGCCTCTTCAGCGCCTGCAGGTGTACTGAATACTCCGTACTGCAACAGATAATAGCTTTGCGCAGCTACTTGAACTGGGATGGTGTTCTTCCCTGCATTTTCAGTACCCGTCACTGGTAATCCTGATGTACCTACACCTGCCGGATCTTTAGCTCCACTGGACTTCACTGAAGTAGCCGCCATGTCTGCTGCCCCATTTCCAGAGCTACTGTCCATATTTCCTCCGTAAAAGAAAGAAAGTGCAGCATAACCAAGCAGTACCCCTGTGCCGATGGCTCCCGTAACAGAAAGAGCTAATTTCCACCAATACGAAGGACGCCGAGTATGATAAGAGCCTCCGTAACTGCCAGAGGATGCATTCTCTAATTTATCTCTGCTATCCGAAACCATATCTGAAAGCAGATACGATTGCTGTGTATATCTAAAATCCTTATCCTGTTCGTCCCATTCTTCCTGACGCGGATCTACAGTACCCGAGTAATAGTCATAGGAATCTTCCGGTGGTGCCTCACGTGATGAACGAAAATCAGGCTCATAAAGCCATGTTTGCTGTGCTGGACCCACCTCTTGCCGTTGTCCCTCAGCATACTCTTCTGCTGTGCCCAGTCCGCCATTTGACCAGCGCTCCACCACTTTAGGCTTTGGTTTAGGCTCGTCCTTGTTCACGTCAAATCGGAATGTCATTCTTCCGTTATTCAACAGTTACACCTCACCTCATCTAATCTATAAGTAAATATATGATAGACAATAGAGAGATATGCTATTTTTGAGCTATAGGAATTATGAAAGATTATGCAGATTCAGTTTACATTACATGTACCTTTTATATACTATATAAAAAGAGCTAAAAGTGTGCACTATACTAGGGAAACTAGGAATGGTACTTTAGTTCACTACTGATTAGGAGGGCTTTTTCTGAAACAAAAAATTCAAGCAGCTATTGTGGGCTACGGTAATTTAGGTAAAGGTGTACGTAAAGCTATTGACCAAAGTGAAGATATCGAGCTAGTTGCGATCTTTACGCGCAGAGAACCAGGACAACTCGAAGCCGGAGAAGCCGGTGTAAAGTTCGAGCACATCTCTGCCGTCGAACAATATAAGGGAAAAGTTGATGTTATGATTCTATGCGGAGGATCGGCTACCGATCTGCCAGAACAAACGCCAGCTATTGCCCGGATGTTTAATACCGTGGACAGCTTTGATACGCATGCCAAAATCCCTGAGTTCTACGAGACCGTTGATGCCGCAGCTAAACAGGGTGGAACACTCAGCGTAATTTCTACTGGCTGGGATCCAGGCTTATTCTCAATGAATCGCCTGCTCGCTGAAGCCATCCTTCCACAAGGTAAAGAGTATACCTTCTGGGGTAAAGGCGTTAGCCAAGGCCACTCCGATGCGATCCGCAGAGTGGATGGCGTTAAAGCTGGTGTACAATATACCGTTCCAGTACAAGAGGTTATTGATGCCATTCGCGCTGGTGAAACACCAGAGCTTACCACTCGCCAGAAGCACCTCAGAGAGTGTTTTGTAGTGGCTGAGGCAGGGGCAGATCAAGAACGCATTCGCGAAGAAATCGTGAATATGCCGAACTATTTTGCAGATTATGACACTACGGTTACTTTCATCACTGAAGAAGAATTGGCAGCTCAACATAGTGGTATTCCGCACGGTGGGTTTGTTATTCGCAGTGGTGTAACAGGGGAAGGCACGAAGCAGATTGTTGAATTCGGCCTGAAGCTGGAGAGCAATCCAGAATTTACGGCTAGTGTGCTCGTGGCTTATGCAAGAGCTGCTCAGCGTATGAGTCAAGAAGGTCAAAGCGGAGCGCGTACAGTATTCGATATTCCACTTGGAATGTTGTCTCCGAAATCTCCAGAAGAATTGCGCCGCAACCTGCTGTAAAAACATGCAAGAATGAAAAAAACCGCGTAGGACCCTAAAACGTCCTCGCGGTTTTTTTATATACTGCAGGCAGAGCCTTCTCAGGCGTACCTTTTATACAAGACTAAGAATCTTATTCTTCACATAATTCACTTCGTAATCCTTCAACAAAGTGCGATGGGCCCGATCAGCAATAATCGTTGCCATCTCGGGATTCTTTAACAGCGTTATTACACTAGCAACAACATCAACCGAGGTATTAGCAAGCAAAATATTACGGTTATGCTCACAGTTCAATCGCTCGCATACTGTAGAACTAGTAATCACCGGGGTTTTGAGTGCCCATGATTCCAGAATGTTTCTGGAGACTTCACAACCTTCAAGGATAGGTACTAGAACCGCTTTTGCACGACGTATATAATCAGCAGACGATTTCAAAGGTCCAGTGATAATGACCGATACATCATCTTTCACAAGCATCAACACTTCCGTATGAACCTCCTGACTGGTGATGTAACACTTAATATCAGGCACTTGTTCTTTAATCAAAGGGTAGCTTTTCTTAAAGAAGTTTTGAGCAGCCTTAATCCCCTGTCTGGTGTTCATATTCCAGTGCAGAACCATTGAATTTTCTTTTGCAACAGGCTCAGTAAAAGCGTCGTATTCATTCATTTTTATGAAATGAGGAACAACATGAACTTTACGAGCATCCGCAAAGGATAGAGATTTGAATGAAAGGGCATCCCATTCCGAGGTTGCCAAGAGTACACCCGTTTTATTCATTAGTCTCCGCTTATTCCGCCGAACCCAAGCCTCATTTAGTTTATAATAAGGATTACTGCTGCTCGGCTTCCCCATTTCTTTTCCAACAGCAAGCTCGCTCTCAAAACGATACGTATCTGTAATAACACTGGCCTCAGGAAGCAGATTACGAACCATACCAATGCAATTTCCCAGCAAGCTATGCGATATAAACACATGTCTGTAATTATTCGATCTACAAAGTTCCACGATGGTACTCTTCATGTCTTTATCCGTATGACTTCTATTAGTGAAACTCCGTAATATATGTAAGGGACGCAGCATGGATCTCCATGAGGTAACGCACCCATTAATGTAATGAACCGTTAGTGCAGTTCCATCATCTGTAGACATATCCTTCTGCGTATTGGCATACGTCAGCAAATCAATATCAAATTTCCCAAGCAAAATCTCGAGAATACTCCCTGTTCTCATTTCTCCTTCTAGATCCTTTGCGCTTTGATTCTGGGCTGATAAGAACAGCATTTTTTCTCGCATGACTCTGGCTCCTTGTATTCTTGTATTAATCCTCTCTACTTATCACTGCAACTTTAGATGCAGTTCAATAGTAACTCATTTTATATAAAATTATTGTCGATTTATAGGGAAAACATTAAATTTTTTATATATTTTTATACTTTATTCGAAATCCGTTACGAAAAACCTTTATAAATCGCCATTTTTTTGAAAATTGAACTAAAAAACTCTTTTTCCAGTCATACACGAACATGAATTTTCTTTTCAAAATTTCTATGCTCGTTAGGTATTATGGACTATTCCCTATGCAAACAAAAAAAGTGTCTTCCTTATCTAATGACGAAAGGACGACACTTCTATATTTCGTAGCTTCTAACAACGCAGTTCCGTCCCTTTTTCTTAGCTTGATACAATGCATTATCACAAAGTTTGTAGAGATTGTTCAGAGAATAAAGTTCGCCCGATTCTATCGTGATGACTCCAATGCTAATTGTGTATTGCATCGATACGCCATGAATAATTGATCCTATAACAGCGTCGCGCATTCCTTCAGCAATAAGATCACTATTTTTTTCATCCGCTCTATGCAGGAGCACTGCGAACTCTTCTCCCCCAAATCTTCCGATCAGATCACCATGGCCAAGCTGTTGCTCTATTTTATAGGTCAGATCTCTCAGTACTTGGTCTCCCGTATTATGCCCGTAAGTATCATTTATGCTCTTAAAGTGATCCACATCCAGCAGTAAAAAAGAATAGGGTAGCTTCTTCATCGCTGAAGCAGCTATTAAAGGCCGAGCACGTAGCACAAACGACCTGCGGTTCAAAATACCTGTCAGCTCATCATAAGTTGCCACCCGCTCCATTTCTGCAAAGGAATCCTCTCTATAAAGCAGCATAATTCCAGCGGTTCCTAAAAACATATACAAATAAATCCCGAGATAAAAAAACAAATAAAGGAATTGTGAAAATTGTGTATTGATTCCTAACACGGAATACAGCGGTTCCAAAGCTCTACCCGCCAATGATAAGATAACGATACCATACAGCAGTCCCATTATTATTTGTAGCGAAGTCTCCATGACCTTCAAACATAGAATATAAGCAGGATAAGCTATAATCAGGACTCCAGCCAGACAAGCGACTGGAATAACGAGTGGATCCTCTGACATCAACAAATACATAAGCACCACAGCGATAATGGATACTCCGAATAATATAGAATAATATCTCTCCACCTTGCTCCCGAATACTCTAAGAAGCATTAGAAGCGCCAGGCTTTCGAGCGTGCCTCCAGCCAAAGCAAGAAGTGCTATGATCGATAGACTAAGTGGTGTATCTATAAAATCCTTCAGCAATAAGAGGATCAAGGCTGCTAGTTGCAAATATTTTGCTGTGATAAACAATGAAGAAGTCTGTTCCTGCGCATAACGCAAACGATACACCACGATAAGCAGCACCGTGAACGCTTGCCACAAAAAGAGACACACCAGCAGTGTCTGGAGATCCAGATGCATATGAGTGAAGTTCACCTCCCCAAGTATTCCTGACTCTCAGTATACATATCGGTATCTGATAACTCTATTTCTTCCCTCTTGTTTGGCTTGATATAATGCCTTGTCGCTTAGCTTGTACAATTTATTTATGGAGATCTCCGGATCTGGCATGATCGTAATTACACCTATACTAACTGTGTACCCCTGAGGAATTTTTTGAGTGGAAGCATTCATTATCGCCTCGCGAAGCGCTTCAGCTTTCTGATCACAGCTTTGTTCATCTACCCCACAGAGTATGACTGCGAATTCCTCGCCCCCTAGTCTGCCGAACAAATCGCCATTTCCGAGATTATCTTTAATCGTCGATGCGAAATCTTCCAGAACAATGTCACCGGTATCATGACCATAAGTATCGTTGACCTTTTTAAAATAATCCAAATCCAATAGCAAAAATGAGAAATGCTCCTGCGCTCGAACTGCCTTTTCAAGCTTCATCTCCGCTTCCTGAAGAAACGCCCCGCGATTTAGGATCGCCGTCAAATCATCATAACTGGCTATTCTTTTTAGTTTGACGAAGGAATGTTCATTTGAGAGTAGAATAAAACCGGCAGCCCCCACAATAAATAATAAATACATCCCCAGATAATACAAAGACTGCGTAAGATTTGTTGAGAACACATTCATTTCGGGCTCCCAAATTAGCGCAACAAGCGCCCGCATCAGCATAATCGCTGCAAATATATAAAATAATACACCTAAGATTTTTTGAAGAGGGGTAGCCTTTTTATTCACTGTTAGATGATAAGCCGGATAAACTACAAACAGTATAGACCAGAGTGAGGTACAGGCGATGCGCAAGTTGGAATGATTAAAAAATAATGCGATGATACTAAAACTGATTGCGCTTAATACCGAAAGAATGATGTAATATCGCTTGATTCTTGGCCCCAGTACTCCCATCATCAGCAGTAATGCTGTAATTTCTAGACAGCATCCCCCAAGAATCAGAGCATTGCTAAGCGGAATGGACAACGCATGAGGTAGATAATTCCACAATAAAATCGAACACCAAAAGAGTAGCTGTACCTCCTTTGAGCGGATGAACAAGGTGGAGGCTGTATCTTTAACAGCGGTACTTCGATAATTGGTTATAAGCAGCAATATAAATAAATTTCCGAACATAAACAAATAAATTAGTGTTCTAATTTCAAGCAGGGAGCTCATACGTCACCACCTATGCGAAAATAACCCCACAAATTGAGGCTTTGCTTCGATGCGTACTCAGGTACTTTGTCGGGGCCCAAATATAAGTTAAAAAATCGATCCTCTTCTGACAGCACTATAGCACTTTATAACTATATCAGTATATACGTTAACAATACCAAAAAACACTTCCCCCTAAGCTCCCTTCAGATGAACACAAGGATTATCTGAACGAAATTTGGGGGAAGTGCTATTGAAGAGAGAATATAAATATCCTCGAATTGGCCTCAATTTATACTATTGATGCTTCTTCAAACCGTCTGCCAGTGCGTATCCGACCTTCCAGATATCGCCTGCGCCCATCGTAATCACCAGATCACCTGGAGCAATACGAGGTGTCAAATCAGCAAGCACATCTTCTTTGGTTGGTAGATGTCTCGCGCCCGCATTACTGTTCTTAACGATAAGCTCAACCAGCTTCGCTGAAGTAACACCTTCGATCTGTTTCTCTCCAGCCGGAGAGTATATATCGGTGATGATGACTTCGTCGGCTTCGCTAAAGGCACGGCTGAAAGCATCTAACAAGAAGAACGTACGAGTATAGCGCTGAGGCTGGAATACTGCAATAATTCGTTTTCCTGTAGCCTTGGCAGCACTGATCGTTGCCTGAATCTCTGTAGGATGATGCGCATAATCATCAATGACCAGAATGTCATTGACTTCTCCGAGCACTTGAAAACGGCGCTTCGCACCATGGAATTTCACAATCGCTTCAGCGATTTTCTCGAAAGAAATCCCTGATTTCAAACAAGCGATTACCGCAGCCATTGAATTATAAAGATTGTACTGTCCGGGAACTGAGAGTTCAATCCGTCCAAGCACTTCTCCATTATGATTCATCGTGTAAGATACCTGACGATCTCCCAGAACGATATCAGTGGCAATATAATCCGCCGTGTTCGACTTGATGCCATAAGTAATCACCTTACCTGATACTTCAGGTAAAAGAGAAATCACATTCTCGTCGTCAGCGCATACTATAGCAGTTCCATCTTCGCGCGTTTGGTTCATGAACTGTACGTATGCAGCCTTAAGACGGTTAAAGTCCCCATCGTAATTTTCCAAGTGATCGGCTTCAACATTCGTAACAATCCCAAGCCAAGGGTGGTAATGCAGGAAAGAGCCATCACTCTCATCCGCTTCCGCTACTACAAACTCACCTTGTCCCGCCTTTGCATTCGTACCTACATTCATAATCTCTCCACCGATAATATACGTTGGATCAACGTCGCACTCTTCCATCACAAGTGCAATCATGGAGGAGGTGGTAGTTTTTCCGTGTGCTCCAGCAACGGCTACCCCTTTACGTTCATTCAATAAACGGGCTAACATTTGCGAACGATGCAGAATTGGAATCTTAAGACGCTCAGCTTCCACCCATTCCACATTATCACTAGACAAAGCCGTAGAGTATACGACTAGATCCGCACCTTTTACTTGTTCCGCTGTATGCCCGATATAAATCTTGGCACCTTTGGCAATCAATTTATCCGTTAATTCTTGGGCAGCCACATCGGAGCCCGTAACTGTATATCCCATTTCCAGCATTACCCGGGCAATCGCGCTCATTCCGTAGCCGCCGATCCCTATAAAATGCACACGTTCAGTAGTATCCAACAGTCGTCACCAGCCTTTTTCAGTATCGGGTTGCTGCAAAAGTGTACCGCGTACGTCAGAGATTAAATACAGCGTACCAGATACGACGGCAAGGTCATCCTCCGCTGTAATCGACTTCAGTAGCTGCAGCGCTTTTCCCCAATTATGTTCTACTATGATTGCCAAGTTTTCCTTGGCATATTTCTCCCGCAGACTTTCTGCGATAACTTGCAGATTCTCCGCGTCCATTTTGTTCTGGAAATCCGGTTCGGTCAGGATGAGCGTATCCACTATAGGCAGTATATGCTTAAAGTAGGATTCATGATGCTTATTTGACAGCATTCCCATAAGTAAATTTAATTTACCGTATTGATAGAGCTGAGGCAGACTTTTTGCAAGACTCTCCGCGCCTTCCGGATTATGTGCACCATCCAGTACAATCCTTGGAGACGTACTTACCTCTTCCAGCCTTCCAGCCCAGAATGCGTGGCGCAAACCATCAAGAACATCTTCATCCTCAAGCATAAAGGCCATATATTGACGCAGAACCTCAAGTACCATCATGGCAGCTGCCGCATTGCTAATCTGATGCTCGCCTTTCATTACGATCCCAAGTTCAAGCGAACGAAAGGGACCTTTGAAATGGAAAGTCTGCACACCCTCACGGATTCCATTTGCTTCATAACTAAAATCTTCTCCGGCAAGATAAAGAGTAGAGCGGCAAGCCGCTGCTTTCTCTTTCAGAACCGCCACGACTTCCGGCTGAGTTACGCAGCTAACAACAGGTACCCCCGTCTTGATAATTCCGGCTTTCTCCATGGCTACCTTCTCTAGCGTATCTCCCAAAATATCCATGTGATCATGACCGACATTAGTAATCACTGAAACAATCGGAGTAACGATATTCGTTACATCCAGCCTTCCCCCAAGCCCGGTCTCCCATACGACAACGTCAGGACAAGAGACGCCCGCAAAAAATAGAATGGCCACAGCTGTAGTTACCTCGAACATCGTAGGTGAGCCAAACTCCGTTTCCGAAATTTCTTGGACTAATGGACGAAGTTGGTTAACCAGCTCGACAAGCGTTTCTTCAGAGATGTCCGTATTATTATATTGGAACCTATTCGTGAACTTTGTAATATACGGAGACGTAAAAGTGCCTACTGAATAGCCGCTTTGTATAAGTGCACTAGTCAAAAAAGCACAAGTTGAACCTTTGCCGTTCGTACCCGCCACATGAATAAATTTCAGCCGACGGTGCGGATTTCCCAGCTTGTCCATCAACATCTCGATTCTATCTAAACCTGGCCGGATCCCAAAAGGGATTAGGCTCTTGATCCAATCAACCGCTTCGGTGTATGTCGCAAGAGGGGCGGTGCTTCCGCCCCGATTTAGGTCATCCATGTCTCTTATCCTCTCAGCTCTGCGATGCGGGCAAGTACTTTCTCACGTTTAGCAGAATAATCTGCCTGCTTCGCCCGTTCCTCTTCGATAACTTTAGCCGGAGCTTTGGCTACGAAGCCTTGATTGCTCAGCTTTTTCTCTACGCGTTCTACTTCGCTGTTCAGCGTCTGTACTTCTTTTTCCAGACGAGCGATTTCTTGTTCAATATCGATGAGTCCCGACAATGGCAGAAGCAGTTCTGCTCCTGTTACTACAGCGGACATTACCTTATCCGGCGTTTCCGGATTAAGGCCAGCTTCGAAAGAAGACGTATTACAGAAACGTCCAATGTAGTTGTCGTTACGAGTGATAATACTCAGCGTCTCTTCATTACCCGCTTTGATGATCAATTCAACCTTTTTGCTCATCGGTACATTCACTTCAGCACGAATATTACGAACGGCCCGGATTACATCCATCAGCAGATTCATTTCCGCTACCGCTTGCGGGTTCTCCAGAGCAGCATCATACTCCGGCCACGCAGCCAGGGTAATCGTCTCCCCTTCATGCGGAAGGTGCTGCCAGATTTCTTCCGAAATAAACGGCATAAACGGATGAATCAGGCGCATCGTGCGGTCTAGTACATAGGCAAGTACAGACTGAGTCTTCGCTTTGGCTGCGGCGTCTGATCCGTAAAGTGACAGCTTCGCGAACTCAATATACCAGTCACATAGATCGTCCCAAATGAAGTTGTACAGCTGGCGACCGGTCTCACCGAACTCGTACGAGTCAATTAGACGCGTAATCTCACGAGAAGTTTCGTTCAGACGGTGCAAAATCCAGCGATCAGCAGTACTTAGCTCACCCGAAATGTCAATATTCTCAAAGCTTACGCCTTCCAAGTTCATCAAAGCGAAGCGTGATGCATTCCAGATCTTATTGGCGAAATTACGCGCCTGCTCAACCTTTTCCCAGCGGAAGCGTAGATCCTGTCCAGCTGTACTTCCGGTAGAAATCATGTAACGCATTGCATCTGCGCCATACTTCTCGATAACTTCAAGAGGGTCTACGCCATTTCCGAGTGATTTGGACATTTTTTGACCTTCGGAATCCCGTACCAAACCATGCATCAATACATCTGAGAACGGTTTTTCTCCGGTAAATTCAAGAGCTGAGAAGATCATCCGTGCTACCCAGAAATAAATAATATCGTAGCCTGTTACGAGCACATCGTTCGGATAGTAGCGTTTGAAATCTGCACTGTTCTCATCTGGCCATCCTAGTGTGGCGAAAGGCCACAGATTAGAGCTGAACCAGGTATCCAGTACATCCTCATCCTGTTTCAAGTCGGTTAGACCACTGATCCGGCGCGCTTCTTCCTCGTCATTTGCCACAACCAATTCACCAGTAGACTCGGAATACCATGCTGGAATACGATGTCCCCACCACAGCTGACGGGAAATACACCAATCACGTACGTTCTCGATCCAGTTCAGGTAAGTTCTCTCGAAACGGTCAGGTACAAAGTTAACCCCGTTCCCATCCTTCTGTGCATTGATCGCAGCTTCAGCGAGCGGCTGCATCTTCACGAACCATTGTGTGGACAAGTAGGGTTCAACAACGGCTCCAGAGCGTTCGCTGTGTCCTACTTGATGCACATGATCTTCAATATTGATCAGTACACCTTGCTCCTTCAAGTCAGCAGTGATGGCCTTACGGCATACACTCCGATCTTGACCTTGGTAAGGTCCTGCTTCTTCATTCATCGTACCGCTCTCATCCATTACGTTTATCTGCGGTAAGTTATGACGTTGACCCATCTCGAAGTCATTCGGATCATGAGCTGGTGTAATCTTAACCGCACCACTACCAAACTCTTTGTCTACATAATCATCAGCGATAATCGGAATCTCACGTCCGATAATCGGCAGGATCAACGTTTTGCCGATCAGATCTTTGTAACGATCGTCTTCCGGATGAACAGCAACCGCTGTATCACCCAGCATCGTCTCCGGACGTGTGGTCGCTACTGTAATAAATCCGCTACCGTCTTTGAGCGGATAACGCAGGTGATACAAATGACCATTAACTTCTTTATATTCAACCTCGATATCCGACAATGCTGTACGAGCCGCCGGGTCCCAGTTGATAATGCGTTTGCCACGGTAGATCAAGCCTTTATTATAGAGCTTAACGAATACCTCGCGTACAGCTTTCGACAACCCTTCATCCAGGGTAAACCGTTCACGGGAATAGTCAAGGGAGAGCCCCATCTTAGCCCACTGCTCATGAATGGTGTTCGCATATTTATCTTTCCACTCCCACACCTGCTCCAGGAACTTCTCGCGGCCGAGATCATGTCTTGAGATTCCTTGCTCACGCAGCTTTTGCTCTACTTTTGTCTGCGTTGCGATACCCGCATGGTCCGTACCCGGTAGCCACAACGTGTCGAAGCCCTGCATCCGTTTCGTACGAATCAGAATATCCTGAAGCGTAAAATCAAGCGCATGACCAATGTGCAGCATTCCCGTTACGTTTGGTGGCGGGATTACTATGCTATATGCTTTTGCATCTGGACGCCCGCCTGCACGGAAATACCCACCTTCTGTCCAGTAAGAATACCACTTGGTTTCTGCTGATTTCGGATCATACGTTGTTGGCATTTCGCTCTTAGAGTCATTTGCAGCGGCAGCATCTGCCGCTGTATCTTGCAGGTTCGGCAACTCTGCCGCTGTTAGATTGTTTTGGTCAGCCATTCTCTGATACCTCCACTTAGTTACTTGAAGTTGGTTTCTAAAAAACAAAAAGACCCCTCGTCTCAAAGGACGAAAGGCCATTCTTTCGCGGTACCACCTTTGTTTCGCGCCAATGAAAAATAAACCTACACTTCTCTCACCCTACGGTTCAGAAGCTTAGCGCGACACTCGTACAGATAACGGCTGCTACCGGCCACATCCTAACTTATCTTTCCTATGAAGATAAGCTCAGAGGGGCGACTCCGGGGCGACTTCGGTGGCTGTATCCTACGGAATGTCACAGCACTTGCATTCCGCTCTCTGAAGGGCTGACCGCCTACTCTTCCCGTTCCCAGTCTTTACTTAGATATTGCTTACTTCATAATACATTTTGAGTCCCCCCTAGTCAACCTGGATAGGCTATTACAGCGGGACTTTTAGCGGAATTTCGACTTACACTTTCTTATATATGACAAAGGGACTTTCCCAAAAGTGCGAATGCTACTTATTGAGCAGCTGCTCTTTTTAATTAATTAGGGAAAAACCCCCTGATTATAGCCGATAATTGCTTTAAATGAATAGAATTAGGGAATTTGTCCCTAAAAAAAGAGGTAATTTCTATATTCGTAGGGAAATCAGCTGATTTTCAGGGAGAAATTCCTTAATTATCAGTCTATTGAGCAATTATCTCTGAATTATAGGGAGATTTTCCCTAATTGTTGTCGCAAACCGGTCGCCGAGAATGTGATGGGTAAGGTCGGTTAGGTGGGCGAGCACAATTCAAAGAGGTCAGATTCAAGGGCAAGTAAAAGCTCCTACATCTGACCCCTTTTTTTGATTTTTCAGAGAAAAAGAAGCCGTCTCTCAGTAAAAAATCTACTGTTGGGACAGCCGCTTTATTTAATCATGTGAGTACGCATTGTAATTCCATTACGGAATGTACAGCACTTGCCCTTCTTCTACACTCTGCCCAGACAATCGATTATACATTCCCAGCTCCCGCGCACTTAGCTGATACTTCTCTGCGATTGTATCCAGCGTTTCTTCACGCTGCACGATGCAAAGGCGAACCTTACGGAACAAGTTAGCACCATCTGCTCCCGTGATGAATCTGCTCTTCCACTCCGTATTATTTCCTACCTCTGGAATGATCGCTGCAGCCGATGCATTTCCTTCAGATAGGAGAGCCTCTTGTTCTTTACGAGAACGACTAGAGCTAAGTAATGAAGAGAAGGTGAGATGTTCTTTTGCGGGAACCTCTGCTTCTTTCTTACTTCCTAGCGCAATCTTAAGATCTTGTTTCTCCTCAGCATGTGGCACAGTCTCCTGAGAAACTAAGCCTTCGTTCGTATTATCATTGATCGGCTGCGCATTCTCTTCTTGTGCGTGAAGTTCATTGTTTGCCACCTTTTCAGAAGCAAATACAGCTATATCTTGATCCGCATCAGCATTAGCTGCTGGAACAGCGGTTTCTCTTGAAGCAAAAGTATATTCAGCCTCTTGCTCTTGATCTGCTTCACTAGTCTGGCTAACTTGATTCAGCTGATACGCCTCAGCTTCCTCATTCTGTGACTCAGCTTTAAACCAGTAATCCGCTATTCCAGCTTTGGAATCCTCTGTTTGCGAATCCAGACTATGCGTCCGAGCTTTCGCGCCCTTGTCCTTCTCATGAGCGGATGAGAAATTAACTATAGGGGACGAATGACCAGCTCCACTCGAGACCAGTGGAGCCTCTGATGCGTCTGCATTAGCTTCAGCATGCTCATGTTCTTCCACGGCAACCTCCGATGCATCCTCACCAAAGGTCCATTGTGAATTTTCATAAAGAGCATCAGTTTCGTGTTCTTGGTTCTCTGCAGATGCTTCAATTACTCTGTCATCACTGAGAGGGGAATAGGCAACTGTGTACTCTTCCTGCTGCCAGGTTGGTTGTGGTTGAGGCTCCGCACCACCGATTCCCCGTAGTGATAATACGCCTGTTATATTCACAGTGCGCATCGTGAGCAGATCGATATCAAAATTCTCGATCTCCACCCCAATATCTTCAATCGAGCTGACGCGTGTAAGCGGAACAGTGATTTCAACGGGAATGGCGTGCTCCAGACGCTGTGTTCGGTCATCTTCACTCCGATAGAGTCCGGTAAGCAACAGCTGACCATATAACTCGGCACGATCCTCCCGCTGAATCACCTGGATTTCCGGAAGTAGTTCAACCTCCTCCAGCTCAGCTATTCCCGGAAGCTCTTCCGATAGGTGAATGCGTTCATAAATATCAAACCGCAAGCCGTGGGACTGATCAAACACGGGATATGTCCTCCTTCTTGGCATAATCTAACCCTGAGACAGGCCCAGAGCATAAGCCCAAAATGTTACTCCCAACATGTATATGCTTCAAACAGGAAGGCATGACAACTTTGGTAGTACTAACCGGACGGGATGCTAATTATTTTCATAAATCTAGGGGCTAATCGAACCTATCTGCCAGCCAATAATGCACTACTCCGCATGAACAAATTATTATATGCTGCTCTTGCAAATAGGACATGGATAGATGTTTCTTTCTGAAAAAAGAGAAAATTATATACTCTACGAAAAATAGATAAAAAAGAACCGCAAAACCAGCTTTTGCTGATTCTACGGCTCTTAAGTTTATAACGTAATGATCAAGGTGCTTCAGCCAGCAGCTCCCGCAGCTGCAGCATATCCTCCGGCCACGGATCGCTCACTTCCAGTTGTTCACCGCTCCAAGGGTGGCGGAAAGACAGCATCTCGCCATGGAGCGCATGACGACCGGAAGCGCTGGAAGCCCAGACCGGGCCGCCATATAGCGCATCCCCATACAAGGGATGACCCATATGGCTGAGATGGACGCGAATCTGATGCGTCCGTCCGGTCTCCAGCTGCACATGCACCAGGCTCCCGCCAAGCAGTGCTTCGCATCCGTGGATTCGAGTCACGGCGGACTGTCCGCCGGGTGAGACTCTTCTCCGCGCCGCATGATGACGATCGCGCCCTATCGGCGCGTCGATCACTTTAAGCGTAGGCGGCACTGTGCCTTCGATGATCGCGGCGTAGAGCCGCGAAATGCTTTTTTCACGCATATTCTCGTCTAGGACAAGCTGTGCGAACTCATTCTTCGCGTACATCACCGGGCCTGTTGTATCCTTGTCCAGGCGGTGAATATGCCTTACAGCTACACTATCACCAGAGGCGACATAATGCGCAGCTACAAGGTGATCCAGCGTTACACCTAAGCCACTGCCATCCGGATGAACCGCCATGCCTGCCGGCTTGTGGGCAACCAAGCAAAAATCATCCTCATACAACACTTCAAGCTCTTCCCATACCGGTTCAATGCCGGCTTCACGATCCGGAAAAAGTGCCAATCGCAGTCGATCTCCCTTCCACTGAATGCCCCCCTCGCGGCGCAGACGCAGATGAAGCTTCTCAGGCATACCTACAGTTTCCAGCAGCCACTTGTCAATCGCAGCTTCAGAATCCTCGGCTCCCGTAATGATTTTGCCGGGGGTTACTTCCAGCCACTCTCCACGTCTAGTCCAAGCTCCACCACCGGTTCGTTCTCCGGCTCCAGTACTCAAAGAGCCTTCAGGGCATTATAGTGGCCCTCAATGGTATCATCAATATCCTGCTCACTATGCGCAGCCGATACGAACATGCCTTCAAACTGTGAAGGTGGCACGCTAATGCCTTGGCTCAGCATATGACCAAAATAACGACGGAAAAGATCCGTGTTGCTAGTCTTGGCCGTCTCAAAGTTAGTTACAGGTCCTTCCGTGAAGAACGGGCAGACCATCGAGCCCACGCGGTTAATCGTCAGCGGAACACCAGTCTCGATAGAATTCTTTTTCAATCCAGCTTCCAGACGCGCACCTAATTGCTCCAGACGATCATATACTTCCGGTGTCAGCAGCTTCAGCGTAGTGAGTCCTGCCGCCATCGCTAATGGATTACCACTAAGTGTGCCAGCCTGATAGATCGGTCCCGTAGGAGCGATTTGCTCCATAATCTCTCTTTTGCCGCCATAAGCGCCTACTGGAAGTCCTCCACCGATGACTTTGCCGAAGCAGGTAATATCCGGAGTAATGTTGAACAAGCCTTGAGCACAGCCACGATTGACACGGAATCCTGTCATTACCTCATCAAAAATAAGCAAAGCTCCATGGTCTGAAGTTAACTTGCGAAGTCCTTCTAGGAATCCCGGAAGTGGTGGTACAACACCCATGTTGCCGGCAATCGGCTCAACGATCACTGCGGCAATCTCACTGCCAAAACGTTCAAAAGCAACCTGAGTGGACTCTAAATCATTGTATGGAACTGTAATCGTATTTACTGCCACACCTTCGGGAACACCCGGGCTATCCGGCAAACCTAATGTGGCTACACCGGAACCCGCTTTAATAAGCAGACTATCCGCGTGACCATGGTAGGAGCCTTCGAATTTCAAAATTTTGCTGCGTCCCGTGTAACCACGTGCCAAACGAATTGCACTCATCGTCGCTTCGGTTCCGGAGTTAACCATACGTACGATATCTACTGAGGATACACGTTCGACAACCGTTTTTGCCATTTCAGTTTCAAGCAAAGTAGGTGCGCCAAAGCTTGTCCCTTTTACCGCGGTCTCCTGCAATGCCTTTACAACCTCAGGATGCGCATGACCCATAATCAGCGGTCCCCATGAGCATACATAGTCAATAAAGCTGTTGCCGTCGATATCATAAATACGCGAGCCGATCCCATGATCCACATAAATCGGAGTCAGACCTACGGATTTGAACGCCCGTACCGGGCTATTCACCCCACCGGGAATATATTGTTTTGCTTCATCAAAAGCCTTGCGGGACGCTTCTTCTTTACGCGCCATTGGCTCATTACTCATCTATCTTCACTCCTATTCTGTTCTTGGTCACACAGGTATAGATTAACCACGCAGCCAGCGCGCAGCATCTTTTGCAAAATAAGTAATAATAATATCTGCTCCAGCGCGTTTCATGCCAGTCAGCATTTCCAGCACAACGGCTTGCTCGTCAATCCAGCCTTGCAGCGCTGCTGCTTTTACCATGGAATATTCACCACTCACATTGTAAGCCACAAGAGGCAAATCGAACTGGTCGCGGATCGTACGAATTACGTCCAAGTAAGCCAGAGCCGGCTTCACCATTAACATATCTGCGCCTTCCAGCACATCGGATTCTGCTTCACGGAGCGCTTCGCGCAGATTGGCAGGGTCCATTTGATAGGTTTTGCGATTTCCGAACTGTGGTGCTGAATCCGCAGCTTCGCGGAAAGGGCCATAAAATGCCGAAGCATATTTGACCGAATACGACATAATCGGCACATGTTCAAAGCCATTCTCATCCAGTCCCGCACGAATCGCGTGTACGAATCCATCCATCATATTCGAAGGGGCAATAATATCTGCTCCAGCTTTAGCTTGGGATACAGCCGTACGAGTCAACAGCTCTAGCGAAGCATCGTTAATGACATCACCGTGTACCACACCATTTACCGTATGCGTATGCACCATCCCACAATGTCCGTGATCCGTAAATTCACAAAGGCAGGTATCTGCAACGACCAACAGCTCAGGGTACCACTGCTTGATCAAGCGAGTAGCCTCTTGCACAATTCCATCCTCTGCGAAACCGGAAGAGCCGATAGCATCCTTCGTTTCAGGAATCCCGAATAACAACACAGCCGGAATGCCTAGTGCGGCAATCTCGTCCACTTCTGCTTTTAAAGTATCCAGCGAAAAATGGTACACGCCCGGCATCGAGCTAATCTCATTCTTCACACCTGTTCCATAAGTCACAAATATAGGCTGTACAAAATCCAGCACATTCAGTACGGTCTCCCGCACCATACCGCGAATTCCAGCAGAACCGCGTAGACGACGGTGACGTGTAATTGGAAAGCTCATTGGTTCATCCTCCTGAAAATAAAATATATAGACACAACGGACATTTATAGTTTGCCCGTCTAACTGCCAGTTAGTTAACAATCTGATTTCATTGCAGAATGTGCAATAGAAAAGACTTAGAATGCTTCGAAATCATATTCTAATGCACTCTATACAACTGTTTGACTACTAGATGAGTCATTTTGTGCTTATACCCAGCTTTTGAGTGTAAAGAGTGCAGTAGAATTGAAATAGATTCTTAATTTAAGAGATTCTAATGTACAAACTACAACCAGTCTAAGGTTACTTATATTAATATGGCTATTGCTCACCTATCTCTATGAAACTACTTGAGCCTAGTCTCCGCATTCCAGCGGCAGAGTTCCTGCACCAGACTATTAATAGTTGCTTCTTCAGGTAGCAGTCCCGGGGTAAGCCCCGCTTCCACGGCAGTCTGCTCGGTTAATGGCCCGATGCAGGCTATTTTCACGTTAGCTAGCAATGGGAGTGGATCTTCGATCCCCATTCTTTTTAGAATGTGGATGAAATTGCGCACCGTTGAAGAACTAGTAAAAGTCACCGCGTGAACGCGCCCCTCCTCCAGCAGCTTCAACAGCTCGTCGTCATCCTCACCCGTCACAACCGTCTCATAGGTATCGACGTCTGTGACTTGAAGGCCAAGCTCTCTCAGCTTGTCCGGCAGCCAGTCGCGCCCCAGATCGCCGCGCGGCAACAGCACGTTCTGCCCCGGTAGCAGCTGGGGACCGAACGTCTCAATCAGACCTTCCGCCTGAAACTTCGCCGGAAGCTCCTCAGCAATCACCCCGCGCTGCGCCAGCGCGGCTGCTGTGCCTGGCCCCACCGCTGCAATTCTTGCGCGGTGAAGCCCCCGAATGTCCGCCCCCTGCTCCGCCAAGTGGCGCCAAAAAAACTCCACGCCGTTCGGGCTAGTGAAGAATACCCAGTCGTACGATTCCAGCGCGCCAAACGCCGCTGCAATCTTCTCCTTCTTCTCTGCGCCTTCAGGCATGACCGTCTCGATCACCGGGAACTCGTAGGGTTCCCCGCCGAGTTCCTCAATCATATCCACGAGCTCGCTCGCTTGGCTGCGAGCCCGTGTTACCACGATGCGTGTGCCGAACAACGGCATCGCCTCGGCCCACTTCAGCTGCTCACGCTGAAGCACCACGTCGCCAACGACGATGACCGCCGGCGGCTGAAAATCTGCCGCCTTCACCTTCGCCTCAATATCGGCGAGGGTTCCCGTCAGCGTCTCCTGATCTGCGCGAGTACCCCAGCGCACCAGCGCCACCGGTGTTTCTGGCGGACGCCCATGCTTGATCAGCTGGGCGCTGATATATCCTATTTTAGCTACGCCCATCAGGAACACTAACGTCCCCGTAGCATTCGTTACTTTATCCCAATGAATGGAATGATCCAGTTTATCTGGACTCTCATGTCCGGTGATAATCGACAGGGAAGAAGCATGATCGCGGTGCGTGACAGGAATACCCGCATAGGCAGGTACGCTGATCGCCGACGTGATGCCCGGTACGATTTCGTAATAGATCCCATTTTTGCGCAGCAGCTCCGCTTCTTCACCTACGCGGCCAAAAATCGTAGGGTCCCCACCCTTAAGCCGCACCACTGTTTTCCCTTGTAAAGCCAGATCAACTAACAATTGATTAATCTCTTCCTGCTTCATCGTGTGGCGATCCGGCAGCTTGCCAACATAAATCTTCTCGCCGCCGGGCTTCATGCATTTCAGCAATCTAGGACTTGCCAGCCGATCGTACACCAGCACGTCGCTTTTTCGAATACATTCGAGGCCTTTTACAGTAATCAGCTTTGCGTCCCCGGGACCTGCACCTACCAAATAAACCTTCCCCGTCAATCCCCTCATCCCCTAACGTCTGACAGTATCTTCTCCGCTCCTCTTGCGATCAGCTTCTTAGCGACTTCTTCGCCGAGCTGTACCGGGTCTACCCCAGTGCAAGTTTCTTTCAAAATCGTTGAACCGTCAGGTGTTCCCACCATTCCGGTTAAGGAGATTATTTTGTGCTCCGCGGTAGTGGCTTCCGCGGCTGCGTCAAGTACCGCATAAGCGCCAATTGGCACTTGGCAGCCACCGTTCAGCGCGCCAAGGAATGTGCGCTCCGCCGCCACCGTCAACGCTGTATCGGCGTCGTTGTATAACGCCAGCAGCTTCCGCAGGTCGGCGTCATCTGCGCGGCACTCGATGCCGAGTGCGCCCTGCCCTACAGCGGGCAGGCAAACTTCCGGCGGCAGGTACGCGCTCACGCGATCCTGCCAGCCCATGCGCGACAGCCCCGCTGCTGCAAGCAGGATCGCGTCGTATTCGCCGCTCTCCAGCTTGCCCAGCCGCGAGTCAATGTTGCCGCGCACGGGCTCAATGACCAGATCAGGCCGCAGCGCAGCTAGCTGGCTGGAGCGGCGTAGGCTGCTTGTGCCTACGCGTGCGCCCTGAGGCAGCTCGTCCAGCGAGACGCCTCCGTTAGAAATCAGCGCGTCACGCGGATCGACGCGCTTCGGCACAGCACCGTTGATCAGTCCTTCCGGTAGCTCGGAGGGCATATCCTTCATGCTGTGCACCGCCATGTCGATTTCTTCGTCCAGCATCGCTTGCTCGATTTCCTTCACGAACAACCCTTTACCGCCTACCTTGGACAAGGTGACGTCAAGGATACGGTCCCCTTTGGTAACAATCTTTTTCACCTCAAAAGTGAATCCAAAACCATGCTCCTCGCTCAGTCGCTCCAAATCCGCAATCACATGCCCTGTTTGCGTCAACGCAAGCGCACTCTGTCTACTCCCCACAATAATCTTACGCATTGTCCATTCCTCCTGATTACGTCTGCCTCTTACTCTTCACCGAAGACCGTATATAGTAATCCAAACTAACCAAAAGCTACTCCGCACTATTAAAAGGGCATTTTTGCCCTTCTTTCGACCAATCCCGCCACTTCAGCCCAATTCAACGGTACTTTTACCGCTTATTCGACCATTTCAGCCACTTTAAGCGTACTCATATCATTAATCTAACCTAATTTTGTAATCTTCACAGTGTCCACACGCACTTTTACTCTACCCGATGACTAGCAATCCAAGCATCCATATCCTCCGGGCTCCATGCAATAAAGCTACCGTTTTTCATCTCATTCAACACATCGAGCGCCCCAAGCTTCCGCAAAAGCCTTCCACGAACTTCAGCAGAAGATTCTGTTTCCTTAATCCGGGTTCGCATGGTATGTACAAAATCCAAATATGGCTCATACGCCGCATCCAGCGCATCTTCAAGCACACTTTTAATCTTCGCAGCCGCAAGCGGACCAGCACCCGAAGTAGATACAGCTACCGTCAAACGCCCCCTACGTACAACTCCGGGCGTGATAAAATTCCCCGCTTCCGCATGGCTAGCCACATTCACATGAATACCAAGTTGCCTAGATTCCTGTGCAACCTCTTCATTAACCGTTCTATCGTTAGTGGCTGCATATACGAGAAAGGCCCCACGGAGATCTCCGGGAGCATAAGGGCGGTCATGCCAGGTCATGAGACCCTTTTTCACTAGTGAGGCAAGCATATCTGTCAAAGAGGGACTAATCATCTTAACCACCGCTCCAGCTTCCAGTAGTCCACTCACCTTCCGTTCAGCCACGACACCACCGCCAATAACCACAACCTGTTGCCCTTCACAATTCAGCATTATGGGCAAATACCGAGTCATGCTCTTCACTCCCCGCTCCAACCGTGAAAACCAGATAAAGAATTCAACAAAAAATTCAAGATAATAAAAGCATATCCTAAAATCGCCCAGCGAGCCATACTTACTCCACTTTTCCGCCCGGATTTCTTAAAGATAATATAAAATATGTAAATTCCAAGGCCAATAAGTGTCGTTAGTACTTTTAAATCCTTCAATAATAGTGTCCGTCCCTCAGAAACAATAGATAAGCTAGCCACCACCAGAGAGATTGCCAGCAAAGGAGTCCCCACCAGAATAGCGGTGTAAGAATATTTATCTGTAGTCTCTAAGTTTGGTAAACGGCGAATTCGGTCACTCCATTGCTTGCTTTTGAGTCTGGTGTGCAGGAATAAGTACAATATTGCAAATACCGTCCCAAGCGTCAGTGCAGCAAAACTCAAATTGGCCAAAATCACATGCATCGTCAACCAGCCATACACCGAGCTCCAAGTCTCAAGCGTATGTCCCCCCGCCGTCAGCCACACCCGATTTAGGAGAAAAACACAGAATCCAGCCACACTAAGCAGCAGAATCGTAAACTCGCCTCCACGTGTGAAAGCCACCGCAAGCGAAGTCAGCACAATACTAAATGCAAACCAGAACAAGAAATCATAAGGTGTGAAAATGGGCAGTCCCTTCTCCTGAGAGAAACGAATCCCCAGTCCTGCAGCTTGCAAAAGACCCACAACAACAAGAAGCCCCGTGCCTAACCGCTTCCCACTCGGGTTGCGATAAAGGCAATCCGAGAAAACAAACAGCAGGCTCAGGGCATATAGCAGCAGAGCGGCATCATATATTCCGTTCAGCAGTTGCATATCACTCACCTACCCAACAGGCCTGCCGGAGCAAGCACCGTCTTAGGCACAGAAAAATCGCCGCTACCGGCAGTACGTTCTGTGGAACTAGACTGCTTAACCGGGGCGGAATCTCCGCCATCTGAATTGGATTCGAGCTGTTCCTGTAGCGCAAAGATTTTGGAGAAATAATCAAGGGCTTCATTCCCCTGCTTGCCACCGGACATCTCTTTAATTACATTGATTGGATCGTGCATCATCTGGTTCACAATGCTTTTGGTCAAACGACGGATCACCTTGCGCTGATGCTCGTCCAGCTCAGGCAGCTTATTGAACAGACTCTCCATCGTTTCCTCATGAATCGCATTCGACTTATCCTGAAGCGCCCGGATCACGGGTCTCACGCCTAGCGTCTTAAGCCACAGCTGGAACTCATCCATTTCCTCACCGATCATCACTTCAATCTTCGCAGCTTCACTCCGGCGCATTTCCAGGTTACTCTCCACAATGCCCTCCAGATCGTCAATATCATACAAAAAAACATCTGGCACATTAGCCGCTGCAGGATCAATATCACGGGGTACGGCTATATCAATCATAAAAAGCGGCCGCGAAGGGCGACGCTTCATAGCATTCGCTACCTGATCTGCCGAAAGTACATAGCCGTCAGCTCCCGTTGAGCTGATCACGATATCTACCTCATTAAGAGTTTTTAGCGCATCTTCAATCGTGCTCGGCTTACCCGAGAACTTCTCTGCCAGTTCAATCGCACGCGACAGCGTACGGTTAGCGACAATCACTTCAGCCGCACCACTACTATATAGATGCTTTACAGTGAGCTCGCTCATTTTGCCGGCGCCGAGAATCAGTACTCTTTTACCAGTGAACATGCCAAAAATCCGCTTGCCCAGTTCCACTGCCGCATAACTAACAGATACTGCGCTTTCGCCGATTGACGTTTCACTATGTGCTCTTTTGCCGAGTGTCACCGCTTGTTTAAATAACCGATTGAACCAAGTTCCAGTTACACCCTCAGCCTGAGCCGTGAGAAAAGAACTTCGTACCTGTCCCAGGATCTGCGTCTCGCCAATCACCATGGAATCCAGGCCGCAGGTCACGCGGAACAAATGCGCAATCGCCTGCTCGTCTTCATATATATACATATGCTGTGCAAATTGCTCGTTTTTCACTCCAAACCACTGCTCCATAAAGCCGCGGAGGAAATAACCTCCCATATGAAGGCGGTCCATGACCACATAAATTTCCGTACGGTTGCAGGTGGCTACTACGACCCCTTCCAGCACACCCTTCGTCTTCATCAGTTGATGAAGCGCTGCCGGAAGATCACTCTCCGCAAAAGCAAACTGTTCCCTAACCTCCACGGGAGCCGTACGATAATTCAGGCCAACGACGACGATGTGCATCGATAGTTCACCATCCTAGTCTCTATTCATTACTGTAATAAAGTTATATTAACGAATATTTTACATAATATTCACTTTCACAACATCTCAAAACACTGTGTTAAGTATATCACACGAAAATACGACTTTTTACAGATTTTTTGAACGCTTTATGAAATCCAGATAATAATTATTATAAATAAAAAACCGCAGGTTCGCTACGGTTAGGATGGGTTATTTTGTGATTAATTATTAGTTGGTGGGAGTGAGAAGGGAATTTAATAGCTACTAATTCATAAATTAAAGAAATTTATTTTATAGTTTATAAACATCGTTAAAATCACAAATATTTCTAGTATCTAAAATCAACTTACCTTTTAATAAATCCATATTATATTTTATATGTTCATGAGCAACCATAATAACAATTATCTCTATCTCATTTATAAAATCCTCGAAATTCATGAATTGATGTTCTACCATTCTTGTTTTTACAAAAGGATCAAACACTTTAACTCCAAAAGCTAAATGTTCATCCATTTTTTCTAAAAGTTGTAAGGTAGGACTTTCTCTTATATCATCAACATTTTCTTTATAGGTTAATCCATATAATCCCACTTTTGATGTATCTTTAATACTATTTGCTCTCATAATATCCCTAACTCTTCCTAATACATGTGTTGGCATTGCATCATTTGTCTTTCTTGCCATTAGTATCATATTAGTTAAATCTGGATAGTCCCCAACTAAAAACCATGGGTCTACAGAAATACAATGACCACCAACCCCCGGGCCAGGTTGTAGAATATTAACTCTTGGATGTTTATTCGCAATTTTAATGATCTCATACACATCCATATTGTCCGTACGACAAATTTTTGCTAATTCATTTGCAAACGCAATATTAATATCTCGATATGTATTTTCCACCACTTTTGACATTTCTGCAGATCTAATATCGGTAACTACAATTTCACTCTTGCAGAAACTTGAATATAGATCTTTAACTTTCTCTCCTATTTCCAGATCATCTACACCAATAGTTCTAGAGTTATATTCAAGTTCATGAATCATATTTCCTGGTATTATTCTTTCCGGTGCATGAACTAAATGTACATCTTCTCCTATTAAAAACCCTCTCATCTCTATCTCAGGCCGTATATATTTATCGATAGAACCAGGTGAAACTGTTGATTCAATGATAATTATTGAACCTTTTGCACAAATATCTAAAACACTATTAACTGCTGAGATAACATATTTAGGATCAAGTTTTTTACTCTCTTTAATATACGGTGTTGGTACTGCAATTATATAAATATTAGATTTATGATATTTCGTTGTAAATTCAATCCCACTAAACAGAGCTTCTCTAAAAAGTAATTCTAGCCCTTTTTCTTCGAAACTAAGAATTCCATCTTTTAAGGAATTCACTAATTTCGCATTGTAGTCAGTGGCAATTACTCTTACACCGCTCTTTGCAAACATCAAAGCTGTTGGTAAACCTATATACCCTAGACCAATGACAGAAATTTCTCTCATAATCATCCACTCCTTAAAAGTTATTTATTTCCATATAAAATTCTCCTCAATTTCACAGAACCATATTTTTTTTCTGACCACCAAATAGCATTCATCTGATGGAAATTTATAGTTTTATAATCTAATAATCTTTTGTTTTTAATTTGTTTATGTAGTAAGAATGCTGCTTTACTATAATTATTCACATCAAAGTAGTTCCATGAACTCCAACCGGTTATAAACGCTATGCGTACTAATAATATATAAACAAACCTTCTAGTCCGCTGTTTAAAACTTTTGTATTTTATTTTTGGTTTTGAGTTAACGAAACTAGGTTTTTTAAAATCAATTCCAAGAGGAATAAATAACTTATTAAATAAAAATTTTTCATAAATAAAAGAATTACGGCGAAATTCTGTTCTCAAACTGTAGAAAAGATCAACAAACTCATTATCCCATAAAGGCATTCTCCACTCCATCCCGTTGATCTCATACAATCGGTTGGAATTAACAACCCACCTAATAGGTCTACTATTTGTAAACCAAGCTTCATATAAACTCGTAAATGATTCGAAATCTTTCAACTCTTCATTCATATCCACAAGGAATTTCTTTATCTTCTTTTTTATATCATTAACTTTAAATTCTGGTATTTTGACAAATTTATAATGTTCATTAAAAATATAATTTACTAACCAATCCATTTCATATTGAAGACCATTTTCATCCTCTTTAGCCAATACAAAACTTCCAGCTGGTAAATCACCACAAAACCCTGTAACAACAACTGAATTTTGAGGGATTTTGTCCATCTCTATGAGTTTCTTAATAGCAGGATAATCCTGAAAGTGAGGAATAGTACAATAATTATGAGAATACTCCCCATAACTAATGCAATCTTTATCCAGAAGTTGATCCCATACTTTTTCATCATATTCGATATAATGCCACTCAAATCCCAAGATCTCTGCTACCGATTTAGATGTCTCAACCTCATAACTACCTATTTGACCGTAGGTATAACAAATTACCTTTTCATATCCCTTTTTCTTTAACATGGCGGCTATGTATCGTGAGTCATAGCCGCCACTCAAGGGCAATATTACCGTTTTACCCTCTAAAGATTCTATTAATCTATCAAACAGATTACTGCTTATATTACTAATTTTCTCGATAACGTCTTCAAATTTATAATCCACATATTTATGAGTATGCTTATAATAATATTCGAGGTGTATATTATTCAAATTAACTCTTAATATTTGTCCAGCTGCTAATTGAAGTATCATATTAAACACAGTGTCATTATTTTGTGAATAACCACATGATATTATTTCACACAACACTGTTTCGTCAGCATCATCTGTACTGATATTATATTTTTCTTTAAGGGTTTCTACAGAGTCACTTATAGATTTACCATCAGAAGTAAAAAAAATAGGGAATGAGCGCACTCGATCTACAACTGCAAAAGTTTCATTCCCCCTGTAAAGAACTATAGAGAAAAATCCATTCACACGTTTTACTATATCGAGCAAAGTTTCATAATCCTCAATTTCTGCGCAGAAATCATTCAAGTCGTTGTCTTTATAAAAAATGCCTTCGTAAAAAAAATAGCCTTTTGTTATCGTATTATTTTTATCAAACCACTTAAACCCTTTATTGTTATCAATAATCATATTTAAGCCTCCTCACTATAAAAGCATAATTCTAAAGAAATAAGATATTACAAATAATAAAGTAAAAAAGGCTATGCTTTTATATAAATATACCCAAACCTTAATTCCCGTCAAATTAGCTATATAAATAGAAAATATATACCAAAGAAAAAAACCAACAATTCCAAATAGAAGTATTGTGCTTTTATAGTCTGTAAATATTGTTGCCCCGATACTTATAGCAATTAATCTTGTAAATAACATAATTACATTCATTATTAAATTCTGTTTTTGCTTTTTCAATACAATAAGTACATTTGATAAAGGTGATGCTACGAATACCATTAAAAACCAGGGAACTAAATATCTCGCAATATTCCCTGCTTCAACCCACTCATTTCCAAATACAATGCCGAAAATCTTATCACCGGCACTTAAAATAATTAACATAGGTATAAAAGCTATTATAAAAGAATTAGTTAGTAATTTTTTCGTTAGTGAATGCAAACTTTCATTGTTATTGTAAAGAATTGCAGCTTTTCTAAAGTAAACTTGAGCTACTGCACTCCCTATAATTGTAAGTGGAAGTAGCAAAACTCTTTGGGACATTGAATACCAACCTGTTACAGAATCATTAAAATAATAAGAAAATGCGAAAATAGGGAATTGAACCGATATTGTATTCAATAAAATTGCAGGCATTTGGTATAAAGGAAAATCAGAAAACTCTTTAGTTGTTTTAATTATTTCTGGCTTTATTTTAGGTATTCTATATATTCTCATAAGAACAATTGTAGAGATTAGTTGTCCTAAAATCAGTCCATAGATCAATCCGTAGCCTGTTATCCCTGCTAATCCTAAGATTATATTCAAGCAAGTTGCTGACAAAGTGTTAATTATCGGTACCCACATCATAACTCTATAATCCATTTTTCGGTTAGCCAAATTGCTGAAGGTACTATTAGAACCTCCTAGTAATATTGAAAGCAGTAATAAAGTTATGAGTAGAATATTACTACCTGAGCTAAATAAATGAATACCAGTTTCGTTTAATACGAGCATAAAGAAATACATTAATATTGCAAAAAGGCTTGTATAGAACAATGAGATAATAACTAATTTGTTTGCCTTCTCTTCACTTTTAGAGACTATAATTGCGCTATCTAATTTAAGTGTACAAACAGCAAGTAAAATACTACTTATTGACTGAAAAAAAACGCTAACACCAAAATCTTCTGGGTTAAATAAGCGACTTAGTAGTGGAGAAAAAGAAATATTAATTAGTTGACTAATTAAAGTTCCTGTTGCAAGCTTGGTGACATTTGAATATAAAATTCTCTTGAGATTTAATTTACCAAACAAATTACTTACAACTCCTAGTAGAAATCAGACATTTTTTTCACTAATAAATCGCATCAGAAACATCACAATAAATAGTATGAGAGTAGTATAAAAGTATTGAGAAAAAAAAGTTTGAAAACCACCTCGAAAAGCCATTCCAAAATTCAATACAAAGAAAATATTCCAATATCTTAAAAATTTGATATTTTTCATTGCATTAATAATCACTCCACAAAAAATCGCAATAAACAAGGCATAAATCCATGTTCCTGATTTGCCAAGCATCATAATTCCCTCACCAAACGCACTTGGAAGTAGTATATAAAAGTTTCTTCCTCCATACTCAATTCCAGTAATGGCTGTCGAGAAGATGTACGACAACACTGGGAAATTATTATCTGGGTAAAAAGGGACCATGTTAAAGAGCCATCTTTCTATCATTTTAAGAAAATTCAATCGTCCAGCAAACAATTCAGTAATGTATAAATAACTTTGGGAAATAGATTCTTGTCGCAAAAAATCATTCAAAGTTTCACTAAAACTAAATTTCGCTACATCAATCCCTTGACGATAATAGAATAAAAAATTCATTACTGGTATTAAAAAGGTTAGTGTTACTAGTATTAGTATAAATAATGTTCTTTTTTTAATAATATTCTCAGTATAAAAATAAATTAGGATTATACTAAGCCACAATAACATCTCAGTTCGTCCAACATAACCAGTTTGTACAAAAGAAATATAAGGGTATAGCATTATAAATAATATAAAAAGAAAAGGCTTTTTCCGAAGAGAATAAAGAAATATAAAATAAAAAGGAAGCATTATAATTGAAAGTGAATTCAAAAAACTATATATAGGATCATTTCTTTGCTCTAATCGAACTATAAAAGTATCATTAGCAAAGTGATATCCATTGAATTGAAAGATATCAAACAATCTAAACTCAGGATAAAGCAATTTTGCAAAATGAGTTAGTAAAGCTAAAATACCTAAAACAAAGAACAATCTCTTAAAGTTAGTAAATATTTCATCATAATTTTTTTTTGCAACAAATAAATTAGACCTTATTATAATTGATAAAGGAACTACTAAAAAAACCATAAAAATCAAGAATGAAATTAAATATTCTGTGTTATCAGCGAAATTCGTAAAAATTCCAACACCAGAAAAAAAAGTACACATTGTTATTGCAATAATAATTAATAATTTTTCAATAAATTTATTCAAAAACAAATAACTCACGAGAATTAAAAAACAATCAAATATAATAATTATTGATAAGTTGTCATAATTCACCATTAAATGACTCATCTAATTTCCTTTCTCTGATTTTACTTGCAACTATACTCATTTGTTTTTCCCAAGTAAAATTATCTTCAGCAAATTTTCTTAATGTCTCTTCAATGGGTAGTTCAGCAATTCTCTCTAAAAAATTCATAACAGTATTCATATTTAAAGCTTCCTCATTATGCGGTATTTTTAAAGCATAAGTGAAATCTTCTGGGATCTGTTTTTCATTGTACGCATATACGAAGGGAATCCCTCTAGCACAATATTCTTTAGTCTTTAAGGTAGACCCTTGTAAAACCCCTATTCTATGCATTCCTAATGAGGAAATTCCTAAATCAGCTTTATCAAATAGATTATCAAGTTCCTTACCACTACGCATTCCGCAAAAGCACACATTTCCCTCTAATGATAACTTCGAACTAAGTAACTTTAAATTCTCAATTTCTCTTCCCTCTCCTACAATATAAAATTTAATGTTTCTCATATTAGATCGTTGATCACTCTGATAATAATTAGCTAATCCATGAAGCACTCTATCATATCCATGCCATACATCAACATTCGCAACTCCTAATAATACTAAATTATCAGCATCAGTAGTTCTCTCTATTGATTTTGTTACTATAGGAATATCTTCAATTGTTACACCATTTTCGATCTCTATAACATCTATTCCCCATATTTTTTTATAAGACATGAAAGTGACTATATATGAGACAAATTTTTTAATTTTTCTACTTAACAACTTATGTATAAGTCCTCCGATTATTTGGAAAATTAATCGTTTGATTTTTCTATTTTTAAAAAGCTGTTTGCAATACATAATATATTCTTTTCCAATAGGATATGTTGGCATTTCTAAATATACGTCAATCCCTTTCCTTTTAAATAAATTCAAGGTTTTATAGAACGCTGGGTCTACAAAACCAGGGGTCCTAATATATACAACATCATACACATTATGGGATAGAAGTATTTTTAAGGATTTATAAATACTTGAACGATACCATAATCCCGAAATATTATATTCTTTTAATACAGCTTCTGCGGTATTAATAAATATTAATTTATCTTCCTTTCTATAAGCTAATTCTATTTCAAATCCTTGTTTCTCCATTGCTTTAAACTGCCATAATACTTTTTTTCGAATTCCAATAGAAGATGTATCGAACAAATCAAAGTATACTAAATATAAGATTTTCACACTCCACCTCTATTTTCATCATGTTGTCCTTTCGTTTCGCAATACATTAATAACTCTATAAGGTATTAGCCCCACTATTATTGGTTTAAGTACATAAATCAAACCTAATGGTAATAATCCAAGTTGTTTAAATCCTTTATATTTCACCTTAGCCTCATCAATGCGAAATTTGTATTTCCGCCTTTTATAAGCACTAGAATCTTCTCTGTACCTATATAGAGTTTCATTCAAGTTAAAACCCTTCATTCCTAAGCTATATAGTCGCATAAATAAATCGTAGTCTTCGCATCGTAATGTTTCTTTCGAAACTCTATATCCATCTACTTTCATTAAAGCGTTTTTTCGGATCATTATGCTCGGATGAATAAATGGAGAGTTAAATAGGAAACTCTTATCTATTGGTTTTTCGATCATTTTTCTATGTCCCCAGTCACCACTATCATCAAATAAAACCGCACTACATCCTACTAACGCATATTCATTATTATTATCTAGAAAATCAACTTGATTTTGAAACCTTTTTTCCGTTGAGATGTCATCAGCATCCATTCTAGCAATGTATTCCCCTTTTGCTATTTGAAGACAACTATTTAATGTCGCTGCTAAGCCTTTATTTATATCGTTTTTCAAAAGAATAATTCTATTATCTTTGCGACAAACAAATTGTAAGAACTCAAACGATTCATTATTAGAACCATCATCACATATAATAAATTCAAAATCCGAATATGTTTGATTTAAAATAGAATTAATAGCCTGTAACAACATCTCTTTATTGCTTGGATTATAAACTCCCATCACAACCGATATTTTTGGCAATTAAAGCACCTCCCCATTTTTTCTATCAAACTAAATCACTACTAAAGAGCATCGTTCAAAACATATTATAAATATCTTTCATTTCTTCCATAACATTTTCAAGTATATATGGACTGGAAAATTCCAAACTCATTTGACCCATTTCAAGCTTCATATTCTTCAAATTATAAATTTTTTCTATAAATTTGCTTAAATCTTGAGTTTTATTTAAATCGAATAAAAAACCGTTTTGAAAATCCTTCACCAATTCAAGGTGACCTCGATTAACAGATGCCACAATTGGCAGAGCACAGCACATACTCTCAATAATATTCAGTCCTAATCCTTCGCGAATACTAGATGCTACAGCAATGTCGCACATTGGATATATATCACTTAAGTCCTTTCTATATCCTAAGAATTTAACATTATCCTGCAAACCCAGTTTCTCAACTAAAATTTTGTACTCTTGAGTAGATGATCCTTCACCAACTAATAATAGCTTTATCTCAGGAATGCTGGCCTTCAGATTCATAATTTCTTCTATTAGGATTCTTTGGTTCTTATTCTTATTTAACTCCGCTGCGTATATTAATAAAAAATCTTCAACATCAAACTCATACCTAGCTCTTAATTCTTGTTTTCTTTCAATAGTGATTGGTCGATAAATTGATTGATTCACCCCAACTCCATGCACGTGCTTTATATTTTCAGCTTTAAATTTATATTTCAAAGCGGAATTGAAATCTTCAGTATTTATTGTTATTAAACAATCCGTATATCTTGACAAATATTTTTCCACAGGTAAATAAATAAACCAATTCAAAAAATTGGCACCCTTGTAAAAATGAAATCCATGTGCGGTATAAATTATATTTGTTCCATTCTTACGAGCAGCTTTAGCAGCTAAACGAGTGACAACACCTCCGACAGGTGTGTGGCAATGTATAATATTGTATTTATTTTCATTAATAATTTTTCTTAGATTAAAAAAAGCTTTCAAGTTACCACTTTTAAATGGTGACCGTTCAAAAGGCACATTAAATTGCTTATCTACTAATTCGAGTTTTTCGCATCCATTAGTTGCCACATGAACTTCCCATCCCTGTTCTCTAAACCACTGTAGATAAGGTAGATGAAATGCTTTAATATGAGAAATAACAGTTGCACAAAATAAAACCTTTTTTGACACTTTACGCTCATCCTTACTTTATCAATTTCAAAAAACCGTAATTAATAATAATGTCTTTCTATTAATAGGCCTATACTTACCAAAGTTTAAAAAGTCACTTCATAATTTCATCTTACATTTCCAAGGTACCATTGTTTGCAATCTCTAAATCCATCTACAAAGCCAAATTCAATATAATCCCCAATCAATTCTTTACTATAAGAAGCATCATATTTCGTTTCTTTTATTAAAGCCTTAGCTTTGTACGATAGATTGCGTTTGAAGAACTTGTCAATCAATAATAGAACAAAAAAAGACACTTTATAGGGAATACGAATGATATAAAGTTTAGTATTTATTTCATTTGAAACTTGTCGTATCAAATTAACAAAAGAAACCTCTAATGAATCCGAAATAATAAATCGTTCCCCCAAAGTCTTATCAGTGAGAATAGTTGAAACAATTCCATTAACTGCATCCTTTACATAAGTGAACGATTTTACATTTTTACCAAACCCAAGTATAGGGAATATTCTCTTTTTTATAATTTTTATTAACCCTCCAAAATTCCCTCTATCGTATTTCCCAAACAACGTCCCTAATTGCACTATACTAACAGGAAATCCAAAGTCACTGAAATATCCCAGAGCAATTTCTTCAGCTGCAAGTTTCGATTTTCCATATATACTGGCTGGAATACGCTTGGATGATTCACTTACAATTGAACTATCTTCATATGTAGCCACTGTACTTATTAAAATAAACCTGGAAATATTATTTGCCATACTTAATTTCATAAGATTATCAGTTTGTGTTACATTAATTTGAATAAAATCTTCTTCAGAAGAATTATATGAATGGACTTGAGCTGCACAGTTAATAACAATGTCAACATTACTTAATGCCTGGTTGATTACATCTTCTGAAGAAAGATCGCCATGAATAATGACGACTCGTTCATCAGAAGATGACAAAAAACCTTTATTTCTAACTAAGCATCTAATTTCTTTGCAATCAAAATCCAACAATCTATCTAATAAATGATTACCAACGCATCCAGTAGCACCAGTAATAAATATCACCTTACCTGTTAATTCCATCCGGTTTCACCCACTTACACCTCTTGCTCTAATAACAGAAGAGATAGTTATTAATAAAATTTTAAAATCAAAACGTAAGGATCGATGTTTTAAATAATACTCATCAAAATCAGCTTTCTGATAATCACTGATCTCATCTCGTCCATTTACTTGTGCCCATCCTGTAAGACCAGGCACTAATGAGTGAATTCCCCTTTTTGTTCGATCAGTAATCAAACCTTCTTGATTATATAAGGCAGGTCTTGGACCTACAAAACTCATATGACCCAACAAAATATTCATTAGTTGTGGTATCTCATCAAGACTTGATTTTCTAAGCCACTTACCAGTAGCAGTTATGTAACCTTTCGACTCAATTAAATGTGTAGGTAGATTTGGTGTATTTATAGCCATTGTTCTGAATTTAAATATAGTAAATATACAATTGTTTTTCCCGATTCGTTGTTGTGTAAAAAAAACTGATCCAGGAGAATCCAACCTTATTAAAATAGGTATAAATATAAAAAAGGGAGAAAACAAAATTAATAAGAAGGTCGCTAAAAAAATATCAAAAACACGTTTCATAATAATCACCCGACTAATTATTTTTTCCCGCTTATTTAATAGTCCATCTACAATACTCATTCCTTGAATCTGTGAAAAATTCTCCTTACTGCTTTCTTAGTTAGCCATTCCCTCGGCAATTTCCTTACCCAAATTAAGCTGTGCCTCAAATTCACTTCTATACTGACTAATGATTGCCGTACTATAACCATTGCTGTTCAGTTTTTGTTCAGTGTCAGCAACTATACTATTGAAGCTAGCTCTAAACGCTGATAGTTGTTGTACACCTTTAGCCTTAATGCTTTTCTTACTGGCCTCATCTTTTGCTCCGAGATACTCTAACGCAATGCTCATTAAAGTCGATTGGCTTTGACCTTTAAGCGCAATAAGCTTGGCTTCCGTTTCACTAGTAATGGTTTCATAAGAAACTTTACCAGTTCCCGCTGAACCACCATTAACTGCACCAGTTGAATCCGTTGGTGCTGGTGTCGCTACTGGAGATGGGTCCTTGCCATTGTTACCAGTCGAACTATTAGTGCCACCTTGCTCTTGATACGCCTTAGAAGCAGCAGTAACGGTCTTCGTCTTCTGATCCCAGCTAATGTTATGACCTACAGATTCCGATAAGAAACGTAGAGGTACATATAAAGAGCCATTCAGAATGAAGCTGGACTGGCCCGTAGGTAATGCCTTGGTTGCACCATTAAATACATAACTCGCCTTAACTTGATTGAGTACAAGATTCTTAGATACTGCTGAAGCACTATTCCCGTTTGTTGCGTTCATTAAATACTCTTTAATCACAACTTGTTCTGAGCTGTTAGGCTCTGCTACGGTAACTTTAACGTTTTTAGCATCCCAGCTCACGCTCTTCTGCAATGCATATGACATAAAGCGTAATGGAACATAAGTTGTATTGTTGTACATGAATACATATTGACCTGCAGGGGTCCCAATACTCACTCCATCAAAAATCATATTCACGTTCATGCTCTGCACTTTAATCGTAGGATTTGCAGCCTTAGTTGTTGTACTTGGGACCGCCGCTGCTGATACGGAAATAGGAGCGGATGCCGTTAAGGGTGCTAACCCTATTGAAGCTATTAATGATAGAGCTATGACTGGTAGCGTTGCTTTAGACATACTTATTCACTTCCCTTTTCTTTCGCTTTTAATTGCTCTTCTTCTTTAAGAATTTGATCACGTGTCTTCCCTTGACTCACACCATACTTCTTAGCAACCTGTGACAGTTCATTGTATTGTTCTTCGGATACTTTACCGAGGATGATACTGCGTGCTTCCTGCTTCTCGTCAAGCGTTAGGCCACCCTTGGCTAACTCTTTTAACCGATTAATATCAGATACACTTAGTTGACCGAGCACAATAGCAGCTACGTCTGCTTTATCCTTCATCGTTACATTATCTTGAATTTCTTTAGCTTTATCTGTTGAGATCTGTGCCGTATAGCCATCTGAAGAGCTATCTTTCGAATCTGTTGATGGGGCTTTCGTAGGTTGACTAGTAGTAGAAGCTGTTGTATCTTTTCCAGTTTCCTCAGTACCTTTGCTAGCCATATCATCTGTTGGTGGAGTAGTAGGTGCTACAGATGCTACAGGTTCGACATTATCATCCACAACTGTATCTCCTGGTGTGATTCCTTGATCTTGACCACCACTAACTTGATCCTCAGACTCCAGATCAAAGCCATCTGCCATTGAATTCATCAGCTTATCCACAGCATAATTAGCAGCGAACAGACCACCTACACCCAAAACTACAATGATTGACAGCGTCCATAAAAGGATCTTTTTCCATCGTTTGTTGAACATTTAAGTATCCCCTTTATGAATAAATTAGCTGATAGCAACTTGGGCAACGGGCTGCATGGGTACAATCTGATTGATCACTTCACGTATAACTTCAGGTTCTTCAGCTAGGACACGATCCAATCGTTTAAACTCCAGTTCTAGCTGATTCAGACTTATCACATTAGGTCTACCGATAAATATTCTTCCGTGATCTGTAGAGCCTAAATTCTCTTCATCTGTTAACAGTTCTTCATATAACTTCTCGCCCTCACGAATACCGGAGAACTGAATATCAATATCCCTATAAGGTTCATAACCAGAGAGCGTAATCAAATCTTCCGCTAACGTTAGAATCTTTACGGGTTCTCCCATATCCAGAATGAACACTTCGCCACCTTTTGCAAAAGAACCCGACTGGATTACAAGCTGAACAGCTTCTGGAATCGTCATAAAATAACGGACCATTTCTGGATGAGTAACAGTGACTGGTCCACCAGCAGCAATCTGCTCTTTAAAGGCCGGGATTACACTTCCACGACTACCAAGCACGTTCCCAAAACGCACGGCTGAGAACTTCGTGCTACTTGTGGTATGCAGACTTTGCACATACATTTCAGCAATACGCTTAGTTGCGCCCATCACACTCGTTGGGTTAACCGCTTTATCCGAGGAGATCATTACAAATCTCTCCGCACCATATTTATCTGCACAATCCGCAACATTCCTTGTTCCGAAAACATTATTCTTAATGGCTTCGGAAGGGTTCCGCTCCATTAATGGGACGTGTTTATGTGCTGCCGCATGAAAGACAACATGTGGCTTATGGCTGCTGAATACATCCATCATCCGACTGCGGTCCTGAACATCCGCGATTACGGTAACAATATTCAGATCAGGAAACTTCTTACGAAGCTCCATTTCAATCATATAAATGCTGTTCTCCCCGTGTCCAAGTAGCATTAGCTTATCGGGACCAAATGGGGCAATCTGCCGACAGAGCTCTGAACCAATAGATCCACCAGCCCCCGTAACTAACACAGTCTTGTGGTGTACATAACCTAGAATACTGTTCAAATCTGCTATAATCGGCTCACGGCCTAGTAAATCTTCAACGCTAACATCTCGCAGTTTCTTCACTGATATTTTTCCCGCGATCAGATCGTTAAGCGCCGGTATAATCTTTAACTTGGCCCCTGTCTTCTTCGCAAGATTAATAATTTCAGAGATTTCAGTACGTGAAACGGAGGGCATAGCGATAATAATCTCATGAATTTCCCGTTCTTTCACAATAGCGGGAATCGCGTAACGATTGCCCAACACTGGTACACCCAATATAGACAAATGATATTTATTGATACTATCATCAATGAAACCTACTAGCTTGGTATGAGCAAAAGAAGGTCCCATCATTTCCCTGGCAATTAATATTCCGCAATCGCCTGCACCTACAATAAGTGTATGGGTCTTAGTGTCTTTGTAATTAATTCGGTCATTATGGAGTACTCTCCACAAAAACCGAACCCCACCTACTAATAAAAGAATAGTCTCCATCGACCTAACTTCTATTGCAAGGGGAACTCTATCTGGCAAAATCAGATACGCCAAGGCAAACGAAAACAAAGACCCTACTACAATCGCTTTAGAAACCGATATAATCTCACCGATGCTGGCATATTGCCACATTCTTCGATAGAGGCCGAAATATATCAAACTTCCCCCGAATGCAAATGTTGCAATCAAACCAAATTGCAGCATCTGTGCACCGTATTCCTGAAGAGCGTGGTTAGGGTACCGAAATAAATAGGATGTTACAATGCTGAACCAGATGATTGCAAGGTCAATGAAGAATAAGAGAACTACTCTAGATTTCGCTGTCATTTTCAGTGCCTCCAAAAACAACATTATTGTTAAAGAACAAATCAATTTCCATAGTAGTAGTAATAGTAACCTTCGCTGGCTTTACGTTTTACATTATTAAGAACCACGCCAAGCATTTTCGCACCAACACGATCGAGGTTAGCTTTAGCTTTTACAGCAATATCCCGCTTTACCTTGCCATAGCTGACAACCATAATGACACCATCACTCTTGGAAGCCATAATCTGCGCATCTGTAACCGCCAATAACGGTGGAGTATCAATAAGAATGACATCATAACGCTGGCGCAAGTCCTGCAAAAGAGTACTCATCCGATTAGAAGCCATCATTTCTGCTGGATTTGGAGGAATCGGTCCCGAGGTCATAATGGAAAGATTGGAAACACCAGAATCTTGAACAGTATCCTCAAGAACCGCCTGCTGCGACAGTAGTGAAGATAATCCAAAACGGTTACTAAGCGAAAAAGTCTTATGTGCTGTCGGTTTCCGCAAATCCGCGTCAATCAACAATACTTTCTTATCTGCCTGTGCATAAGCCGCAGCTAAATTAGCAGAAACTGTTGATTTACCTTCTTCCGGTCCGGACGAAGTTACCATAATTACTTGAATAGTCTCATCTACAGAAGAAAAATCAATATTCGTGCGTAGCGCACGAAACGCTTCAGATACAGGGGAGCGAGGGTTCGTAACGGTAATCAGATGTCTTTGTTTATTTGGCAGCTGTGACATGTTCAAGTTCGCCCGCCTTTCTGGATGTTTGCGGCTGTGCCTGTGTTGCGCCTTGTTTGCTCTCTTCTGAACCCAATCTTGTAATCATAGCTATCGTTGGTAAACCAAGATATTTCTCAATATCGGCTTCAGTCTTCAGCGTATCGTCCATGTATTCCAGCAAGAAAGCAATCCCTAAACCAATCATCAAGGAAACGATGAAAGCTATAGCCATATTCATTAAGACATTCGGTTCTACCGGTCTTGGATCGACAAGTGGATTTACTTTGGCTTCATTTAGAATCGATACGTTCTCCACGTTAAATAGGTTAGGAATCTCATCCTTGAATACTAGTGAAATGGCATTCACGATTTCAGCGGCTCGCTGATACGAGTTATCTCGAACGACAAGTGTCATCACCTGCGTATTATTGACGGAGCTCACATTAACCTTCTTCAACAGCTCTTCTGCAGTAATATTGAACTGCGGATAATCTCTCGTAACAATATCAAGGATGGCCGGAGTCTTAATAATTTCCTTATACGTATTAATCAATTGAATATTAGTATTAATCTGGTTCAAATCAAGCTGCGCTGCTGCCGATTGAGTCGGAGTCTGGTTAACAATAATCTTAGTGGATGCTTCATACACCGGATTCTTTATATACAGACTGTACACACCAGCAACACCGCACACCAAAACAACTATGCTAACAATCAGCCATAGTCTCTTCCTGACGATCTGAAAATAATCGCGAAGATCCAATTCTTGTGATGACAAGTGTAATTACCTCCAAGCTATTTCTGAAATATTTCGTTACTATATTACAGCACTTCCCTATTGGCAAAAAATTGCCTCCTCTCACCTACATGAGAGGAGGCTGTATACTATACTTTTTAATTTACTTACTTGAAGTTAATAGTACGGTAGATAATTACTGCTGCTTCAGCACGAGTTGCCGTATCGTTCGGGTTGAACTTACCAGCATTTCCGATAACCAAGTTATGATCTGCTGCAAATGCTACGCCATCTCTCAAAGATGCGCTAATCTTAGCAGCATCGGAGAATTGGCTAATTGCCGTTGCATTCGTTGTTGCAGCAGGATTGATAGATTTCACTGCGCGGGAGATCATCGTTGCCATCTCTGCACGTGTGATGGTTGCATTAGGATCGAACTTAGCTGCACTGCGTCCAGTAATGATTCCTTTTTCTGCTGCAACTGCTACATATGGTGCATACCAAGCCGTTGAACTTACATCGCTAAAGCTTTGTACAGCTGAATTGTTCTCCAGATTAAGCGCACGAATCAGCATTTTAGCGAACTCTGCACGAGTTACATTGCTCTTCGGTGCGAATTTGCCTTCGCCTACACCTTCAATCGCGCCTTTTGCAGCTACGACTTGAATTTGTTTGCCAGCCCAAGCTTGTACACTAGCAATATCTGTAAAGTTTACTTTATTCTCAAGCACTGCATAGGATGAGAAAGTATCACGTGGTTCTACGATGAACTCTCCGTCAAGCACACCACCTTGGAATTGCAGGCTGCCATATACAAGCTTCGCAACGGACAGTAATTCTTTATCAAGACCATCAGTATTCTTAAGCGGAAGTTTAATGGTAATTGGTTGTTTGAATGTACTTGTTGCTACACCGTTCACGCTAAGTGCAAATTCATACACATCCGAAGCCAATTTCAGTTTGGTAACGGAAGTTACAACTTCTGGTTTAGCAGTTGTTACTGTCAATGCGATTGCTGTGCTGAACTGACTCACAGGGATCGTTACAGTTACACCATTGAAAGTAACTGCGATATTCGCAATCCCTTTAGCTTTGGCAGCTTCAATAATCGCTTGGGAAAGTGGAACTTCAACTGTAGTAGCGTTTACTGTTCCAAGATTCAGGGTCAAAGTGAGACCAGCTTTACCAGGATTCGCTGCAATTAGCTTATCCAATTCTTTAATTACATCGGCGTCAACCAATTTCACTGTTGCTTTACCGTCAACAATACTTACGAGCTTGGATACGTCGTAGATCCCTGGAGTTGGAGCAGGAGTTACAGGAGTTGTAACATTTCCATTCCCACCATTACCATTACCATTACCATTACCATTACCGTTGCCATTATCGCCCAATCCATAAGCTTTAACGTAAGCAAGTGCAAGTGATTTTGCCGCAGGCTTCGCGGATTTAATCGTATTATTCAAGTTCTTCAATGTTTGCTTCACATCACCAGCAGTAACTCCAAGATTTTGCAACGCTTGGCTTACTGTAAGAGCTCCTGCTCCTGTAGTATGACTCAATACTTTTGCAATAGCTTCATCCAACAAAGTATCGTAACCAGATTCAGATGTGAGAATTTCCAACAACTCTGCAGTTGTCTTGCTGCTAACCAGTGTACGAAGTTCTGTTTCTACACTGATTAAGAATTCAGAAACACTATCTACAGTAAGACCAGACACACCCGCTTTAGTTGCAATTTTGCTCAGCAGGGCAATGTTTTTGTCGTCGTTACGGATAATTTGAATTCCAGAGAAATCGTTTCCATAGACATCATATACTACACTAGTAACGCTTTGGAACAATTTAAGTGATGTCTTTGTTTCTACTTCATCCAATGAAAGCTTGTTCAAGACTGGAGCAAAAATTTCTACGAATTCTGCCTCACTGAGTGCTGCAACCTCAGTCTTCAAATTGTAGAGATAGACTGCATCTGTTGCGGATAATTGTTTGTAAACAGCAATAACCTTATCCTTAACTGCTGTACTACTACTAACTGTAGCAGCAGATGCTGTACCCACCGCTCCAAGGCTACCCAACGGAAGACCCGCTACGGATGCTGCTACCATACTTGCTGCCAATGTTGATACTACTAGTTTCTTTTTCAAAGTCACTAAATATCCACCTCTTTATATGTATTTAAATTCTTTTGTTACTATAGTCCTAGAATATTTCACCTTATGTCTACACTATTACGTATATCAACGATTCACCCAATAAAACCCATTCTACCACTATTAGGTAGATTAGTCAGCCCTTTCGGGAAAAAATGCCAAACAATTTGTGTCGATTCCTCCTTTTTTGTACGTGATTACCATGATTAACCTCACCATTTACCACAATTTGCTGAGAATTCTCGCGCATATAGTCTCGCATCTCAGGACCTAATTCTTTCTCTAAAACCACATAAGCAGCGTTTAACCCAAATGGACGATGAACACTGTCATGTGCATCCGAGGCCAACACATGTACTGCATTTCTACGACATAACTCCAGGGATAGCTTCTGAAGTTTATTCCCGAAGACGCCTGCAAGACTTTGTGCGGTTACCTGACCGAGTGATCCCAGCTCTATCAATCTTTCTAACTTAGAAGGATCGGCAGCTACTTCAGCATTACGCTCCGGATGGGCGATAACCGGAACGAACCCTTGAATGATCAACTCGTGACAGATTTCTTCCATGTTGCGTGGGACTCGTGAAGAAGGCATTTCTAGTAAAATATACCGCGAGTCTGCAAGACTTAGCAGTTGCCCCCGCTCCAGATCATCCAGTAAATCTCCGTACACTCTGATTTCCTGACCTGGAAGAACAAGCAGTGGATTCCCATGCTGACGAAGTTTTTCATTCATCAAGTCCACTGCTTCTCTTATACTGGAGGCGTTATTCATATATTGACCGTTGGCGTGATGTGGTGTGGCAATGACGGATGTAATTCCGTCCCTATAGGCGTCTTGCGCCATGGCGAGAGCGGATTCCCAATCAGTAGCTCCGTCATCCATAAAGGGTAAGATGTGGCAATGGATATCTTTCATATGTTATCTATCGGTCCCTTCGCATAGAAAATTTAGTTTTAGCGACAAAAAAAATACAACCATTCCCATAAGGAGTGGTTGCTTGATTGTAAATGAGTTCTTGTTTTATGCTTCCGTAGGTGCCTCTTGCTGAGATTCATTTGCATCTATTTCAGCGTCCTCAGAATCTGGCGTTTCATTCTTCGAGGAGAAAACATACCCGTCGATTAATCCCCAAAGTTCTTCTTTACCAAGGCCAATCTCTGAAGAGAATGGAATGAAGTTATCCCCTGGCAGCACGCCAAGCTCCTGCTTCATGATCTTGATATGCTTTTGCCAGCGAGTCTTCGGAATCTTATCCGCCTTCGTCGCTACCACACACATAGGAAGATCATAATGCTTCAACCAGTCGAACATCATCTTATCATTGCTGGTAGGAGGATGACGTAGATCCACGATGAGCAGAACAAGCTTCAACGTATCGCGCTCAGAGAGATATTTTTCCACCATCTTCCCCCATGTCGCACGTTGCGTCTTCGACACTTTAGCATATCCGTAACCTGGAAAGTCAACAAAATACATGCTGTCTTCATTGATACGGTAATAGTTCATATGCTGGGTCTTACCTGGAGTGGAGCTTGTCCGAGCCAGATTCTTGCGGTTAATCATTCGATTAATGAGGGATGACTTCCCTACATTGGAGCGCCCTGCCAGAGCAACCTCTGGCAAAGCATCATCAGGGTATTGATCAGGGCCAACGGCACTGATTATAAATTCGGCAATATTAACTTTCATAGGACTTCCTTTCTAATGCACACTACTCGGTGGCTCACTGCTAATTTCATTATGATGCTCAACTAACGCATGATGCAAGACCTGATCCATGTTAGATACTGGGATGAACTCCACATCATTGCGTACGCTCTCTGGAATTTCTTTCAGATCACGTTCATTGTCTTTGGGAAGAAGGATCTTTTTATATCCAGCACGGTGTGCAGCTAAAGATTTCTCTTTCAGTCCACCGATCGGCAATACACGTCCACGTAGGGTGATCTCACCGGTCATGGCCACATCCTTCGAAACATAACGTTTCGTAAGTGCGGAGATCAAAGCAGTAGCAATCGTAATCCCTGCAGATGGACCATCCTTCGGAATCGCACCTTCAGGAATGTGGATATGAATATCAATCTTCTCATAAAAATCGGGCTGGAGCCCCAACTCCTCCGCCTTCGAACGTGTATAACTGAAAGCGGCCTGCGCCGACTCCTTCATTACATCGCCCAGTTGTCCAGTAAGTGTCAGCTTGCCCGTTCCCTGCACGACAGTCACTTCGATCAGCAGCGTATCGCCACCAACCTCAGTCCAAGCCAGCCCAGTTACTGTGCCAATCTGATCTTCAAGCTCCGCCATACCGTAACGGTATTTCGATGCACCTAGGTAATCCTTGATGTCATCTGGCAGAATGACTACACTTTCTTTTTCCTTGGACACAATCTGTTTCGCGGCTTTGCGGCATAACGCTGCAATCTGCTGCTCCAAATTACGCACACCGGATTCACGAGTATATTCACGCACGATACGCAATAAACTGTCGTCTTCGATGATCAGTTGATCTTCTGCAAGACCGTGGTTCTTCTTCTGCTTCGGCAAAAGATAACGGCTACCGATCTGCAATTTCTCCAGTTCCGTATAACCCGGAATGAACAGCATTTCCATCCGATCAAGTAGCGGACGCGGAATGTTATGCACAACATTCGCTGTTGTAACAAACATAACGTTCGACAAGTCAAACGGCAGCTCTACAAAATGGTCACTGAACGTATTGTTCTGTTCTGGGTCCAGTACCTCAAGCAATGCGGAGGATGGATCGCCACGGAAATCTGCAGCCATTTTATCAATTTCATCTAGCAAGATAACTGGATTAATCGTTCCTGCCGTCTTCATCCCTTGAATGATTCGGCCTGGCATCGCACCCACATAAGTCCGGCGATGACCACGGATCTCAGCCTCATCACGCACACCGCCAAGCGAAATGCGCACGAACTTACGATTGAGTGAACGGGCGATGGAACGAGCCAGTGAGGTTTTGCCCACACCTGGAGGCCCTACAAGACATAGGATCGGACCTTTTAGCTTCTTCACCAGTTGCTGAACGGCTAAATATTCCAATACCCGCTCCTTTGGTTTTTCCAAACCGTAGTGGTCCTCATCGAGTACTTGTTCTGCCTTCTTAATGTCGAGGTCATCTTCTGTCTGTTCATTCCAAGGAAGACCCAGCAGCCAATCCACATAATTGCGAATTACGCCACCTTCCGCTGAGCTCACTGGCATTTTTTCCAGACGATCGATTTCCTTCTCCATCTTCTCTTTCACGCGTTCCGGCAAATTCTTCTCTTCCATGAGATTCCGCAGCTCTTCCGCTTCTCCCACCCGGCCTTCCTTCTCGCCGAGTTCTTTCTGGATCGCTTTCATTTGCTCGCGCAAATAATATTCCTTCTGCGTCTTCTCCATCTGCTTCTTCACACGTTGATTGATCTTGCGTTCAAGCTCCAGCACTTCACGCTCATTATTAAGAATATCAAGAAGCTTCTCTAGCCGTTTACTGACATCAATCGTCTCTAGAATTTCTTGCTTATCCTTAATCTTTAGCGATAAATGACTCGTAATAACATCCGCAAGACGACCAGGCTCCTCAATATCGGATACAGCAGCCAGTGTCTCCGGTGTCACTTTTTTGGATAACGTTATATAGTGTTCGAACTGATTAAGTACTGTACGCATCAGCGCGTCACACTCTTGATCGCCATCTTCCTCTTCTGGTAGCTCGCGCGCCATAACCTCATAATACTCATCATTATCGATATAATTAATAATTTCGGCTCGTTCTACACCCTCAACCAGTACACGAATCGTACCGTTTGGCAGCTTCAGCATTTGCCGCACATTCGCGACAGTACCGACCCGAAAAATATCGTCCTGACCAGGCTCTTCAATATTCACTTCCGACTGTGAACACAGAAGAATTAAATTATCTTCAACCATAGCTTTTTCTAGTGCCCGAACTGACTTCTCACGGCCCACATCCAAGTGAAGAACCATGCTTGGGTACACAAGAAGACCTCTTAGCGGTAATAAAGGAAAACGACGACCTTTTGTTTTATTTGTCATCATCGCTTTCGCACCTCCCATGGCTCTCAATTAATCTCATATGCATTCATTCTAACAAAAGCAGCCCCAAAACACCAACAAAGTACTTGCAATTTAAGAATAAACAACCTTATTATCCTTAAAAAACGGCAACGTTTCTCAAAGAAATGGAAAGTGTGAAATCTATACTTTAAAAAAGGAAGCAGCAGACACGCCTGCGGCTCCCTTTATTTTACAGTGGCATGTCTCGATTTACTCCTCCAAACCATAACACACCTTAGCTTACATTCTAGGTAATAATTTAAGCTCAACCCTTAGCAGACTCTCCAGCTGCATCGGCCTTCAGAAGTGAAGGTGCTGCTGAGAAAAGCTCGCCTGCTACTGCAGGAAGCCTTACGTCTGCTGTATCGGCACCAAACAGATGACGGAATACTTCTTCCACCGTTTCCATAGGAATGACGCGTAGTGGGGCGAGGTCAGCGAATAGGGACTGCCAGTTTTCTTTTGGAATAAGCACCGTAGTAGCTCCCGCTTGAAAAGCAGCCTCCACCTTCGCAATTACACCACCAACAGGCTTCACTCGCCCATGTATGCCTATCTCGCCAGTGATCGCTACGGTATTATCCACGGGAAGTCCACGAATGGCGGAGACAATAGCAACTGCCATCGCAACACCTGCTGATGGTCCGTCAATGGGTGTTCCGCCTGGGAAGTTCACATGCAGATCATAACGGTCTGGCTCCAGATTCATGGTACGCAGTACGGTCAATACGTTCTCAACGGAGCCTTTAGCCATACTCTTTCTCCGAATCGTGCGAGAACCTCCACCGATCTCTTCCTCATCTACTACTCCGGTTACGTTCAGTCTACCTTGACCGTTCTGTGCAGGCGCTGCGGATACTTCAATCTCGAGCAAGGTGCCCATTCCCGGTCCATACACTGCAAGTCCATTAACCAATCCAATCTGCGGCGCCGAAGGAATCTTGCGTTCTGTTCGAAGTGGAAGCTGGCTACTGCCTGCTACCCATTCTACATCAGCAGCACTTAGCGTATCTCTCTGCTCCGTTAACGCTAATCCAGCAGCGAGCTGAATCATATTGACTGCCTCCCGGCCATTTGTTGCATATTGCTGCACAACAGTGACTGCTTCGGGGCTTGGCTTCAGTCCGATCTTCTGTATCGCGTCACGCGCGATGACCGCAATCTCATCCGGCAATAGCGGACGGAAATAAATCTCCATGCAGCGCGAACGCAGCGCGGGAGAAATCTCATCCGGGGAACGTGTAGTCGCGCCAACTAACCGGAAATCAGCGGGTAAGCCATTTTGAAAAATATCATGAATATAAGCCGGAGTATTATTGTCCTCCGAATTATAATATGCGCTCTCTAGTAGAACCTTCCGGTCCTCCAGCACCTTTAGCAGCTTGTTCATCTGAATGGGGTGAAGCTCACCGATCTCATCCAAAAAAAGAATCCCGCCATGCGCCTTCGTCACCGCTCCCGGTTTCGGCTGCGGCACACCTGCCACGCCCATGGCTCCGGCGCCCTGATAGATAGGATCATGCACCGATCCGATTAACGGGTCGGCAATACCACGCTCATCAAAACGAGCGGTCGTGGCGTCGATCTCTGTGAACTTGGCGTCACTTTTAAAAGGAGAAAGGACATTTTTTTTCGCCTCTTCCATGACAACGCGTGCCGCTGCAGTCTTGCCGACTCCTGGCGGACCATAAATAATCACATGCTGCGGATTAGCACTACATAGTGCGGCCTTCAGGGCACGTAGCCCATCTTTTTGTCCGACAATATCTCCAATAGAAGCCGGCCTAGTTTTCTCCGACAATGGTTTGGTTAGTGAAATCATACGCATCTTCCGTAGTTTATCCAGTTCCTTACGCGACTCTCGGTCTACCGCCGTCTTGTTTGTCTTCTGACCCCGCAGCAGATTCCAAAAGTATACGCCGATAACCAGCGCGAAAAAGAGCTGCACGATCATCACAACTATACTTAATTCCATAGGTCATCCTCCTGTTTCGTTCAGTCTACCTTTCCACCTTTGGCTACTATTAGGTAGTATAGCCGTTTCGGTAATTAGTAAACGCACAATTGAGGATTTGTTGAATTGTTGGTGTAGGACAAGCAGTAGGAAGTTATTATTGGGGGGTTGAAAGTTCTAGGGAGTGCTAGATGCACCTCAGATTCTTCCCCCAGTGGGAACACAAGAGCAAGAACAGTAGTGAACCTTGCAGCTAAGTTCAGTAAGTCCCTAGTTCCGTCGACTGTGTCGCTCGGGGGCTCGGGGCGTTGACTCATCTATAGAAGAAACTTAAGTTAGTTCTCAAAGCTGATAATTAAGGGAATTCTTACTAATTATCAGTTGTTTATAGCCTTTAAGCAGATAATTAGGGAATTCCTCCCTGATTATCCGGTGTTCATGACCTCCAAGCTAACAATTGGGGAAAACCTCCCTGATTATTCGCTGATTAGGCTATAAACAGGGGAAATCGCCTATTTTTTAGGGAGGTTTTCCGTAAAAAGCTCGATTTGGAGCGATTTTAAGATTATTTCAGGGAGGTTTTCCCTAATTACTTTTTATTGATCCAGACCTCGCTACACACTACGCACCTTATTGCCTACTCTCTCCATACCACGATACTTATCACGCAATTAACCACATTCCTTATCACATCCCTATAACACGTTCCAAACCAAGCATATTACCAAGCTTCTATCTCACTCCTACCGCGCTCCATACCAAACTCCTTATCACAATCTTTATCACTCTTTATCACTCTTTATCACCCCTTACTTCGCACCTTACCGCGCCTTACATCCCTCCATTCGTGCCTCCAACATCCCATACGTATATTTCGCCTAAATTAACATCCAATTAACCCTCAAACTTATCAGCTCAATCCCAGTAATAAAGGACATCTCGTGCCAGCCTATACTCAACATTTTTAACACCAATCCCTCTTCTCACAGGCTTCAACCAGCCCTTTTCACACAATTTTATCAGCATTAAACGTACCGTTTTAGGGTCGAGCGTAAAATAATCTGCTACATCTTTAGGACGGACTGTCCCCGCTTGGCGAACCACTAATCGCATAATTTCCTTCTCAGCAAGTAGCAGTTGACCCCGTGGTGCATCAACAATTAAGTAACGGCTTAGCACCACACGCAGCAGTGTAATACATAACTCAGGACGCTGTTCCACATCATCGTAGGCAAATGAAATTACTTGGTAACCCATTCCGTACAGAAACGTCTCACGATTTAGCTCATTACAATATTTCAGTCTATCCATGTCTCTTACGTGTGTAGCATACCCTTTGATCTCGAACAAGAGCTTAATAGGCCCCGGCAAAAAAGCATAATCCGCGAAATAAGATCGCCCGCGCCAATCCAGCACCTCATACTCCGGATGTAGATCATTGAAATCCCCACGAAGCGGCCACCATACATTCTGCAAAAACATTTCTTCGGCATGACGATGCCCTCTCTCCAATCTCCCTCGTCGTTCTCCGGTCCTGCTCGCCAGATGCTGCTCAATAAATGCTTCATGGGCTTGTTCATAATTCATTGGCCACTCCCCCTCAATCATTAATTCCACGCAAAAAGAACGCCCCGTTCCCACCACCGGATGTACCGGAGTGTAACAGGGCGTTCTTCGCCACTTATTATTAACGAATCATAAATTCGTAAAAGACCAAATTACTTCGATTGCACCGGAGGTGCAAGGTTAGCATGAGCGCGACCTGGGATTTCTCCTGTTTCCTCATACGCTACAACAATCGCATCAATTTCTTTCTTCAGTTCGTTCACTAGTTCCGCTTCAGGCACCTTACGAATCATCTGGCCGTAACGGAACAACAAACCTTCCCCACGGGCGCCAGCAATACCGATATCTGCTTCACGCGCCTCACCAGGACCATTAACAGCACAGCCGAGAACGGAAACTTTAATAGGCACCTTAAGCTTCGAAATGTACTCTTCCACCTCATTAGCGATAGAGAAGAGATCAATATCGAGTCGTCCGCAAGTGGGACAGGAAATGAGTGTAGCCGCATTAGAGATCAGACCAAAGGTCTTCAGCAGCTCGCGTGCCACCTTAACTTCTTCCACTGGATCTGCGCTAAGCGAGATACGAAGGGTGCTGCCGATGCCCATAGAGAGCAGTGCACCGATACCCGCGGAGCTCTTTACTGTACCGGCAAACAACGTGCCGGATTCTGTAATCCCAAGGTGCAGCGGATAAGGAATAACTTCCGCAGCCTGACGGTAAGCTTCGATGGCCATTGGCACATCGGATGCTTTTAAGGAAACGATAATGTCGTGGAAATCCAGCTCTTCCAGAATCCCAATATGGTACAATGCACTTTCTACCATAGCTTCCGGAGTCGGGTATCCGTATTTCTCCAAAAGATGATTCTCCAAAGAACCGGCGTTTACACCAATCCGAATCGGAATTCCTTTTTCTTTACACGCTTTAACTACTGCTTCTACCTTCTCCCGACGACCGATATTGCCCGGATTAATCCGTACTTTATCGATGCCGTTCTCAATAGCCATCAGCGCGAGCTTATAGTTAAAATGAATATCCGCTACGAGTGGGATATGAATCTGCTTCTTGATCTCCTTAATCGCGGCGGCTGCCTCTTCATTGTTGACAGTAACGCGTACCAGTTGGCAGCCTGCTTCCTCAAGCCGTAAAATTTCAGCTACAGTAGCCTCCACGTCAGCTGTTTTGGTTGTACACATGCTTTGAATCGCAACCTCGTTGTTTCCCCCAATAATGAGCCCGCCAACATTGACAGGACGGGTTTGGTGTCTCAAGAACATGATTTTTCTCCCCCATAACGCCAAAGCTCCACCCCTTCGCAACCGCTAGTGAAGCGGGATAAGCGGAAGAAAGGTGGAGACAGTGACATGTATTGTTAAGGTAAGCGACTTACGCGCTTTCCTCTTTCTTCTTGTCTTTCTTTAGGTTCAATTCAGGCAAAGCCTTCTCTTGAACAACCTGCTCCGTGATCACACAATCTTTAATATCATCGCGTGAAGGAACTTCATACATCACATCAAGCATGATGCTCTCAATAATCGCGCGCAGTCCACGGGCTCCCGTATTGCGTTTGATCGCTTCCTTGGCAATCGCTTCGAGTGCCAACGGTTCGAACTTCAACGCTACGTTATCCATTTCCAGCAGCTTGATGTATTGTTTCGTGAGTGCATTCTTAGGCTCAGAAAGGATACGTACCAGCGTATTCTCATCAAGCGGCTCCAAAGTCGAGATGACTGGCAGACGGCCTACAAATTCAGGAATTAATCCGAATTTGAGCAAGTCTTCAGGCAATACCATCGACAAATATTCGCCAGGCTTGAGATCCTTTTGTCCTTCAACCGCTGCGTTGAAGCCAATGACTTTTTTACCGATACGGCGTTTAATCATTTGCTCCAGACCATCAAAGGCACCGCCCACGATGAACAAGATGTTCGTCGTATCAATTTGAATAAACTCTTGATGAGGATGCTTACGTCCACCTTGTGGAGGTACAGAAGCAACCGTTCCTTCCAGAATCTTCAGAAGCGCCTGCTGCACACCTTCACCGGATACGTCACGAGTAATGGACGGATTCTCGGATTTACGTGCCACTTTATCAATCTCATCAATATAGATAATGCCGCGTTCGGCTTTCTCCACATCATAATCTGCCGCTTGAATCAGCTTAAGCAGAATGTTCTCAACATCCTCGCCGACATAACCAGCTTCCGTTAGGGAAGTAGCATCTGCAATCGCAAAAGGAACGTTGATAATCTTCGCCATCGTCTGTGCGAGCAAAGTTTTACCCGAACCTGTTGGACCGAGCAAAAGAATATTACTCTTCGTCAGTTCAACATCTTCGATTTTGCTTTGGCTGTTCACACGTTTATAGTGATTGTAAACCGCAACAGACAGCGATTTTTTCGCTTGCTCTTGACCGATTACATATTGATCCAAAATATCGCGGATTTCCTTTGGTTTCGGAATATCCTTCAGATCAAGCTCTTCCTCATGACCGAGCTCTTCTTCCACGATTTCCGTGCAAAGCTCGATACATTCGTCACATATATAAACGCCCGGTCCTGCTACAAGCTTACGAACCTGCTCTTGTGATTTGCCGCAAAAAGAACATTTCAATTGCCCTTTTTCATCATTAAATTTAAACATCTAACCACCCCTTTAAGATTTCATCGGTGAAGAAAGAACCTGGTCAATAAGCCCATATTCCTTGGCTTCTTCCGCGCTCATGAAGTTATCGCGGTCTGTGTCCCGTTCGATTTTTTCAAGGGGCTGACCTGTGCGATCTACATAAATTTGATTCAACTTCTGTTTCGTCTTAAGGATCCAGTCCGTATGAATCCAAATGTCAGACGCTTGACCTTGAACACCGCCGAGCGGTTGATGAATCATAACTTCGCTGTTGGTCAGCGCATATCTTTTACCCTTAGCCCCAGCTGTTAGAAGGAGCGATCCCATGCTTGCCGCCATTCCTACACAAATGGTTGAAACATCCGGTTTGATATATTGCATCGTATCGTATATACCCATGCCGGCTGTTACTGAACCACCGGGTGAGTTGAGGTACAAGTGAATGTCCTTCTCGGGATCATCTGCTGCAAGAAACAGCAATTGAGCAATAACCAGATTGGCGACATCATCGTCAATCGCACTGCTTAAGAAGATAATGCGATCCTTGAGCAATCTGGAATAGATATCGTATGAACGTTCCCCACGACTTGTTGATTCCACAACCATTGGTACCAGACTCATGCCACCAACCTCTTTTCTCTATACAGATTAGTCTTATCGTTTCAAAAATATTTTAACACGTTCACGGCGCGATGTCATTTTTTCACTACAGCTGACCTGTCCACTCCTTGTGAATAGTGACATTACTACGCCAATACCACTAATACCATACGCTCATTCGATACCTATGTAATCACATATATCTGTGGCCGAGGATAAAAATAAGGCACGTAACGAAACTTACGTGCCTTATCATATCTGTATGGAGGCCGACTAACTTGGCCGTTCTAGGTAGTTTAAAAAATCTTACTCAGCTTTAGTGTCTTCAGCAGCTGGTGCTTCTTCTACTGCTTCAACTTCTACACTATTGCTAACAAGGAAATCAATGGTTTTGCGCAAAGAAAGTTCTTCGCTCAAGCTGCCCAGTGAACCGTTAGCTGCCAAGATGCTGCGAATTTCTTCAGGAGTACGTTTGTAAGCTTCAGCCATAGTAGCCAACTCTTCGTTAACTTCTTCTTCGGAAACTTCAATCTTCTCTTCTTTAGCAATAACTTCCAATACCAAGTTGTTGCGAACGCGTTTTTCAGCATCGCCTTTCATTTGGTTCTGCAAGTCTTCACGTGTTTGGCCGGAGAAGCTAAGGAACATATCCATGTTCATACCTTGTTGACGAAGACGAGTGTCGAAGTCACGAACCATGTTCTCAACTTCGCTGTTGATCATTGCTTCTGGGATCTCAACTTCAGCGTTTTCTGCTGCTTTATCAACAACTGCGTTCTCACGAACACCTTTCAGTTCATCCTGTTTACGGGATTCAAGCTGAGCTTTCAGATCTGCTTTGTACTCTTCCAAAGTTTCGAATTCACTTACATCTTTAGCGAACTCATCATCGAGTGCAGGAAGTTGCTTGCGTTTGATTTCGTGCAGCTTCACTTTGAATACTGCTTTCTTACCCGCAAGGTTCTCTGCATGATATTCATCTGGGAAAGTAACTTCGATATCTTTGAAATCTCCAGTGCCCATTCCCACTACTTGCTCTTCAAATCCAGGAATGAAGGAATTGCTACCAAGCTCAAGAGAATGACGCTCAGCTTTTCCGCCTTCGAACGGTACGTCATCAACGTATCCGTCAAAATCGATCACAGCGATGTCGCCGTTAGCTGCTGCTTCTTCTTCAACTACTACGAGTTCAGCATGACGCTCTTGCAGACGAGCAAGCTCAGCGCTCAGCTCTTCTTCAGTCACTTCAGCTTTTTGTACTGGAACTTCCAGACCTTTGTAATCGCCAAGCTTCACTTCAGGTTTAACCGTGATCTTCGCTTTGAAGATAAAGGATTGACCTTTAGCAAATTGCTCAATATCAACTTCAGGACGGTCTACAGGGAAGATGTCAGTTTGTTCAACTGCTTCACCGTAAGCTTCAGGAAGAAGAATGTCGATTGCATCTTGGTACAAGCTTTCTACACCAAAACGGGATTCAAAGATCGGGCGTGGTACTTTACCTTTACGGAAGCCTGGTACGTTAGCTTTCTTAACGACTTTGTTAAAAGCTTTATCAAGTGCTGCTGCAACGCGTTCTGCGTCAACTTCTACTTCAAGAACTCCAAGGTTCTTCTCTATTTTTTCCCATGTTGCTTTCATATTATACTTTTCCCTCCAAAATATAGGTTCACAAGTTTACTTCAAAAAATGATACAATCCACGCACAGAATAACCATTATATTATATACAACATTACTTTATTTATCAAGTAGAGAAGTCTTTACAAAACCCTTGATCGCACGATAAGCCCCCTCAAATTGAAAGCGCATGCCGTCGGTAATGCCGTACATTCCACGAGTCTCTTCCTCTTGCCGTGTACCGTTTAAGCTCTCAGATACGAACTGGTGTAACGCCCCTGCCCATATATCGAGTAGCGCGTCTTCTCCATCCAGTAATTTCCGATACTCTTCCGATCCATAAATCGACATAACGAACTGGCCCCAGAGCTCCTGTGCAAAATAATACAGCGTAGGCTCGTGTACCTCTGCTTGCTCGGCTACCCGCTCCAGCACCTGACTCACCTGCGGTGGAAAATCCTCTGTCTGCAGCGGCACACTTTCAATCTCTACCCATGCTGTTTCATGTCCACGAATCAGCTTGACCGTTCCCTGCATCCCACGCCGCCGAAGGGTCTGCAGCGTCCGAAATTGCAGCAGTGGGTGAATATTATCCCCCTGCAGCCAAGCTGTCAGCGCCTCATCGACTCCGCCACCTTCCAGATAAGAAAGCTGCTCTAATGCTAGGATTGTCGCCTCTGACAGTGGCTCATTCATTACCCGCTGCAGCAGCTTTTGAGGATACCCCGCATCCTCAGTCATTTTTGATTTGGCCAAGAGACGGGCCATATCTTCTTCCCTCAAATCTTCGTCTTCGGGGTGAACGGCTCCCTCCGCATCTCCATTCTGGGAGGCATAAGGGAAAGCCGTTTCGAGCCATTCCAGCAGAGAACGCCATTCCTCGTAATTTCGCTCTTCCTGTCCTTGACACTGCAGCAAAAAGCGAAGCAGCTCCATCGCTTCCCCGTATCGTTCACTCTCCAGCATCACCGTAAGCTGGATTTGATAATAGTCCAGTGTCTTGGGAAACAGGACGATATTCTCTTTTGTGGCGGGGGAATCTGAATCTTTAATGAGGGCACCTCCTTATAGCTAATTATGTGAATTGAATTCTAAAACGTCATAAATGTTATTAAGACCTTAAGCTTCATCCGAAACTTAATAATTGTAGATTATAGCATACCCCGTACTCTTTTTAAAAAACAGCTTGAAAAACATCAACATACATGATATGATAATCCCTGCTTGCTTTTCAGCCAGCAATCATGTCCCGGTAGCTCAGCTGGATAGAGCATGCGCCTTCTAAGCGCACGGTCAGGGGTTCGAATCCCTTCCGGGACGTCAATTAGAAACAGCCTTCCTTCGGGGAGGCTGTTTCTGCGTTCAGGGGATGCGAAGCACAGAGGTTCGTCGGAGTATAGGCATCGAAAGCATACGCTTCGCAGTCAGCCCTTTAGGGCTGTATACCGCTCTGGACTCGTTAACAGCCTTCCTTCGGGGAGGCTGTTAACGAGTCCAGAGGTAAAAAAACGGCTCAACAGACGAAATTAAAGTATCAATCATTGGACAGGTAGTTGAATTATTTGTGGCTGGACCCGACAGCTGGTGATGCTTCTCGGCGCATCTTAGGGTAGTGTTTCGGATGGTCTACGATCAGTGCATTAGGCTTGTTGAGTAACTAAGGTCGGCCGAGTACAGTTGGCGTTCCTCAGAGCATCCTTGGGTGCTGTATCAACTGTGGTACGCTCGATACACTAGATTGGTTGAGGGAACTAGGGGCTCGACGGTAGCGGACTATGAGCAACTGGGTATCGGATTCGTGGCGGCTTACATTGGACGAGGACCTTTCAGTTTTTGCAGCTACATAGGATGAACAGATCGAATGGTTATTTCCTGCCGAGACTATAGTTTTAGGGAAATCCTCCCTGATATTTACCTATAATCTCAAAAAAACAAACTTTTTAGGGAATTCCTCCCTAAATATTACCTAATAACCGCTAATCATGAGTAATCAAGCATATTTCAGGGAGGTTTTCCCTAATTATGCTTCTAAAGAGCCTAAAACGCTGAATTTTCGGGAGATATTCCCTAATTACGAATAAACACTTCAATCCATTACTAATCCATCGACAACCCATCAATAACCCTACAAACTATTAAAGGCCTACAGGTTTCCCCCGCAGACCCCAATTCATTACTTCCGGCGATTGCTAAGCCACAGCGGAAATCGAAATACAAAATTGATAAACAAAACTACAAATACGAGTACGGCTGCCGACTTATCAGCAATTTGACGTGCATCTTCTACAATCGCCTCGGATTGTACATACCAAAGGTGTACGGCTAGGGTTTCACCCGGCGAGAACAGATTGAAATCCCACATTTCGCCTGAGGTACTGAGACCAGCGGTAAGGATGATAACCGCAGATTCCCCGAAGGCGCGTCCAGCAACGAGACATATCCCAGTAACAATGGCAGACATTGCAACGGGTAGAACTACCGTCCGGATCACGTGGAATTTAGTCATCCCAAGCGCATAACCAGCCTCGCGTATATCCCCAGGAACGGCACGTACCGCTTCCTCTGTTACTCGCGCAAGCATAGGTAGATTCAGCAACGCCAAACTGACGCCCCCGCCAATAATCGTCAGACCGATATCGAAATACTCCGCAAAAATCGCAAGTCCGAGCATACCGAACACAATCGAAGGAACCGATGACAGTGATTCTACGCAAATACGTAGTGCCCCTGTAAATTTATTATCTGGCGCATACTCAGCCATATAGATTCCCGCACCCAAACCAATTGGAACGGAAATAATCAGCGAGATGAACAAAATGTAAAAGGAGTTAAACAGCACCGGGCCAATCCCACCACCTGCGTCAATCTCTTCAGGCTGTTTAATCAAGAAATCGGGCCGAAGTGCCGGTAGACCTTTACTAAGAATCGTGAAGAGCAGCCAGAAGATCAGCAGCATGACTAAAGCCCCAAGGGTATAAAACCCTATGGTGGCAATTTTATTGTTTCTTTGAGCACGCGCTGTATGCTTAGTACTTGCGAATCCGTTCACGCTGCATCCCTCCTTTTTCTACCCAGCACGCGGATGATCAGAATTAATACAAATGATATTACTAGCAAGAGAAATGCCATCATATGTAGCGCATAGTTCCAAGTAGAGTCAAACTCTACGTTGGAGATTTGCATAACGATGTTACTAGTCAGCACCGATGCTGGCGTAAATAACGTTTTCGCCAATTGCGGTGTATTACCGATAACCATAACTACAGCCATCGTCTCACCCACAGCACGAGTCATACCTAGAATAACCGCAGAGATAATTCCCCGGCTAGCCGCAGGCAGTACTACACGCATGATTACCTGTAAACGGGTAGATCCAAGAGCATATGCAGCATCCCGATATTTGCGCGGCACAGAAACAATGGCATCATCACTGATTCGGCAAATCGTTGGCAGCACCATTAATGCGAGCACAAGTGCAGCAGCTAACAAGCCATCGCCTAAGCTCTCCCCACTAATTCTGCGCAAGAAAGGAAGTAAAACCGTTAAACCTATATATCCGTAAACAATTGAAGGAATACCTACCAATAAATCTAGCACTGGACGGATAAAAGTCTTCATCCATTTTGGAGCAATCTCTGCACAAAGCACTGCCATCCCTACCGAGATAGGAACTGCGATCAGCAGCGTTAATGCAGTTAGTGAAAGTGTATTTACAATGAAGGCAGCCGCTCCAAAAGAATCCTCTTCCGGCGTCCAGTTAAAGGAAAAGAAAAAGTCCGCAGGCGAGAGATGGCCGAACAGAAGCATAGCCGTTTTGCCGATAAATAGAATTACAAGTCCAAGCACGAAGCAAAGCGCAAGAATGCTGAATAAAAAATAAAACTTAAACAATTTGTTGCTAAATAAATGTCTACCATGACGTTTAGAGTTAGCGCTAACCTGCGTTACACTCTCTTTTCCCCTAGTTGCCAAGCCGTGGACTGGTGCCCCCATACTTTCCCTCCTGTAAGCGGCCACCCCCGCATCAAGATCGGAGCTGGCCGCTGTTACCGTTCAATATGATCTTTAGATGTTATTAGCCATTCATTGCTGCGATCGGAATAAATTTAAGCTTTTTCAGGGAACCTTGTTGGAACTTCTTGCTTTGTACGTATTCGATAAATTCTTTTGTAGCGCCAGTAGGTTGGCCTTTAGTCATGTAGTAGCCATAAGCCCAGATCTTATAAGATCCATTGATTACATTGTCTGTAGTAGCTGCTACACCGTTGTGTTTAACAGCTTTTACGTCGCCACTTACATATACAAGGTCGATATAACCGATAGAGTTAGGAGTTGTTCCTACGGCAGTCTTCATGTCACCGGATGAACCTGTTTCTTTGTAGTTCTTAGCTTTTTTAACGATATCTCCGCCATCCAAAGCTTTAGCTTGATAGTTAACGCGTGTACCGGAACCGAAAGAGCGAGTGATAACCACGATGTCAGCATCTGCACCGCCTACTTCTTTCCAGTTCGTGATTTTACCTGCGAAAATACCTTTAAGCTGTTCTGTTGTAAGGTTATCTACACCAACATTTTTGTTAACGATTGTAGCAAAAGGAATAACAGCTACTTTGTTTGCTACTTGACCGTCAAAAGCTTTGAAGCCTGGTACGTCGATGCTAGCATCCCAGTCGCAAGCGCCGATATCGGCGATGCCTTTTTTAACAGCTTGAGGTCCAGTTACAGAACCTTTACCTGATGCTGCGATTTTTACTTTAGGGTGCAGCTTTTGGAATTCTTTTGCCGCTTGAAGCGTCAATGGAAGAAGTGCGGTTGAACCGTTAACTGTGATTTTACCTTTTAGTGAATCGGCTGCTGCTGCAACCCCTGCGAAAGATGCGGTTACCGCAATTACAGCCGTTAGAGCCGTTACTGTTAGCTTTTTGAAAATCTTCATTTGTATTATTTCTCCTCTCGGCTCTACGCCGTTAAAATATGATTAGGGATATTTATTATTTCGACAGTTGCAATGCTTTACCGCCTTGAACCACCCATACACCGCCGTCACTTACGATAGCAAGCTTACTTCCATCATTCGAAACAGCTACTTCAGATACATCTTCAGTGGAGCGGAACAGCTCAGTCTTAGCTCCATTGTTATCAATGGAATAGACTACTGTGCTTCCATCTGCCGCTGAACCTGCTACAACCAGGCCGTTCTTAACGCCAGTAGACCAAGTTACTTCAACATCAAGTGCAATGTTGCTGCTTTTTCCGTCTGCTTTTACAACCTTCAATGTGTTAGCTGCATTCCCCTCAGCATCTGCACTCAGGTATACAACGCTACCATCCGCTGAAATTTCAGGGTACAGCTTGTTATCTGGTGTAGTTGTCAGCGCAGCTGGTTTAGCATCCTTTGTAGCCAGGTCAAGCTTGTAAAGCTGCTCTCCAGCTGAGCTGAAGTCTACAGTAAGAGAATCTTCTGTGCTGTCCGCATCGTTTTTAGCAACACCCGTCAAGTTAACGATATAAACGGCGCTCTTTTCATCAGCAGAAATGCGCAGTTCGGATTTATTTTCTACTTTGTCTGCCAACACGGTTTTAACTTCACCAGTGTCTACAGCGATTTTTGCGATTTTCTCTTGCTTGTCACCTTGGATGAAGTAAATACTTTTACCATCGTTAGACCAAACCAGATCTGTTTTTACACTATTGTCCGTACCCAGTTTCTTAGTAGCTCCGCTAGACAGGTTAATCAGGTTCAACAAACCAGTCTCATCATTGAAAGCTCCCCACTGCCCATCCGGCGATACTGCAAAATCTACTGCACTGTCATTTGATGAAAATACTTCGTAGTTACCTGGCTCTGTGCTGAACTTGATTAGTTGAGCAGATTCAGCATCACTTTTATTCGCAATCAGACTTCCAGCTGCTGTCCAGTGCAAAGTATCAAACAATCCTTCAGGACGAGCAAAGCTTAGAATCGTGCTAGCATCAGCATCCAGTTCTCCACCTAATGCATAAACTAACTTAGTAAGCTCCACATAGGTTTTACCGTTATAAAATACTGGAGCAACTGTGAACGTCTCGGAATTACCATCTACTTGATAGCTCTTCGAGCCTGTTTTGAGTTGGACATTATGTAATCCTTTGCTGTCATTAAGTTCAAACCCGCCAGCTCCAAGTACTAACTTAGCTCCAATTTCACCAGCTACCTGATTCAGCGAGTACAGCTTGTAACCACTGCTATTAATGGTGTTAAACACAATCGGCGTACCATTTACATTCCAAGTAGCTGTACCTTCTTTAACTGCTGTTTTTGCAGCGGTTTGATTGGTAGCCACAGATTTTACATTACTGCCGATGCTAGCTGCAGATACACTCCCAACGCCTACTGTTGCAAGAAGTGCTGAAGCCAACGTTGCGCTAATCCATTTACTGTTTTTCAATTAGATTCACCCTTTTCGTATAGGTAACTGCTAATGTCATTTTCGTCTACAATTGTCAACTCTGTTGCAGAGGAATGTTATGGAAATATTAACTATAATTATTTTTTTGAAAAAGTAGGTATATTAGCGTACTAGACTGCTAAATTCAGATAAACCAAATGGACTAGACACGAAAAAGCCTCATGGGGGATTGCTCTGCGATGTGCAGTAGCCTTTACTCCATGAGGCTTTTTGTAAATGTGATCTACACTAACTCTTCATTTAAATGTTTTTCCAACGTTCTCCGTACAGCTCCTGGGCCTTTCAGCATCTCATAGAAGTAACCTTCAATCTTGCTACCCAGACCGATTTCATATAAAGGTACTCCAAAAATCTTCTCATTTTCTAGAATTCTATGCACATTAGAGGTCGAATCCCCTAAAGTCACTCCCTGCAGATGCGATTGAAGCGACTCCATTAACGGATCGGGACTTAGCTCAAATGAATTCCCTTCGTCATCCACTCCGATCAAATAGCGGCACCAAGCAGCAATTGCTAATGGAATCGCCGTTAATTCAGCTGGATTTAGATCCTCGCGTTGTACATACGACTTGATCGTTTCCCCATAACGAATGCCTACCTTCTGGGACGTATCTGTTGCAATTCGCTGCGGGGTGTCCGGAATAAATGGATTCGTGAGTCGCTCTTGCAGCACTTCATCCAAGAACTGCTGAGGACGTAGAATGATAGGATCTACAACTACAGGCAATCCTTCCTTGTATCCAATCCGCTCGACTAATGTTCGTAGTGTCTGATCCTGCATCTCATCCGAAATCTGCGTGTACCCTAGTAGACAGCCAGTAACCGCTAATGCAGTATGCAAGGGGTTTAGACAGGTGGTAACTTTCATCGTTTCTACCCTGTTCACGGTCTCACGATCTGTAAATATAATGCCGACTTCTTCTAATAAAGGTCGCCCATTCGTAAACTTATCCTCAATGACCAGATATTCACTAACTTCTGCGTTAACAAAAGGTGCGGTATAAGCGTTTCTCGAGGTAATAAGTATATCCATGCCCCCAATCCCTTGCTCCTGTAAAGCATTACGTACTACCTCGGATGGACGTGGTGTGATTTTATCGATCATCGACAAGGGGAATGTTATGCGACTCTCGTCTTCGAGGTACGCAACAAAACCTTCCTCCACAACCCCTTTCGTAGCCCACGCCTTGGCGATTGTAATCACGCTATTTTTCAGCATATCCCCATTGTGCGAACAGTTATCCATACTAACAAAAGTCATCGGATACTGACCTTTAAGATATCGACGGTAAACAAGAGAAGTGATAACACTCATACTGTGGGAAGGCTGCTCTGGCCCTTGCTCCATATCATTCTTCACGATATCAAGGTACATTCCATTAGGACCCGTCAAGGTATAACCTTTCTCTGTAATGGTGAAGCTGGCCATTTGCAGGCTCGGGTTTTCAAAAATTTCAACTAAACGGCAGTAATCTTCCGCTCGGTTCTTGTTTGCCAGAATAGCTTCGGTAATACTGCTAATGACCTTTTTCGTAAACTCGCCACTCGCATTCATTAGCACGAGAAGTGTTAAATGATCATGCGGTTTATAAATCTTGTCAATCAGCTCGTAGTCAGAGGAGGTGGCGGCGATAATACCAGTATCTACTTTTCCAAGCTCCAACAGCTTCTGGTGAGCATTCGCAACAAATCCTCGAAAAATATTACCCGCTCCAAAATGAACCCATTCCGGCCTAACGCGCGTATTCTCCGCCACCTGCTCATAATCAAACTGAGGAAGCTCCACGTCAGCGTCCTTCCACGCCTCTGCACATGATTGAATACTCTCTCTTGTCAGAAGCAGCATTCACTTCACCCCTATCGTATTATCGAGACTGTCCCATACACCAAGTAAATACATGATCCCCATTGCTCTATCGTACAGTCCGTATCCAGGGCGGCAATTCTTCTCTTCACCCCACAAATGACGACCATGATCTGGACGCACATACCCCGTATATCCATTCTCATGATACGCTTTAACAACCTCTGCCACATCCACACTGCCATCCCGTCCACGATGAGACACCTCAATAAAATCACCGTTCTCAAAGACCTTAACATTTCGAATGTGAGCAAAATGAATACGATTACAGAATTCCCGAATCATAGCCGGCAGATCGTTCTTCGGATTCGTACCGAGCGACCCAGTGCAGAAGGTTAATCCATTATAAGGACTATCTACTGCGTCAAGTAGACGACGAATCGTATCGCGGCTGCGGACAATGCGGGGCAAGCCAAAGATCGGCCAAGCAGGATCATCGGGATGAATAGCCATTTTGATATCGACTTCTTCACAGACAGGAATAATGCGCTTCAGAAAATAGACCAAGTTCTCGAAAAGCTTCTCTTCCGTTACGTCTGCATAAGCGGCAAATAGCTCATCGAGCTTCGCAAGACGCTCCGGCTCCCAGCCAGGCATCGTGAATTCGCCGGCCCCCTCGAGAATACGATTCACCATGTCGCGCGGGTTCTCATTAATGGCCGCATTTTCATAAAAAAGAGCATTCGAGCCATCTGGCAATTCCTTGTACAGCTCCGTCCGAGTCCAGTCAAAGATCGGCATGAAATTGTAACAGATCACTTTAGTACCGACCTTGGCTAGCTTCCGTATGGTGTCTATGTAAATATCGATATATTTATCACGCGTCGGGAGTCCAATCTTGATATCATCATGGACGTTCACACTCTCTACTACGGCAGTGCTAAACCCTTTGCTCGTAATTTGATCCGCAACCTTTTGAATGTCATCCATTTCCCACACTTCGCCCGCTACCTTATGATGTAGTGACCAGACAATGCCCATTACCCCCGGAATTTGCCGGATATGATCAAGCGTAATGTTGTCATTGCCTTCCCCATACCATCTCCATGTCATGTTCATCTAGATAAAACCTCCTATAATTTCATATGTCGAGATCTTGTATACAAGATAATATACTCAAATATTAGATTTAAATAATACCTTTTGTCAATGACATGAAATCATTAATTATTAATCTTGTATACAAGATTAAAAGATTATATAATGAAATCACTATCTTATATCAGGATCCCGTTTCAGATATCCGCATTACAAAATCAATGGCAATGGAGACGTAACCTCATGTCCACCAAAAATGATATTTTGAACCTATTAAAGCACGAAATTCTTAACCTAACGCTAAAGCCTGGAACCATTCTAAGTGAGACCGTGTTATCCGAACGGTTTCAGATATCCAGAACACCTTTGCGCGATGTACTAAAGCAGCTATCCCTCGAGTCCTATATTGATGTGTATCCGAAGAAAGGGAATCTTGTTTCATACATTGATTTGGAATCTGTCGAGCAAATGATCTATTTAAGAAGTGTTTTGGAAAAAGACATTATCAAAGGTCTATGCGGCAGCCTTACTCTTAAAGGAATTATAGAACTTAAGAAGAACCTAGACGAGCAAAAAAATGCCATACATCAAGAACATGCCATTGAGCACTTTTTTGCTTTGGATGACGCCTATCATAAGACGCTATTCACCTTAGCAGGACATGAATTTTTGTGGGAGCAAATTAAGTTCTCCCATGTGCATTATGAAAGATATCGACGCTTGCATACCCTAAAGCAAGAAAAGCTGGAGAAAATTTTGAGCGAGCATCACATGATCCTGGATTGTATGACAAACCATGAACCAGACAAAGTAGATGAGCTAGTCCAGCATCATTTGCGTGAAGACATGAGCTCCTTATACCTATTGGAGAATTTTGCAGATTATATTAAAGCGTAATACGCGAAGAGGCTGTCCTACAGTAGAAAGATTTGTCCAACTTGGCATATCTATGTGTCTTCGGTCTCGTTATTTTTGTTGAAACTTCCCCCTCTAAAACAGCGGAGAGGACGGACTGATTGTGGAAAAGCGATAGCGTTCGCCTTGGTCTCCGGATTTTTACCACGTAGGGAAAATAAATTAAATCTGGAGACCACAGCGATTGGAACAACGGTCCGTTCGCGGAGCGTCCATATAAAAAGCAATAGTTGCTCCTACGTAAACACAAAAAGACCGCCTCAAGCAGCCATTTTTATGGCTTTTGGGACGGTCTCTTTTTTTTCATAACGCTCATTAAGGCATATTCGGATAAATCATTACCTTAATGCTGGTATCTTTCTCTTTACGTGCTACTTCAAGAGCTGCTTGAGTATCTGTAAGCGCAAAGCGATGCGATACTATTTTCTCAATATCTAATGAAGAATGCTGCAACGCTTGGATCGCAGCCGGATAGGTATTCGCATAACGAAAAACACCATAAGCATCAATCTCACCATCGATAAATTGTCCCATATCCATCGGAATAACACTATCAGCTGGTAAACCGACAAATACAATTCTCCCACCACGGCGAACCAACTTAATGGTATCCGCCATCGCTCTTGCGTTACCCGATGATTCCACGACGAGCGTAACTCCAGATCCGTTCGTTAACTCGTTGATGCGCTCTTGAACATTCTCTTTTACTGGATCTAATGCTGCAGTGAAGCCCATCTCCATTGCAAGTTGACGCCGAAAAGGTACGACATCCGTACCATAAATTTCAGAAACGCCAAATAGCTTTGCTGCTTGTCCTGCAAGCAGTCCGATCGGACCAAGACCCGTTATTAGCACTCGATCAAACGGTTGAACCTTACCACGCATCATCGCATGAAAGCCAACCGACAATGGCTCCAGCATTGCGCCTTCCTCATAACTCATGGAATCCGGAAGTTTAAATAGATAATCACTTGGCATGACAATGTATTCTGCCCAAGCCCCATTTACTGGGGGTGTTGCAAGAAAGACCACATCTGGGCACAAATTATAACGTCCAGATTTACAATAGTCGCATTGTCCACAGGTTATTCCTGGCTCAACCGCTACTCGGTCACCTACAGTAATATTTGCTACCTTCTTGCCAACCTCAACGACTTCACCAGCCAGCTCATGGCCTAATATGATCGGTTCCTTTACTACATAACGACCGATTCTTCCATGCTCATAGTAATGAACATCTGACCCGCAAATTCCTATACAATACACCTTAATTAGCGCTTCATTTTCCTTAGGAACAGGAATATCTATTTGCTTCACAGAAATCGATAATTGCTCATCCATTATTGCAGCATTCATCTTGCCTGTTAACATGTACACGCACCTCATTTATCGTAGTAGTTGAAAGGACAATCGATCATTCAAACCGAAACCAACCGAAATCGAACTGACTTCCAGGCAAGAAGATAAACGTTACCTTCTGCTCCCCTGTCACTTTCTCCAACTCAAATACTCGCTCTACATATCCATCTGAGTGTGTAAATTCGATCAGTTGATTGTTAGATGCTTCACCCTCTTCGAAGCGAAGATGAATGGTGTTCTTATCGATCGGAGTTCTCCCACAAATGACAAGCTTTGAAGTACCTTCCGTCGTAAAATCCATCTGCTCGAACACGAGAGATACGTTATTCCCGATTCCTTCAACACCCTGTTCCGCGATGGTGAACGTATCACCATAAATGCGATCACAATCCACAGCCCTATTCTGCTCGAACGCTCGGTTCTTTTTCACAAATGAGAAGCCTTTAATGTGCACCTTCTTCTGTAATACAAAACAAATAGAGCTGATACCCGTGAGTCTCTTGGATAATAGATAGGTTGCCTCCTGATAAACATTCCATTGCGATTCCTTCTGATAAATAACGTCTGCCAAAAGCTCACTACGCTCTTCGTCCGGCATGCCTTCCCAAATCTGGAGCTCGTAGGCTTCGCTAGACAATGCGAATAGGGGAATCGTTATCAAATCCGAGCCGTAAGTTCCAAAGTCAATCTCGCGATAAGCAACCTGTGTCTCACCATCTCGACTCGTAGCTACGCCTCGTTCATTTCCATTTCCGACTTCGCCTTTAACCTCGTCATATAGACCGCCAGATATAAATCCATACGGATCCTTGTAAGCCGTCCCAAGACCGCTCGCCGTAAATTCCAACTGTGAAATCAGCTTTGTCTTTTCTGTACCGTTCTTACTCATACAGCGAACGCGGAAACGCCCATCTCCTAACGCCGTGATCTTGGCTTCTTGTCCCAGTTGTTCGATCCGCGCTAGATTGGACTCAATCCCTGCATCATTTACAATACTCCACTCCACTTCAGTATAGGAAGTGTCTTTAGGGTAAAGGTTAGCGTGTACAATCATTTCTCTTCTATTTTCATTAAACTGTTGTCCAGAATGACTTATAATTTCTATCTTTCGTAAAGGAATTTCTTCTACATTTCCCATTACACATGGCAACTCTAGATTTCTAGTGTTAGCTGAAATACCTATTCCACGATCTGCCACAGGGAGCGCTTGAAGCTGTAACTTACTACCTACTACACCTTTCGAGGTAACCTCAACTGTTATCGTACCTGCTTCTAAACTCGCAGCAACAATCGCCATAAGCTTGCCGCTGAACAAGCGTCTACTCATTCCTTTGTATGGATCATAGTCCGTGCTGTCTCCATTATCTAAACCGATCAAACGGCCTGCTCCGTTCACCTGAATCTGAACGCGATTATTTGCATTCTCAACGGCATTACCGCGCTCATCCTCCATCGTAATTTCGATGAAGATTAAATCTGTGCCGTTCGCAAGGAGTGTATCCTTATCAGCCTTTAAGCAGATTCGAGTCGCATCACCGAACGATTTCCTAATGTCTACTGCAATGATTTGGCCAGCCTCATCATAAGCAATTGCCTTGAGCTCGCCTGGTTCATAAGGAAGCTTCCACCAGCCCACTAACTGCATTCCATGCTCATGATCGATATCATAGGTCCCTACAGTCTCACCGTTAAACTGCAATTCTATCTTGGGAGCATTCGAGCAGACTCGAACATCGATCATTTGACCGGGATTAAAATCCCAATAGGGAAGAATATGCACCATCGGATGCTTCTTGTAATTCGTCCAAGCCGATTGATAGATATAATATGAATCCTTTTTAAAGGTCGCGGTATCTATCTGACCGAAGTACGAATTCTTCGTGTGATACGGTGTAGGTTCACCAATATAGTCAAAGCCAGTCCATATAAATTGACCTAATGAGAACGGCGCATCTCGTTCCGCGATAATACAGGCTTCTGCTGACTTCGCTCCCCAGCTTGTAGAGCTATTACCTAGCGCAGAGCACTGCTCATCGTCATCAGCCAGGATGGATTGCTCGAATGGGAAATGATATATTCCCCTGCTCTGCACAATAGAGGCGGTTTCACTACCATAGATAATCCAGTCAGGATGTTCCGCGTGATGCTGATGATAATATTTTTCCGCATAATTGTAGCCTGCCACCTTTACTATATCCGCACATTTCTTAGCATTCTCCCATGGCATATAGTTCGAACCAATGGTCACTTTCCCGTTGCCTCTTGGATCGTATTGAATCACCCCTTCCATCAGCATGCTCGTTATTTCTTGCCCACGTTCATCTGCATGCGTGTCATAAATTTCATTGCCAATACTCCACATCAACAAGCTTGGATGATTACGATCTCTCTTGACCCAGCTCCTCACATCTCTTAACGCCCAATCCTTGAAAAATCTCGCGTAATCATATGGGGTCTTCGACCGCTCCCACATATCAAAGGCTTCCGAAACCACAAGCAGCCCCATTTCGTCCGCCAAATCCATAAGCTCTGCAGCAGGCATATTATGAGCGGTACGTATTGCATTCACGCCCATGTCCTTTAAGATCTCAAATCTTCTACGTAATGCTGCTGTATGAAATGCCGATCCCAATGCACCAAGGTCATGATGCTCACAAACTCCGTTAAGCTTGATCTTTAAACCGTTTAGAAGCATTCCCTCTTGGGGATCCAGTACAATCGTTCGAAAGCTTATACACTGTGTTAATTCTTCTATTGTTGTCCACACTTCATCAGAACCCTGATCATCAGGTATCTTATGTTGCAATTCCGTTTTTAGCTGATATAAATGGGGCTCATCCGTGCTCCATAATAAAGGATTCTCAACAGTCAGCACCTGACTAACACGTGAGGCAGTTTGCGTTTGATCTCCGGCCGAGATCTTCTCAACACAGGTCTTTATCACTCGATCCTTATGAAGAATGGTTTGAGAAAGCCGCATATCTCCTGTAATGCTCACATCGGTGTCGATCTCCACTCGCCAAACGTTATTCTTTTGTACTGTATGAATGTAAATTCCATCTGTCACGATGTGATTGAAGTCTCTTGTCTTGAGCCATACATTCCGATAGATACCCGCTCCTGAATACCATCTACTATTCGGACTCTGGTGTACGACCTTCACAAGAATTTCATTCGCCCCATCTATGAGCATATCTGTAATCTCGTATTCAAAGGAAGAATAGCCGTATTTCCACTCTCCAACCCATTGATTATTCACATAAATCATAGAGTCCATATAAACACCATCAAAACACAGCAATAGCTGCTCATCGTTCTTCGTATTTTTAAAATACTTTCGATACCAGCCAATACTATTCTCATATAAGTCTAATGTGTTATAAATCAACCAATCATGTGGGAGATCAACCGGATGGAAATCTAAGGACTCAACATTCGTCACTTCTAAAGTACTCTTGGCGAATTCCCAGCCCTCATTAAATAATCTTCTCTGATTCAAGGTGTATCTTCCTTTCTTCGCATAGGATTATGAAACAAAGGGAGGGAGTAATAGAAGGAGTGGCCCTGCTGGACACACTCCTCCTACTACTAATATTTAGTATATTTTGCGTTGATGCTGGTCTGGGATACCGCTTTTTCGGTAGAAATACGTATTAATAATATCTCTCCACTCGCGGGCATGTAGTACCTGTTCATGCAGACGGTCTACCACCTGCCCATACCTGCTGTCGTCCATTTTCCCCTCAAGGGATTCCCACTTCTCTTTCAGCCCTGCTGCGCGATCCACGCCATCAAAATGCGTATCATAAATATGCTGGATGACCGTTTTACCAGATTTAAGAGTATACGTATACGGTACATGATGAAAGAACAGTAATAGCTCATCTGGACAAGTAGCTACCGATTCATACAAATCTACATTCGCTCCTTGATACTGAGCAACATATCCCGTCCCCGTCTTCATTGTCCGGTCTACGCCAATGCCTTGTAGGTCTGCAAAATGATACGTTCCCCATTTCGAATATTCATATCCATCCACATTTGGACCGTAATGATGATCCGGATTGACCATCCAGCCTACGCCAAGCGGCGAAGTATAAGATTCATAGATATTCCAAGAGGTTAACAAGATCTCACGAATCGTATCTATTAACTGCTCATCCTCTGCACTGAACGTGAGCATTGTCCATTCCTTCGCGATTTGCTCTGCACTTAATTCCGGATTCCAAGCGAGACGACTGTAACCATATAGATTGGCCTGCGCTAATAAATGCCCCGTCCAGTTCTGATCATTTCCAATATTTGAAACAGCAGCGAAGCCGCTATAGTTATAACCGTACATGGATCCATCGACGACACGTTTCACCGATGACTCCGAATTCGTTGCGTACGTATTAAAATCAAGAACTTCCTTCCATTGAGGGACGAGGTAGCAGACATGACGCTGTTGGCCTGTATATTCCTGCGTAATTTGAAACTCAATCATCATATTCGTATGCTCCATGGCACCGAACAGCGGAGATACGCCTTCCCGTACTTGAAAATCCATCGGTCCATTCTTCACCTGTAAAATAACATTCTTCATGAACTGGCCATCCAGCGGTTTAAAGTGATCATATGCTGCTCGTGCACGATCGGTGGAGCGATCCCGCCAATCCTGCTTGCAATTGTAGACAAAGCAGCGCCAGATGACGATTCCCCCGAAAGGCAATAAAGCTTCAGCCAGCATGTTCGAACCCTCTGCATGATCACGATCATAAGTGAACGGGCCAGGACGATTCTCTGAATCAGCTTTTACGAGGAAACCGCCGAAATCTGGAATCCATTTATAAATTTCTACCGCCTTTGCCTTCCACCATTGGCGTACATCAGGATCTAACGGATCGGCTGTATTCAATCCACCGATTTCGATCGGGCTAGCATAGTTAATACTTAGGAATAGCTTCACCCCGTAGTTCCGGAAGATATCAGCAATCCTCGCGATGTCAGGAAGATAGCGCTCCGTAATAAACATCGTTTCAAACCGATGCACATTGACATTGTTTATAGCAATCGCATTGATCCCTATCGAAGCGAGCATTCTCGCATAATCTTGCACTCGATCAAAATCCTTAGTGATTTCGTTGTCTGAGTAGAATATGGACTTCCCTGCGTAACCACGTTCGATGCTTCCATCGATGTTATCCCATTGATTCATCATGCGGAGAAGATTTACAGGATTGTCCACCACATCCAACGCTTCAATAGATTGACCCATTCCAAGCAAGCGTAGGAATCCAAATACGCCGTATAGTAATCCCACGGGTGTGGAAGCACCAATTACAATACAGTCCTTCTCCGTGTTTGTTCGGATGGCATATCCTTCTGATCCAATTGCTGTCCTTGTAGCCTCGCTAAAGGTATGCGTAATCAACGGATGATTACTATCAAACATACCGATCACAATACAGGCCTGCATATCTTTATCCTGAGATTCAGTAATAGTAGCATCTATATCAAGCATTCCTTGTATGCCACGTGTTAATTCTTGCACAGCACTTTTGATCACTGGATGATCCTGTTCGGGGATCAAAATGTTATTGCACCAAGAAGCATAGCACTCTCTTACTGCACTCGATTGAATATATGGATATTCGAGCCAAGCTTTATACCCTGCGTTATGTAATTCTGTCTGTTGATCTGCCATAATTCGGTGTCCTCCATTCGTGAGTAAGACTTTTTAATCTAGATGTTGCTAGCTGTGCAATGGTTCTCTTATACTTTTGTAAACGATAAGTTATCCGCATCCCTACTAATAGGAGGAACATGAATGTGACGTACCGTGAGCAGCAGGACTTACAACCGTTCCATCTCTATTTTGTATATAAAAGAACAAGTACAAATACAGACGACTATCAAGGTACTTTCCATGCTCATCAGGGTGTTGAAATTCTTATTGTTCATGAAGGTAAAGGCACGCTGATTATTGATCAAAATAGCTATGAAATAAAGCCAGGGATGATTTGCATTTTCCAGCCGTATCAGCTGCATCATATTCAAATTGAAATCAACGAGGCGGTTCCGTTCGTGCGTTCGATCGTGCATTATGAGCCCAGTATATTTAAAGCTTATTTTGAAAAGTGGCCCATCCTACAAAGCTTTTTTAATCATATTCACAGCGGCAATTTAGCCTCACCTCGATGGTATGAACAGCAGGACCTGCAATCACTGATAGCTCTTCTGAAGGATCTAGATAAAGCGCTTCCAACTTTGCACAAAAATGATTTCCTGGAAGAGGTCTCCTTGTTTCTCATCACGTTCCTACGTGCTTTGAAGCCGCTTTGGGATACACAGCAAAAGCCGACCTCCAGGGAACAATCGCTTCGTAAACCACACCAGGCAGAACGTATTATGGAATGGCTGCAGTTGCATTACAAGGAACCTTTGCGGCTCGATCAAATGAGCAAGGATCTACATCTTTCACCCCATCATTTATCCCACTTGTTTAAGGAGTGTACAGGCAGCAGTATTTCCGATTATTTAACGGTCAAAAGAATGCAGGAAGCCGTTCAGCTTCTGACTTCAAGCAAATACACAGTCGCACACATCGCCGAGGAAGTGGGGATCACAAATTGCTCTCATTTTTGCAAATTATTCAAAACCCATTTCGGCACAACGCCTAATCAATTTCGGAAGCAATGGCATTTGCATCATTGAGTTGTCGAACATCCCAGTTGCATTCCTTGTTAACATCATATCAAGTTGGTTCGTGAGCAAGTATTCGCATCTTGTGCAAAAATGCCGCTACTTTGCGATTTACAACAGATTTCAAGCAGGTAGTAAGCATCGAAAATTGAGCACTTTACATTTACTGGATTCCGGAGCACAATAATGAGTGAGCACTCACTCATTATTGTTGTGGAGAGCACTCAGCAATACCATTTTGTATCTCAGACTATTCAGAATCGAGGAGATGAATATGGGTTCGGAAGCTCCAGTCATTTCAGTGAGCCATGTTGGTAAAGCCTTTGGAGACAAACAGGTGCTCGAGGATATTTCGCTTCAAGTAGAGCGTGCGGAAACCTTCGGCATACTAGGGCCCTCTGGCTCCGGAAAAACAACACTCGTAAAGCTGCTTACTGGTATCGATGAGGTGACCTCAGGTGAGGTAAAGGTGCTTGGTGTCACTATGCCTAAGTTATCCATGCTGCAGCAAATTGGATACATGGCTCAATCTGATGCCCTATATACGGAACTCAGCGCAAAAGAAAATCTGGAGTTCTTCGCAGCACTATATGGACTAAAAGGTGCGGAGCGCAGCAAACGCATCAAAGCTGTTATGGAACTAGTAGATCTTCAGGAGCATCTGCGCAAAAGAGTAGATCAATACTCTGGCGGAATGAAACGCCGCCTATCCCTGGCGATTGCGCTGCTCCATGAGCCTCCGCTACTTCTTCTTGATGAACCAACAGTTGGTATCGATCCCGTACTCCGACTATCCATCTGGAAAGAACTGAAAGCTCTTAATCAGAAAGGTACCACGATTGTACTAACTACACATGTCATGGATGAAGCTGAGAAATGTGATCGACTTGGAATGATCCGTGATGGCAAGCTGCTTGCAGCCGACACACCGGCTGGACTGCTTAAATCCACTGGCTCAGCTTCTATTGAAGAAGCCTTTCTATATTATGGAGGTGTCCGTTCATGAGAATCCGAGCGATCACCTTACGAATTTTGCGACAATTTATTCATGATAAAAGAACGATGGCATTAATGTTCATCGCACCGCTCATCGTTCTAAGTTTAATGAGCTTGGTATTCAACGGGGATACCTATGAGCCAAAAATCGGAGTATCCGGTGTGCCACTAAATATCTCAGCAGCGTTAAAAGAAGAAAACGCTACAATTAAAGAGTATGCCAGTGAAGAGCTAGGAAAAAGTGCTCTAGTAGAAGGAAAGATTGACGCATTGATCACTTTGGACGGAAACGCTGGAGAATCACTAGGTGTGCCCCAAGTGTTGTTAGAGGGTAGTAACCCTACAGCCAACAAGGCGGTAATTATGACGCTTCAAAAGCTTTCTCAGAAGCTCCTTCCAAGTACAGAGGGACAGCTGCAATTACAGCCCCAGATCAGCTACTTATACGGTTCTGAGAATATGAAGACGATTGACCGCTTCGGTCCGATTATGATTGGCGTATTTGTGTTCTTTTTCGTATTCCTGATTGCCGGTGTTTCTTTCCTGCGAGAGCGGACTACAGGCACCCTTGAACGTCTTCTTTCTACTCCTTTAAAAAGATGGGAGATTGTACTCGGGTATGTATGTGGTTTCGGTATTTTCACCGTCTTCCAAGCGCTGTTGATCTCGTGGTTTTCCATTCAGATTCTCGGCATTATGATGACAGGAAGCTTTGGTTATGTAATGTTGATCACCTTACTCCTGTCGATGACTGCGCTGACGCTGGGGACGCTTTTGTCGGCTTTTGCAGCCAACGAGCTACAGATGATTCAGTTCATCCCGCTTATTATCGTGCCACAAGTTTTCCTCAGCGGACTGTTCCCACTCGACACCCTACCGCTATGGCTACAGCGTATCGGCTACGCAACCCCAATTTATTATGGATCAGAAGCGCTTATGAACATCATGATCCGTGGCAAAGGATGGAATTCCATCGCTCTGGATGTCTATGTGCTGATCGGATTCTCACTATTATTCATGGTGCTGAATGTATTGGCACTGCGCAAACACCGGAAAATGTAGCCTAACTAAGAACTTTCATCGGTTGAACGGAATGAACCAAGTCTGGAGGATATTTGTAATGAAGGAACACGATTCTGCGGAACAAAATATAGAAGAGCAGTGGATTGAAGAGCTGCTGGCCATAAGTGAAGAAGATAAACTAACACCGAAGCAGATTTCCATTTTGCATGCAGCGATTGAGGTATTTTCCGAAAAAGGATATGCTGCAGCTGCGACTAGTGAAATTGCTCAAAAGGCAGGCGTAGCAGAGGGAACGATATTCCGATATTACAAGACCAAAAAAGATTTACTGCTGTCCATCATAGGCCCCACCATGAGTCGTATGCTTGCTCCTTTTGTAATGCGGAATTTCAACGGGGTACTCAATGTTCCCTATGACAGCTTCGAAGAATTCCTACGGATGTTTATCATCAATCGTCTGGAGTTCGCCCGCAAGAATTTTAAAATCCTAAAGATTCTGATACAGGAAATCCCTTTCCAACCAGTGCTCAGAGAACAATTCGCAGAAAATATTCTAAGCAAGGTGCTGGAGCGCGTCATCGAAATTGTGGAGCACTTCAAAGCAAAAGGCGAAGTCATTGAATTACCTACACCCGCTATTCTACGCTTCACTATTTCATCTGTTGTAGGGTATGTGCTAAATCGCCTGCTGCTCCAGCCGGAGAAGGACTGGAATGACGAGGAAGGGATTAACCTGACGATCCATTTTATTATGCACGGGATCGGTGGAGTAGCAGCCCCTATTTGATGCGCACGCCCGTTCTGTTATCATAAGGACTATATAATAATCGGACTTTTCGAAGAACAAGTTACGAGGAAGGAATTATGTTATGGGCTTTAGTGTGACAGAACGGGTAATTAAGCTGCTGTGCGGCAAATCTGTTTTTGAAAAAGGATTGGCTTATTACCAGTCTGGAAGCGTCGATATAATAGATATTGAAGAACGTAATGAATCCATCCCAGATCTGCCCCGATCTCGTTATGAAGCGCTCGTTCAAGGGGGCATTGGCTACGAAGTCATGGTTGTCGTCGATATCGATGGTGATGTTACGGCAGAATGCACTTGTCCTGCTTACTCGTATGGAGGGCCTTTCTGCAAACATATCGCAGCCGTACTGATCAGCATTGATGCCCTTGAAACTGCTGGTGAACCGCCAGATCATACTGGAACTTCTAGCCTATCTACTATTGAAGATACTGGAGTCTTAACCCCACGTAATGTTACGGATTCTACGCGAGACATGGGAGGAAGGTTCAGAGACCAGCATCTGGTGAGCAGCCTGCTAGGTATGTTCAGCAACCATAAGCCGCGTCCGAGCGGTACTGGGGCATTTGTGGATAATAGAATTCCGTTAAACGTAGAGTTTATCTGCAAGCCATTCATTTACAGCTATAGCACTACCATGCTGGGAATAGAAATGAAAATCGGCTCGAAACGACTATATGTCGTTCATAAAATAAGAGGTTTTCTGGAACGTGTACACCGTGGAGAAACCTTCGAATTCTCGAAGCATTTCGTCTATGACCCTGCCATTCACAGCTTTCGGAAGGAAGATAACATCGTTCTTCAGAAGCTTATTGAAATTGTCTTAAATGAAAAAATGTATCGCGATAACGTCACTCACCATTCTCCATATGGTGGCAACCTGGGGGGAGATCGCCTGCTGGCTATCCCTCCTTTTTTCTGGGAGACGCTCCAGCCCGCACTTTCAGAGGTTTCGTCGGTATATCTGCAACAAGAAGAGGTGCTGTACGAAGGCATTCATATGTCTAATGAAGCACCACCTCTTAGCTTTGCGTTCGAGCAAGCCGAAGGCGAAGGATACCATCTGGATATTCAAGGACTTGAGCAGATCTCAGTTCTGGAAGACTACGGACTCGTGCTGTCTGAAGGCAAGCTGTTGAAGCTAACTGTTCAGGAATGCATGCGCCTATCTGAGATGAAAAAAATGCTGGATTCCTCCCGTCGAGATGGTATCGATATCGCACCTGAACAAATGGAGCCTTTTATGGACAAGGTTATCCCTGGTCTGAAAAAACTGGGAAACGTGCATATCGCCGAATCTATTGCTGATCGAATTGTGCAACATAAGCTTATAGCGAGACTCTATCTGGACCGTGTGAGAGATCGACTGCTCGCCGGGCTAGAGTTTCAATATGGTGACATTATCATCAATCCTTTAGACGAAAAAGCCCATGTTCGCGGTACGGACTTGATTCTTATACGCGACGGTGAAGGAGAGGCCCGAATTCTGGAGCTGATGGAGCATGAATCCTTCGCCAAAACCGAAGGCGGGTATATTATGACGGATGAGGAAGGTGAGTACGATTTTTTATACCACACGATTCCGTTGCTTGAGCCACTACTAACGGTTTACGCGACCACCGCTGTCAAAGAAAGATTGTTCACGGGAACCACACCACCCAAGGTAAGTATTAGTTGGAACGAAAAGACCGACTGGCTTGATTTTAAATTCGACATGGGTGGTATTCCCGAATCTGAGATTGTGATGGTCTTAAAATCACTTCAGGATAAACGTAAATACTACCGCTTGCCCGAAGGGGCGCTGCTACCACTGGAAAGCGAGGAGCTCCAAGAAATCATCACCTTTATGAACGAGATGGGTATTCGAGAAGGTGAGATTAAAGGTGCGCAATTCTCTTTACCAGTCGTTCGTGGGTTACATTTAACCTCTGCTGATTCTCAAAGTGACTCAGTCAAGCTGAGCAGGTCCTTTAAAAGGTTACTTGCGAATATGCACAATCCTGAGAACCTTGATTTTCCTATACCAGAGAGTTTAGCTCCTGTACTCCGGGATTATCAGCAGTATGGATTCCAGTGGCTGAAGACGCTCGCCCATTACCGCTTCGGGGGTATTTTAGCGGATGATATGGGTCTTGGCAAAACACTTCAGAGTATCGCTTTTCTGCTCTCCGAGCTTCCGGATATTCGTCAGAGTGGTCTGCCCGCTCTTATTGTCGCTCCTGCCTCTCTCACCTACAATTGGCATAATGAGCTTAAAAAGTTCACGCCTGAAATCAAGGCCGTTATTGCAGATGGAAGCTTAACGGAACGCGGTCGGATTTTAAAAAATGCAGCGAAGGCGGATGTAATTATTACCTCTTACCCGCTGCTTCGAAGAGATGTTCAGTTGTATGCTAAGATGTCTTTTCATACCCTGATTCTCGATGAAGCGCAAACCATAAAGAACCATACGACGCAGACCGCTCAAGCAGTTATGGCTCTTCAAGCTCGGCATCGTTTTGCACTTACTGGGACTCCAGTGGAGAATGCGCTGGAAGATCTTTGGTCCATCTTCGGTACGGTGTTCCCCGGGCTGTTTCCAGGTAAAAAAGCTTTCCACGATTTACCGAGGGAAACTGTTGCTAAACGGGCACGTCCCTTTTTGCTGCGGCGCTTAAAGAGTGATGTATTAAAAGAATTGCCTGAGAAAATCGAATCACTCCAAGCCTGTGAGCTGTTCCCTGAGCAGAAGAAGTTATATGTCGCTTATCTCGCCCGCTTGAAAAAAGAGGCGCTAAAGCATCTGACCCAGGATAGTTTCGGCAATAATAATCGGATAAAAATCCTTGCTGGACTCACCCGTCTACGCCAGCTATGCTGTCACCCGGCTCTATTTGTGGATGGGTATGAAGGAAGCTCCGCCAAGTTCGAGCAGCTGTTTGAAATCATTGAGGAATGCCGTAGCTCGGGTAAACGAATGCTAGTATTCTCCCAGTTCACAGAAATGCTTGGCCTGATTGGGCGTGAACTCGGATATCAAGGTATTCCATATTTTTATCTAGATGGTCAAACGCCTGTGTCCCAGCGGGTAGATTTATGTAATCAGTTTAATGAAGGAGAGCGAGATATTTTCCTGATCTCCTTAAAAGCTGGCGGAACCGGACTCAACTTAACAGGGGCTGACACTGTAATCCTATACGATCTATGGTGGAACCCAGCCGTCGAACAGCAAGCTGCAGATCGGGCTCACCGAATCGGGCAGAAAAAAGTAGTGCAAGTTATCCGACTTGTTACCCAAGGCACTGTAGAGGACAAGATGTATGAGCTGCAACAGAAGAAAAGGAACTTAATTGATGAGGTAATCCAGCCAGGTCAGGAAGGATTATCTACGCTCACAGAACAAGACATCCGAGAAATTCTGATGATCTAAATAAAGGGATATCCTCTAGCCATACGGCTTTTGGGATATCCCTATTTCAGATTCGTCAGGTTAAGCGATTGTAACTCCTCCGCTAGCATAGCCAGCAATGGTTGTCGCAATGTCAACTCCGGCCGTTACCGTTGAAGTGAAGACCAACAGTAACCGTTCTCCAATGGTTACTGGAATGCTCAAGCCTGTAGTAATACCACTGCTAATTGTGCCAAGTGAAAGAACACCTGTAAATGGAGGACTTAATGTGACTACAGCACCTGGGACTGCAGTAAACGTATTGTTAGGGGTAGAAGAACTGTATAATTGAGCAGTGATTGTTACTGTAGAGCCTAATAAACTAAGCGCAGCTGTTGTACTGAAATAGGCTGCCATAGAAGTGATCGTTCCGGCGCGAGGAGCTGAGAATGCAAAGTTCAATAAGGTTCCAGCTGCTCCTGTAAGATCTATAGTGCCACCTGTAATAGCAATATTGGTTGCGTTGCTTCCGAAGCCAACTGCGCTTGAAGTATTCAAAAGACCTCCCAATACTGTGGTCATAACAGCTGGCAGACCAGAAGCGTATGGAATAATCGCACCCGAACCAGTAGCTCCGGTGGCTCCGGTTACGCCAGCACTTCCTGTTGCTCCAGTTACACCTGCGCTTCCTGTCGCTCCTGTTACACCTGCGCTTCCCGTTGCTCCGGTAACCCCTGCGCTTCCTGTCGCTCCTGTTGCACCTGCACTTCCCGTTGCTCCTGTTGCACCTGCACTTCCCGTTGCTCCTATTGCTCCTGCGCTTCCTGTTGCTCCTGTTGCTCCTGTTGCTCCTGTTACACCTGCGCTTCCTGTCGCTCCTGTTACACCTGTTGCACCTGCGCTTCCTGTCGCTCCTGTTACACCTGTTGCACCTGCGCTTCCTGTCGCTCCTGTTACACCTGTTGCACCTGCGCTTCCTGTCGCTCCTGTTGCACCTGCACTTCCCGTCGCTCCAGTCACGCCGGCACTTCCTGTCGCTCCGGCACTTCCTGTCGCTCCGGTAACTCCAGCGCTTCCTGCTGCTCCGGTCGCACCTGTACTTCCTGTCGCTCCGGTATCTCCGGTGGCTCCAGTGGCTCCAGTGGCTCCAGTGGCTCCTGAATAACCTATATTTTCACCATACAATTCAGAGTAGACAAGCCGATGAGCAGTCACTAATTGACCTGTGCTGCTTTTTCCCCAAACTGAGACTGGAATTGGATCGTCTATCAAAGTTGGTGTTGTGAATGAAAATTCGAATGAATCAAAATTTGCATAATAATCATTTGTTAGTACTTCATTAGGTCCCACAGTATGAAGTTCACTAACATATAGTGTTCTTGTACCGTTCATATAATATCCTTCGATTTGAATCAACGACGCAGTGACATCACTCTGATTAACAAGTTTAATAGTAACAAGCTGAGTGGGTCTTTCACCGCTTACCAGATTGTTCTCTATAGGTCCAGTAGATAAATAACTCAAGTTATCAACTCCTTTTATTTTTAAATAGATTGCCTGCACAAAATTCTAAATAGTAGCGTTACTATAATCATTCCTCCGATCTACTCTAAATTCGCTAACAATGAGCCTATTATATTTTTCAGTTGGAAATTTTCGGCTCTTAATAGTAATATTCTTTTCTCTTTTTAATGTGTGGACATCTATCAAAAGCTACTATTATACATATTGAGTGCTATTGGAAAAATCTATAAATCTATCATCATTCAACTAGACTGAAAATCTTGGAAGCATTATTCCGTCCTGCTTACAACATGTCCCGTTAACAAAACAGAGGATAGCTCAGGAAGCCTTACTTACGGCTACTGAGTATCCCCTCTTTGTACCATTAACTCAGAGATAAATTTACGTCAATTCATGAACAGACCAAACTATACCCGAAGTATTAGCACCGCCCAGATTCAAAGGAACCGTCAAGCCATTAGAAACATAGAACAAGCCAATAACATCACCTGCTGTTAGTGCAAATTCTCCAACCAGCGTTACAGTCCCACTTCCCAAAATAGCTCTCAAATCTAGAATAAGCGCAACATTCACATCCAACACAGGGAATAATCCACTTACCAGATTTGTTGAAGTAGGAGAAGTTCTCTGAACTACGAAAGCTGGATTAGTCCCACTACCAAGACTAATTGAGATTGAGGCAGTTGTGGAATAGTTAATGGTCGCTTCAATAGAATATCTACCCGTTGTCGGAACTGTGTAATTTCCCGTAACAGGGTTAAAGGAAGGATCAGAATAGAAAGGAGAGGCCACAGACCATCCAGTCAGTTGGGACGAAGTAGAAACTGACAAAGCTGATAGGAACGCAGAGAATCCCTCAGCTTGAATATTCGGCCCTGTTGCTCCAGTCACACCAGTTATTCCTGTTACACCAGTTGCTCCTGTTGCTCCTGTTACTCCTGTTGCTCCAGTTACTCCAGTTGCCCCAGTCAATCCAGCTGCCCCTGTTGCTCCAGTCACTCCGTCGGCTCCCGTTGCTCCAGTTACACCTGCTGCTCCCGTTGCGCCTGTCACTCCGGCTGCTCCCGTTGCACCTGTCACTCCGTCCGCTCCCGTTGCACCTGTCACTCCGGCTGCTCCCGTTGCTCCCGTTGCTCCAGTCACTCCGTCCGCTCCCGTTGCTCCAGTCGCTCCTGTTGCTCCCGTTGCCCCAGTCAATCCAGCTGCCCCTGTTGCTCCAGTCACTCCATCGGCTCCCGTTGCTCCAGTCACTCCAGTTGCCCCTGTTGCTCCAGTCACTCCGTCGGCTCCTGTTGCTCCAGTTACACCTGCCGCTCCGGTTGCCCCTGTCGCACCTGCCTCTCCTGTTGCTCCAGTTACACCTGCCGCTCCCGTCGTTCCAGTCACTCCATCGGCTCCCGTTGCACCTGTCACTCCGTCGGCTCCCGTTGCTCCAGTCACTCCGGCTGCTCCCGTTGCTCCTGTCACTCCAGCGGCTCCCGTCGCTCCTGTCACTCCGGCTACTCCGGTTGCACCAGTCACACCGTCGGCTCCCGTCGCTCCAGTCACTCCAGCGGCTCCCGTTGCTCCTGTAACTCCGGCCGCTCCCGTTGCACCAGTCGCTCCATCTGCCCCTGTTGCTCCAGTCACTCCGGCTGCTCCGGTTGATCCAGTCACTCCGGCTACTCCGGTTGCACCAGTCGCCCCGTCTGCTCCCGTTGCTCCTGTCACTCCGTCCGCTCCCGTTGCTCCAGTCACTCCAGCGGCTCCCGTCGCTCCGGTCACTCCGGCTGCTCCGGTTGCACCAGTCACTCCGTCTGCTCCCGTCGCTCCAGTCACTCCGGCTACTCCGGTTGCACCAGTCGCCCCGTCTGCTCCCGTTGCTCCTGTCACTCCAGCCGCTCCCGTTACACCAGTCGCTCCATCTGCTCCCGTTGCACCAGTCGCCCCGTCTGCTCCCGTTGCTCCTGTCGCTCCATCGGCTCCCGTTGCTCCTGTCGCTCCATCTGCTCCCGTTGCTCCTGTCACTCCGGCCGCTCCCGTTGCACCAGTCGCTCCATCCGCACCCGTTGCCCCAGTCGCTCCATCTGCTCCGGTTGCACCAGTCGCTCCATCTGCTCCCGTTGCTCCTGTCACTCCGTCTGCTCCCGTTGCACCAGTCGCTCCATCTGCTCCCGTTGCTCCTGTCACTCCGTCTGCTCCCGTTGCACCAGTCGCTCCATCTGCTCCCGTTGCACCAGTCGCTCCATCTGCTCCGGTTGCCCCTGTCGCTCCATCTGCTCCGGTTGCCCCTGTCGCTCCATCTGCTCCGGTTGCCCCTGTTGCTCCATCTGCCCCTGTTGCCCCTGTCGCTCCATCTGCTCCCGTTGCCCCAGTCACTCCATCTGCTCCCGTTGCTCCTGTCGCTCCATCTGCTCCAGTCACCCCAGTCGCTCCTCCGGCTGCTCCTGTTGCCCCAGTTACCCCATCTGCTCCGGCTGCCCCTGTTGCACCAGTTGCACCTGCTACTCCCGTTGCCCCAGTCGCTCCATCTGCTCCATCCGCACCTGCCACTCCCGTTGCCCCTGTTACTCCATCTGCTCCGGCTGCTCCTGTTGCCCCAGTTACCCCTACCGTTGCTCCGAGTAATTCAGAATGGACTAGTCGGTGAGCAGCCACAATTTGACCCATACTATTTTTTCCCCAGACTGAAATTTGAATAGGATCATCTACCAGGCTTAAAGTTGTAAAAATAAATTCAAACGCATCAAAATCCGCATAATAATCTGTTGTTATAACTTGCTCAGGCATAACATTAACAAGCTGACTAACATACATAGTTCTTGTCCCATCCATATAATATCCTTGGACGAGAACCGTAGAAGTAATAACGTCGCTTCGGTTATCGATTTTGATCGTAACATGCTGAGTTGGTCGTATACCTCCCACCATGGTATTATCTATCGGCCCGGTAGATAAATAGCTCAATTTTCAACACTCCTTTAGATTATTGCTGTATGTTTTTCCCACGCTACTATACGATGAGAATCTACCAATTGCCCCGAAGCCTGCTTTCCCCAGACCGAGATCCCTATCTGTGCTTCAACTTCTTCTGATGTCGCAAACTCAAATTCAAATGCATCTAAATCAGCAAAATAGTCTCTAGTTAGAACTTGGTTAGGTGCGAGACTTACCATTTCATTCACATACATCGTTCTTAATCCATTTAGATAAAAGCCTTGAATGACGAGATTATATGGATTAAGAGAATCACGATTAACTACTTTTACTGTTACGATTTGTGTCTGTCTAATCCCCATAATTGGACCATTATCCATAGGTCCGGTTGAAAATAATGCCATCTTTATTCGCTCCTCCCTTCCACTGCAAATTAAAAAATTACAAACTATAACACTAGTAACATGGTTCATAATTAATAGCTCTATATAGTAATATTCTGTATTTAAAGTTAATGTGTGGACATTTATGCAAAGGAATTACCACTCAAAAAAAGACAACCTTCTATTGTTTGAATTTATGATCTACTAATCGGACAATCTAAAACTCAAGCATTTTGTAGATTTTTCTGAGTAAGCCCCTATTGCTTTTTTCGAAATATTAGTTATACTGATAAAAATTATTCAAGCATCGATGAACGGGAGAGTAGTTAACGTGTTCTAGTCCTCAGCGAGCCGGGTAAGTGTAAGCCGGTACAGATCACCTAATGAAGCGCACCCGTGAGATGGACTTCTAAACCCAAGTAGGAAGTCCCGGCTGAAGACCGTTATCCTGTAAGGTGGCTAAACGTCTGTTTAGCAACGAGAGTGGTACCGCGAGCGCTAAAGCCCTCGTCTCTTTTGAGACGAGGGCTTTTTTGTATTTTCAAAGGAGGGTATAGCATGTTAAGTCAAATCATCAAAAAAAGCATTGAACAAAGTGTAAAAAAAGTATTCCACACCTTAGAAGTTGCCTACCCGAACGATGTTGCTATTCTGATCGAACAGCCAGCTAATCTAGAGCATGGTGATTATTCCTGCAACATTGCCATGCAGCTAGCTAAAACCCTGCGCAAATCCCCCCTCGTCATAGCAGAGTTAGTAAAAGCAGAAATTAAATTACAAGAGAGTTACACCGGTCTTTTACAAAAAGTCGAAGTAGCTGCTCCTGGATTTATTAATTTGTATATGGATTGGCAGGCATGGGCTAAACATTCCTTCGATCTGCCAGACAGCACGGGGGAAAAGGTCATCATCGAGCACACTTCAATCAATCCAAACAAAGCTGCTCATGTAGGTCACCTGAGAAATGCTTGCATCGGCGATGCGCTGGTCAGAATTATGAAAAGAACCGGACATAACGTAGAGGTCCATAACTATGTTGATGATCTGGGCAACCAGCTCGCAGATACAGTCGTGGGTTTATTAAATGTACCTTTGGAAGGCAATCATCAACGGTTCGGGGATTACTGCTGGGATCTTTATGCCAAAGTGAACAAAGAATATGCACAGAATCCAGAGATGACGCACAAACGCACGGATATGCTGCATGCCCTTGAACAGGGTGACGGCAATGAGGCGTGGCTGGGTAACCTTGTCGCTGAACGTATTGTGAGAGAGCATGTAGCGGAAATGAAGCGTTTCAGTATTCACTATGACCTGCTGGTATGGGAGAGCAATATTTTAAAAGAGGGATTCTGGGTAGCCGCATCTGAGCTATTGAAGCAAACGGCAGTTTTTGTACAGGAGACTGAAGGTAAGCTTGCGGGCTGCTGGGTGCTAAAGCAAGGGACAGAGGTTAGCAGTGGAGCGGATTCAGAGGATCATCAGATGGATAAGGTGCTTGTGCGTTCGAATGGGATTTTGACGTACACTGCCAAAGACATTGCCTATCATCTCTGGAAATTCGGTCTACTATCCAAAGATTTCACCTACAGTGAATTCTCGTCCGGTTTATGGACCACAGGATTAACCGGAACCCAGGCCCCCTATGGACATGCGGACCGTGTCATTAACGTGATTGATTATAGACAGGAATATCCGCAACAAATGGTTAAGCAAGCTTTAGGCGCATTAGGTTATAACAATCAGGCTGAGAAGCTCCATCATGTAAGTTATGGCGTTGTTTCTCTTAGTCCGGCCTCTGCTGCTGAGCTGGGGATAGATGTTTCAGAAGGGAAATCTTCTTATGCCATGTCCGGGCGCCAAGGAATCGGCGTTAAGGTGAGCGATTTAGTAAAGCTTATGGAACAGAACATAGAACATTCGCGCTCCGATAAAGAGGGTCTTTCCAGCCATATCATTGCAGCTGCTGCTATTCGTTATTATCTGCTGCGGTTTAACCTGGGAACGGAAATCGTGTTTGATTTCAAACAGGCTACCGAAATATCTGGTAATACCGGGGTTTATCTGATGTACACCTATGCGCGTGCTAGCAGTGTGTTGAGCAAATCTACAATTCCATTCATTACAGATGCCTCACAGCTTCAATTCCCAATCGAAATGGAAAAAGCAGAGCTTGCGCTGCTGAGACAGCTTAGCCTCTGGCAGGAGACATTGTATTCTGCCAGCATAGAATTAACGCCGAATATACTCTGCACGTATGCGCATACCTTAGCCACACTCTTCAATAACTTCTATTCTATATGTCCGATTTTAAAAGGTGAGGAAGCTACCATCGCGTTCCGCCTCTGGCTCACTTCGAGATTTAAGGACACTTTAGGTGATGTGCTAAATGTGCTTGGGTTACCGACTCCGAGCCGTATGTAGAAGATATAGAAAAAAGGGCAATCTCCACGTTTATGGCGGAGATTGCCCTTCTATTATTATCTTACTTATAAATGTGTATCACATTTCCAGCTTCTACGCAGAGACGATCAAAGTCTTCACGTTTGATACGGATACCGCCACTACGGTAGCGATTAAGCGTACCTTCGGCTTGCACTTCCGTACCGTTAACAGTAATCCGACTGTTATCAGAGCCCGTAAGGTGATAAATAAAGTCTACCTTAGTGCCTGCATATTCAAAGCTAAAGCGCATTCCGTCCAGCGACTCCGGCAGAATTGGGTCGATAATTAAATCTCCGCCTTCCGTACGGATCCCTAGTGCATTCGAGATCAACTGGTTCATATAGATCCCAGGACCGCTAGAATAGATTCTCCAGCCACCTTTGACCGCTACGTCACCATTACGCAGCTTATCAAAATTCTCCTGCGCCTCATAACGGGTGTTAAATTTACCATCCGAGCTACTGAAATAAGAGTTAGCTTGACGTAGTTCAGCGTTTGGCACCACGTCACGGATTCCGATCGGATTGATCGCCGCTAGGCCATTCCAAACCTGATCGGTTTTCCCTAGCTTAGCCATAGCTTCTACATAACGGATATGTGCATGTACATATTGAAGTCCAATTTCCCGACCAAAGTTAGAAGCTTGCTCCGCACGTTTGAAATGGGTGCTAACGCCACCAACATATTGAGCTGGACGGTTCATTAGACGAACGCCATCTGGACAGAACAGTTTATCCTGGATCACTTCATAGTGCGCTTCGGCCTGTTCTGGTGTCAGCAGCTCACTGATCATACTGCGCGTCATTGGCAGCAGACGGTATTGGATCCCTGTTTCCGTATCACTTGGATGTACCATAAGCTTCACTTGCTCTGGGTCCTCCATATACAAGAAGCCGGGAATTACCTCAGATTGGAGCATATGTGTATTGAAATCCTCACGAATTCCCTCTACCATCGCTTTCAGCTCTTCCGAACCTGCTGGATCAACTTTATGAAGCACTTCTGAGAACTGATTCAATGTCTGATAGGTAAGCGCCACTGTCCAACTGCTAACCATGTACTGCTTCAGCTGTGGATTTGCAGGCTGTAGTGTATCATCCCAGTCTCCATCACCGTAAGAAGACAAATGCGTGTCATGCAGGAAGTGATTCTTAATGTAAGCAACTTCCTTCCGTGCATGATCCAGCAGTGTCGCTTTTTCTTCAGTAAAATCAAAGCTATGCTTACGAGTATACGGCACAGTTGCTTGCAAAATACTGTAGTCTTGCGTTACCGCCAAATAATCTCCAAGCACTTTGAGGGGCCATACAATAATATCTCCGTGGCTCTCTTCTTGCTGAATCTTCGTATATTTATCAAACATGAACCACTGTGGCCAGTTACCATCATCTTCATATTGATGAGCATACAGAGTCAGCAATATTTCACGAACCTGTTCGTATTTTTGCGTAGCCATGAAGTATTCCACCGGTCCCTGACACACGTCACGGGTTCCCCAAGCAGCGCCGCCATATTGTTCCAATCCGTGAGGGACAGAATAATGGACGAGCATATTATGCGTATACCACCAAGCTAGAGCATTAACCTTAAACAACTCACCTTCTGACCCATCACCTAACGTCAAGCGGAAGCCATTCATAACCCCACTATAGAACTCGCGGTATGCGGAAATCTCCTCTTCAGCTGTACGGCTGCTCGATTGAATCTCCTTACCATCCAGAAGACCTTGAATGTTCAATGTCCACTCACTGCTCTCCGACAATTCCAGAATAGCTAGCGGTGCATCAGATTGCTCAGCATGAGAGACAAGTCTACCTTCATTTTGAAGAGTGAAATCCGCTCCCTGTACCTTAAATTTATACTGCAGATCAGGATATTCTCCTGCACTTAGTGCGCTTCTATCAGCAGAGAAGGTTACAGTTCCCTCTTCTTGCTTGAATTGATATGGAAGCTCGTATTCGTTAACGTTCATAGTGATTTGATTAGTAACTAAATAGCGATAAGCTTTTCCACTTTCCGTACGCACATTCAGGAATATCTCCGGAGAATCTGCAGTAGTGTAGTTCGTAATAATGAAGCATTCACCATCTGTTCTGTAATACCAACGGGAATAGTTGAAACCAACTTCGAACAGAGAAGGCATGGTCAGGAGGCGATATTCGCCATTCCACTGCACATAGATTCTTTGTCCCGAAGCTTTTGGAATGTTTAGTGCATTTCTGGCATTGGTCATGAGCTTGTTGAAATTGGTATTGCCAATAACGACTTGAGAGTTAAATATTCCGTACATATAGGAAGTCGTAGTGATAACCTTATCGTTAAGTCGGGCGTTATCTCCACTCATTAGAATATGACCGTGTGGTCTCTCTACTCTGAGTTCCTTTTCTTTCAATACAACATGCTCATAATTTTCTGTGAAGAAAGATAGTAGTAAGTCTCCCTCTTTCTCCTCTTGATAACGAACCGGGAACAAGGCATCGATCTCTTCGCTCGTCAGAGAATTTGCAGCTAACGGTGCTCCCAGCTCTTTGGTCAAGAAAGAACGCTCGATCGGTGCTTCAGCTTCTAATGGTAACTCTTTTACAGCTTCCCAAGCCGCAGCAACGTCCTTCGTGAATTCTAACGAGGTAATCGCTTCTGGATGATCTTGCTTGAACAATCCATAAAATACAAACTGGGCTTCACCACTCAGCTTCACCCGCTCCGATTGCAGCGCAGTATAAGCGAATTCATATTGATAGATTTCATTGCTTAATTGTTCACGACTCAGACTTTCCGGCTGATTGGTCTCTTTATAAGACAATCCGAAGAATTGAAAACCATCTGTTGAAAAGCTTGCTGCCTTAGTGATCGCACCTTGCTGCAAATATGGGAATTTACCACCTTGCGGCTGATTCTGTCTGGAGCATACGACATATCCCTTCGACTGATCCTCGAATACGGCATGATCAATATATTGTGACAGGTAGGCTTCATTACTGCGAACTGCACCGATATCGGCAATACCCACATCTTGCCCGTACACGAGATCCACATCTGCATTTTGCCCTGTAAGTTTCACATCCCAGAACCAAGCGCCTTGAGCTGTCGGAGTAAAAATAACCTGATACTCGATATTTTCCGCTGTACCTTCCCAAACCAAGCGGTTTCCAGCCTTACGTACAGTGCTTGAGGAATGAATGCCCAGCAAAGGAACAGCTTGAATGCTTCCATTACTATGAATGCGTAAATATAGGTTGGATAAGGAGCCATCCACGATATTAGGTAGCAATTGATTGATCATTGTCCGTTCATGGAGAACTTGGAACAAGTCCCCACTGTTTGTAAAAGTGAATGATAAGTCTCCAGCGTTTAAATGGATGTTAGAATTCATATTAGTAGTCATATTCTTGCACTCCTCTATTACGACAGCCTGTGTCGTATATATTCTAGTTAAGCTAATGTTAAGCGAAAATCGCGTTCTTTAACCTCTTGGCTATTTGGACCTACGAACAATTTGAATTGTCCCGGATCACTGCTAAAGCTTAAATCGCTATGATAGTAACGAAGCTGTTCTTCCGTAAGCGTAAAGCTCACTTCCTGGCTTTCTCCCGGGGAGAGGCTGATCTTAGCAAAGTCTTTCAGTTCCTTCATTGGTCTAACAACTTCTCCTGAAATGTCTCGGATATAGAGCTGCACTACCTCTTCACCTTGTACATTACCTGTATTAGTCACCGTAACAGTTACTTTAATAGGCTGATCCTTCGTCATTATTTCACCGGAAAGGATCGGTTCACTGTAGCCAAATGTCGTATAGCTAAGACCAAAGCCAAATGGCAGGAACGGCTCATTAGGAATGTCCAGATATTGTGAGACATAACGCTTGTCAGCACCCGGTACATGAAGAGGACGTCCAGTATTAAAATGATTGTAATAGACCGGAATTTGTCCTACAGATACAGGGAAAGACATCGTCAATCTTCCGGACGGATTCTCATCTCCATACAGTAGACTGGTAATCGCGGCACCGCCCTCGCTTCCTGGGAACCAGGCTTCCAGAATGGCGTCCGCGTTCTCGATCACACCACTAAGATCCAGTGGGCGTCCGTTAAACAACACCACTACAACAGGCTTACCCAGCGTCTTCATACGTTGCAAAAGCTCACGCTGCGCTTCCGGCAAGCGGATATCTGAACGACTTCCAGCTTCTCCGCTCATATCCGAATGTTCTCCAAGCGCCAGCACAATTACATCGGCTTCCAGCGCTACCGCTTTCGCCTCCAGCCATTGCTCTTCTGTTAAGGTCTCAATCCCGGAGCCTTCTGCAACGGTAATCTTACCTGCAGCTGCACGAGCTTCAAGGGCTGGAGCAAGACGGCTAGCTTCTTCTGTTGAACCCAACCAAGACCATGGCCCAAGAATATCTCCGTTATTGGCAAACGGTCCGATTAGCGCAATCCGCTGCTCTGCCGCAAGCGGCAGAACCTGATCATTCTTCAGTAGAACGCAGGATTTAACCGCTAATTCTCTCGCTGCTGTCCGGTGAGCCTCACAGAAAATTACCTCGCGCTCTTTCTCTATATCTGCCCCACGTAACGGATTCTCAAACAAGCCCAGTCTTTGCTTCAATTTCAAAATACGAAGTACGGCTTCATCAATGATGCTTTCATCCACTTGCCCTTCAGCTACAAGAGTTGGCAATTGGTGAACATAACACTCTGTCATCATCTCGATATCCACGCTAGCTTTGATAGCTTTAAGTGCTGCTTCAGCCTCATCCTCGGCGACACCATGCGGGATCAGTTCCTTCACCGCGCCCCAATCCGAGATCAACACGCCATCAAAGCCCCATTCCTCACGCAGCAGCTGACGAAGCAGCTTAACGTTTCCGCTTATCGGAATCCCGTCAATCGTGTTGAATGAAGTCATAACCATTTCTGCACCCTCATCCAGTGCTGCACGATAGGCTGGCAGATAATATTCCCGTAGCTGACGTTCTGATAAATCGACCGTATTATAATCCCGTCCGCCTTCGGATAGACCATAGGCTGCAAAGTGCTTCACACAAGCCGCCATACGACTTATATCACCCGTCAAGTCACTTCCCTGAAATCCGCGTACAAATGCACGGGCAAACCTACCATTCAAATAAGGATCCTCGCCGGTAGACTCCATCACTCTTCCCCAGCGTGGGTCCCGAACAAGATCGGCCATAGGTGCAAAAGTAACGTGTACACCAGATACTGCCGCTTCTTTAGCCGCAATCTCCGCGCTCAGCTCTGCTCGTTCCATATCCCAAGAGCATCCAATCGCCAGTGGTACCGGAAAAATCGTCTTAAAGCCATGTACGATATCCGCCATCATCAGCAATGGAATACCCAATCTATTTTTACGTAAGTGAGCTTCCTGGACGGCAATGACTTGCTCTGCCCCCGAAAGTCCAAGTACTGAACCACTGTTCTCAATCATGTGATCCGTAATCCCCATGGATGCCATAGGGCCAGTGATTTGCCCTCCTTCTTCCGCTCCTTCATAGAAATTAGCGGCTAGCTGCTGCAATTGTGCTATTTTCTCTTCAAGCGTCATCTGGTTTAGCAGCGACGTCAGTTGCTGGTCTTTCATCTCAAATCCTCCATAATATCTCTTTCTGCAATTGCTCATTGCTCTTAGTTGTACAAGAAATCAAAAGTTGTCTTCAGATGTTTCTCCCAGAATCTCCATTCATGCGTTCCTGGGGTCTCAACATATTGAAATGTATAGGGACTTGCTTGCATATGCGAAGCAAATTCCCTGTTCATCTCCACAAATGGATCTTCCGAACCACAGCAGGTCAGAATCGAAGGCAACTTCCGTTTATCGCCGACCAATTTAGCCGCTAAAGCATATATATCTTGATCCGGCTTAATTTGTAAGCGTTTTCCGAAAGCGCCTGCCATCTCCCTCGCCATATCCGAAGACATTTGCGGGTCTCTCAATCTTTTCTGAATATCTGTAACGCCTGATAAGGAAACTACTTTGCTGTAACGCTCGGGATAGGTAAGCGCACATTTTAATGCCCCATATCCGCCCATCGATAGACCCGCAACATACGTCTTATGCGGATCATCATCCAGTCTCAACATTCGGCCACAAAGCTCAGGAAGCTCTTGCGTAACATAATGGAAGTAATCCAGTCCGTACTCCATATCTGTATAATAGCTTCTGCCTACCTGAGGCATTATGACTGTGCAGCCATACTTGTTAGCATACTGCTCAATGGTGGTCAGCCTGTACCATGTGCTAGCATTATCGCCAGCACCATGTAACAGATAGAGCGTTCCTCCGGTGGTGTTGCCCGAATCAACGGGGGAGATGATACTGATGGACGTTGTCATTCTTAAGGTAGGAGAACCAGTCTCAACGGTTAGAAGTGCCATATGTCATCTCCTTACGGAACCTTTTTTAAAATATAAGAAATTATATGCTTACGCTATAAATTATCCTTCTATTTCTCGCTCAAACGCTTACCGTCCTTATAAGGACGCCGAAGGCGTTTATGCTTGTTTATTAATCTTCTTACAAGATCCCCGCTTCACCAAAACAGACTCGAATACCACATGTTTGTTCTCCGATTGTCCCGAAATCAGGTCAAACAGAATTTCAACACTGGCTTTCGCCATATCCACCCCAGGTTGGCTAATCGTATCCAGCGATGGGTGATAGTATTCTGCCATCTCTATACCGTCAAATCCGATGATCGAAATATCATTTGGAATCGATAGACCTAAAGATAATAGAGCTTTGGCTGCTCCGATAGCAATGGTATCTGATGCGGCAAATACAGCGGTGATGTCTTTTTTCTTATTGAGTAGTCTTTTCGTAGCCGTAAAGCCAGAACTTGGACTGTATTCACAATCCTCTACTAAGGAAGCATCATACTCAATTCCATGATCCTCAAGTGCCTTGATATAACCCATAAGACGACGGTTGCCGGTAGTATGCTGAACCAAAGGAAATCTGGCCAAAAAGCAAATGTTCCGGTGTCCGAGTGAGATTAGATAGCTCACAGCTTTATAAGACTCTTGCATATCATCAATGATCACACTGGAGAATACAGCAGGATCAACATCCTTCGTAGTCGTGATGGTAGTCAAAACGAATGGGATCGGCAATTGTTTGAATTTTTCTTCGGAATGGTCATATGTACCACCCATAAAAATTACCCCGTACAAATTCTTTTCCTTCACGAGCTGAAGAGCCGCATTGATCTCATCTACTCCATCTTCAACATGCTGGATCAGAAGCGGGCAGCCGCGCAAATTCACTTGACGCTCTACTTCTTTGATCATGTCTGCAAAAAACGGGTTTGCAATTCCTTTAACCATAAGCGCTATCGTATTAGAACGCGTTTTCTTCAGATTGCTCGCATTTCCATTTGGAATATAATTATGTTCTCTTACAACAGCCATTACTTTAGCTCTGGTTGCATCACTTACTACACCGGAGTTATTGATTACCCTGGAAACCGTGGCGATACCAACGCCTGATAGCCTTGCAATGTCCTTGATATTCATAATTCCCCCTGTTTCACCCCTATAATGAGCTCCCCTTCACCTGATGAAATCAGCTTAATGGAAACCCATGAAATGATGGGAAACGTTTCCCATGACATCATTTTGACTGTTTTCGTATTCAAATCGCTTAATACGTTCATTATGGACAGATATTTTTTAGAAGTCAACCTATGATTTTTGACTAAAAATGATTCACGCTTGAAAACCACTTTAGATTTTAAGGAGATTTATGTTGAATAGTAGTTTCTTTGCCTTTATTGACTTTAAAACAAGAATGGAATACCATCGATTTAGCTGTTTAATATCCGGTTAGAGGAAACGTTTCCACTCTATTTTCAATCATTTTGATCGACAAACTTCCTTATCAAGCTTGGAATCATAGAGAGAGAGGGCTGCTTTTTATGTTAAACATGACTCGCTTTGAAGCTCAAATCCGCGAACGTGGATTGAATGTGTTCAATGTTCGTGTGCTTCAAAACGGAACGCTAGTGGGGAAAGTGGATCTCGCAGAGGATATTCGGCGTTTGCAGCATTCGGTCAGTAAATCTTTCACATGTATGGCGGTAGGCCTGGCCATCGAAGAAGGAAAGCTAACACTAGATACTACATTAAAAGATGTGTTTCCGGATTACGCAGTTACTCACAAAGAGGTCCTTCCCTCCATGCAACCTGGGGAATTGACTTTGTTCGATTTATTGCGCATGAGTACAGGGCATGATTCTCCCCCGTTTTGGATTGAAGAAAGATTAGCATTGAAAGATGTAAACTGGATACAACATTATCTATCTCTGCCTTTAGATAGACCTCCTGGGGAACATTTTACTTACAGCAGCGGGGATACCATTATGATCTCTGCAATGGTACAGGAAAGTGTAGGACAAACCGTAAAAGATTACCTCGTTCCCCGCCTCTTTGCCCCACTAGGCATAGAAAATGTCGAATGGGAGATGGCCCCTCAAGGGATCACCCTCGGTTGTGCCGGACTTCAGATCAATACGGAAGAACTAAGCCGATTTGGACAGCTTCTTTTGCAAAAAGGAGTGTGGAAAGGGCAGCAGCTTATTCCTGCAGCTTGGATCGACTTTGTCACGCAAAAGCAGATCGAAAATAGCGGCGATCGCGATTGGGGCCAAGGGTACGGCTGTCAATTCTGGCTGTGCACTCACGATGCTTATCGTGCTGATGGCGCTCATGGTCAATTCTGCATTGTTGCCCCGGATGCTCAAGTGGTAATCGCCATTAACAGTATGGAGGATAATATGCAAGCTATTCTAGACACTGTCTGGGAGGAGATTTGGCCGCTTCTTTAGGAGCGGTCTTTTTTTTATGGGATTGAGGTTAGCGTCGCATAATTGGCTGATTACATATACGCTGATCAGCACCCCTGAAGTTGCGATGGAAAACGAAGTTTAGTGTTTAACGACCATAATTTCTCAACACCGATAAGAGTCCAAAGTCTTCAGGTAACTCAAAACTACCAAGTAACTCAACACCGCCAAGTAACCAGCACTCCTGAGGCTGAGGAAGCTCGCGGACTCAGGCGACGTTATTTGCCCGTTTATCGCCTTTTGAGCAGTGTTTCGGACTCCAGTGCAGCTATCCTATTGAAAAAGCATCATTTAGGGCTCTTTTGTTGCCAATAGCGACGATGGAGTCCGATATTATCACAAAAGTAGCATATTTCCACGATTAAGGTCATCTGGGTCCGATTGCTCCTGCGTACGCACAAATATGAGCTATTCGCACCAAGATTGGTGTTCAACGACCATAATTTCTCCTACGTCACTAAAAGTCCAACGCCTACAAGTAACCCAAAACTACCAAGTAACTCAACACCGCCAAGTAATCAGCACCCCAGAGATTGAGGAAGCTTGCGGACTCAGGCGACGTTATTTGCCCGTTTATCGCCTTTTGAGCAGCGTTTCGGACTCCAGTGCAGTTATCCTATCGAAAAAGCCTCATTTGAGGCACTTTTGTTGCCAATAGCGACGATGGGGTCCGATAATATCACAAAAGTGGCATATTTCCACATTTAAGGTCATTTGAGTCCGATTGTCGCTGCGTACACACAAATATGAGCTAATCACACGAAGTTTGATGTTCAACGACGATAATTTTTACTACACCATTAAGAGTCCAGCGCTGCAAGTAACTCAAAACTACCAAGTAACTCAACACCGCCAAGTAATCAGCACGCTAGAGACTGAGGAAGCAAGCGGACTCAGGCGACGTTATTTGCCCGTTTATCGCCTTTTGAGCAGCGTTTCGGACTCCAATGCAGCTATCCTATCGAAAAAGCCTCATTTGGAGCACTTTTGTTGCCAATAGCGACGATGGAGTCCGATAATATCACAAAAGTGGCATATTTCCACGATTAAGGTCATCTGGGTCCGATTGCTGCTACGGCGGAATGCAGCCCTATCGGGCTGACTGTTAAGCTGAGCCTATCGATGCTTTTCCTACGACGAACCATCCGGGCTTCTCTACCCCTGCACGCAAAAACAGCCTTCCCGAAGGAAGGCTGTTACTTGACGTCCCGGAAGGGATTCGAACCCCTGACCGTGCGCTTAGAAGGCGCATGCTCTATCCAGCTGAGCTACCGGGACATATAAGAAATAATGATATGTATTGACGCAACGATATTTATTATACCGTATTCAGCAGTTTTTTCAAGACTAATATTTTGGAAAATAAGTAATCATAATCCTGTTTTGATAATAACGAGGGTGTCCTAGCTATTTTATAGCGTAAGGATACCCTCGTTTCTACTCCATACTACTCCAGATTCCGAAAATGCTGCTCTAGCTGCTTTTTTAAATCTCCGTATGTCATTAATTCTCTCTGAAACTTGGAACGTTCATCTTCCGGCGTCATAATCATACTGCCTGTAAAAGCGCTCGAAGTTACATCCTTAAAAGCATCATGCATATTGTTATCAAACCAATCGGTAGAAGTATCAGCGTCGTTAGTGAGGATACGGACAATCTCATAGCCTTCTTCGCGCTGATCTTCTACGATATACACCAAAAGCGCAGGATCACTAACAGCACCTGGCAACACACCTACTTCTGCACAAGGCGCACCGTCATACTCCATCATTCTGCGGATTTTGGCATCTTTAATATAATACACCTGTCATCCTTCCCTCCTGGCAAATTCCTCTCTCTCCTAGTGTTCGGATAAGGACATACATTTTATCCCTTCCTTCGGCATATATCTGTATTACTTGGCAAAAAAGTAAGGACAACAATCGCACAAAAAGAGAGGATGAACCATCATGTGCGGAATAACCGGATTTATCCAGTGGCGCGGAGATCTCACGCAGCACTCGCAGTTGCTGGTCAAAATGACTGAAACTTTAGCAAACCGCGGACCCGATGCAGCTGGAACTTGGATTTCAGGCCCCTGTGCATTCGGTCACCGCAGACTTAGCGTTATCGATCCAGAGAACGGTGCGCAGCCTATGATTACCCGCCATGAGGAACAGGTATATGCGATTGTGTACAACGGCGAATTATATAACGCACCCGAGCTCAAACAAGAACTTAAGCAGCGGGGTCATCAATTCCGTACCCAATGTGACACAGAGGTTCTGCTGCATGCTTATATCGAATGGGGACCGGATTGTGCAGAGAAGCTTAATGGAATCTTTGCCTTTGCGGTGTGGGACGGTCTTCGGGACCAGGTCTTTTTTGCACGCGACCGCTTAGGTGTGAAGCCCCTGTTCTATAGTAAGGTGGATGATGTCTTAGTTTTCGGCTCAGAGCCTAAAGCGCTCCTGCAGCACCCCAAGGTACAGCCAGTCGTAGGCCCTGAAGGACTAGCGGAAATCTTTATTATCGGTCCAGCCCGTACGCCAGGACACGGTGTGTATAAGGATATGCAGGAGCTTCGTCCGGGGCACGCCATGATCTATAGTCGTGAAGGTCTTCGCAGTTACGCTTATTGGAAGCTGGAAAGCGCACAACACAATGACAATGAAGCAGAGACAGCCGCTAAGGTGCGTGAACTGCTGCAGGATACGCTCGAACGTCAGCTAGTCTCAGATGTCCCTGTCTGCTCACTCTTGTCGGGAGGGCTAGATTCCAGTGCGCTAACAGCACTTGCAGTTGATTACTACAACCGAAATGGTCAGGGACGAGTGGATACGTATTCCGTCGATTATGTCGATAACGACAAGCACTTCAAGAGCCATACTTTTCAGCCCGGAGCAGATGGACCGTGGATTAAGCGAATGGTCGATGAACTAAATACAAACCATCACTATATCTCATTTGATACGCCCGAGCTTGTAGAAGCACTTGATAATGCATTGTACACACGAGATTTACCTGGGATGACCGATGTGGACTCATCTTTGTATTTATTTTGCCGCGAGATTAAAAAGAATGCTACTGTAGCCATTTCCGGCGAAGCTGCCGATGAGATTTTTGGCGGATATCCTTGGTTTCATCGGGAGGAGATGCTCTCCTCAGGAACTTTTCCTTGGTCAGTAGCTCCTAAAATGCGTGCAAGTCTATTATCCCCTGAAGTTAATGAATGGATTCGGCCGCTGGAATATTTGGGTGACAAATACAGCGATGCAGTAGCAGAAGTCCCAAAATTGGATGGGGAGACAGGTAAACAAGCACAAATGCGCGTAATGTCCTATCTAAATATTACCCGCTTCATGCCTACTCTGCTCGATCGTAAGGACAGAATGAGTATGGGGGCAGGACTAGAGGTACGTGTTCCTTATTGTGATCATCGGCTTGTTCAATATGTCTTTAATATTCCTTGGGAAATCAAGAACTTGAACGGTCGTGAAAAAGGGATTTTGCGCAAGGCGCTTGAGGGAATTCTTCCAGACGATGTGCTATATCGTAAAAAAAGTCCTTACCCAAAAACCCACAATCCAGCCTATTTAAACGCAGTACGAACACAAGTATTGAACATTCTAGATGACTCTACTTCGCCTATACTTCCTTTAATTGATGCTGCCAAAATCCGTGAGATCGCCGCTTCCCCAGAATCCTCTACCAATCTCCCTTGGTTCGGTCAGCTCATGTCCGGTCCTCAGCTGTTTGCATATCTCGCCCAAGTAGATCTCTGGCTGCGAAAATATAACGTCTCCATCCAATAAGCGACAAGCCAAACAGCAAGTCCCCGTATCGGTGGCTTGCTGTTTGGCTTGTACTCGCAATGGTTTAGAAATTAAAATTATCAGGATCCGGACCAAAACGATGGTCTTTGTTCAAATCTTCGATAGCTTTAACATCCTCATCGCTCAGCGTAAAGTCAAAGAATCCCGCATTCTCCTTGATTCGATCCGCATTCACCGATTTCGGAATCGTAATGACACCTTGCTGCAAATCCCAACGAAGCACAATTTGTGCGGGGGTCTTACCATACTTCTCAGCCAGCTCTTGGAGAAGAGGTAGATCAAGGTTCCCTTGCATTAGCGGACTCCAAGCTTCAAGCTGGATTCCTTGCTCATTGGCATACTTCAGCAGCTCGCGCTGAGTCAAAAGTGGATGGAACTCCACCTGATTCACAACTGGAACTACTCCCGTATCCTCGATGATATCCTTCAGATGATGAATCTGAAAATTGCTCACACCGATGGATTTGATGAGGCCCTCTTTTTGCAGATGAATTAGAGCTTTCCATGTCTCCCGATACTTCCCAGCCACCGGCCAGTGAATGAGATATAAATCTATATAGTCCAAGCCCAGCTTACGCCGACTAACCTCGAACGCTTTCAGTGTTGATTCATAACCTTGATCAGGGTTGCGTACTTTCGTCGTAATAAACAGTTCATCACGGGCCACTCCGCATTCACGAATAGCTTGTCCAACGCCCTCTTCGTTATTGTAACCGGCAGCCGTATCAATACTCCGATATCCTAATTCCACTGCGGTTTTGACCGCATGAATAACCTCATCGCCATCTTTAGTCTTATACACGCCAAGACCTAGCCACGGCATTGTCACTCCGTCATTTAAAGTGGGTCCCCCCGAGAACGGTGCGTTCAATTCACTCATCGCTTAACCCTCCAAGCATATTGTTATTTCGTTAATCTTACTTAACCTAATTTTACGCTTCAGAAGCAAGCGCTCCCACAAAGAGTATAGCAGACTGCATCATCATTCCCAATATTCTAATAAAAAAACGGAGGCATTAGCCCCCGCTCTTCTTATTTCTCAATTAGTTTGAAATCATCAAAATGGAATTCAGGAGAAACAATACAGGATACCAGTACCGGTTCTGAGCCTAACGGACGAGCCGCTTGCCATACGCCTGCAGGAACAACCACTTGCGGCTGTTGACCCGCAGCAATGTCGAGACCTAGGATAACTTCCTTTACATCCTCAGGCTTATCGCCATTACCTCCGAGACTAAGCACTATTGGACTACCAGAATGCCAGAACCAAACTTCATCGGACAAAACAGTATGCCAATCGGATTGCTCGCCCTCGTGAAGCAGAAAATAAATTGAAGAGGCCGAATGACGAGATCCGGAATAGCTATCGCCGAGCACTTCCTGCGGAATTTCAAATTCCGAGTTCCAAAGTCTTTTGTACCAACCACCCTCAACGTGGGGCTGTAATCCGAGCAGTTCAACTAGCGGTGAGATTTCTTTTTGTGTCACGGTAGCTTCTCTCCTTCAAAGTTTGCATGAGCAACAATAGCTTCGTATGCATAAGGTTATTTTTGCTTTTTACTTTAACGGAAGAAGCACGAATTGTAAAATTTATTTACTATCCTTGCTCGCTTTGAATACCTCAGCAATCGCGCCAAGACTTCCCAGCGTTTCAACAGCGCTTGTTGGCAAGAACACTTTATTCGCAGGACCTTTGGCGATTTCAGCCAGAGCCTCGAAGGAGCGATAAGCGAGCACATGCTCATCCAGACCTGCTGAGCGAATCAGCTCAATGCGTGATTTTTCTGCTTCAGCCACGGCTTGAATTGCTTTCGCCTCACCATGAGCTTCCAGCTCCTGTGCTTGTCTTGAACCCTCTGCTTGGCGGATACGTGCTTCCTTGTCGCCTTCCGCTTTCAGAATCTTGCTCTGCTTATCCCCTTCAGCACGCAGGATCATATCCTGCTTGGCTGCTTCCGCTTCCAAAACAATCGCCCGTTTGCTCCGCTCCGCTTTCATTTGCTTATCCATTGCTTCTTGAATATCCAGCGGCGGCTTGATATCGATAACCTCCACACGCTCGATCCGCACGCCCCACTTCTCTGTCGCTTCATCAAGCGCCAGCCGAATATCGGTCGAAATCTTTTCCCGCCCGGACAGTGTTTCATCCAATTCAAGCTTACCGATAATTTGGCGCATGGTAGCCGTCGAAATGTTTCTTACCCCATATACATAATCAGAAATGCCGTACGTGGCTTCCTCTGGTCCAACTACTTGATAGAAAATAATAGTATCGATCTGCACCTGCACGTTATCCTTCGTGATTACCGTTTGTGGAGGCACATTTGCTTGTTGAATCCGTAGGTCATGGTACGTACGCACCTGATCAATCACAGGAATCAAAATGTTGAGACCCGGTGTCAGTAGACGATTGAATTTACCCAGACGTTCCACTACGCCTACCCGTTGTTGCGGTACGATTTTGATCGTTAATGCCACAAAAACTACGACCACGACAAGAATAATTCCGATAATTGCCCATTCCATTAGTTCATGTCCCCCCATCGTTCTACTTCGATAATGGTCGTGCCTCTCTTCACTACTCTGACTACTTCGTCCTTGCCCAAAGACTGGTCAGAGCTCGCGCTCCACGTATCTCCGCCTACCTTCACTTGCCCATAGCGCCCTTGCTCAATCGGCTCAATGACGACTCCTTGCCTGCCTACGATTTCTGTGCCTGTATCCTTGAACCCACGTGAGCTGCGAAATTTAGAAACCAGTGGTTTCGAGAATATAGTTAGACCAAGTGCGACCAGTGATCCGAGGACCACCTGAAACAAAATGGCTTCAGGAACAATCAACGATACCAAGCCTGCGGCTAACGCACCAATACTAAGCCACAGCAGATAAAAAGTAAGCGTCATCATCTCTACAACAAACAGGACACCGGCTGCGATCAACCAAAACACAACCATCGGTGAACCCACCACCTTCCGTATGATACTACTATAACGAAAAAAACAGCGATGCGTTGCATAGTTCCGTAAAATTATTGCAGGCATGTATATAATTTATATTCATAACATCGGAGGTTATGTGTTCTGCATGCTTTTCCTGAAAAAGAGGACATGCACCTTTTCTATCAAAGTTCCCCTAAACAAGTATCCATGAATTAGAAAAATGTCCCCCTATATTACTGAATTTTATC